>NZ_NSFZ01000004.1:0-622050 GCF_002294915.1 Mesorhizobium sp. WSM3879 | reverse complement strand
TTTCCAATAGCCTATTAAAAACTCCTTAGCCTTTTTTCTTTTATGTGTTTTATCCAACTCCCCGCGCTTTGCGGCCTCCCCCGCGGGCCGCGCCCCGGCGGGGCGGGCCCCGCGACTTCTCATGGGACAGCCTACATGCCGAGCGAGGCTTTGTAGAGCTTGATTTGGTTCTCGCGGCCGATCTGGTCGGTCAGCTTCTCCCAGGCGGCGGCGATGGCATCCGCACCTTCCTGCGCCTTCATCTTGCCGGCGAAGGTGTTGGCCAGAATATCCTCGGCGGCGCTGTAGTACTGGAAGATGCCGGGGATGCGCGGCTCGATCGCGGCGTTCGGATGGTTGTAGGAGTCGCCCTCCGACTTCAGATAGGAGGTGATGAAGGCCTCGTCATAGCCGGCCGCCACCCATTCCGGAATGTTGAAATGGGAGTTGCGGTAGGGCTGGAAGCCGGAAGGATAGGCCGCGCACCACAGCGACAGATCCTTGCCGCCGAGATGGGCCGCCGCCGACCACGCCGCCTTCTTCTTCTTCTCGTCGCTGTCGACGCGGGCCATGACGTAGACGCCCCAGCCGAGATAGGCGCAGTTCGGCGCATAGTTCGGGCCGCTGGCCAGCTTGTCCCACTTGCCGGTCTTCGAATTGTAGACGTCGTCCGAGCCCGGCAGGATCGAGAAGCCGGTGACGTCGCCGATGACCGAGGAGTCGTTGGTCTTGACGTTGGAGCCGATATCGCCCCACCAGGGGATCATCGAGCCCGTGCCGGCAAGGAACTGCTGGAAGCCGGTGGTGTTCGGATCGGCGTTGATCTGATCCGGCGGCTCCGAGGGCAGGGCGTCGATGACGTCCTGGATGGCCCGCACCCAAGCCGGGTTGTTGATGCGCGGCTTCATCGTATCCGGGTCGAACAGCCAGGCCTTGTCGTCGGGGTGCTTGGCATAGGCAGAGGCGCGGCTGCCGAGGAAGTAGAAACCGAAGCCGCCCCAGGGCTTGGGCGCGTCGAGATAGCCATAGACGTCCTGGCCCTTGAACTGCTTGCCCTTGAGGAACTTTGTGACGGCCTGCACTTCCTGCCAGGTCTTAGGCACGCCCCATTCGGTCGTCGCGCCGCTCTCCTTCCAGGCCTTGGCGAGATCGGGATCGGAGAATACGTCGGTGCGGTAGTTGAAGTTGTGCGTATCGCCGTCGATGGTCACGCGATACTGCTTGCCGTCCCAGGTGCCGACCGGCGGCTTGAGGTAGTTGACGAGATCGTCCATGTCGATCTGCTTCTTGACCCAGTCGGGCATCTCCGAGGTGAGGCCCTTGCCGCAGACGTCGCCCTCGAAGGGCGCACCCATCTCGATGATGTCGAAGTCGACGGTTTTGGTCGCGATCGACTGCTGCAGACGGGCGTTGTAGTCGGCCTGGGCGAGGTCGATCCAGCTGATCTTGGCGCCGGTATAGGCCTCCCACGGCTTCAGGAAGCCGCGGAACAGCACGTTGTGCAGGTTCTGGTTGTTGAGGCCCATGAAGGTGAGCTCGACACCGGCGAACTCGCCTTGCTTGACGTTGGCCTTGGTCGCTTCCAGGCAGAGCTCACCGACTTTCTGGAAGTCGGCGTCCGTCGGCTGGCCTTTGCCGACGCCGGGTATCTGCAGGATTTTCGCGCGCAGGTCGTCGGCGGCAGCCGCCGGCCTGGTCAGCGCGCCAAGCCCCGTGCCGGACGCCGCTGCGAGCGCCGCCATGCTGGCCGCGCCCTTCAGCAAATCGCGGCGGGTCGCCCCGGCGCGCACCAGTTTTTCGTAAAGATCGACTCTCATCTCAAGGTTCCTCCCAGAACTTCAGTCGTGAATTGATTCTGCCAATCTCTCGGACGTCGAAACGTCTGCGGTTCTCCTATACCATAGGGCAGCGTGGGACCCCACCCTGCGTCGCCTGGAGATCCGATTTTCGGGACAAGGACCGGCATTCGGATTGGCACTCGTCACTATTCGCGTAATCGATTACCTTGTCAACAAGATTGGCTTTTTATCTATAAGATACCGACTTGCCCTTGCCGTTGGCAATGGCTAGCTTCACCGAAAAAGATAGGGGAGACAATGGCTCAAGTCGCGATCGCCAATGTGGCCAAGGCTTTCGGAACCGTCAAGGTTCTACATGAGGTCAGCGTCGATATCGCCGACGGTCAATTCGTCGTCCTGGTCGGCCCTTCGGGCTGCGGCAAGTCCACGCTGCTGCGGATGGTGGCGGGGCTGGAAACGGTTTCCGGCGGAACGATTTCGATCGGCGACCGCATCGTCAACAACCTGCCGCCGGCCAAGCGCGACATCGCCATGGTGTTCCAGAACTACGCGCTCTATCCGCACAAGACGGTGGAGCAGAACATGGCTTTCGCGCTGAAGCTGCGCGGCACCGATCCGGCCATCGTCGCCGAGCGGGTGAAGCGTGCGGCCGACATCCTCGACCTCAATCCCTATCTCAAGCGCTATCCGCGCCAGCTTTCCGGCGGCCAGCGCCAGCGCGTCGCCATGGGCCGCGCGATCGTGCGCAACCCGCAGGTGTTTCTGTTCGACGAGCCGCTCTCAAACCTCGATGCCAAGCTGCGCGTGCAGATGCGCACCGAGATCAAGGAACTGCATCAGCGGCTGAAGACCACCACCATCTACGTCACACACGACCAGATCGAGGCCATGACCATGGCCGACAAGATCGTGGTGATGCGCGATGGCCGCATCGAGCAGATCGGCGCGCCGCTGCAACTGTTCGACCGGCCGGCCAACCTGTTCGTCGCGGGCTTTATCGGCTCGCCGGCGATGAACCTGCTGAAGGGCACGGTGAAGAAGGGTGAAAAGCCGGAGGTCGACATAGCAGGCTCGGCCTTTCCGATGCCTGCCAGCATCGCCGCGGCGGACGGCCAGGCCGTCGTCTATGGTGTGCGGCCCGAGCATCTGGAGATCCATCCCGACGGTGTGGCGTCCACGATTTCGGTGGTCGAGCCGACCGGCTCGGAAACCCTGGTGTTCGTGCGCTTCGGCGAGGGCGAGATGGTGGCGCTGTTCCGCGAGCGTCACGACTTCAAGCCTGGCGATACGCTGAAGCTCAGGCCGCGGCTCGACCATGTCCATCTCTTCGACGCAGGGACCGGCAAGCGTCTCTGACCGCAAACACACATCGAGGAAACCCAATGCTCAAAGGGATCAATCCGCTGCTCAACGCCGACGTGCTCCAGGCACTGCGGGCGATGGGGCACGGCGACGACCTGATCATCGCCGACACCAATTTCCCATCCGACTCCGTCGCCAAGCAGACGGTGCTCGGCAAGCTGCTGCGCATCGATGCGCCGGCGGCCGAAGTGGTGAAGGCGGTGCTGTCGCTCTATCCGCTGGACAGCTTCGTCAACGACGCGGCCGCGCGCATGGAGATCGTCGGCAAGCCGAACGAGATCCCGCCGGTGCAGAAGGAGGTGCAGCAGGAAATCGACGCGGCCGAGGGCAAACCCTGGCCGATGATCTCGATCGAGCGCTACGCCTTCTACGAGCGGGCCAAGAAGGCGTATTGCGTCATCCAGACCGGTGAGCGCCGCTTCTATGGCTGCTTTGCCTTCCGCAAGGGCGTCATTCCGCCGGATGCGGAGTAAGGAGATGTCCGCCAGCAAGCCAGTCGTCATCCTGGGTGTCTTCGTCGCCGACACCGCCTATCGCGCCGACCGCCAGCCGCGCATGGGCGAGACGATCCTCGGCAATTCGTTCAAGCTCGGACCCGGCGGCAAGGGCTCGAACCAGGCGGTCGCAGCCGGCAAACTCGGCGCCGATATCACCTTCCTGACCCGGCTCGGCATCGATGCCTTCGCCGACATGGCCAAGCAGACGTGGAAGGATGCGGGCGTCAAGAGCGCGGTCATCGACACGCCGGACAGCTACACCGGGGCGGCTTATATCTTTGTCGAGGAGGGCAGCGGCAACAACGCCATCATCGTCAGCCCGGGTGCTGCGATGCTGATCTCGTCCGCTGACATCGAGGCGCATGCCGACCTGATCCGCTCGGCGGGCGTCTTCGTCACCCAGCTCGAGCAGCCGATCGACGCGGCGCTGAAAGCCTTGCAAATTGCGCACGGGGCAGGGGTGACTACCATTCTTAACCCGGCGCCGGCCGCCACCCTGCCGGACAGCATCTACGCGCTTTGCGACTACGTCACACCCAACGAGTCCGAGGCCGAGGGGCTGACCGGCATCGCCGTCTCTTCGGTCGACGATGCCCGCCGCGCCGCCGACAGCCTGCTGGCAAAGGGCGTCGGCGCCGTGATCGTGACGCTTGGCGAGAAGGGCGCGCTGCTGCACACCAGGGAGCGATCCGATCACGTCGGCGCCGTCAGTGCCGGCCCTGTAATCGAAACCACGGGGGCGGGCGACGCCTTCAATGGTGGACTTGCGGCGGCGCTTGCCAAGGGCGTCGAGCCGCTGGAGTCGGTGCGCTTCGCCTGTGCCGTCGCAGGCATTTCGGTGACCCGGCCGGGCACCGCGCCTTCCATGCCGACGCTCCAGGAAGTCGAGGCGCTGCTGGCGCGCGGTTGAAGCCGCTAAATGTCGCGTGGCGTTTCAGCGGCGCTAGCCGGCCATCGGCTTGACCACAACTCACAGAAGTTGGTCTCTCACGGCCCCAGGGTTGCATATTAGCCACGGTTAATATTAATCGGCGCCAACGACTTGCATCAACGGCATAGGTGTCCCGTAATGGGCCACCGTGTCTGGCATCGCAATTGCACTGTCAGCAATGCCGGGGTGGACTGTGCCTCGGTAGCCGGGGGGTATTTGGGGGGGCCCGCCGCTCCGCGATGGAGCGGCGGGCGCTTTAAGGGTCGAGGGTACTGGCGATGTATTTTCCGCAATTTCTGGTGGGCATGTTCGCGAGTTCGTTCACGGTCGCAATCTGGGTCGGGCTGCAAACCGGCTCCGCCTGGAAGGCGCTTGGCTGCGCTATGCTTGCGATGATTATTCTCCAGATTGGATATGCCGGACTTGTCATTCGGCTGATCTACAAGCGGGGCCCGCAAGGCACTGGAGCAGACTTTATATCGGCAAATGCGGCGCCACCGGTGCAGCGAGCGCGCCCACACTAGAGGGCTCACCTCCAACCCGTCAACGCGCCCTGCGGAACGCAAGCAGTGCCAGCGCGTTCACCGTCTTGACCAGCACAGGCAGCCTGGTTGCCCGGAACGGTGAGATGAAAACGCCCTATAAAAAGCCCACGCTTGTAAAGCGCGAGAAGCTCACCGCCCGAACCGCGCAGATTGTCGCCTCCGGTGTGATATTGGGCGAGTGAACAGGGGCGCCGAAGCGCAGCTGAAGAATTTTGCTGCTCACAGGCTGGCCGGTCGGTGACTGCTCTAGAGGGCCGGACCCGGCCGAATGGCGCTTCCGTCAGAAAAGCGCGACAGGCGAAAGCGGGTGAGATCGTGCCCGATCTGGTTTCCCTGGATCATGTCGGCGACGACGCGGCCGATTCCGGGTCCGATACCGAAGCCGTGACCGCTCATGCCCGTTGCGACGATAAGGCCAGCTATCGCCTGCACTTTGTCCACAATGGGAACGACATCCGGCATCGCGTCGATCATGCCAGCCCAGCTTGCCTTTAGGCGCACCGCGTCGAGCTGTGGGAACAGGCGCCTGAAATTGCGCTCGATGGAACGCAGACCAGAACGTTCGGGAGCCGGATTTAGCACCCGCATTCTTTCGAAAGGACTTTGCGAATCCGGCGCCCAGTGACGCGGCGTCGACCAGCCATCCGGGTAGCCCGCCGGCGCAGCCGGCGAATAGCGTGAGCCGAAAGGATTGGCCATGAGCGCGGGAAGGTATTTCTTCGCATGCCGGAATGCGTCCGGGCCAAGGTGAAGCAAATGACTGCCTCCGGCAGCGAGCGTGTATCCGCCATCCAGTCGGCGTCTGAAAGCGATATGCTCTCCTGCCGCGGCTCCTGCATAGACTTCAGGCATCGCCTCGGTTGCCGCGACGGTCGACCTTACACTGAGCTGGGGAATGGAAACGCCATGTCTTCTCAGGAACAGGGAAGACCACGCACCGCCGGCGAGCAGAACGCTCGACGTCTCGATGTGACCCGCCTCTGTCCACACACCGCTGATCCTCCCGGCCGAGATTTCCAGGGCTCGCGCCGCGCAATTCTCCACAATCTTGACGCCCCTGCGGGCGGCAAGCCGGGCGAGTGCCGGCACGGCCAGCCAAGGCTCCGCCCGCATGTCGGAAGGCGTTGTCATCGCGCCCTTGAAACTGCGCGACATGCCTTTGATGAGACCGGCGGTTTCCCGTGCGTTCAGCAGGCGCGTGTCGATCTCATGGACGGCAGCGATCTTCATGAATTTTTCGAAGCGGGCCATTTCGCGGTCGGAGCCTGCCAGGTAAGTCACGCCTGTCTGCTTCAAGCCGATGTCTTCGCCGCATTCCTCAGCCAGCTGCCGCCAACGACGGGACGCCTCGATCACGATCGGCAGTTCGTCCGCATCGCGTCCCTGTTTGCGGATCCATCCCCAATTGCGGGAGGACTGTTCGGCGGCGATGCGTCCCTTTTCCAACAGCGTCACCGAGATGTTGCGCCGCGCAAGAAAAAGCGCTGTCGTCACGCCGATAACGCCCCCACCGATAATGACGACGTCAGCGCTTTTTGGTGGAGGGCCGGGAAATTGAATCGGATCTGCTTCGGAGAACGGGAAAGTAGGCAAGCGGCGAATCCTGAAAAGGCCGCGTCAGCTATGGCCCACCGGCAGCCATCCTTTCTTGAGGCAGTTCAGGGGGAAGGTGGAGCACAGGCCGCCCGATAGGTCAGCGTCACACGCTTGCCACCACAAGTGGCGCATTTCATCGTCGGCCGGAGATGGCGGGAGCATCAGGCCCGAAGCGGTCGCGGAGCGCTTTTGATGACGATGACAATCGAGACAGCCGCCGGTGACCGACATGCAGGCGTCTATCAGCGCTTGGAGTGTCCAGCCGTTGCTCATTAGGTTTCCAATTTCTGAAGGCCAAGAGCCCGCGCGCCCTTGAGGGAAGACGAGCGGGCTCCGGGGTCTGTGCAACCCAGCGGCGCGGCCTCGGCAGGAATCGCGCCGCGAAACCCAACCTGCCGACCGGTGGAATGTTCCCGCCTCATGCGACTGAAGTCAGAGAGGCTGACGCTTTGGTCTCTAGGCTACCTTCGCCTCACTGCACCGTTTGATAGAGCCGGCGGGCACCGCGCGATATGTACGCCTTTTGAGGGTCTACTTTCTTTGCACATCGCAACTAACGTAATGGCTAGGAAGGAGTGCTGAGATGCCACATGAGACCACAAGGCCTTCGGAAAACGGTTCCGAAAAGCTTGTTTCAGAGGGCCAGGCGCGCCGCGATTTTCTCAAGCAGGCTGGACGCTTTGCTGCGGTGACGCCTCCGGCCATCACAATGCTGCTCGGTACAAGCTTGAACTCAAGGGCGATTGCCAAATCGGGAGGAACACGCCCGGGTAATGGATGGGGTGACAAGAACCACATTCACCTCGGCCGCTCCGGCTCGGGTTACAAGCCAAAGCTTTTCAAGTCCGGTAAGGGTAACGGAAAGCTTTTTAAATCCGACAACGGAAAGCTTTTTAAATCCGGCAACGGGAACGGCTATGGCGGACCCCACGGGGGTTCGAAGTAGGCGATCCCAACTGGTGCTGGCGAGGAACGACCTTAGAAGGTCTGGCTGCGCCACCTGACGTTCGCGCCGGCAACTGTGGCTGGATTCGTTCCAACGCACTGGATCGGCCGCCGGCGCTCATTTTTGCACTCGAGCCGTCTACGAACTTCGCCCTGGAGGATCTTGTCCAGCGAGCGCACTAGGCTCTCGCTTCAGCTTACCTTCCGAAGTTCTGCAACAGGCTGGTCAGCGTCAGTTATGCCGTGGGGGCCCGGCCCGCGCGAGGTGGGGGGCTGCGCTACAGGCCGAGCCTTTTGCCCCACCTGGGCAAAGGGGGCAAGTCCGGACTATGCGCCACCTTTCGACGGTCTGGCATCGGGACATTAGTCGTAGCTAATGAAGTTGCCCTACGTCTCTGGTGTCGGATTCCAACCGGCCTTGGGTAGCCGCACCGGCCCAAGCTTAACGCTTTCTCTTCAAGGCTTCCGCGAGCCAGTTGTCCAAACCATCGGCCAGTTCGGAGGGCTTGATGATCCCTTTCATAAATAAAGCCATAAAATGTTTGGCGATTTCGTCGCGCTCGCCAACTTCCCGTAGCCCGTGCTTTTCGCAGTATTCGTTGAGAGCTTTGGTGAGAGCGATCAGTTCTTCCGAATTCGCCACACCGTGCCGATGCGCTAGCATGGCTACCTCCCTCGTCGGGGCGAAAGCGTCATAATCGCTTCCAACGCGTCCGCTTGCCTCAACTTGGTACGGACGACGCTTGCGATGTTACGCCTTTTGAAGATTGGCGCTATTCAAACGATACCGCAAATGATTTTGGTTCCCGCAAAGCCCGCCCGAGCTAATCGGGCGGGCTGTCGGGTTTGACCCAACGGCGGCACGTCAAGTAATTGTTCCAGTCTTACCATGTGCCGCGACCTCCAACGATAATGCTCTGCTAAGGTTCCTGCGTGAGAGGCGCCCGACCGGGGCGGCCGGGCATCTGCCCAACTGCATTTTCACCTTTCGCGTTCTCAAATGGACTTGGGACGGGCACCATCGTCGTCCACGCGCCTCCGACCTCAGGCCCAGAGCTAGACCGGATTTTCACTTCGATATTCCTCCGGGGAGGTTTCAGAACAGGCAAGAGCTGTGGCCCTCATCACGGATGCCTCAAGGCTTGCGTGCCGGCGCTTAATCCGTCGGCCTCAAAGGCGCTATTCTCCGGTAACACCAGCGTCAAGTTGACCGGCTGTTCGGTGATGTCGGATTCGCTCGCGTCGGATGCCCTTAAGGTACAAGGCTCGGCTGGTTTACACGCGGATTGCCTGATCACTGTCGGCGGCCTGGTCCTGAACAACCCGGTCACCACAGTTTGCAAGGCCCCCGCACGCGCTGCGGCGGCCGTGGCTGGCGGCGTCGAGGGCACCGCGCTGTCGGCGAAGCTGGCGAAACTCGCTTTCCGAATCGAAGAAGCTCGAACAGACCCATATGCCCGTCCAGGTCGAGATGGTGAGGCGCGCCGACGACGCCGGACGCGATTGGACGGCGAGCCGTCAAAGGGAACAAAAACGGTTAAAGTCTGAATTGCCGGCCTGGCATTCAGACTATTGCCCTCTACCCCAATACCTAAGTGATTGATTTGATGGCGCGAGTGACGGGGCTCGAACCCGCGACCTCCGGCGTGACAGGCCGGCACTCTAACCGACTGAGCTACACCCGCGCACTGACGAGCACGTGTCAGGCGTGTTCGTCGTTGGGGCGCTGGATAAGGGGTTCGTTTGCGGGTGTCAAGCGCGGCATGTGAGCATAACAGCAATCAGCAGAAGGTTTTTTGACAAGTGCGCCGGCATTGGCGAAATCCGTCCGATAGCGGGTGCGCCGGCTGTTCATTGGGCCTTGCGAATAGAGCTCTAACTGCTTAAAGGTCCGGCCCGGAGCGGGCGATTAGCTCAGTTGGTAGAGCGCTTCGTTTACACCGAAGATGTCGGCGGTTCGAGCCCGTCATCGCCCACCATATAACCTGCTGAATTTTAACGCTTATTTCCGATCGTGGGTTGCTTCACATTTCTCCAGATGGGCGCCCTAGCTACAAACTAGCAACTGGTGCATTTGAGTGACTCCCCCTATTCCAGCTCGATAACGCCAGACAATGGGGCGGGAATCAATCATTCTCGGATGGTCCTTCCACTGCCAAAATTTGAAGGCTCTCGATCTCCTGCATCACCTTGCCGGCAATGCCCTGTAAGTCCCCGTACATACCGACTGTGGACTCGATGACGCTCTGGATCTGTGCCTCTCGCTTAGCCCAGAGCCGCGTAGTGGCCTTGCGTTCTCGGGCAAGGTCATCCTGCATGTCGGAGAACTTCTCCACGATGGCTTCGATGCGTTGCCGAAAGCGTGGGCCCGTCAGGTACCCATAGACCAAGTCCATCTTGGAAGCTTGACCTGTCTGGGCGAGGCGAGAGTTCGCCAGGGCGATAAGCGATTGTCGCAGCATCACCGCGATAGGAAGCGCGCATCTCGGATTTGCGATGTAGACACCGTCGATCAGGTCGAAAGTTTCTACGCCAGGGGGTAAGGCTTCTGAAATCATCAAGGCTATGTCCGCCTTGGCGGCACGCTGATCGCTTCTCAGTTTTGGCAGCCACCCCTGGCTCCAATTCTTGGTCCTTTTCGATTCCCAAAGGATCGAGCCGCACTGTTGACCGGCCGGTCCGACGACGCGCTGCAAGACATCGCCACCGAACTCCCCCTTGGCGACTGGCTCGACGATATCGACTGGGAACCTGGCGGCTATGAGGGACTCTAGCTCAAGCTCTAAAACCTCGCCCTGGAGCTGCTGCGAGCCCTGTTCTGCGCGGCGCTTCAATTCCTCAATCTGCCGCTGCATGCCCGAGATCTGCTCCTCCTTCTCGGCGACCTTCATCCGCAGCCCTTCTTCGGCTTCGGTCTTGGCCTTTGAGCGCACCAGCTCCAATCCCTCCTGGACGCGCTTCTCGATCGTCAGCGCGATCTCACGCCGTTCATCGTCCAGCGCGCGCTGCTGTTTCAGGAACTCCGCTTGCTGCTGTTGAGCCTCGGCTAGTTTTTCATCTCGGGCCTGCAACGTGGCCTTTAGTTCCGCCAGCTTCTTGTCCCGCTCTTCCAGATCGACCGAGACCAACAATTTGGCTTTGCGGGCTTCGTCGGCCTCTATGCGACCACGTTCAATGCTGACCTTCTCGGCAACTTCACTCTCGATTGCGTGTTTCGCTGCATCGATCTCGGCTCGCTCGCGCTCCAGCTCATTTTCCTTGGCGGCCATGGCTGCATTGCTCTGAGCAAGGCGGCGTTCGTAGTCCTCTCTCGTCGCCGCAATCAATGGAGCCGCAAGGGATTCGTTGAGCTTGATGCTCGTCTTGCAGCTGGGGCAACTGATCGTCGGTTCGCTGAAAGTCCTGGGCTGTTCCGTCATCGCGATCGGCCTCGCTGAGAATCTCCACTAGTCCAACTCAGTTTAACCTAGGTCTTCCTATCAGAAAAGAACAAAAGGCGAACATTTGTGCTAATCCAAAGCTGATTTCTGAAGGGCAGGGCCGAAGGAATGAACACGGCCTTCGAGCGCTTTGTTTTGCCCTCTCGAACGCCGCGACGCGACGTGAGAGCGTCAAATGACCTTTTAGACACACCTTGGTTTTCCTGGCTGGCGGTGGTCCTCAGCCTGATCGGCTTGGCTGTCTCGGTTCTAAAATAGGGTCTCCCACAGAATTTCTGGCCTTTGAGATCAGCCGGCGCACGTCTTCGACGGTGATCATTTCGGCCTTCGAATGGATCATCGCGTGGCAATTCGGGCAGACCGGAACGAGGTCGTTTACGGGGTCGACGTGGTATTGCTCGCCGATTTCCGAGATCTTGCGGCGGTGATGCACATGGATGAAACCGGCCCCCCGTTCACCGTACATCTTCTCGAAGTCGAGATCACACGCCTGGCACGTCACTCCGTAATGATCGAGGCAGGCCATTCGTGCAAGGCGGTTGCGCTCATACTTGTTGACCGTCACCTGCATTGCAGCGCCTTCGGGATATTCGGGTTGCGGCGGAAGCTCGTCCGGGAAAGTGGTGCCGCCTGAAGCTTCTCTGTTGAGCGCCCAAAACTGGATTTTCGGGCTTCCCCAGCCTTTCGGCGCCCGTCCAAAGCCGACCCGATCGGTGATCTCCACATCCTCTGTCAGATGCCTCAGCAGTTGCGAAAAGAAGCTGTTGGCCGAGTAGTTCCGCCCGGATCCTTTTCCGCCCGTACCATAGTCTCTGATGACCTCCTGATACTTGGCAGGCAACTCTCTAGCCACTACCTCAACAAACTGAGCCGTCGAGAAGCGGCCGTTACCGATTTGATGAAGGACCGTGTCGCGCTCTTCTTCGGATAGAAAATCCTGCAAGGCTGGCATCGGTCGCTCCACTTTTGGTTTCTGGGTGGCGGCTTTCTCCCACAGATGCCCAAACGTGCCTAGACGTGCGGAATATCATCCCCCGGCTATCCGCGAGATTCTGCGTTTTACAAAACAGCAGATGAGTCACGGGAAATGGCCGACACCGATAGCATCCAGGCAAAGGAAACTGGGCGCCGCGTCAACTTGATGCTGACCAGCGCCCTGGTGGAAATTGCCACCGCGTGATCCTGCCTCCGCGTCAAATGTGAATGCGCGGCCGTCCACAACCCGTACACGTCCGGCCGCGGCCCGACCTAAAGGGGTTGGGCGCCGTTTTGCCCAGCGTTGATGACCTTGAGTTGTTCCAAGCAGCCGACAACTACTTCGCCGAGGCGCCTGGGTTCATCGGTCGAAAATTGCCAACGACCTTCTGACCCTGGGAATTGCAGGATCACTCGATCGATTTGATCGTCGAGCAGAAGCGGTTCGGCAATCAGCTCAAACATCTCGGGTGTAAGCTGGGCAACTATCTCATGATTGAGCACCGTCGCGTTCACGGGTATCGGCCCGGGTGCTCGGATTATGAATCCGTTTGCCTCGCGAAAGAATGCTAGGCCGACAGCCTGATTGTCTTCGATGTTCCATGTCTGATTGCTGGAGTAGACAAGGGACCGATCACCAAACAGGCGTATTCCGAATTTCCGACCGGAGACGTCAGACTCCAGCTGACAATAGGATTCCTCGTCTGACTTGGTCAGTAATACGGTCCAATTTCCTTCGGACCCGAGAACCTCTCCACCACTGTTACATCCAATTAATAGGACCGTCGGCAACGCTGCGAGAGTCTTCAGATACGTCTTCGCTTTCGTGAAAATCCTCATGTCTCCAAACCCCCTTGGAATCTCGAACCTTCGCCGACGTCTCCGTGGCCTATTTAGGTTCTCAAATGGCTGATGATCCTGGTCCCGCGACAATTGTTTCCGTCCACGGACGGCTTCAGGGCCTAAGTGACATTTACATATTATAGTTGATAAACTCAAGCCAGCGTTTCCGCAATTGCTAGTCCCTATGGACATACGGAAACTCGTCGGGCGGAATCTTTCGAGAATTCGGAAGGCGACCGGTCTCACTCAGGAGGTCGTCGCAGAACGCGCGAATTTGAGCCAGCAATACGTCAGTGAACTGGAAACCGGAAAACGAAATCCAACGGTGGAGACCCTGGTGATTTTGGCCCAGGCGCTCGGGGTAAGCCACCTCGACCTCGTCAAACCGGACGATCAATTTCATCAAGAAAACCCGAGCTAAACGCCCAAAAACGGCATTTCAGTGCCTATTTGGCTTGAATATAGGAATATATGCCTATAATCTGGAGTTGTCCCCATCTCTGGAGCGCAACCCGATGTCTGGTCGTCAAGCCAAGGTCGTCACCGATTCAATGTTGCGCAAAATGCTTGCGCAAACGCGCAAATCATCGCGTCCGATGAGGGATCGAGTGATTATCCTCCTCTCCTGTAAGGCTGGGTTGAGGGCCTGCGAAATCGCCGGATTGGAGTGGTCTATGCTCCTCGATCCAAAGGGAAGGATCGGGAACCTGGTTGTGATCGAGGACCGTATCGCGAAACGTCAATCCGGACGTCGTATTCCGCTCCACCCTAGCCTGAAGGGTGCGCTCTCCCTTTTGAGAGAGCAGGAGGGTACCGACGGACCTGTGATCCGTTCAAGCCGCGGCGGCGCGATGAAGCCGAACAGCATCGTCAATTGGTTCGTCGAGCTTTACAGCGAGTTGAACTACGAAGGGTGTTCGTCTCATTCGGGACGGCGCACCTTCATCACGACGGCGGCACGGTCCGCGCACCGCGCAGGGGGATGTCTTCGCGACGTACAACTCCTTGCCGGACACCGGTCGCTATCGATGACCCAGAGTTACATCGACGGCGATACGGACGCCCAACGCCGCATCGTTTCCATGATCTGAGACAGCGACGATGTCTGACCGAAACGAAGTGGTTAGTGGGCCGATCGCGCGCGCGCGCGTTTTAAGGGTCCCCGTCGCTGAGAAGATCCTGGCACCTTTCAATCAAGGGGATTTGGATAGCCTCTGTGGCGTCTATTGTGTGATGAACGCTGTCCGGTTTTTGGTCCCGGAGCTTGGGCGCGAAAAGTCGATTGGCCTGTTCCAAGTTCTGTCGGAGAGCCTCACGACAAATAGCGTGACGGCGCATGAGACGGTTGGGTTGGGGATCGAAATCCCTACCGTCCACGCTCTTGTCGAGGCCGCCCGCGGTTACCTTCAAGAGGTAGTCGAGGCGCCGATCAGCGTGGCGATGTTGACGTCGAAAGTCCGTCGGTTCGACGATCTGTGGGCCGCGTTGCGCGAAGGTCTGCGCGGCAATCAAGTCGCTATCATCGGTCTCTCTGGTCGCCACGATCATTGGACGGTCGCCTATCGAATGACTGCTCGCACGATCCGGTTGTTCGACTCCGACTCGATGAAGGTTCTGCAACGGGCGCGGTGCTCGCTGCGAGACCCGAGAGTTCCTTACCAGATCGATCCTGATGAGATCATTCTCATTCGAAGGGGAGGGGTAGTTGGTAGTAGGTTCTAGTAGAAACCTTGGCGGTGGTTCCGACTGTCAGAGGTTGGTCCGGATGGGATCATTCTCGATCGAAGGGCAGGTAGTAAAATCTAGTAGAAATTCCGTCGATCGTTCCATCGGGGTGAAATCTCACTTCCACACTGAGAGAGCGCGGTCGAACGCAGCGGCGCTACTGGAACTCGGCCGGTGACGTTGGACGAGTACCTCACCTATCGGGAAATGGTCAGGGAACTCGACCCAGAGGCTTTCAAACGTGTGCGAACAAAGTTGCCGCCAACCGACGCAACGGATTTCGCCCTCCGAGTGTCATACGTGATCCTCAACAGTGGGATGAGGTGGACGGTTACCCAAGACATCTGGTCACGGATGAAACCATCTCTGGTCGATACGGGTGAGGTTGGGGAGACGTTCGGTCATCCTGGGAAGAGGAAAGCCATTAACCTGGTCATGTCGAACCGTTCGGGGCTTTTCGAAAAGTTCAAATCAGCATGGGCACTCGGGCCGGAAAAGGTGGTCGAGTACTGCGAGACCCTTCCTTACGTCGGTGGGATCACGAAGTACCACCTGGCTAAGAACTTGGGGATTGATACCGCAAAACCAGACGTCTGGCTCGAGAGGGTCGCAGCCAACTCTGGTGAGGCTGTGCAGGAACTGTGCGCGCGACTTTCGCAACTGGCCGGCGACAGTGTCTCGACCGTTGACTACGTGATTTGGAAGGCATGCCAGCAAGGGTGGTGGCCTCTCGTAGCATCGCCGAGCGACGATCCTAAGAACGAATGACCGCGTCCGCCGCGGGCTGACGACTCCAGAGCAAAACAGAAAAGCGGGACTGACCGTCAATAGGGCCGGCCAGAAGGGTCCCCTCATATCAAAGAAAGGGAAACCATGACGAAGGAGAAATCAGACATGCTCTTTGGCGAAGCTACTGACATCAACCAGGCACACGACGAAACCATCCTTAAGATCAGATCACTAAACGACGATCTGAGGATCAGAAGCCTTGGCGGGGTTGTCGTCATTACCGACGGGATCGCTGCACTTGGTCCCTCGACAATCAGGGACATCATATCAGCCGTAACCTCCTTCGACGGGTTCACTCCCGAGAACGATCCCTATGGTGAGCACGATTGCGCAGTCATGACCTTCAGTGGGATCAAGATCATCTGGAAGATCGATTACTATGATCTAACCCGCCGCTATCATTCCACAGACCCATCTGACCGAAACGTCACATCGCGGGTCATGACGATCATGAGGGCCGACGAATACTGATCCGGCCGATCATAGACATTACTGATACGAGCCGCCCCCGCCTGAATCCGGCAACATCGCCACTGGCGTCTAACCCATGGCCCGCGATTGTGGGACTCGGGCCAGATCATCACGTTCGAGGCAGCCCACATCGTTTAAAAGAACTGGCGCAAACGCCAATTAGCGAATGCTCTTTGTAGCTTATTACTTCTGACCGCAAGTGTTATAGCTATAATAATAAGAAACTCTTGCTTGGTTTCTCGTCCCGCAATTGCTGCAAATGAGTTCTGTATCAATGGTCTGCGTAAGTGGTTCTTCGGAATCAAAAAACGCAGACATGAATTTTCGAGAATGATAACCTTGGTCGAAAGCTGTTTTCACGAAATCAAAAAAAGTGAGTTTTGAACCACAATTAGTGCATGAATCCGGTAAACACCCAAATACCGGACTTTTTTTCTCGATTGAATCCAATGAAGTTCCAAGAAATTCGGCGACAGCTTTGTTCACCTCGGTCGGTACCGGGCGAGGGTCAACCATGAATTCGCCTCCCTGTGATTTTTTGTAAAAGCACTCGAACTGGATGCTCCCAAACCAACTCTAACTTTAACAAAATTCGTCCCGACCGCCAAGCCGAATTCCATCAAGCGATTGAGGGCAAATCGCGAAATATAGGGTTTTTGCTACGCTCCAATATTCATGACGTCGGACCTGGAGACCTGGAGTGTCGAAGTTTGGTTATGGCGCTCTTTCGTGTAGTGAGGAATTTGTCCACTCCCCAAGGAGCCAGTTTCATAGCTGCAGTCGCAATGGTCTATCCGGGTGTCGTGGATCAGAATGGCTGAATTTCGGGGCCACCAGCAAACGGCCTGGTTGCATTTGTGGGGCAATAGGGGGCTGACCAAGCAAACAGTCCGGCGTTCCCTTGCCGCATTTATGACGGGGGTTTCCCATGCGTCGCCTCTGACACCATTCCGTCTCGCCGGGAACTCGCCCCCCTGTACACGGTCTCCTGGTAATCAGTGCCTCGCTGGTAAGGCTCGCGTCCGGCGCCGGAGATGAGGCTGCACAAGTCATCCGCGGAGAGTTCCTGCCCGTGTTCGGCGCCAGCGGCGCGCGTGATCGACTCGTTCATTAGAACACCGCCGAGATCATTGGCGCCTGCTTCGAGACACAGGGCCGCGCCTTGGGGTCCCATTTTCACCCAGGAGGCCTGGATGTTGGTAATCCCAGGGTCAAGCGTGAGGCGAGCCACCGAATGCATGAGAAGTGCCTCGCGGAAGGTTGGTCCCTTGCGCGAACGGCCCTTGAGATAGATCGGCGCTTCCATGTGCACGAACGGCAAAGGCACAAATTCGGTGAAGCCTCCGGTGCGCGCCTGCAGATCGCGGACGCGCAATAGATGACGTGCCCAGTGACGATAAGCGTCCACGTGGCCGAACATGATGGTCGCGGTGCTCTTGAGTCCGACCGAATGCGCTGCTTCCATGACCTCGAACCACTCAGCAGTCGAGATCTTATCGGGGCAGAGAACGGCACGTACCTCGTCGTCGAGGATCTCGGCAGCCGTACCCGGCAAGCTCGCGAGTCCCATGGCCTTCTGGCGCACGAGATAATCGCGCAGTGAAAGGCCAAGTGTCTCTGCCCCGTGCCAGATTTCGAGCGGAGAGAATGCATGCACATGGATATGAGGGGACGCGGATTTCACCGCTCCAACGATCGCGAGATAAGTGTCCCCTGTGTAGCCGGGACGGATACCGCCCTGGAGACAAACTTCCGTCGCGCCACGCTCGGAGGCTTCCTCGACCCGTTTCGCGATCTCCTCGAGCGCTAGATCATAAGGCTTGTCGCGATGACCGATATTATGTCGCCCCTTGGAGAAAGCGCAGAACTTGCAACCATATGTGCAGATGTTCGTGTAATTGATGTTGCGATTGACGACATAGCTCACGCGGTCGCCAACGCGCAGCTTGCGCAAATGGTCCGCAGCTCGGCAGAGCGTACTGAAATCAGCTCCACGCGCTTCGAACATCGTGACAATCTCGGCTTCGTCGGGCGGGCTGCCGTCCATGACCTTGCGGATGATACGGTTGATTGCGCGGGAGGCGTTCGTCTTGCTTGAGCGCAAGAGCGTAGTGGCAGGCGTCGGCAGGGGCTCGAGGCCCCCTGGTGCCCAGCCATCCTCGCGCGCAAAGCCGCTCGTATCGATCATCCGCAGAACTGGTGTTTGCAGTTGCGGGGAGAGCCAGCGTTCTGGCTCTAACGCGAAGTCGGGATAGATGGCGACACGCTCGACGAGCGAGCGTCCGGCCTGCTCAGTCGCTTGGCCGAGCGCGACAAGATGCGGCCAGGGGGCCTCGGGATTGACGTGATCCGGCGTCACCGGCGACACTCCGCCCCAATCATTGATGCCTGCATGGATCAGCTCGCCCAGACTCTCGGGGCGCAAATTCGGCGGCGACTGGATGTTCATTGTAGGCCCGAAGAGAATGCGGGCCACAGCGATCGTCCAGACCTGTTCCTCTAGTGTCGGTTCCGGCGCGTTTTCCATGCGCGTACCGGGCTTTGCCCGGAAATTCTGGATGATGATCTCCTGGATATGCCCGTAGCAGTCATGGAGATCGCGGATAGCCAGAAGCGCGTCGACTCGCTCTTCTCGCGTCTCACCAATTCCGATTAGTATTCCACTGGTGAATGGTGCACCGGCGCGCCCCGCGGCTTCGATCGCCGCGAGGCGCGCCGCAGGAGCCTTGTCCATCGAGCCGAAATGCGGGCCGCCTCGCTGCGACAATCGATGAGAGGTGGTTTCGAGCATGAGGCCTTGCGAAGCCGATACGCTGCGCAGCCGCCGCGACCAGGCTTCATCCGTCAGACCCGGATTGAGATGCGGCAAAAGCCCCGTCTCCTTGAGAACGAGACCAGCAATTTCTTCGAGATAAGAGAGCGTACTGGCGTGCCCGAGATCAGCAAGCGCGTTGCGGGCGGCAGCGTAGCGCCGCTCCGGCCTGTCGCCCAGAGTGAAGAGCGCCTCTTTGCAGCCTTGCTCTTGGCCGCGCCGTGCAATGTCGAGCACAGCTTCACGAGAGAGATACGCAGCTTCATCACGGCGCGGCGCGTGGGCAAAAGCGCAATAATGGCAAACATCGGCGCATAGCTGCGTCAGCGGGATGAAGACCTTCTTGGAGAAGGAGACGTTGGCTCCGTGGCCGACCAGGCTGAGGCCTTGCGCGACCGCACTCAAATGCCCTTTGGCCTCGCAGTTGACCAGGGCTAACGCCTGTTCGCGATTAACCTTTTTTCCAGCCTCGACCGTGTCGAGCAATTCGTCGATATCAATGCCGCGCCTCATGGCTCGGTTACTCCCGCTTCGCGTCCATGACCGTTTCGAGCGCGCCCTGTTTCGTGCAAGAAACCGTAGCGGGCTCCTTCGCGGCTTCGCTCCATTAAGATCGCCAGATCGTTCGGCTCGTCGATATCGGTAGCGACGCCCTTGAGTCGGATCGCCCGAGGAGAAAGGCCGCGCGCTCGCGCTTGTGCGCAATGGCGTTCAAAGCTGCCTGGCCCGAAGTTCGGCGGCAGCGCATCAGGGGGCGACAGCAGAAGTGCGTTTGTGCCGTTTCCGTCCCGAGAGGGAACGATCGTCATATATGATGGCTCCGCCGGATGTGCCGTCGCCATGATCTCGGCAAGCTCGGCGGGTGTTACGAAAGGCAAGTCCGCTGGAATGAATAGCACCTGCCCGGCACCACGCTGCTTTGCGTATGCTGCGCCGAGCGCCAACGCGGCGTTTAATCCGAGGCGCCTTTCTTCATGCAACACCGTCGCGCCTCTGCGACTTGCAAGCTCGGCGACCTCCGGTTCGGCGGTGACTACAAGCACGGCGTCAATAGCAGGTGTCACCGCCAGTGCGTCGAGCATATCCTTGAACATCGCGAAGACGAGGCAACGGCGTTGTGTTGGGGAAAGGGCAGACGAGAGCCGCGACTTCGCGTCAGCGAGTGTTTTCACTGGAACTATGGCGCAGCTCGCGTAGGGCTTCGCCTTGCCGCCGCGCAGCCTGTTCACCGCTGAGCCCCCTTGCGCAGTTCGGCGCAGAAATCGAGGCAGGCTCGCGCCAAGGAGATTTTGTCGTCGAGACTTCGCATCAGCGTGTTGGTGACGAGAGTGGGAAGCATGAGATCAACTGCCCGCCCGGCATCACACTTGTCGAGAACGAACGCGCTGAGCAGCCCCGCATAGTGCCGAGCGACCGTAACGGCGTCGGCGCTGCGCCCTAGCTGCTCCATGATTTTCGCGGTAGGCCCTTTGACAGCTTTGCCGGCGATGATGGGCGAGATTGCGATGACTGGTGCGTCGCAGGCCTTTAAAGCCTCCTTGATCCCAGGAACGGCAAGGATTGGATCGACGCTGAGATAGGGGTTCGAGGGACAGATGATGACACCCGACAAGTTGGGCTCTGCAAGCGCCGCGAGAGCGATTTGGCAGGGTCGCGCAGAGACAGCACCATCGAAGTTGATAGCGGAGATCCTCGGCCTGCACTGCTCACGTACGAAGTATTCTTGGAAGGCGAGCCGGCCGAGATCTGTGTCGACGATCGTGCGCACCGGATCATCGCTCATTGGGAGCACCTTGGCGGCAATACCGAAGCACTCGGCATAATGGGCCGTGACCGCCGTCAGACTCTCCCCGGCCCGAAGGCGGCGAGTGCGCTCCACGTGCATTGCGAGATCGCTGTCGCCCAACCTGAACCAGCCGGGGCTGCCAAGCTGAGCAATGGCGGCCATGAAGTTCCAGCTCTCGTCGCGCCTTCCCCACCCAGTGTCAGGGTTCACGAGATCGGAGAGAGTATAGATCGTCGTGTCGATGTCTGGCGAGACATAGAGGCCGAGGTGCTCGAAATCATCACCCGTGTTGACGATGATAGTGAGGCGGTCACCAAGGAGATTTGCAAGACCTAGAGAGAGCTTGGCGCCGCCCACGCCGCCGGAAAGCGCCACATAGCGCCCTTCTTGCAAACATTTGTCGCCTGCGCTCATCGGAAGAGATCCTGGTTCTTCGGTCTAGCCAAAGCCGATGCGGGACTAGGTTTGTCTTTCCAGTCGAGGCCTCGCACGAGAGCAGCGGGATAGCCCTCTGCAGCCTCCCCCATTACCAGAACGGCGGCTGCCGCAACTGCGTCGGCGAAGCCCGTCTCGGTTGCTTCAAGGATGCGCCCGGAGAGATCTGCTTCGCCCCGATGGTCACACAGCGAGGGGATGCCGGCCGCTCCAATGGCGAGGCCGACCGTACCGAGCCGCCAGGCGCGGCCAACGCTGTCCGAAACTATCAGGCCGATGTCGCTTCCAAAATGTGCATCGATTCGGGATTTGAGCCGCTCTGCACTTGCCTGTGGATCGAGCGGCAGGAGCAGTACTCGGCGGCCGTGATCCTCGGCTGAAAGATTTGATTGGTCGATGCCAGCATTGGCCATCACGAAACCATGCCGCGTCTCGACAACAATTACTCCAGGTTTCACCCGAACAACTTCAACGGACTCCTGCAAGATCGCCTCGATAAGGCGCTCGTCCTTATGTGTCATCTGAGCGAGCTCACGCGCACGGGGCGAGGGGGTGAGGCTAGAAAGGTCGAGAAAATGCCCCTCGGCTTTCGACACGACCTTCTGTGCAATCACAAGGATGTCGAAGCGGCGCGGCACAACGTACCCCCGCTCGAGCGCCGCGATCAGAAGTGCCGCGAGATCGTCTCCAGGCTCGACCATTGGAATGCCTTGCAACGCAGTGATGCTAACCGAGGGCACACTCAATGGCGCTCGTCCTGAGAAGCCGGCTGCCTATTGTCCGAGCAGCCCACGCGCGGCTCCGATGCTACATCCTGCGCCATCGGGATTCCGGTAATGCGAATGCCGGAGCCATTCACCTTGTAGGCACGATTGATGCCAATGAGAACGCAGGTCATCGCCTCGGCCGCGGCGGAGTTCGCGAGTGGGCCGCCATGAATACCTCGTAACCCCATCGCCTCAGCAAGCCCGATCGCCGTCTCCCTATCCTTCACATCGTCCCCGAACACCAGCACGTCGCAATGGATGTCGTCTCCCCTCTGGAGCTTGAGGGCGGCGACATTATGGAAAGCCGAGACAACGCGGGCCTCTGGGCCCAACCGCTTGCGCGCGGCGGCCGCAGCTGAACCCTCAGGTGGGAGCTCGACACGCGACATCCTAGAAGACTGAATCGGCACAGTTGTATCAATGACCAGCTTACCGACAATGTGCGGCTTGATGGCATCGAGGATGGCGGCCTGGCTCTCCCATGGCACGGTGACTAGCACGATGTCAGCAGCGGCAGCAGCGTCTTCGTTCGCTGCGCCGCGCGAGGCCGGCGCGCCGGCGGTATGGGCGATGCTGCGCGCAGCTTCCTCTGCCTTGTCGGCGACGCGTGAGCCGATGATCACGGGATAACCAGCCCCGGCGAAACGTCTGGCAAGTCCGGAGCCGAGGGCGCCCGTTCCCCCGATGATGGCGATGGTCGGCTTAAAAGCACCCATGATTAGTGCTCACTTTTGGTTGTTAGCGGTACCAGTCGGATGCCGGTAACCTTCATGCGAATCGCCGATCGACGGGACGTTAAATCTCAATCATCGGTGTCTTCAATCCTTGGCGTCATCAAGGCTCACCCAGAACTCCGCTTGGAGGCGTATCTGCGACAGGCCTGCGACGACGTCGACGGGGAGCGCAAAGATTCTCGCCATTCGCGTTGTGCGCCCGGATTGGCGGGGGTGCTCGAAACCAAAACAAATGCGATCACCGTTTCCTACCGATAGCGGGTTTCAGAGAGTCGAGCTAGGAGCTGATCACTTGAGCAAGCAGCATTGCAGAAACAACTGCAAGCCACACAGAAGCAAATCTTTGGACGATCGAAAGGCGCCGGCTGCCGCCGCTCATTTGAATCACCGTTCCAGCAGTACCCCAGACCAACGCTGCAGCCATTACCATGAGGCAAAAAAGTCCGAGTCGTTCCTTGAAATGTGGTTCGTCGGCCGTGGGCAGAAGAACGAGACCAATGATTTGTGCCTTAGGATTCAGCAACGTTGTCACATAAACTCTACGCGCCGTCACTTCGCCGAAGGAGCCAGCACCGTCTCGACGCGCCCAAAGGCTGATGGCGAGATACATCACCCAGAGCGCGGCCAGAACCTTTAATCCAACCGCCGCTCGGGGCCAGGGCTCTAGCAGCTTACCGTTCAAATACACCAGTGGCAAAATAGCCGAAAGATACCCAAGTAACTCTGCTGGCATCATTTGGATAACAGAGTGCAATCCTTGTCTCGCCCCGCGAAGAGCTATTAAAGCGTTCGTAGGTCCCGGGGAAAGAAGAATCGCAATTGCAGCAAGAACGAAAGCGTAGTTCTCCATCGCTCAACCTTGCGTTCCAGATTATCGTTTGATTGCGCCTAACGACACAAACTGCTCTCTTCCGTCAACTAGGCAGGTAAATTCGAATGATCCGTCTGTCACATGACCGGCACGGCCCGGGAATTGAAACGGCCAGCCCTATGCCCCGTGAAGCTGATTTCGAGACGGCCGGCCCGGTTTCAATCTCATAGCTTTTATCCGTGCTTTTCGAACTCGACGACCGCATTCTAACAGGACGAAGGAGATTGACATTAGGAGATTTTATATTCAATATTTTGGTGACGGACTAGATGGGGAACTCCGATGGCAGAGGACGTGATCACCCTTCACCAGAAGCTGACGGATCTTATAAATTCTCCTGACCGAGGTCCTGAAGCGAAGGCTGCTGAGGATGCTCTTTTTGCGCCGAGTTCAGTCTATGTGAGCTACCCACCTCAATTCACGGCTCCCGTCAGCGATATTCCCGATTTTAGGATTGATAACCTGCATGAGGGGGTGTCCGGTCGAACAGTATTCGCTGAGGCCGTCATGTCTGGAACGTATCGAGGCACCAAGGGGTGGTTAGGAGCGAAGTCCTCTGGGGTAAAGTTCTCGATGCGTGTGGTTACGGCCACAACATTCAACGAAGCAGGCCTCATTACTCGAAGGGCCCTATATTGGGACAAAGAATCGATTCAGCGTCAGCTCGACGGCTCCTCACCCGCCACGGACTCTCAGCACAACGTCACTTTTGAGCTAACAGACAGTGACAAAAATCTTTTAGCTGAATTTGGTGTTGTAGCTAGGTACGCGGCTGAGTACGGCTACTACTAGACTTTGGCGAACCTTATGGCGGCAGAGATAGAGCTCCAGCCGCGAACTCGTGTGGTCGAGTCTAACGGGGCGCTTTATCTTCGCCTTCTTGACAAATTCGCGAAAATTGAACCCGCGGATGATTTTTCGCGGCGGTTGGTTAGGTCGCTATTTTCCGGCGGAAGCTTGGCAGACGTACTTAGTCGAGCTGCTCCAACGCCTGTTGAGAGCGCATGCCTCGCTATAATCGACGCGCTTATAGCTGAAGGCTTTGTCACTGAAAGGCCGACAACCTTAGGTTCGCTTAAGAGCGACTTTGATAGGTTTGAGCGCGAACTAGCGTATCTTGCTGCATGGGAGACCGGTGCCAACACGAGATATCAGATGCTCGAGCGAGTTCGGTCGGCGAAGATTGGAGTCTTCGGTCTAGGTGGCATTGGCAACTGGGTCGTTGCCGGCTTGGTCGCCATGGGCTTCCGTAAGTTTTGCCTTGTTGACCCGGATATAGTTGAAATTCACAATCTAAATCGCGCGATCTTATTTTCTCCAGCTGATGTTGGTACTAAAAAAGTTGAGGCCGCATCCGCCTTCATAAGGAGGATGGACGCCACGTCAGAAATTTCGTGTAACGACATTTTGATTGATGGATCGGACGCTTGCAGAAGGGCTTCTTCTGGATGCGATCTCGTCATTAGCCAGATCGACAAGCCTCTCGAAAATATTCAGCATTGGGTTACAAGAGGATGTTTAGAAGCCGGCGTTCCGCTCTTGCTTGTTAGCAGCTTAAGCGTAGGACCGTTCATGATTTCACGAAATTGCGGCTGCGTCGGCTGCTATCAAGCATCTCAAATGGATCGCCTGTCAATTGCCGGCAGGATCGAATATGTTGATCCGAGCTACCCCCGCCCAGAAAGTTCAATCTGTTACCGTGCGTCTATAACTGCCGGCGTAGCGTGCAGAGAGGTAATGGCCTTCATTTCGCGCGGACTGGATTTGACAACTCGCGATCGCGTCTGGCGAATGCATGAGCAGACAATGGAAGCTGAGTTGGTGCCATTCTCCAAACGAGCCGACTGCTCAACTTGCACGATCTTTTCAAAACAGGAGAGTTCAGATGTTCGCTACGCTCCGGGCTAGCAATGACCCTAACGTCCGCCGCTATGCTGAACTACTTGAGCATTCGGTTTTTGCGTCCGCACCGCGGATTTTTGGAGCAGCCTCCAAAGCAAGTGGGCAACAGTACTCCGCCATCCTGGCAGCACTGCGCGAGTTGACGGAACCTCAACGTCGATCGTTATTTCTCCACCCATATTTTACGACATGGTGGCACCAGGTGTATCATGCAATCGCTCGGCATGATCGAGGTTCTTCTCTTGAAGACCTGCTGCCGCACCTCGGTAGATTCATAGTTGGACAAGTAATAAGGCTACCAGGCGCGAGTCTGAGCAGGATCAGTATTCCTTTAGTAAATGGGTGTGAGCTACGGTTTCCCGGCGTCCAAACGCACTTGAAACTGTCGGCCCCAGAGATATGCCTGGTCAGTTCGTCACCCAAAGGCGATCTCACTCTAGAATGTGGCGGCGAAAGCTGGGACCTGCGCGATCTGCTAAGAGCTGGGAGCCAGAAGTCGCAGATATCGGTTTTGAGGGTGAGGCGGTCCGCGTTCAATGGAATTGAAGTGGATACAGAAGACCCTTTCATGGAGGAAACGTTTGCGTGGCTGCGAGATCGTGCAAGGGAGCACGGTCACACCGATCAGATTTTTGGAATAAGCATGACCGCCCACCGTAGAGGACAGCTTGCTGCAGCGGCTAGAGTTGCAAAAACGGTCTCCCCGAATCTTTGGGAAGAAGTGATTAGCTACGTTCAGCTTCTTGGCTTGATGAAGTCACCCAACGTCTCAAGCTTTACGACAACCAGAATGCCGGGTGCACTGCTACTGTCAGAGTCGAAGCATGCTTTTTCAGATCCTCTTTTCACTGCGGAACACTTTATTCATGAGGCTTTACATCAACGTATGTTGTATCAGCTAGCGGTGCAGAACCTTTACAATAATAATGAAGAGGATGAGATCTGGTCGCCTTTTCGCCAGCAATCACGTCCTATCCGTTACGTGGTCCAAGGAGCTTACGTGTTTGCAAGGCTTGCCGAGTTTCAACTGCTAGCTGCGAGTATATTGAAGGAAGAAATTGCGGCTAAACGGTTCCATGAGGTGCAGGCGATGGTGGCAGAATCGATCGATGGCTTGCACCGGCATGCTAGTCTGACTGCGGCTGGTTCCACTTGGTTTGGGCAACTGAAGACTCTGCACCAGAGACTCAACACCCAAGCGGCGATCTGAATGAAGCCCGATTTCGGCTATGACGTTGTCGTCATCGGCGGAGGCCCCTCAGGCTCCGCCACTGCAACGTGGCTCGCTCGTGCTGGTTTGAAAACCGCGCTCCTAGAGGAGAAGAGGTTTCCGAGGTTTCACGTAGGCGAGTCGTTGCTGGCGATGTCTACCCCGATCCTCGATGAGTTGGGCCTCGTCCCGCGTCTGGATAGCGAGTTTCCACGCAAGTACGGTGCTTTGTTCGTGTGGGGACAGGATCCTCGTCCCCGAGAGTTGTACATGCCCGGCGTGGGGTTCGCATATCAGGTCGAACGCTCGCGCTTTGACCACCTTCTACTCGAGAATGCTCGGGCGGCTGGCGTCGAGATATACGAGCAATGGCGAGCAACAGATGTATCGTGCGAAGACAATAGAGTCCAAGGAACTATCGCCAAAACCGTCGCAGGCCAATCCAGGAAGTTCAGATCTCATTATGTTGTGGACGCAAGTGGGCAGTCCAAGCTTCTTTCTAGGCGCCTAGGGCTTCAGAGAGAAAAGTTGGGCCCCGAACAGAGAGCAACGTTCAGGCACTACGCTAGCTCGAAGCGCCTTAGGGGTGCTCAAGAATATCACATAGTGACAGAGGCGGTGGGCCAAGGTTGGTTGTGGCACATCCCCCTAACACAGGGGAAAGTCAGTGTTGGATTTGTGACTATCGCCGGCGACCGAGTTAGCGAGGTTGGAGATGCGCTGAGCGAGGCGATACGATCGAGCAAGATTATACAAGATTTACTGGCCGACGCACAGCCACTTACTGCCGGCTCCCAGATGGTCTACAGAAATGAGATCGGGGAAAAGTTGTCCGGTCCTGGTTACTTCATCGTTGGTGACGCCGCTGCGTTTGTTGATCCACTGCTGTCGACCGGAGTGCATGCGGCACTATATGCTGCGAAATTTTGTTCGGCCGCTATAAGTTCGATAATTCGTGGGTCTGTTGCCGAAGAAATCGGTCAAAAGTTCTATGATGACGCTATTCGGCGCCATATGCACCGGGTCTCCTCTCTTATATCGTTCCTCTACGCGATAGGCGGGAAGTCGGGCGAGGTATGGACCGCGCGAAGCGCTTTGCTAGGTGCAGATATAGAAACAATTGTCGGCGGCGTGGGTCGGGTATCTCTTCCATTCCTTTATGGCGGCCTCGATCACCTTAATATTGGCAGTGAAATGGCACGTGTTGTTGAGAGCCGGTTCCGTAAGCCATCGCTAAGTTTGTCTCCACGCGACGAAATTCGTATTGCAAGTAACGTTCGTATTGATAGGTCCGCCCACCCGCGCGGGGGGGTATTGGTTCCAAGCTTATCGGCATATTTTCTCGGCGATCAATATCCAGTTATCGAAATTGAAGAAGCGAGTCTGGGGGGGCGCGTCCTGTGTTGGCTGAATGCGCCATGCTGCTTAGGTGATCTTATGAACAGCGTGCAAGCAGAAGTAGGCCGAACTGGCCTAAGTGCATTTTTGGAGGGGATTAAACTTTACGCTGACCTAGGAATCATTGAAACAATCTAGGAGTTTATAGGCTTTTGACAGCTGGTCGTTACAGATTTGGTGTTATTTTAGTATTGATATTGCCTAAACGAGGTCGGATGGGAAGCGGAACGTGTTAGGTTTAGCGCATTGGGGTCCATATGTTGACCTTTCCGAGCCCGACGGCGCTGCGGCTATACACACGCACGCGACTTATCATGCCTTCCTGCATCTGAATGATGGATGTGAACCTTGTCTTTTCCAGATCAGCCCATCTCCAAACCTGAGAGACAGCGTTTTGGAGTTCCTTTCCCGACAGGATCTCATTGCCCATTCGCCCGGTGACATTCCTGATTATCTGAGATCAAGAAACTGGCAGAATGTTGTGGAGTTGGTCGATCGTGCTTCACGACTGCCCGACGAAATTAATTTAAAGCTTGTAATGTTGCTGGGTAAACTCGGTATGTACGAGGCCGTGCTGTCAAATTTTGGGCATCCCAGCGATGCTGAAATCAGCAAATCTCCGTATTCCGCCCGCCTCGCGCTAAGGAGGTGTCAGGCGTTGGCCTGGCGCGGCCCCTCCGACTGGGAGAATGCGAACATGGAAACAGCGCGAATTCTTAAGCTCTCTATGGATCCTGTAGTTCGTGTACACGCCGCCCTCAGCTTGGTGGTTCATTTCTCAAAGCGAGAGTTCGATTTGGCTAGGGCGGCGGATGCTGGTTCGGTGCTTGTGGCAGATCTCAAGAAAATGGATTTCGAAAGGACGCCTCACCTTTGTCTAACCGGGAGCAAGGGCTACCGTGCACTTGCGTTTATACCCTATCATCGTGGCGATCGAGATGAGGTTCGACGCCTTCTCCAGACCGCAGAAGCATTGCACAACTCAATCCCGGCCTCGGATAACGGGGCGCTCTTAAAACAGGAGAACTCCCATCCCCTATACGAGACACTTGGCAAAGAGGCGCAATGGCGAGGAGACTTTGATCGTGCTTACGAGTTCGCCGAGTATTTGGCGGTAATCGATGGTGGAGACCCAAAGGTCTATCTCCAGTGGGGAAACGTCTGTGCGAATATGGGGCGATTGACGGAAGCGGTGACGCGATATAGGAGTGCCATCGCTTTGGGGCCCCCTACGCAGGCGCTTGCATGTCTCAAGCTTGGTGCCATCCTGGAAGCCGCAGGAGATTTCATCGGCGCGGCTCAGGAATACGTCGCTAGTGTTAAGTTGGAACCGCGCAATCGCATTGGGCGCAAAAATTTGAGACGCGTAGGTCTATTATTAGAAAACTCGGACTTGATAGCTCAAGCTGGGTCTATACACTAATCGTTGCAGTATGGCATGACGTCATTTGCGAACATCCGATAGGCGCGGCGCTTAAGTTCTGCCGTAGGATAGGCTGCCTCTAACAAAATCTGGCTTATGCTCAATTTGCGTAGCTTGCGGCAATCCTCCACTAGGTTGCTGACGGTGCCATGCATCATCAAGCCATCAACCGAGGTATCCCTAAATGAAAATGTAAGACGTATGCTTAATTCTAATTCGACCATATCTCGGCCAGCGCGGATGGCTGCCTCTTTCAGCTGTCGCAGAGAGCTATTTAGTTTTTCTTCTGAGTTAGTTGCGCCATGCCATCCGGTGCCGAGCGTTGCAGCGCGCTTAAATGCTGCAGGTGAATGGCCGCCAACCCAGAGCGGCACGCACGCTTGAACGGGCTTAGGGTACATTGCCGATGGGCCGAATGAGAAAAATTCGCCGTGAAAGACTACACGTTCCGACAGCCAAGCGGAGCGCATTACACGAATCGCCTCATCAGACCATCGGCCCCTGCGATTGAAATCAATTCCTAGTGCTTCCACCTCTGGTCTAAGCCATCCGACACCCACACCTACGATAACGCGGCCCGCGGAAAGCACGTCCAGAGTTGCAATCGCCTTAGCGAGCGGTAGCGGATGCCGATGCGGGAGTACCAAAACTGATGTTCCCAGTTTGAGCGAGCGAGTTTGAGCAGCGACAAAAGCTAGGGTAACCAGCGGGTCGGGGCAGGTTTGGTGTGGATCAAGGTCAACTGGCACATCATCGCGGTTGTATCTCTGAGGCACATCCCAAGGCACAATTACGTGATCGCTTGTCCACACGCTGTGATACCCTGCCTGCTCCATCTCAATGACCCAATCGATAAGCTCCTTGCCCCCCGGGGATAGCTTCGAGCCAGGCAGATGGAAACCAAATTTGATCTTCGGAGACAATGCGGTAGGCTCAGACATGATGCACTAGCCACCTATTCAAGGGGACTGCCAATGCTCTCGCTTTGGGGACGGCCCGAGTCGACTTGCGTAGCGAAGGTTGCGTGGACGTTATCAGAGCTAGGATTGTCATACCATAGCATCGAGGTGGGAGGTCCGCACGGCGGTACGCGTGACCCGAGATATCTCCGTATGAATCCGACCGGACTTATTCCCACTCTGGAGCATGATGGATTTTTTATTTGGCAATCGAATGCAATTCTCCGCTACATATGTAACTCGTTCAATGGTCGGCGATTTTATCCCGAGAATCCTCATAAAAGGGCGCTAGTTGATCAATGGATGGACTATTCAGCGATAGAACTGCAAAATTCCATTGGTTTATTTCGTACACTTGTTCGTCGTGATAACATTGGAGAATCAGTCGACGTGGCGTTGAGATTCGCCAATGAAAGGGTAAGCGTACTGTCCAGCACGCTCGCTCGATCGGATTATTTGGCAGGAGATGATTTCACGTTGGCAGACCTTTCGACTGGGCCTCTAATCCACCGATGGAATTTAATGATTGGGCGAAACGCACCTGGCAATTTGGCGGAGGTTACCGCCTGGTACGATCGTTTACTTCAGCGACCTGCGTTTCATCAGAAGGTTGTTGAGAAGGTTTCAGTCTGAGACCACTCCTAAAGCGGAAAACGCGCAATTCTTGCCGAGCATGGTGATTTGCGACAGCCGAACTTTGGGGCTAGGGCGTTGCAATCACGGAATATTGAATCATCCGGGCTGCACCCTGAGCCGTCAGGAAAAGATCGGGAACAGGGTTTGGCAAATAGTCAGGACATACTTGTTCCCGAATTCGACCGAAAGGTGATACGAAAAAGCAGATCGCAGGCCGCAAAGGTATCGAAGCGACTAGTCCGTGATTGTGTCAAAGACATATTGCTTGCGAGGCCTTCAGGGTCGCGGCCTGCGGATCAAGTCCTTGCACGTGCAGTTGATTTATATCGCGAAGGACCGATTGACCGCCGAAGGTTGAAGGCGGCCATCGCGCAACTTGAAACCAATCTTCGCAACGATATCCCCGATCTCGTTGTACTACGCGGTCCCAAGACCGTATCGGCTAAGCCAACAGCAGCTGGGGCTGATGGTTTACGAAACTCACGCAATCTTCGAAGGTGAACAGCAGTTCATCTCCGCAATGAATCACAGCGTGATACTGACTAATAACAACATCATTCTCATATCGGGGCTACTGCCAGGGGTCCGGCCGCATCTTTTCGAGCGTGTTTTTGAACATGGTGGCTCGCAGAAGACCCCTGGCGGAGTCCAACTCCACCTCTCCGATCTTTGGCCGACGCTCATTTGGATGAGAGCCGAGCAAAGAGGGCAGGGGCGAGGTAATCCGCTGAGGGTTACGATGACTCCCTTCCGTGACGGACTCCTTTTCGGGAGTCTTCAGAAAGTGACTATTCCTCCGGCCGGCCCAACAGTTTCAATTGTCAGCGCCCGCGGCCAACAAACTCGCGAGCTGCGCGACTACTACGGAGTTCTCAATGGGCACCGCCTGTGGGCGATGACTAACACTTTGGTGGATGGGTGGCTGCTGTCGCTAGATCAAGCGCAACTACGGGATATTCTGAATAGTTACATGAGCGCCTACAGCGATGTCGTAGCGGACAATAGCTGGCGGTGGGGTATTGGATTTGGGCGAGAAGGATCCCGCGGTGGCGATGGTAGCAAAGACCTTTCGTTTGACCGTTCCACATCACGCTCGCCGAAGCGCGGCCCTCGCCGGCCTGGAGGCAATTTTAACATCGGATCCATGGCAGAAAGTGGGATGAAAAAGCCTCTCCAACCTGAGGAGTGCTCATGTCGCGCCGGCCATTTTTGTGTTGGACCGCGAGGAGGGCACTTTTGCATCACTGACAGCGGCGCCAAGAGCTACCTCCGCAACTAGCTCGGTTACTGGGCTCTCAACCATGGATTCAGTGTGAAAACCCAATTTCACACTGTAGGGTAGGGGCTGGTGATCAAGGAGAAGCCGTCGGCGAACTCGGATCGAGTTCGGGCGCCCGCACGCGATAACCTTTCGACCCCTCGCGCGTTATGGCGCCAACCGTGGATGAACGCGACCACGACATAGCTTTGATGCTGATTAGCAGCGAGGGAGGAGGCGAGCTCATCAACCTGGCGCGGGTCATAGAGCCAGCCCTGATCGTCGAATTCCAGGATGGCCAGGTCATATCCCCCCTGGACATGCCGCTCAACAGCATTGCCGCGCCGGATGGCGCGATCGGGTACGCAAAATTTTCCGAGGAGGCGGTCGAGGAAATCCATTCTGTCCATCTACAGTCGGTTGCGGTAGGCAGGCACAGACGGTAGCGTATTCCGGTAGAAACGGCGCCGTCAGCCTAGACACGTTACTTGTCACGCACTTGCAGTTTGTAGTAGGTGGCTGAGTATATATTATGTGCGAGCTATTGGCACTTGGACAGCGCTGTGACGTAGAAGTTTTAGCTAGAGACGGTGCTTCCTGACCCGCGAAACGCGGAGTACGGCCCTCCGATCGCGGGCTCCATCCGATGAATGCCGCGCCGCAACTCGATGGGAAGTGCAAATGTAGGCAAAGAGCGTAGAATGGCCGCCGATGGGGGCAATCCGGAAGTAAATATGGTCGGTGCACTTACCCTCTGCTGTCAAATCTCACGATTGCTGCTACAAGATCATAGGCGTTAGCAAGATCGCGATGGGGGAAGCGATGCCGACTGTAACCGTACCTGCCGCCAGCGCAGAGGTCCGAGACCGCGTGGAGCCACTGCTAGCCGCGGTTTTCGAGCAGGCATCTGGCCTGGACAATATTGCCCTCAGCCCACTATCCGCCCACGTCCTGCTTGAGTGCGTCAGATTTATGCCGGGGAAGCTCAACGAGCGCGACATACTTTCCACCTCGACTGTATTCCTGACGACCCTGCTGCTGGCCCGCAGGCTGGCCACCCCCAGTTCTGGCACAGAAATCTCGGGCGCCGAACTCGACGAACTGCGGCGCTGGGGTGAACTCGTCCTTGATGGCTTTTCCACTCGCCTTGACGCCGCGGCCGCAAGCTTCTTTCAAAAGCCCCCCGTGCCCGACATCTTGCTGTTCGATGGGATCGAGCCGGGAATGACTCCAGTGGGCGTGCAGCTCGGCCCCGGCCTGACGCACGTTTTCCAGACCCTTGGGAGCCACCGTGAAATCAAGCTCGCGGACGTCGTCCTGCGCAGCCTCGACGATCCGGAAGCGCAACTGCCCCGTCGCATCGAAGAGTGGCAATTGGGCGCCCTGGTCAGGGGAATGAAGGGTGTCGCGAAGACCAATGTAGGTCGCATCCCGAGGATGACCCGGGAGGCAGATGACAAGGAGCTGTCGCTTTCCATCCAGGAATACGCAGAGGCGCTGGCAACAGTCCTTCGCAGCGCTGAGGGCGAGTTCACTTTTGCCCTCTTTGGGCCGTGGGGAAGTGGAAAGACGACTCTCACGCGGCTGCTCAAGCCTTTGCTCGAAAAGCCAGGCTATTTCGTCGAACAGACCGGGGCATCCAAACAGCGGTTTGCGAGGTGGCGCTATGAGGTTGCGGGCCACAATGCCTGGAAATATCGGCAGCCGCCTGAGGCCTGGGTCTATCTCTACAAGAGCCTCGCCGAGCGAGCTGGCGCCGGCCTGCGCAGTTACGACAAAATGGCTCTGGCGGCCAGAGCCTCCCATTTCCGGTATGGACCATGGCCGCTCGTCGGCGCGCTGGTGTCGCTCGCCGTCTTGGCGATGCCTCTCAGCGCAACCCTGCAATTGGCAGGGGTCCTGGCGACGTTGATCGGCGCCGGCGCGCTCGCGCACGTGGCGGCAATCGCACCCAAGGTGCAGACTAAGGTCAAGGCCATCTTTGAGAAGAATGCGAAGCTGAGCACGGGGCCGGAGCGGCTTGGCATGCTGGCGCTGATTGGAGAGGATGTGAAGGCGCTGCTGTCCGCCTGGACGAAGAAACTCCCTGGTGAGCGGTCAAAGGACGGCCAGTCTCCATCGGTCAACGAGCGCGAGCGATCCATGCGGACCAAGCTCGTGTTCCCCCTTGTGGTATTAGCGGGCGTGGCAGGTGGCTGGGCCTACGGTCTGTACAGCTCGCCTGACCCCCCAAAACCCGGTATTCTCGTCCAGAGCCTCGAAACGGTCGCCCGTATCCTCGCTGGGCCCGATAGCACCAGCAAACCGAAAACCGACTCAATCGATTCGGAAAATTGGATTCTGTTGGCCTGGATCGGCCTCGCCTTGGTGACGATGCTGGGCCCCTGGTTGATCTCGGCGCCAGGGCCGGATCGTGTACTCTTGATCGTCGACGACCTCGACCGCTGCGGCCCGGACGACATGCTGACCGTCATTGAGAACATGAAGCTGTTGTTGGTCGACGACCCGGTTCTCAACAACAGATTGCAGGTGCTAATGCTGGTCGACGAACGCGTTCTCGCCTTTGCGATCGCCAAACACTATACGGAAATGATCGCCGAACGGGCAGCTGATATTGTCGGCGTGAGCGCCGACAACGCACGACTGATTGCGGAACAGGAGATCATTGCCGAGCAAAACGAGAAGCTGTTCGCCTGCCACCTGCGCTTGCCGGTGCTTAGCGATCGCGACGTTGCGACCTTGGCCGTAAAGCTTTCCTCCCGCGAGCTGGAGGAAAACGAAGAGCAAGACAGGCAGGCCGCCGACAGGCGACGCATTGACGAGCTGCACCGGGCGGAAAGGATCCTTCAGAATGCGATAGCTGCCCAAGAAAGTGCGAAGTCGACCCTCGAGTCGGTGCGTGAGGGGCAGAAACGACCAATTATCGACATTGATGCGCCATCCTCGCTGCCAGTACCGAAGAACTTGCAGAGGCTGGGCGTTGATGGGTTGCCGCCATCGGCGCAGGAAAAGGCCGCCAGGATGCGACAGAAGGCGGCGGCCGAGGCGTTCAACGACAAGCTCGCCGCTATGACGGCCGAAGAGCGGCTCGCCGACAATCCCGACGTGGTCAGGCGCTACGACCAGACGGTCGCGATGGTGGAGCAGGCGCGGGGGGGCCTGGAACGGGCTCGAAATCGACCGGCTCAACTGGAAGTCATCCAGGAGGACACTCCGACCTTTCCTTTCGACGAAGGCGACGTGCGCTTCACGAGGGATGAGGTCGCAGAGCTGGGAAGGCTCGTGCCAGACTACTTCCGAGCGATCAACAGGCGCCCGTCGCCACGTGCTATCCGCACCCTGCTCTTCAAGATCCAGCTGTTTCGGTTGTTGCTGCAAGTGCGCGCGCCGAACCGGCCATTGGAGAGTTTCTCGATCGTCAGCATCTTAGACGCTTTCAGGCAGGCTGCAGACATCGAACCGACCGCAAAGCAAGACGAAGAGACCGTCGTGATCGCGCGGCAGGTCATTTAGCTCAATGCTGTCTTCCAACGTTTAGGACTACAAGAGACAACCAAGGAATAGCAAATTGTCAAAGGAAGATGCTTCTAATGGCGTCTTCGAGGTGACGAACATCATCGAAGGGCAATGCGATATCGACGCGTTGTTTTCGGAAGATGGCGATCCCCTGGTTAGCGGTAGGCGCCACTATCGGCCTGAATGTGTCGTCCAGCCATGTCCGCATATGCTCTACGCGCCGGGCCAGGAGTGTCTTTGTGTTCTGATCCCAGCGCCGCAGAAGACCCAATACAACCGCATCTTGTGGTGTCCAGTCGCGCTGACGCGAAACTTCTAGATAGCGGGTGTTCCAGACCAAATTCGGACGCCGTGGGTTGGGATTGAGAAGGTCAACGATATTAGCTGGTTGCGTTGTTGTAATTTTTTCTCCGTCGGCATCGGCGACAAATACGCCATGCAGCGGATATAAGGGCGGAATATCATGGTGCCAGGGCAGCACTTTCACCTGTAATGATGGTTCGGTAAGCGCGAGCAAGAAAAACTGCTCTGCCTATATGGGTGGTAGCGCAGGGCTCGTTGACAGCCAGCAAACGGAAATGTCGCCAACCAACGTACCTGAGGAGTGCTCATGTCGCGCCGGTCATTTTTGTGTCGGACCGCGGGAAGGGCACTTTTGCATCACGGACAGCGGCGCCAAGAGCTACCATCGCAACTAGCAAGGTTGCTGTGCTCAGAAGTCAATCATGGGGTCGGCGTGAAAGACTAATTTCACACTCTAGGGTAGCCTCGTCGGCGGGAGAGCCTGACTGGTAGATGCTGCAATCGGTTCGAATAGGTTTCTGAATGAGGCTGTGCATCCATCGCGGCAGCAAGGAAATTGGAGGCAGTTGCGTAGAACTGGATCAGGATGGATATCGAATCCTCCTCGATATCGGCCTTCCGTTGGATATTGAATTTGACGAGGCCGCACTGCCCCCTGTTAAAGGCTTACGGGAGCCAGATCCAAGCCTGCTCGGGATCGTCCTCAGTCACAGCCATCGAGATCATTGGGGTCTGCTCCCCAAAATAAAACATCCGATCGACGTCCATCTTGGCCGGAGGGCGCTTGCGGTCATGCGCGCAGCAGCTCCTTTCATGCCGGTCGGCTATGCGCCCGCTCCGTCAATCACCTATGAGGACCGAGAGCCCTTCGTGTCGGGGCCATTCCGGGTGACGCCGTATCTGACGGACCATTCAGGCTTCGACGCGTATTGTCTTCTCATCGAGAGTGGAGGCAAACGGCTCTTCTACTCCGGCGACCTACGCGCACATGGGCGTAAGGCGAAGCTCTTTGAGCGCCTTGTTGCACAGCCGCCAGAGTTCATAGACGTCATGCTTATGGAAGGTTCGAGCTTAGGGAGGCTTGAAGGAAGGAGTCGATTTGAGACCGAGGGCCAAATAGAGCAAAGGCTGGTCGACGCCATCGGCCGCACACAAGGAATGTTGCTGGTAGCCTGTTCGGTGCAGAACATTGACCGGGTCGTCAGCGTCTACAGGGCAGCCAGACAATCGGGACGGCAGTTGATCGTGGATGCCTACGGCGGCGAAGTGCTCCGAGCAACGGGAACTTCTACAATCCCAAAGCCGGCTGATGATTGGGAGGATGTGAAAGTCTACATACCGCAATCGCAGCGGCGCATGCTGGTTAGGAACCAAATTGCGCCAATCGTCGATGCTTACAAAGGTCGTCGCATTTTCCCCGAGATGTTACCGGCCGTGGCTGGGAAGTCAGTAATGATTGTGCGCCCCTGGATGCTGAATGATTTGGATAGGGGAGGTGCCCTTGTCGGCGCCCGGGCTATCTGGTCACAATGGGAAGGCTATCTCACCAGGGAACCCGGCATCAAATTCAGCGCCAACTGTCGGGAGCTCGGCATACCGACGGAAACAATTCATACATCCGGCCATGCCGACATTCATTCCCTCAAGAGGTTTGCTACTGCGTTAAGCCCAAAACGGTTAATTCCAATCCATACGTTTTTTCCGGACAGGTTCGGCAGCTTGTTCGACAATGTCACACCAGCGGTAGATGGCCAGTGGGAGCAGATTTGACTCAGAATGTGCTTCCCTCAAATGGCAGCTCGGTGCGTACTTCCGAAAGCGCGATGTCGTAGATATGGTCCAGGCACCCCGCTGCAGAGCCGAGCACTCTTTGCATGACGGTGCTTGCGCAACTCGGACAATATGCTGAGAGTGAATTACGAACCAAACTGAGGGCTTACAAACTTGACAACTGCTATCCGGCCGCCGCGTCTCCTTGGCAAGCCTTTTGAGAACGATCTGCTGGTCGGCCCTCTAAAGCCATTCCTCGACCTGGTTCAACGCGACCGGGATCTAATTGCAGAGATAAGACGCGAACTCCTCGATATTTACTGCAAAGGTCAGCGACTCGTCAGCATCCGGCCAAGCGGCGGATCATATCGCTTTGACTCGCACGAAAAGTTCTGGCCTCAGAAAAGCCAGACCTTCTCTACTGTCGACGCGGTAGCAAGCTTCTGCAGCGACGCTGTACCCTTCATCAAGCAGCGAATTGCAGAGCATGGCCCTCGGGGCAAGGAGATCGAATTCGAGCACCTTTTAGTCCGGGCCAACAATCTGGAGACGCTCAACACAGACTACATCGCGGTGGACCGGCAGGGGATCAGCGAGGAAGGAAAAGGCCGGACCGATGTGGTTGGCGTCTACTGGCCGGGACACCGGCGTGGCTCGGGAGATCGTCTCGCTCCGGCACTTATTGAGGTAAAATATGGACTGAAGGGCGGCATTGAGGATGTGGCAGACCAAATCGCGCGCTACTTCGACGATATGCGAACAACTCTGCCAAATTTTGTCGATGACCTTCAGAACCAACTTCGTCAAAAGGCTCGGCTAGGTTTGCTGTCTGGGCTGAGCAAGGGCGCTCAGGAGAAGATCCAACGCCTTGCCATATCCAACAGGATTGAAGACGTAAGAGCTGTCGTCGCACTGATAGATTTTAATCCGAGGGCAAGGCGTCTAAACCTGGAGAAACTGCGGGCCCTGCCTTTTGCGAATCAAATTGATCTGTTTCACCTTGGGCTAGGCCTATGGCGAGCGAACTCCTGTTTTCGGGTACAATCAGAGGAACCGTTGGAGGCGCTTACCGCGAAGTGATCCGCGCCTTCCGTTCCTGGGTCTGTTCCTGCTGCCGACAACGGCCGCAATTTGGCGCTTTGCGGTTAGGCTGCTATCGTTCCCCCACATCAAACCAATCAGGTGATTAATCCCGCGAGTTATCGGTTTGGCGCTCGCCGGGCGATCAACGCGTCACGAGGCGAGGGGAGGTTCAGTGTGAAAACCCAATTTCCCACTGAGACCGTTATCGGGAACGCAGCGAGTTTGCGCGTAACGTGGAAAGACAAAGTCGATCAACAGCGTGATGTCAAACCGATCGGAATATCTCAAGGGTTTTCGGTCGGCGTGGCAAGACGGTTCGGATGGGTGATCGAGTTTTGCCAGGCTCTTCCATATCGATGGCATCACAAATTCCACTTAGCAATGTATCCAGGTGTGAGCGTGACAAAACCTAATGTTTGGCTGGAACGGGTTGCAGCACGGTAGTGAAACAGTTTCAAGATCAGTGCAAGCGGTTGTCGAACAGTTCGGTGAAATGTCTCCAGGGTCGATTATGTATCTCCAATGCATGTAGTAGGAGAGGGAAATTCAAATCCGAGCTTGTTCATTCCCAGTTTTTTCAGACCGCCTATGCCAAGGCTTTTGTTAAAGCCTCGCCAATTTTGGAAAGAAGAAACGCACGTAGACGACCACAGGAGTGCGCCCGAGAGAGGTGGGCTGCCGGCTCTTAACCTGTGCGGCGCTGCGGCGAACGACGCCGTCGATCCCAAGGGCTTCACCGTTTCACCGATGCGCGCGCTCGGCGCGGAACGTCATGGTGCGTTTTGTCGACAAGAAGTTCGGCACGGACTATCCGTTGCTCACGAACATGCCCAACTCGGTGATATCCCCGCATAGCGGCGGTCCATTTCGACCAGCCAGATCCTAAAACGTCTCGACAGTCTCTTCCTGGCTTGTAACGATGCTGCCGTCGAGGGGCAAGTCAGACTAGGAAGAGTGCAGGCGCACGGAGGATGCCGTCAGTTGGCTAGGCGAGGCGAAATAGGTAAGCAGGTCGGCGGGTTCCTGTACGTCCACCGGGACGCGCTGCCGCACGTGTCCGAAGAAATGAGGCAGGCGGTCGCCCGCGCCGAGGCCGCGGCTTCTGGCTTCGCGTGGAACGTCGCCAAGGTCTCGCCCGAGCGGCAGTCGCTTCTCCTCTACGAAGACTTCTCGAAGTCCGCGTTCCCCGCCTTGCTCCGGTCGCTTTCCTTCGACGCGGACGGAGTTCCTTCCGTCATCGACTACTCCCGGCGCGACAACCCGCCAATCCTCCACCGCAAAGAGACGCTGCTTGCACCTGGTGACCCACGCATTCCGGCCTTTGCAGCGATAACGCGCAAGGCAGAGGAGTTCGGACTGTTCAACGACACCAAGCGCATCGGCACGCGGGCCAACTGGACGGCCATGCTTGCAAAAGCCGGCCTCCGGGTGGACGGCCCCCGGTTAGCGGCGACGGGCGAATCCGCAGTGGACGTCGCCAGGGAGAAGACCGCCATATCGAGGAACGGGCTCTCCCAGCCTGCCTCGATGATGATCCGGTACGGGATGCTGCAGCCCGGACACGAACTTTTCGACTACGGCTGCGGACGCGGGGACGACGTGGCCACCCTGCAGGCCAACGGCTACTTCGCCTTCGGATGGGACCCGAATTTCCTGCCCGACGGCGAAAGGAGGCGTGCCGACATCGTCAATCTGGGCTTCGTCATCAATGTCATCGAGGACCCTCACGAGAGGGAAGAGACCTTGCGCGCCGCCTGGGGCTTCGCGGCCAGAGGCATGACGGTGTCCGTGATGACCGCCGGGAAGTACAACATTGAGCATCACACCGCAGTCGCGGACGGCTACCTTTCCCGCAGGCAGACTTTCCAGAAGTACTTTTCACAGGAGGACCTGACTGAGATGGTCCAGCGTGCCACTGGAGAGCGTCCGATCGCGCTAGCCCCGGGCATAGTGGCCGCGTTCAGAGACAAGGACCTCGAGCAGCAGGTGAGCTTCCGGAGGAGATCGAAGGCGACGATATACGCCAACCTCGCCATTCCGTCCCGCGATCCCTCGCGCTTCCTTCTCCGTCCGAAATCTAGGCCTGTCGCCGAAAGGGCGAGCGAGGAACTCGAGGCGATCTGGAGGACAGCCCTGAATCTGGGAAGGCTCCCGCAGGATGCCGAAGTCGAACCGTCTGTGCGTGCCGCTCTGGAAGAAAAGGGTATAGCCATCGGCCGCGCGTTGGCGGCCTGTGCACGGGAAATAGCCGATCCAGCGCAGCTGAAGGTTGCCGGCGATGCCCGGCGCGAGGACCTTGTCGTGAACTTCGCTCTAACGCTGTTCCCCGGCGCCTTGAAATACGGTTCACTGCCCAGCTCAATTCAGCGAGACATCCGCACCTTCTTCGGCTCGCTCGCCGGCGTCGTCGACGCAGCTAAGGCAGAGCTGCGGGCACTCCGCGATAGGCAAGTGCTCGCAACGGCGTACGCCGACGCAGCAGCGACGGGCTTTGCGAGCTACGAGGACGGCATCGTTCGCTTCTTGTCCGAAAACCTGGAGCAGCTTCCGGTCAAGATCAGGATCGTGGCAGGGTGCGCCGAGATTGTGCACCCAGGGTTCTCTCTGCTGGACTTGGTCGAGATCGGCCCAGAACCGTGGCTCGTGCGTGGGCTGGAGTGTGACGTGGACGATAGCGCCCTTCCGGCAATCAGGTCGTCGGTCGAGGTGGACCTTGCTCGGTCGCGGTCCCGCAGGAAAACGTTCGAGAGCAGAGTGCTATACCTGAAGTCCCGGTACCTGCAGCGAGGCCATCCCGGTCTGGAAAAGCAGGCGGCTGCCGACAGGAAACTTCTGGAACTTGGAATAGTGGACGCCAACGGCAACGGCCCTCCGGCCGATAGGATTGCCGCCATGCTGGCTCACCGACCCGGACGGGAGCCATCAACCACTAGGTCACCAACAGCGCCGACCCGAATCCTATGAAAAAGGCTATAGCTAGCTGTGGAGCCTCAACAGGTTGTCCAGGGTTAGATCGAGGCGACTGATAGGTGGTTTCGACTTTAGGGCGCCATGTGGGCGATGCCAATGTATCTATGCAGCCAGACAGGCAGTTCGGCGGCGCGGTGATCTGAAGTTGGATAGGCGATGGCATAGGCCCATTCGCGCAGCGCCGTCTGGATGAAGCGCTCGGCCTTGCCATTGGTCTTGGGCGTATAGGGCCTTGTCCTGACGTGCTTGAGGCCGAGATCGCGGCAGGCCTTGGCGAAGGCCTTCGATCTGTAGCAAGAGCCGTTGTCGGTCATGACGCGGGCTATCGTGACGCCGAGGCTGGCGTAGTAGGCGACCGCCGCCTTGAGGAAGGCGATGGCGCTCTCCTTTTTCTCATCTGGCAGGATCTGCGAGAAGGCGATGCGGGAGGCGTCGTCGATGCAGACATGGACGAACTCCCAACTGCTGCCGCGCGAGCTGGCATTGCCGGTACGTTTGCCGGTAATGCGATGACCGATGCGCTCGAAACGGCCGAGCTTCTTGATGTCTATGTGGATCATCTCGCCGGGATGCTCGCGCTCGTAGCGCCGGATCGGTTCGGCCGGTTCGATATCCCTCAACCGCGACAGTCCGGCACGCTTGAGAACCCGACTGACTGTCGCGGGCGAGACGCCAACCTCATGGGCAATGTGCTTGCCGGTCCAACGTAGCCGCCGCAGCGCCACGATGCGTTCGGCGATCGACGCAGCGGTGGCCTGTGGCATATGGGCGGGCCGCGAGGAACGGTCGATCATGCCGGCTCGCCCTTCGGCTCTATAGCGCTCGACCCAGCGCGCCACGATCTTGCCCGACACACCATACGTTCGCGCCGCATGGGCTTTGGAAAAACCGCCTTCTATCACCGCCAGCGCCATCTCCTCTCGACGCAGCCGCGTGAGACGGGCATTCTTGTGGATGTTCATTCGGACCCTCCGGTGAGTGCTGAAGCCTGGTAACTCCAGTCTCCTCGGTCCGGTCCGAATGGACAACCTCCCGAAAGCTCACAGCTAGCCTACCCTGCCGGTACCCAGGTATGTCGGGGGAGGGATCCTCGATTGAATCACTAATTCAGACAGGTGATCGTCAAAATTTTGGAAAGAAATGCTAAAATTCTTCTCAACCACGGTACCCTTTGGCATTGGGATGTTCCAGGCGTGACAAGTGGGAGCTAGGGACAAATTAAGCGAGTTCAACTGTAGGCCAACTAAACTGCGGCTAAGCCCAAAACGGTCGGATCAAAGTCGCGCGCTGAGAGGCTCCTCATCGCCGATGACAAGCAGGAGACGGCGATTTCAACATCGGATTCAGTGGAAAAACGGCCCAATGAAAAGCGCAGACATTCTGCGGCGTCGGCGGCACTCAGGCCGATGGCGAGGACCACATGTGACGGGCCAAGCATCCCTGAGGTACATGCTGAGCCAGTTGAGGCCGCGACAAGCGGCTGAAGACGCATAAGCAAGTCACTCGCGCTTACTTTTGGAATCCTAATATGTAAGCAGCCCGGATGCCGTGGAGTTTGTTCACAAGACACTCTCAGTTCGGCAAACACGTCCTTTAGGCGTCGAGCTAGCGCGTCACGCAGGTCACCAACACGCCTGCGCTCGACCTCCCCTTCAATCGAGATCAACCGACACGCCTCGCCTAATCCGACACAGAGCGGAACCGGTAGCGTTCCCGGCCTCAAGCCCTGCTCTTGCCCTCCTCCAAACATCAATGGCTTTGGTCGCCAAGGGGCATCCAACGCGACGATTAGGGCGCCAATACCCCCCGGTGCATAGATTTTGTGTCCTGATAGACTCAGCGCGTCGGCACCCCACTCCGTCATATCGACATGCGTTGCGGCTAGCGCTTGAGTGGCGTCGACATGGAAAAATGCGCCAGCACTTCGCGTCAATCGTCCCACTAACGCGCTTGGCTGGATTGTCCCAATCTCGTTGTTCACTGCCATAACGGATACAATCGCTACTTCGTCGTCAAGCATCGCCTCAAGAGCCTGAATATCCGTCAGGCCATCATGGGTGACGGGCACCACTTCGACTACAAACCCGAAACGCTCCGCCGCATACGCGGCGGCAGACACCGACTTATGTTCGATGGCGGATACCAAGATCCGGCGGCGGCGCGGGGGCGCAGCCATCGCCGCCCCCAAGATCGCGATGTTGTTCGCTTCTGTGGCGCCGGAAGTGAAAGTCACCTCTTCAGCGACGGCATTGAGGCTCTCAGCGACAAAACCGCGAGCGGCTTCGACTCTGCTTAGAGCCGCCCACCCAAAAGCGTGCTCTTCAGAACTCGCATTTCCGGGCGCATCATACGCCGCGTCCACCGCGATTCGCACTCGTGGGTCGAGTGGTGTCGAGGCCTGATAGTCGAGATAGACTGCTTTTTGAGCCATACCGGAACCAATCCACTGGTGAGCTTCGCCAGGAGGTTGACATAGCCCCTCAAAGCGGTTCATTTCAACTGGTATCAACGTCCAGTGAGTTGCCATGTCCCGAAGCCTTCTCGATAGCTCCGACAGCCGGCTGCAGTTTGCAGGTCACGAGACTTTTCCGCTTCGCTATGGTTGGCTAAAGAAAGCATATGATGCTGTCAGAACATCTCTAAGTAACGATAGTCAAATCTGCAGTGTCTTTACTGATGATTCAGCAATTGCTCATTTTGGTGTCGGTCGCAATATGGTCCTTTCAATTCGGCACTGGGCGATCGCAACCGATGTGCTGTCTGCGGAAGACCGTCCGGGCGAGCGCGCCGCTCGAATAACCACTGGAAAGTTAGGCGATCTACTGTTCGGAGATTCGCTCGATTCGTATCTTGAGCACCCCGGATCACTCTGGCTTCTACATTGGATGTTAGCCGGAAAGCCGGGCCGGGCGACCACTTGGCACTGGGCGTTCAATGAGTTTCACGAACCGACGTTTGATCGCGAACTCATGCGTCGCCGCTTGAGTCGTCGTTGTGAGGAACTCGTTGATGCAGGCCGGCTCGGCAAGGGCCGAAGCATTAGTGGCATCACCATACGCCGCGATGTCGATTGCCTCTTGCGGACCTATTTCGCCTTAACAGGGGGGGCGCGCCGCGTACCCGAGGATAGCATTGAGTCGCCGCTCGCTGAACTTGGGCTGGTTCAAAAGGCCGGCGTTGGCGAGCTGTTTCGTTTCCGTCGCGGACCTAAGTCGTCCCTTCCGGACGAGGTATTTTTGCTCGCCTTGGTCGATTTTTGGCGGACTTACTATCCGTTGCGGCGCTCGTTTTCCGTCGATTTTCTGACATTTGAGCGAGGTTCCCCCGGGCAAGTCTTCTTGTTGGACGAAGAGGCTGTAGCTGAGCGATTAATCCGGCTTGATGCATTAACAGATGGCGCTCTTAGGTGGGATGAGTCTTCCGGAATGCGACAACTCTACGCGCACAACCTCGACGACATCGACGAGTGGGTTGTTCTTCGAGCCATGTTCCGGCGAGATCTCAGGTCGGCAGCAGCATGACTAAAATGCTCAGCGAAACGGTACGCGTCGCCCGGCGCTTCACCCGATCAATTAGGCTGGACACCGACCTTGGTGATCCGGGCGCACTGGAAGGGTATATTTGTTCTCAATCCGCCGTCGACGCCTTGTTGATCATGGGCCGCCATCGGGAGGCGACCGCACATAGTGCCTTTACTTGGACTGGCCCTTATGGCAGCGGAAAATCTAGCTTGGCAGTGGCCCTGGCTGCTTTGTTGGCAGGGCCCGCAGAGCGCGTCGCGAGGTTATTTGCTGACGCCAATCCAGACGATGCGTCTGAAATGATCAGCCTGTTTCGTCCGACTTCTAAACCTTGGTCAATTGTGCCGGTGGTCGGACAACGGGCCGATGCCGCTACCGTGCTGAGGTCTGCGATTGAGACTTCGCTGCGGGAAGAGCTCCCTCAACAAAGGGCTAAGGAAAGTTTCGCAGCATGGATTGGTCGGGCGGCCACCGAGGTTTCGTCGGGGGGCATAGTGCTTCTCATCGATGAGATGGGGAAGTTCCTTGAGCACTCCGCCATAGACGGCGGTGATGTGCACGTCTTTCAGGACCTCGCTGAAGTAGCTGCCCGCTCTCGTGGCCGCCTCATCGTAATCGGCATCTTGCATCAGGCCTTTGACGAATATGCTCATCGGATGTCGCGGGAGGCGCGCGATGAATGGCTGAAGGTTCACGGGCGTTTCCTCGATATCTCCATCAGCCTCGCTGGCGACGAGCAGATCGAATTGATATCACGAGCGATTGAATCGGCGGCTAAGCCGCGCGGTAGAGATCCTGCGGCATCGGTAGTAGCCAAAGCAATGCGTGGTGCGCGGAGCGGCCATACTGAATCTTTGGAGCAGCGGCTTACCGCTTGTTGGCCCCTGCATCCAGTTGTTGCTGCCCTTCTAGGGCCTATTTCTAGGCGGCGATTTGGTCAAAGCCAGCGTAGCATCTTTGGCTTTCTTACCTCGGCTGAACCCTTCGGCTTTCAAGAATTTCTCGGGATAACGCCTGCAGACGGGTCGGTTTTTTCTCCGGAACAGCTGTGGGACTATTTGCGATCAAATTTAGAGCCCGCGATTCTAGCATCGCCTGATGGACACCGATGGTCGACGGCGGTCGATGCCGTTGATCGATGTGAAACTCGAGGTGGAACAGCGAACCATCTACGAATCTTGAAGGCGATTGCGCTCCTCGACCTCTTTAAGGATCGCTCAGGGCTCCCACCCACGCCTGAGATTATCGCGTCCTGCACCACCAATGGCCAGGTCGACTTCGAGGCCCTCCTTGAGGACCTTGCAACCTGGTCGGTAGTCGTGTTTCGCAAACACGCCGGCGCCTTCGCGATCTATGCCGGAAGCGACTTCGACATTGAGCAGGCCGTGGACAGTGCGAGGAAGGCCGGGGTCTCAATCGATTACCGACAGCTGGCCAGGCAAGCCGCGCTGCAGCCCATCTTGGCAAAGCGTCACTATGAGATCACGGGCGCGTTAAGGTGGTTCGAAATTGATCTCGCCCCGCTCCATGAGGCGGAGGAGCGGGTCCGAGCTTACCGTCCAGCCGCTGGTGCCGCCGGGTTGTTCTTGCTACTCGTAGGCGCTAACGGCGAGCCTCAGTCAGAGGCACGCAAAATTATTAAGGCTGCGGCGGGCTGGGCTGGGGATCGCCTGATTGTAGTCGGATGGACGCGCGATAGCTTTCGACTTCGTGAGATGGCAGGCGAGCTCACAGCTCTAGAATATGTTCGAGCTACTCGGTCTGAGCTGGAAGGGGATGCGATCGCGCGACGTGAGATCGATGCTCGAATCTCGCGGTTGTCAGCCGATCTCGAAGATCGGCTTGGTGAAGCGATTGATGTGGTCGACTGGCGCCTTCCTACCGGCGCCGATGTCAGCACACACTCGCACCTCAGTGGGCAGGCAGCGCTGAGTATATTGGCATCACGCCTAGCGGACTGGCGCTATCCAAAAACACCTCACCTTAGAAACGAACTCGTCAATCGTACCCGACCATCGTCAAATGCTGCCGCGGCGACGCGGGCGTTGTTGAAAGCCATGGTCGAGCAGAACGGCAAATCTCGTCTGTCGATGGAAGGCTATCCGCCGGAGGCAGGATTGTACTCTAGTCTGCTTGAAGCGACCGGATTGTACACGTCCGATGACGAGGGCGCTTGTCGCTTTCGGGCTCCTGTCGACGGCGATTGGCACCGGCTGAGCGCTCTCTGGACCGCGGGTGAAAACCTGCTCAAGAACTCGGAAATAGGCGCTTCGCTGTCCGAACTGTTTGCGCTGTGGCGAGCCCCACCATTTGGTGTGCGTGACGGCCTCCTCAGCATCCTTGGCGTAGCGTTTTTGCTCACAAACGTTGAGCGAGCTGCGATCTATCTCGAAGGCGTTTTCCGTCCCCAACTGGACAGCTTTCTCGTCGATCGGATTCTCCAAGATCCAAGCGCAGTGAGGGTCCGACTTATTGAACTCTCTGATCTCGATGCGAATCTCATCTCAGAGTTGGCTCGGCGGCTGACCACGGAGGAAGTCAGCGTTGCTCCTTCGGCGCTCGATGTAGCCAAGGCGCTAGTAAAAAACATTCGGGCGCTGCCCGCTTGGACGACACGAACGGCAACCTTGTCAAAATCGGCCACGGCATTGCGAAACCTAGGTCAGAAGTCGCACGATCCGAACCAACTCCTGTTCGAGGACCTGCCGCGCGCGATCGGTCAGGGCTGCAATGATCAAGGAGCACTATTGGCTAGCGCTGTGGAAGTGGCGCTCAGAGAACTGGAGGGCGCCTACGCCAAAATGCTCGCTGATCTGGCCATGACGTTGATGACGGAACTCCGGTTCAAGGGCGCAGCGGCGTCAGATTACGAACTGCTACACAGACGCGCCGACAACGTGAGGGGACTGTCGGGTAATTTCCGTCTTGACGCACTTGCGACGCGGCTTTCGACTTACCAAGGCGACCTAGATGACATCGAGGGTCTCGCCAGCCTCGCGGCTAACAAGCCGCCTCGGGATTGGGTTGACCGAGATATTGATGCAGCGAGAATCGAACTGGCGGCACTTGCCCAGCAATTCCTTCGAGCAGAAGGCTTCGGGCATTTGAAGGGACGTACAGACAGTCGAGTGACTATGGTCGTCTACATGAGCGACCCATCCTTCCCAGAACCCGTGACGTCAGAGATCGAGTTAGATCCTGCAGAGCGCCAGAAAGCTGATGAACTATTCCTAAAGTTGGTTGCTCTCCTCGGCAAGGAAGGTGCGGCCGACAAGGTGGCGCTTGGCGCCATCGCGAAGCTCGGTATGACGCTGAATGCGGAGCAAACCTCTCGAACCAAGCAGCGAGCGCGGGCCTGAAATGACGGAAAAGCACGTCCTTGGCATATCCGGTGGCCGCGATAGCGCTGCGCTTGCAATTTACATGCGACAGCACCATCCAGATTTGGAAATAGACTACTTCTTCACCGATACAGGAAAGGAGCTGCCGGAGGTTTATGAGTTCCTCGGTCGGCTGGAAGGTTTTCTCGGGAAGCCAATACTTCGGCTCAATCCAGATCGCGATTTCGACTTCTGGCTACGCGAATACAAAAACTTCCTACCTTCTCCTCAGACTCGGTGGTGCACTCGACAACTCAAGATTAAACCCTTCGAGAATTGGGTGCGTCCGTTTGTGAAGGCTGGCTATGTGGTCAACAGCTACGTCGCCATCCGTTCCGATGAGGATTATCGTGAAGGTTACGTCTCAGGGCAGGAAAATCTCCGCATCCACTTGCCCTTTCGCACAGACGGGATCGACAAGGCCGCAGTTATGGAAATCTTGGAGGCCGCTGGGGTTGGATTGCCCGACTACTACCGTTGGCGATCCAGAAGCGGCTGTACTTTTTGCTTCTATCAGCAAAAAATTGAGTGGGCGCGGCTGCTTGATGAGCATCCAGATGCATTTGAAGAAGCGAAACGGTACGAAAAGAATGCACTTGAACATGGATCACCCTTCTCTTGGAGCCATGGTGAGTCATTGGAAGACTTGGCAAAACCCCAACGGCTCGAGCAAATCCGTCTAGAGCACGAGAAACGGGTAGCCCGTCTGATAGCCCGACGCCCCGTGAACGCTCTGCTTAATGATGAACCTTTAGAACTGGACGAGATCTATGGCCAAAGCAAAATGTGTGTAACCTGCCATAAATGATCGAGCGTTGATCTCGCCCCTAGCCAACCTTTCCCTACTGGCTTAGCGTTGGGGGCACGAAACGCCGCCCTTAATTATGAGCGCACGACGCTTCTTTGACAGGATAAGCATAGCCTTAATGGCCTCTCGCTGCCGATTCGGCCCCCTTTTCAGTAACAATGTGAGCCGGGTTCGGTGAAATTCGATCAGTTTTTAACGCGCGCCGACGATGAGATTTTGCAGGCCCTGCTTGGTATTAGGGTTTTAAGACTTCTTAGAGCGCTCGACAGCACAGGGTTTAACCAAGGTCGGCAACGCTCGCTTCTGGTAGAGCAGACTAAGCCACAGACACTTCTAGCCAATTCGAAAACACGGGCATTGCTCTTAGACCTTCTTCGCCCCACGGAAGCGGAGCAGCTGTGTCGCGTATTGGGGCTGCGCACCGAGCGGCCATACGAGGTTCTGAAGACCATTAAGGTATCCGGTGATCGGCTGATAGCGCTGTTGGCGTTTTTCGAGCTGTCGCCGCTACAGGAAGAGGCCCGCGAAGAGATCCCCGCGTCGAGACTAGTTGAGCCTGTTTACGGACTATTTCCTCACCAGGAGCGCGCCGCCCGAAAGACTATCGCCGCTCTTATATCAGGTCGCAAGCGTGTTCTGTTGCATATGCCGACAGGTGCCGGGAAAACCCGAACAGCAATGCATATCATTGCTGAGAACCTACGATTGTTCCCGGACAAGTCGGTGATCTGGCTCGCGCACAGCGAAGAACTCTGTGATCAGGCCGCCACGGAGTTTGAGAAGGCATGGAGAAGCCTTGGCAGTCATCCAGTCGTGATAAGGCGGTTTTGGGGGGGGCGGTCGCTAGAAATTGACGACGTGCGAGGCGACTTCATTGTCGCGGGGTTGCCTAAGATGAATGCCACCGTGCGGCGCAGCCTCGCTACTATTGGGCGGCTTGGTGCCGGAGCGTCGCTAGTCGTTATGGATGAAGCCCACCAAGCCGTGGCGCCGACCTATCGGCTCATCCTTGATGCTCTTGTTTTGCCCTTCCCTTCAAGTTCTCTGCTGGGTCTGAGCGCCACGCCAGGTAGAACCTGGAACGACCTTGATGCGGATCAGGCGCTAGCCAACTTCTTCGGGCGTCAGAAAGTCTCGCTTCATATTGAGGGATATTCCAACCCGGTCGAATACCTTATTCAAGAAGGATATCTGGCAAGGACGATTTTTAGGCCGCTGTTGCTTGCAAGCGGTGTGACAATGACTGAGAAGGATCGAGCACGGCTAAAGGAAGAGCTCGAAATTCCTACTGAAATTTTACAGCGCTTGGCGGAAGTAGAGGTTCGTAACCTAGCAATTCTGTCTGAGATCGAACAACTTGCAAAGCGTCACCATCGAATCATCGTGTTTGGCACGACGGTCGAGCACTCCGATCTTCTAGCTTACACCCTTCGTGCCCGAGGGCTTTGGGCCAAGTCCATTACGGGGTCGACGCCAGGTTTGGAACGTCAAGCGACACTCCAAGAATACAAAGCGCCCTCTGAAGACGTCCGAATAATCTGCAATTTCGGCGTTCTAACGACTGGGTTTGACGCGCCAGAAACAAGCGCCGCCGTAATCGCGCGGCCTACGATTTCCTTGGTTCTTTATAGCCAGATGGTGGGTCGCGCGATCAGAGGGACCAGGGCGGGCGGCAATGCCGAAGCCGAGATAGTCACGGTGGTCGATAGCGGTCTGCCTGGCTTTGGTGATATTGGGGACGCGTTTCTCAATTGGGAAGATGTTTGGGGAGAGCCATGAACTTTTCGATCGTACCCGCGCATTTGGCGGTCAAGGCTATGCGCGACAACGGATACAAGAACGCCGCCTATGCAATTGCGGAGTTGATGGACAATGCCATTCAGGCCGGCGCTAAGAACGTCGAGCTATTGTGCGCTGAACAGACCACACAGTTGGCGCAACGCACCAGGCGCCGCGTTCACCAGATTGCGGTGCTCGATGACGCGTCCGGAATGGATAAAGACACTCTTCGCATTGCTCTGCAGTTTGGGAATGGTACGCGCCTCGACGAGGCAAACCAAACGGGGATCGGGCGCTTCGGAATGGGGCTTCCTGCGTCTTCAATTTCCCAGTGTCAAAAGGTTGAGGTGTGGTCATGGCGCGGCGGCGTAGCGAACGCGATTTACACCTACCTCGACCTAGGCGAGATCGCATCCCAAAAGATGACTGAAGTGCCTGAGCCGACAGCCAAGGCGATTCCAAAACTTTGGAAAAGGGCCGGCAACGAATGGGGGGAATCCGGCACGCTGGTTGTCTGGTCTATCCTCGATCGGTTGATGTGGAAGACTGCGGCCACAATCATTGACAACTCGGAATTCGTGATTGGGCGCATGTACCGGCGGTTTCTGAAGAAGGATCAGGTTCGGATCCGCATGGCTGCATTCGATATAGACCGTCCGGAAAACGTCACCGTTGATGAGTGGGCTAAGCCGAACGACCCTGGCTACCTTTCCACCGGCACTTCAACCCCAGCACCCTGGGATGACAAGCCTATGTTTGAAAAATGGGGCGGTGAGGATGGCTATGAGGTCACTCATAAGATTGAGTTCCGCGGCCAACAACATCCTGTAAAAATCCGATACTCGGTCGCTAAAGAAGAAGCGCGGCAAGGCATCAGCCCTGGTTCGCGCGACTACGGCAAACACGCGGCGAAGAATGAGGGTCTGTCGGTCGTGCGTGCCGGTCGCGAACTCGAACTGGACGATGGATGGGCCGATCCATCCGAGCCCCGTGATCGCTGGTGGGGGATCGAAGTTGAATTTCCGCCAGCGCTGGACGAGATCTTCGGTGTTACGAACAACAAACAGCATGCCCATGGTCTGTCAGAGCTCGCGAAGTTGGACCTCGATAATCTATTGAAGGATGGGAGGAGCCTCGGCGAGCTGCGCGAGCAACTCGACGACGATGAAGATCCTCGTGCACCTCTAATCGAAATCGCTCACCAAATCCAAAAAACGCGGAATGTGTTGCGTCGCTTGCTTCGGGCACAAACTGCGTCCGAGGAACGCCGTGACCGAACAAGGCATCCTGATCCGAATTCGCCAGAGAGCCGCGCGACCGAAATCACGCGTCATCGGCAGGAGGAGGGCCACGAAGGTCAGAGCGATGCGGGCGAGCAACTGCCGGCCGATCAGCGTCAAAGCCAAATCGAAGGGGAACTGGCGAGCCTTGGAATGCCAGCAGCCGCGGCTAAGGAACTGGCAGCTACAACCATTTCAGACGGCCTGAAGTACGTGTTTGCCGAGGCCGATCTTGAAAGTATGGCGTTCTTCTCGGTGAAACAGAGGGGCGGGTCGATTATCATCACCTTGAACACCAGCCATCCGGCCTTTGGCTCTCTTGTGGAAGTGCTGGAGAAGGATGCTTCGGGCGAGGACGACGCTAGCCTTCGCGAGCGTCTCACTACAGCCGCGGGTGGACTCAAGTTACTTCTGATGGCGTGGGCTCGCTATGAAGACGAGCAGCCAGATGGCCCGCGGCGCAACCAAGCCCAGGAAACCCGTGCGGACTGGGGGCGGCTGGCTCGCCAGTTTCTTAACAAGGAGAGTTGAGTAGTGTCGTCTCCCGTTGGAGAAACTCTGCTTACGGTTTGCCGCGACGCAAGGAACAAGCTGCTACTTGTCGCTCCATATATAAAAGTCGCTGCACTGGTAAAGGTGTTAGACGCGACTTCCCCAGGGGTGTCGGTGCAGGTGATTACACGCTGGCGGCTAGATGAGTTAGTATCCGGCGTTTCCGATCTAGCTATCTGGCCGGCCCTTTGCGCAAGGGGGCATGCTGAACTATGGCTACAGCCTTCCCTCCATGCCAAATATTATCGAGCCGACAATCGCTCTATCCTCGGTTCTGCGAACCTCACCGGCGCGGGATTGGGGTGGTCAGCGTCGTCGAACTTGGAGCTGCTTGTCGAGAGTTCCCATCTTGCCGAGCATCTCTCACTTTTCGAGTCAGAGGCATTTCGAGATGCGAAGAAGGTCGATGATGCAATATACCTAGCCTTCAAAATCGCGCTCGACAGCCTTCTTCCGCTACCACCGCCTCAGCTTGAAGATCCACAAATCGACAATGTGAAGTTTGCTACGTGGCGACCATCGCTGCGGTTTCCTCAGGATATGTGGCGGTACTATTCCGGCGACCGAAACGCTCTCACGACGGCCTCATGTGAGGCTGCACGATTGGACCTAGCCGCGCTCGACCCACCGGCCGCACTGACTCAGGACGTCTTTCACTCCTGGATTGCCCTGCAACTTCGCCAACATCCTGAGGTTCAAGCAATTGAGGCATTTGGTGTGCAGTCACGGCGATTTGGTGAGATGACATCGCTCTTGAGTTCCTTAGGTGCTCAGGACGGCGCCCATGCGTGGCAAACCTGGATGCGGTGGCTAGGTTATTTCGATCCTACGAGGTTCAAGTTTCACGTGGCCAACTACTCGGAGATATTCGAGGTCGTTGCGCCGACCCAATAGAGCTTTTAAGGCTCAATGTTCGGTGAGCCAACCAGCTTCGCAAAACGGACCAAAGATCGCTGTCTTCTCGTTGAAAGAGTTGCGTTTCGTCGACAGCCGGCGCCCGCATCAGCAATTGGATCACTATTTTTAAAATCTAAAATCCATTGGGAGTTCCACTTCGTACGGCATAACGAAGTCGAAAGTCTCCGGCATTAAGTCGAAATCGTCGCCGACCAGATCCTCTTCCGCCGACTGAAAGGATTTAATACCGTTAAGCATCAACTTTGCCTCGTCCGCTTTAAGGGCGAACGGTATGTAGATACGGAGTGCACCGGTTCCGAAATTTATTGACAAGAAGATAGCGTCACAGCCGGTATCGTCGACGAGGCGAGAGACAACGCGCGGAGCGAAAGAGCCTGCGCGAAGTCGGACGTCCACCACAAGATACTTACCCATCTTCTTCACAACAAGATCGGACCAGCGCCCGTCCTGGGCGGCGCAGTCCGCCGCCCAACCTTGGATCCCGTTCTGAAATTCTTCGGGAAGCTTCTCAAGCTGCTCTGCCGCTATAATGAGTTTCGCGCCACGGCGCTGTTGGCGATAGTGAGCGCTCATTTCGACGACCATCACCTTGAATTTCTCAAGTTGACGCATGTCACGATCGGTCAGCGGGCGGAAATGGGCCGCTTTGTGACGCAGTTGGTTAAATATCTTGAATTCCGCAAGGAAGATATCTTGCGGCGGCCACCGATCTTTGAACAATGGCCAAACCGCTTCGGACGTGATGATATCCTTCAGTTCGGAGAGCATCAGATAGCTTAGTAGGTTACGCGAATCCACATCGATAATGCGGAGCTGGCTTTCCTCATGCCGGCGGTCGCTAGCTTCTTTATAAAGCGACCCAAGTACACTTTTCCATCCCTTTCCCGAGTTTCCGACTAGCTCCCATCGTAACATTAACCTGAAATATAACTCAAGATTATACACCAAACGGTGACCGATCTCAGCATTGCCGGAGCAGAAAGAAGCGAGCCCTTCCGAGCTAAACAAGTCACGCCTCCCTCAAAATGCTGCGGAGATGCTCATAACGCACCTTCAAGTAGCGCTCGGGCTTGTCCGATTCGCCATCGAGACCTCTAGCTACGGCCAGTTTCACCATGCCCTTATAAGCGGGACGTCTTGCGTCCATAAGGTAGCTCAGCGTCTTAGCTGGGACGCCCGCAGCCCAAGCCTCTATACCGTCGAAAGTCGGTGCGGCAGTACCATGCACATGGATGATGAACGCGATTTCAAGCCATGCGCGAATGCGTTCGGCGCCGGCATTCGTAAACTCGATCGTGGAATCTGCAGAAAGGCCAGAACCTGCCCAAAAGGCCTCTTTTTTCAAAGCTGCATCGACCAGATCGAGCTTGGCCCTATTCAGTCTATTCATACATGCGATGAACAATTCACCGGCGTCACCACGGCCTTCTAGTTTCGGCGAATACGACTTGGGATTTCGGATCACATTGGCGAACGCGCGAAATAACGCGCGTTGGAATACCACTTTGAAAGCCCAATTATTTGCCTTCAACTCTTCGATTTCAGCCAGCGGGGCCTCGTAACGCTTCGCAAGCGTCCAGCCGTCGGTCTGCTGCATCGCGGCCTCGACAAGTCGCTTCTTCCGCTCCTGCCCCGACTTCGCAGGCATTGCCTCCTGCGCGACATATAGGTTTACAAACTGCGGACCGAGTAACTTGTGTTTTTCGGCGTAGTCCCAGATGTCAGAGTAGGGTTTGTAGTTGCGCAACAGGCCGCGCAACTGCGGACGCCATGTCGCTTCGAAGGATTGCTGGAGAATTTTGATTTGCTCCGGCATCCAGCTCAGGCGCGTTTGCAGCCTCGCGCAAGTTCGCACCTGAGATAGGATCTCTTCCCGCGCCGCAGTGTCAGTGATTGGAAGAATAGCGTCTAGCCAAACTTCGACGTTTTTTACGCTATTGTCGTCTTCGTCCAACTGAAGGTCTGGTACAGCCAATAGTTGCCGAACCGCCTCGTGCAAAAGAGTGACGGTAGTCAGGAAGGGGCCGTCGTCAATTTTGTTTCGGTCGGTCATCCAATCGACGAGTGAGAGGGGTACGCGATCCTCATCCGCCGTGTCGCCGAGCGAACGCCCGATCAAGGTTCGAGTGGAGACACTGACGATGCTAAGGTCATCGAGGAGGATTGTGCGACTAGGGGAGACTGGGCGCGCGTTCTTGTTTAAGTCTATGAAAACGTTTCGCAGTGCGGAAACAGTTCGCGAGGGGTCATTTTCGGCAAGCGGGGTGCGAAAGCCAATTCGTTCATCCGCGATCAGAAAAATGATGGGAACTGCGGCACCTTCCCAACGCTCACGTTTGGCCTCTTTGACGAAGCGCTTGATTGCCGCCAAACGATGCTGGCCATCGACTGCGACCGCGTCGACACGATCGGTCGCCCATCGCAGTTTGCCCGCACCGGATGGCACGTCCACATCAGAGCCATAGAACTGAATTTGTACGCCTCCAAGTCCGATGGGCTTGCCGAGCCCAGCGTCTACCAGCGGCGGAATGTCTATTGGCGGGCCGAAGTCTCCACCAAGGCTCTGGGTGTGACTCGGCATTAGAGCAACCGTGAGCGAATTGAAAAACTGCGGCCGCGTTGGACTATTCAAATAAGCGAGTATCTCATTGTCGACCCGTTCCCAAGAGATATCGCGTTGGAACAGCTCTTCCAGAGTCCATTCGCCAGTGTCCGCCTGGGGGAGTTCCTCAAATAGTTTAAAATACTTTTCAGCAAAGTTTAGAGGAACGTTGGTGGTGAAGAATGGAATCGAATAGTTCCATAGAGAAACGCTGCCCTTGATAAAAAGGAGTTCTGGGGTGAGTGCCTCAGGCACGGCACTGTTTATGACGAACGACAAACCCATATCCCCCCGAGTCAGTTTCGCGCAATTTACAGAATCGCGCGGCAGATGAAAGACCCGCGACCATATAGGTAACAGCTTCCCCTATATGCCTGAGACAGGTATGAAAGGCGCGATCATTGATGAATGATCGGGACAATAAGTTGGATGGGGCGCGCGGCCGGCGCTAAGTTTTCAGCGGAAACGATGGAGAATGCGATTGAGGACTTTGTCTGAAAGATTCGAAGAGGCAATGTTCTCGATTTACCGCCGGGCAAAGGAGGAGGCCAATTACACCGCAACGATCTTTCTTGGGATGCTCACTGATCGGGGTGGTGTGGCTACGGCGAAGGCCCTTATTAATGCCAGCAAGCCTTCCGACGGATATGCAGCGCTGTATGAGCGGCAGAGGCTAGATTTGACCGTCGAAGCTTTGGTGGTTTCGGAGCCGGAATGGCAGACGTTATTTCTACCCCAGGAGGTGGATCGTGCCAGAAGGCGCTTACGTCAGTACGGGTGGCCAGCATGAACTCACGCGATGCGGATTACTGCAGTTTCCTATATAAGCTGGAGCCGGGGTGTGGGCTCGGCATTCCGGGCTTCAACCGCAAGGCGGATTAATCAGAAAACAGCAGCGGCAGGGCGCAAATTCGCGGCCAATGAGGTTGATCCGATCAAGCTCGATAAGAAGCGCTTCACCAATTGCGGCAACACTTCGAACGTTTGCGCGCGCACTTGCTGATGACGTCACGAGCCTTCCAGACGTCAAGAAGGACTTTGGCGCCAAACTGGCTCTGCAGCAGCTGACAACGAAGGCCATATCGGCAAGGATCGCCGTGTAGTCGCATTTCGCCATCGTTACAAGAAACCGAATGCAGGTAAGAGGAGACGCAGACTCATGTAGCTCCAATGTGCGACCGCTTCCTATGGCCTCAAATAATCGCCGACAAATGAGGAGCACTCAGTGTGAAATACCCACCTCACGCTGAACCTTGTCATGAACGAACGGAGTATCTGCGAAACGACCGGGTGCAGCGGATCCCTCCTCAAATGGGTGAGGGACGTCGGTGTGAAACACCATTTTCACACTGAGGGGTTCTCCAGTCGAAAGTAAGGCACCAACTCCGAAGCGATCCTAAAGGGGTATTGGTGCCGTAGGTAAGATAGTTCGCGGCAATCACTTAAACGTCGGGACTGATAGCAGCGGCCCCTCGTGTTCAATGAAGAAGTCGAACAACCGACGCGCAGCTTCAAACACCGCTGCGAGAGCCTTTGCTTGGCCTTCGACCGAACGCTGCGGGTCAACATAAGGGACATCGATCCTAACGCTTTGCCAGCTCTGGCCTGGAGGCCCCAAACCTATGCCGTCGATCAACATTGGCTGCACCACCGTCGCAAAATCTAGGAACCGCACGTTCTTCACATAGAGTGCGACGTGGGTCTTACCAGAATGGACAACCTGGACCCTCTTACGCCTAATCTCCTTGGAATTACGAGCGAGATGGTTTTCATAGAAAGAGGGCCAGATCGATAACCCCGCACCATGCTGGCGATTAATGAAGATCGGTACATCAGGATAGATTGCTCGCTGGAAACCCGCGAGATCGCTCCAGAACTTGAGCACCCCGGGCAACGGCTTGTTCCATGCGTTCGATGGCTCAGCCGCTTGGTATAAGACAGCGGCATCGGCTCGCCCCTCTGGGATCCGGGCGAGCACCTTGGCGATGTCTTCAATGGCGAGAAGGCAATTCCATCCATCGTCGTTGTGATCGCCCAAGGGATAGGCATTTTCGAGATAGCCACGCGGTGCGGTCAGAATGCAACGGAATGCATCCCATGAGGCGCTTGCCTGCCGATATTCAGCGCGAGCTTTGTATCTCGGCCCCTGTTGGTCCATCTGGCGCGCGTCAACCTTGGCTTCGATCAGTAAGCCCACACGAGGCGTGGTACCGTCGCGCATTTCGACCGATGCAATTACCTCAATGTCGGTCTCCCCATATGCCAGAGGGTTGCCACCTGCACGCCTGTGGTCCCGGTGAACGTGAGGTATTGCGCTCTCGATGGCGAGCGCCTCAGCGCCAGGAAAAGCCTCCTGAATGAACAAGCGCGTCAATGGAGAGACGTGGGAGAGATGCCGAAGGATGATACCTTCTACCCGGCTCTCGAGAACCCGGCGGAATGGTTCGAGGATGATGGACATGTCTCCGCAACCCCCTCGCAGAAACTCCCTAGTCATGAGCCTCGCTGGCGGCATCCGGATTGTCAACGATCTTCGAAGGAGGCCTCTCGGCGCACTACCAAGTTGTTTGGAAAGGTCTGCCCGCTTGACGAGCATCTGTGTATAAGCTTTTACTAAAGAGCAGTAGAGGGGGCGATGGGTCGGAAGCTGCCGATTAAGGAAGCAACTTGGGCTCGGTTGACCGAGTGCAATCGTGCAGCGGTGGAAGAAGGGTGGGCATCGCCGGGGGTCTTTGCTACGGGCATCGGGCCCGAATACGATCCGAAAGGCGACTTGGGATTGCTCTACGTAGGCAAGAGTGCGGGCCCGTTAGGAACGCTTGTCGGCTCAGGGAGTGACCAGATTGCGAGCGGTTCTGCCTCCACCAGGTGGATGGTCGAAAAGAGAAACAAGTCAGCCTTCTGGCAAATGGTCGATTTACTTGATCCGTCGCGGCGCCGGATAGCTTGGACAAACATCTGCAAAATGGACGAGGTGGGCGGCAACCGACCACCACCAATGCATCGATGGCAAGCCATATCAGAACCGCATCGGCAGGCCTTGATAGAGGAAATCAAATGCCTCTCCCCTCGCGTCATCATTTTCGCTACCTCAGGATATTGCGGCGATACAGTCTCCGAGGTTTTAGAGGAGCTCGGCTACGGGAGCCAGCTGCTGAATTTCCGAGACGGCTACACTCGGCTGACTGCCACGCCCGGCGGAGCGTTCGCGATTGAAACGCGTCATCCTCAGGGATGGCCGAAGCCGGAGCGAAACCGTGTCGTCGGCTTGGCGAGGAAACTTCTCCACCAAGCTTAAGCAAGTCCGTCAAAGGGGCACTCGCGCGAATTGAGGAAAAGCAATGTTACTGCAGTCGGTCGAAAGGACGAGTGAGCTCGGCAGCCTTGGAGAGCGTCTTGCCGCGGAGTGTCTCGCGCGTGCAGGTTTTTCCGAGGTTGTGAATCTGAACTGTGTTCGACGACACTATCCATTTGCCGACCTGATTGGCGTGCGCAATAACGTCCGTTTTCTCATTGGGGTGAAGACTCGAAATGAAATGCGTCGCGGGCGCTTAAAAATGAACGAGGCCTATAACCTCGTTTTGGTCAGCAACCCAAAGAACCAAGCCTTGAAGTTACAAGGCAGGACGGTTGAAGAAATTACACGCATGGCATTGGAGGAAGTGCACCAACTAGCGCGAGCCGAAAGGGCAAAACCCGCTTGGATTACCGTTCCAATCAATGCTACCACCGCAACGTTTTCGGCATACTTTGGCTTGTTAGATGATCTTGGCTGCCGACGATCCGTGCCCATGACGTACGAGGCTCGGAGACGATATCTCGCGCTAGCCGAGGAGCGGCACGATGATAGAATAGCGCCCCATCTTCTCAATTGAGTGGTGCACCACAATTCCATTGTTGAATTGCCAGCCGGCGGATAATCGGCGATGACCACTTTCCTGCTGAAAACGAACTGCGAGTTGCACCTTGACGGGGCTGAACCGCGGCCGACCAAGGCCTCTGAATGGGAAGGAACGACCCTATCTGCTTTGCACCCGAGAAAGTTGGAAGGTGGTCCCGGCAAGGAACTTGCTACTGGTGATGCCCTTATCATTTGGACCCATGAGGATCCTGAATTCGGAAATGGACAAGGTTTAACTGCCACGGCAGCGGCTGGCGCCGTTACGGAGCGAGGGGAAACACTGGAAATCGTCCTCCGAAATGTGAAGTTAGTTCAACCTCATATTCGGCTGAACGATCAGCCACCTGGGTCGAGCGGAAGTGCTTTACTCGATTTCTTGAAACGAAACCGTCACAGGCGGACGATCGAGGTCGGCGACGAGGACCTCTCGCAGTTCTGGAAAGCGATTGGCAATGTAGAACGCGAGAGACAGGCGCGCATTGCAGCCTACGTCCAATCAATGCCGAAATCCGCCGAGCAGCAGGCTCTCAATGGTGACCAACAGCAGATTGCCGAAGGATTCGAGAGGCGGTTTGCCAACGTCGAGATAAGACCTGAGCAAGCCATATTCAGGCGCGCTCTTATTCGTCTATATGGCACAAGATGTCTGCTCAGTGGAAATCAGGTGGAAGCTGTCATCGAAGCTGCCCACATTGTTCCTTTCTCAGAGGGTGTCGAGTTCCGAAACGATGTCGGCAATGGGCTTCTGCTTCGAGCCGACATCCATAAGCTGTTCGACAAGTCTCTGATTTCCATCCGCCCGGTGGATAGCCGGGTAGCTATCGCGTCCTCCCTAAAGAGCACCTCCTATCAGAAACTTGAGGGGCGACTGGTTGAACACAGAGCCAAGCGCGAGTTCCTGTTTCGGCAGTACCAGGAGTTCGCCCGTCGCAACCCGTCTGGAGAGTCGTAGGTCGCGGCACCCTTCCGCCTTCATCGGCCGCTCGGCGGAAGCCGACCATCTGGCCCGAGAGATCGGCGCTCAGGCGGTTTCCTCTAGCAGTTCTTGTTCTTCTTCTCCACCGTCCAAAAGCTCGGAGTTGAAATCCGGCAGCTCCAGTGTTTCGACGTCTCGAAGCTTGCGCTCCAACGCCCTCGTTCGACGCCCAGCATCGTCGACTGTTCTCTTGGCTGTATCGAGCTGTTTTCCAAGTTTGCTCCAGACTTCGCCGTACTTGCGGAACTCGGCCTTGGCGGCCCCAAGCACCTGCCAGACTTCGCTCGACCGCTTCTCGATCGCCAGTGTGCGAAAACCCATCTGCAGGCTCGTCAGTAGCGCGGCGAGCGTGGTGGGGCCGGTCAGAACCACACGGAATTTGCTCTGGATGTCAGCACCGAGGCCGGGGCGCCGAATCACCTCCGCGAAAAGCCCTTCCGTCGGAAGATACATGATCGCGAAATCCGTCGAATGCGGCGGATGCACGTACTTCTCCGAAATCGTTTTGGCCTGCAGGCGAATGGCGCGTTCGAGACCCAGGCCGGCAGCCTCTATTTCGGCCGGCGATCCCGCGTCCTGGGCGGCCAGGAGCCGCTCATAGTCTTCCTGCGGGAACTTCGCATCGATCGGCAGAAAGACGGGAGCATCGTCGTTCTTGCCCGGGAGCCGGATTGCGAACTCGACAACTTCGTTGGAGTCCGGGTTGATGCGCACATTCTTCGCGTACTGGTCCACGGTCAGCAGATCCTGCAGGATCATTTCCAGCTGAATCTCACCCCATCCACCACGCGATTTCACATTGGTGAGGACCCGCTTCAGGTCGCCCACACCCGTTGCCAAGGTCTGCATTTCCCCGAGGCCTTTGTGGACCAGCTCCAGCCGATCGCTGACGATCTTGAAGGATTCGCCGAGGCGGCTCTCAAGTGTCCCTTGCAGCTTTTCGTCAACCGTCAGCCGCATCTGCTCGAGCTTTGCTTGGTTTTCCTTTCGCAAATGCTCCAGGTTTGAGTTCAGCGCCTCGCGGATGGACTCTTGCTTTTTCTCGTTCGATTCTGTCAGCAACTTGATTTGTGTGGCGACCGCCTCCAGGCCGTCTTTTTGGTCTCTCCGAGCTTCGATGTGCGCCTTTTCAAATCGTTCCGCCAGTTCCTTCATGGCTTGGTTTGTCTCGCCAAGGCGCGTCGCTTGCATGTCTGAAAATGCATCGGTGCTTTGCTTCAGGCCGGTCTCCAACGCTGTCCGGCCGTCGCTCGCTTCCTTCCGCAGTGCGCCAAGCTGTTCATTTTGCTGGGTCCCCAGAGTTGACAGGCGGCTTTCAACCAACTGAAGAAACCGAACCAGGAACTGGTTCAGTTCCTCTCTGCCATTGCGGCTGTCATCACGGGACGCAGCTTCCAGCTTTTGAATTCCTTGCTCGAATTGGCTCGGCTCCAAGGCGAAGCCTTTGAGGTGATTGATCTTAGTGCCGAGATAGAAAAGGCCAATCAGGGAAAGGACACATGCCAAAGCGGATGCTATGGCCGCGAGCACAGGAAAATCGATAATGTACACGGTAACAACCCCCACAAACCTGCAGTCCGGAATTTCAATTGCCTAGAACTTGAGTCGCCCGAGCCTTTTTGCGGCGGTGATCATTTCCCCGCCGTCGCTCATCACGAGATAGGTGTCGAGACGATCTGAGACCTTCGCGTACTGGCACCCTAGTTCGGCTCTGGCGCGCGCCTTCGCCTTGTGGTCCATGAAATAGACATCCGCGCCATGGCGACGGCGACGGCATCCGTAGGCAAGAATGGCGTCGATGACGTCGCCCCTGACGCCTCTTTGTTGGCAACGAGTTTGGGCATGGCGGGTAAACATCGGTCCTTCCTCCTTCCGTCGATCTCTGGAAGGTAAAGGGTAGGGGTGCCATTTCCTGTCATGCTGTATGCGAGGCCGTTTTTGCCTGGCGTCCGCTTTGAGCGCGGCCATATTGCCGCAATGCGCACAAGGTATTCACAAGCCGCATTTCGTGAATGTTGCTGCAGGGGATTTCGAGGAGCTTCGGGCTCGCAAAAACCAGCGCCAACACTTGTGCGCGCGAGACCGCTACGTTGATCCGGTTCAAGCTGAACAGGAAATCAACACCGCGCGGAATTTCGTCGTATGATGAACTCGTCATCGAGATCAGGCAGACAGGAGCCTCCTGGCCCTGGAACTTGTCGACGGTTCCGACACGGGCCCCGGCGGGGAGAGCCCTTTTAAGGGCGTTGACCTGCGCGTTGTAGGGCGCCACGATCAGGAGGTCATCGAGCGTTATTCGCCGTTGCCGTCCGTCGCGGTCATGAAATGTCTTCCCCAACAGACGTGACACCTCGCGGTTGATGGCTTCGATCTCTTCTAGAGAGGTTTGCCTGTTGCCGATGTGCACGATTTCGCGCAGACGAACACCCGAAGCGGGTTCTTCGACGACAATGGCCTGTCTTGCCGCATACTCGTCCGATCTCAGCCTACCATCATAAACCGTGTCGGAAACGAACCGGCAGAGATCGGGATGCATCCTGCGCGTGACGGGCAGGAAAACACCAACGTCCGGAGGGACCGTGTTGTGGCCGGCAAGCCGATATTCGAGTGATGAGAGACCGCTCTCGCCCGGATGTGCGCCTTGCACGGGTTGCGGCAGCTGCATCGGGTCGCCCACCAGAACGATATTTTTCGCACAGGTGCCCATGGCGATGAGGTTCGCAAGCGAAACCTGGCCAGCTTCGTCGACAAACAGATAGTCGAACCGCTGTTCGAATTCCGGTCTGGCGAAGAGCCAGGCTGTTCCACCCACCACGGATGCCGAAAAAAGCTGTCGGTCATTGTTGCCCGTCGCCACATAGATGGATCGGTTGTAGCCTTCATTGTCTGCATGGCCATTCTTCTTGGCGATGCTGACCGCCCTCTTGAGTTCGGCTGCCCTGTCCGCGACCGCAAAAAGAAGATTGTCGATTGCCTTGTGGCTGTTCGAAGCGACTGCGACGCGCTTGCCCCGCCCGACCAGGTCCAGGATGGCGCGCGAGCTGACGTAGGTCTTGCCCGTCCCTGGCGGCCCCTGGATCACCAGGGTGGTCTCATCCATGTCAACAATGGCCGAGACAGCTTCCTGAACAAGGTCCCGGTCCGGGCTGATTATGCTTGCTGCCCTGTGGCGGGCGCGGAAGCGAGGCTTTCCGCGGTGCAGCAGGTTAAGGACGGCTGGATATCGCCGGTCATCACGAATGATGGCGTCCACCACCCGTTCCACGGCCCTCTCGATGGCATCGGTTCTCAGCGGCCCCTGAGGGACAAGCGAGATTGCCGCTGGGGCGTCATCGAACCACTTCTTGGGAAAAAGAACCTCGGCCGTGTTCTGGGCGAGATCGATCTCTGCAGAAACAGGAGCGGGGACTCCAATCAACTCGACGTGGCAGTCTCCCGACTGGAGCTTGCTTTCCTGCTCCGGGAAACGATAGCTGCGTACCCAATTCTTGCCTTCGCTTCTGGCCGGCGACGTGGCCTCCAGCGCCCCAAGGCAATCCAGATCATCGACGAGCCTTTCTGGCTCCCGGCCCATCTTGTCGAAAACTGACCACCAGGCCGGTTTCCGTTCGCGCCGGTGAAAATGGCTGAGATCAAAGAGCAGATCGGCAAAGGGGTCCCCGAACCGCTGCCGCACGGGAGCCAGTCTATTGTGCAACTCGTCAGCCCAAGACTGTTCAACACTGACTTTCTCAAAATCGAAGATCTTTTCGTCGGCGATCACCTTTTCTTCTCGCCAGGGCATATCGACTGGACGCACGGCAGCAATGAGCCAGTCCCGCAGCTTCTGTGTCGAAATGCAGTCAATCCGATTGTAGTCACGGATTTCGTCGAGGATGTGCTGGTCACCGATTTCTCGCCATTCCTCGTAGGCTACAACGCTACCGCCTGCGGTCTTCACCTCTCCTGTTCGCTCCTCCATGTAGAAGACCTCGATGTTCTTCAGTGAATACCTCGGCTCTGAGACAATGATGCCCCCGGAAACTACCCGATAGAGGTCGACGAAACGGCCTTCCCGCAGCATCTGGTCAAGCAGTGATTCACCAATCCCATGAATGCTGGTCAGCCGCCGCAGAGCGGCGACTTCATAGTCTGCATAGTGGTATATGCGCGCGTTGGGGTACTGGCGGAGCCGCGTCTCGAAGAACGCCATCAGCTGGCGCAGGGCTTCCTTTTCTTCTGCGCGGTCGTGGCCCCAGAAGTCCTTGAAGATACCGCCTCCGTCGTCCTCAAACCAGAGGCCGTGCAGGTATTCCAGGCCGCCTTCATAGAAAGGGTCGCCCTCAATGTCATAAAAGAGGTCACCTCGATCTGGTCGGGGGAGCAGGGCTAGTCCGCGCCGCGGATCAAGAGACTTCAACTCGAAAGTTGGCGGGCCACCCGCACGCCGATCCGTTTGCAGGCGGGCCTGTATCTTCAATCTGGCAAGAGTGTCGTCGGCAAGCTTCGAAACGCGTTTGTCGAGCCGCCCAAGAGCGGTCATCGTGGTCACGCCCGCAGCCGTCAACTTGTCCCGCTGGGATTTGGAGATACCCGCCACGAGCGCCAGGCTGTCGGTCTCCCCCCAATGCGCTTTGCACTGCTCGCGCCAGCGGCAGAGATTGCACATCCTCACCGGGTCAGGTGAGGTGTCCGGCGGGTCGGCGACAAACCCTTCGAGCCGCTCGCGCGCATTCCTTGCATAGGCGGCGTATTCATTCAGGCGAAAGGAAAAACGTTCGCCGGTACCAAGCTCAAGATGCGCCTGCTCGGGCTTGGTGCCCTGAATCCGTGCCAGAAGGTCAGAATACAGGACGAGCTGGAGGATGTGCTTGGGATCGGGCTTGCGCTTCAGCTTGGTGTCAATGACCTCGTAGGAAAACGGGCCCAGCAATGATGGCCGCTCCACCCTAACGAGGAAGTCCGACCAGCCTCCCCAAGGCGCGTCAAAGAAGGCGCCCTGAAAAAGGACATCCGGTCCCTCGAAGAGTTGTTCCCGCGTGAGTTCTGCCGCAACCGGCAATGCGAGGTCCCGCGAGATTGCGAGAACCCGCCGTCCATCATTCCGCAATTTGGCGAGATAGCTCGCTTCGTGCTGATCACCATACTTCTGGAGAAGTTGCGCGTCCTCGGAATCCTCCACCGGCACCAGAGGCTCTCCCTTGGCATAGCGAAGGTCCATCGCGGTGGCGTGCTGGCATCCCATGAACCGCATCAGATCGGATGCGGAAAGCAGGATCTTTCCACCCTCAAGTTTCATGCCCACACCCCAATGCCACAGATAATAAAACCGTAAGCAATGGCCGTGACAATAGCTGGCACCCCGGGGCGGCGATGAAAATGTCATTCGAAAAGGCACAAGAGCTTATCGGTCTCGCAACTTTTGTGGCTGCGCGATGGACAGGCGTGACGCTTGGCGACGTGATCGATCGGCTTCAGGTCTCGAAGCGGACCGCGCAGCGCATTCTTCACACGCTAGAAATCCAATTTCCCGATACGGAGGTCTTCTTCGACGACGAGGGTAGGAAGCGGTGGCGCTTGGAGAGCGGTGCACTGCGTGATCTCATCACCCTTACCCCTGACGAATTGGCCGCGCTGGACCTTTCTATCGAGATTCTGGAACGGAGTGCGCAGGGTGCAGAGGCTGAACAGCTCAAATCGTTGCGCGAGAAAATTGTCGCGCTTGTTCCGCGCAAGCGCTTGGCACGTCTGGAAACCGATCACGACGCATTGCTAGAGGCGCTCGGTCTTGCAGCGCGCCCAGGTCCGGTTTCACGCATCGCGCCGACGGTCGCCGCTACGATTGCGACCGCTCTGAAAGCCTCGGGACGGCTCCGGATTGTCTATCAATCCCGGCAATCGGCCGAGCCGACGGAACGTGTCGTCGAGCCCTATGGCGTGCTGATTGGCATCAGGCGCTATCTGGTCGCTAAGCCGAAATCCGACCCAGCAGGACCGTTCCGTCATTATCTCGCCGAGAAGATCGAGACTGCCCAACTGACGGGCGAGATCTTCGAGCGGGATCCCAATTTCGATATTCATCGACATGCCGATAAGGCCTTCGGGGCTTTTCAGAATGACGGCGAATTCGAAGAGGTTGTATGGCGATTTACGCCTGAAGCGGCCTCCCATGCTCGAAGTTTCCTGTTTCATCCAGGCCAAATCTTGGAAGAACGGCCCGACGGATCATTAGTGGTTCGCTTCCATGCCGCCGGTCATCTCGAGATGTGTTGGCATCTGTACATGTGGGGCGACAAGGTGGAGGTGATCGCTCCCGACGCTTTACGTGAGATGGTGAAGAATTATCGGCGCCCTGATTTCCCTTCGCTTCCCTAGGAAACGGACTCGTCCTTGTCGCATGACGCGAAGGCTCGCCTGTCCGGTGACAGGTTTTGTCGTCCGGCCAATGCATATTTGTATGGCCGGGCAGTTGGTCAGCGTGGCGTGTCAAGGAGCAATGACCTTGATCTACGAAAGTCTGCTATCCCGCGTCCAGTTCGGGCGCGAGTTAGCCGCTCCTCTACGGCGAGGATTTGGTAGTCTATCCAAAGGGCGATTCGAAGTGGGAGGGTTTTAAGTGCGCGAGCAGACAATTGATCGGGCGAAGGATGAGTTCGACATTCTTGGCGAACTCAGTGCACGCCTGTCACAAAAGATACGTGAAGGCTATCGGGCTGCGCGGCCTGAAGTCATCCGGAATATTGAGCAAGTGGAGCTGGTGAATATCAGCGACGGTTTGACAAAGGCGTTCGAGGAAGTCGCGAAGCGTGGGTATGGACGCGTCGTGTTCGCGGACGAGTACGATGAAAACGGGGACTACTCTGGCGCTACCTATTATCGGGTTTCACAAGCCAATGCCGGTTTCCCGGACAGACCAATCCGCCTTGTAGCTCGCAATTCGCCAGTAGGAAGCCAAATAGCGTCGTGCTCTATCGGAGATGAGATCTCGGTACGCGTCCCGAAGAAGGGAGAGCGCTCGATCCTTGTTACCGGAATTGTCGACGTCACCGGTATGAGCAATCTTCTCCGCGAAAATCCGGACGCGAAGAGGCTCCTGTTTAGGGTTGGCGAGGGCCTTGCGGACGAGGAGGTGTTCAATCTTCGGGCGTTCGTCCGCTCGTTGCCGGGTCCCGCCCGAACGCCAGGTTCCCAAGAAGTCGAAAGCGAGCCTGTCGCTAGCGGTTCTTCAACCGAAGTCGATGAATCTCCGTCGGTTGCTAGCCATTCAAAAGACGAGGTCATTCAAGCGCAGCCAACGCCGGAGTTGGGTCCGTTGCCTTCGGACGAAGGGTTTGAAGATGCTCAAGCCGATTCTTTCTGGGATATCCGCCGAGGCGCTTTTTTTGGGGACGACGCGGAGGTTTCGCTCGGCACGCAATTCTTCACACAAACAACAGCCAATCAGGAAGCCGGCATTCAAACGGTAAGGGGTCTGCAGATTGTTCATGGTATCGCGGGCAGTGGCAAGACCTCGGTCGCCCTCGGTCGGTTGAAGTTCTTCGCGAACTTCAGATCACTGGAGAATCTTCTTGAGTACGGGTTGCACGAGCGAGACTTCGCCGACTTTGACGCCAGCGGGATGATTGGCTTCGTGCTCAGCCCGAGTCTGGTCTCGTATCTGAAGCAGACGGCTGAGAGCTTGGACATCGGAGCGATGAAGATCCAAGATTTCGCGGAATTCCTGAATGCCGAGCGCACACATCGTCGCGTATTCAACAGTCGTCCGTTCAAGAAGTCTTCGGAAACCTGCCACCCGGAGCAGAAGTCTGTGCGCTGGCTGAAGATACTGGACATCGTAGCGGCAGCGTACGTCGCAGACGGTATGAGAGAGATAGCCGCGGCTCCTCTCGTAAAGCCCGCGGTCCCCGGAGCTGAAAAAATATCGGACCGGCGCTGGGAGCAACTGGTTACGGATACCTGGGGCAAAGGATCACTGAGGTTTCGGCTTCAGAGCTTGGTCAGAAGCTTGGAGGTAACGCCGGACCTCGACGTGCGGACGTTTGTTTTGCGCAAAGTGGCGATCGAGATCGATCGCCGGGTCCGCCTTGGGGAAAATGAATTGGGCGGCATCGAACAGAGTGAGCGGCGAATTCTCCGCGAAGCGGTCGAGAGCGTTCAGCAGCGGTTGTTCAGGCTTCTCAATCCACAAGAGCTGTATGTCCGCATATTTACTGGGCCTGCGTACCGCACACGCATCGAGGAGCTTGCCCTAAGTGTGGGCATCTCGTCGAAGGACGTCGTTGAACCGATAGTCGAGCGTCTAAATCAGAACCTGGTCACAGATGACGATGTTATCTGCGCGCTGTGCCTGAACGCACTGTCGTGCGATCAATTCGAGCGTGACATCAGGGCTATCCCATACCTGCGAACATTTGCGGAGCGGGTTGGCGTCTTTATCGATGAGTACCAGGATTTTAGCGAGTTGCAGGTCCTCCTGATGGGCTACAAGGCCCTCCCAAAGTACTGGCTCGTCACAGTCTCTGGAGATGCCAGCCAACGGCTTCATCGCGACGGTCTTGCAGAGGTGCAGCGGGCGTTCCCTCAAATAGCAATGCGCCATGCATCCGTTCTTCTGGACCGCAACATGCGCCAGACCGGTCCGCTTGCCGCGCTGTCAGCCTGTTTCCGTTCGCTGACGGAGGTGGATGGTGGTCAGGTGGTCGGTGCCTGCAATGCCCCTTTAGATGTGTATGAGGATCCCGCGGAGTTCGCCCGGACGGCGATCGATCGCATTGTCGCGCTTCCGGAGACAGCTAGCGTGGCTGTCATTTGTGCAAACGACCAGGATGTTGATCGCTGGTTCGCGTTAATGCATGACGATCTCGATGCGAACTTCCGAAATCCGATGATCTCAGATCATTCAAAGCTAACGATGCGTTTTCATACTCATTTCACGACCCCGGTAGAAGCAAAGGGGCTTGAATTCGATGTGGTTGTGATCCCGAACTTGGCAGCATACGACGGCTCCGACGCGGTTGGCAGGAATTCGCTCTACGTCGCGGTTAGCCGTCCGCGTCATGCGCTTCTGATGGGGTGCGACTATGAGGCCATCGGTTCGTCGATGGTCGCCGGTATGGTGGATGACGGACATCTCGTACTTCGAAGCCAAGAGCTAGTAGATGACCCAGTCGACCGCGTAGCGTAGCGCTAGCAGCTGACCTAGAGCCATGACCGCTCGTTGCCTATTTGCACTCCCTGCTTGACAGCCGACGCCCCGAAGAGGGCCATGCTCGTGGGCAATCGGGGAGGGACTCTCAGTGTGAAATTCCAGTTTCACACTGAGGACGTCCTTGCGATATTCCGCAATGGGGATTCCGCGAGCCACAAGGGTGCGCGGAATCGCTGCAAGGCCATCGGCTGGGTATTGACGGATTGGATCGTTATCGCCTCCGGATTTTCGCGTTCACCTCGAAGCCGGGTGGTCTCCACCGGCAGCACTCTTATTCGTCTGCCTATCGCCCTTGGCTGGTGGCCGAGTTAATCGAGGAGGACGGCTGGGGGCGGAAATGCGCTTTTTCTGGGATGGGGAATCATGAGCAGGCGGATTGCACTTTATTTCGTTTCGGCCGTTGCCCTGCTGGGAGTCGGTGCCTTCGTCCTGCCGAAAGGTTGGCAGGCAACTCACACATTCTTTAGCGAGGAAGCCTCGGTCCAATATCAGATCGATCATATTCCCGCGAATGACTACCTGGCGGGCGTCAATGATGCCTTGAATAAGAAGGACACCGAACTCGCCCAGAGCATTGTCGCTCTAGCGAGTGACCAAGGCATCCAGATGCCTGCTGACGTGAATGGCAGGATCAAGGATGCCGAGGAAAACACACCGTCGGTTTGGGAAGACATTTGGGAAGGCATGACGACCGGAGAGGCTGACACCACGCCGGGCTCAATCGCGGCTGGGATAACTGACCTCCTGGTCATCGGAGATATGAGAGACCTGCATGAGCAGTATCAGCTCTATCCGAAATATGACCCTTTGACCGTTGCTCTGGCGGCCGGAGGAATCGCTATCACGGGGGCAACTGTTGCCACCGCAGGCGGCGCCTTGCCTGCGCGTGCCGGCGTGACGCTTCTCAAGTCGGCAAAGAAGGCTGGCGGCTTAAACAAGGAACTGGTCGTCGCTCTGGAAAAGACAGTCGCTAAAACGATCGACAAGGACGCTCTTCAAACCGTCGCCAGGAACACCTTTCCCCCCAATCTCAAGGTCATCAGGGAAGTGGCTCCCAAGATCGTGTCGTCAGAGTCGATCACGATGCTGAAATCGATGGGCTCGGCTGTCTACACGATCGGCAAAGATCACGGCAAGAAGGCAGCAATGCAGACATTGAGCGTCGCTGAAAATGCTGCTGACCTTGATCGTTGGGCGCGCATCGCCAAATCCGCTCCCAAGAAAACATTCAGGGCTATGGTCAGACTTGCACCGACAGCAAGCAAGGGTCTTCTGCATCTAGGGACACTAGGAATTGAGGCCGGCGCCTGGACGGCCACCCTGGTGCTATGGCTGCTTTCGACCTTCTACTTCGGATTCAAGCTGTTTCGGTTTGGATTTCGGATGCTTCTGAAAACTGGAAGATGGGGAATCCGGACCGTTAAGCCATGATGCCCCTGTCGGTCTTCATCTATCAGCCCGGGGCGAGATGGAGCGAGCCAACCCTTCAGGACAATGATCGGAGCCGCTGCCCGCCTCGGTTTGCATACACCTGTCGAAGGATACTTGCTCGCGAGAGCAGTTCCAGCAGGGTGGGTCTACATCGAACCGAGGAGAACGCGGACGAGGGTGTTTCATCCGCGCAGCAATCGCTGGCCCAATTTCCTGGAACGGCACACTCGCCGGGTCGCCATAAAACCATTGGGCCTTCCCTTCAGAACCCACCGCTAGAGTTCATATCCGCAGACCAGGATGGCATCGGGGCGCAGTTGTTCAAGCACGAGTTCAAAGGGCAATCGGCCAAGAGGGAACCTGTCGCCGGGACGAATTCGGGACTCCGTTCCCACATACACGGGAACATAGTTATAGAACGCAATCGAACGCCAGATTGCGGTAACATCGCCATGGGACATCTGCCACTTGGGTTTTCCACTGATGACCTGTGTGATCCCGGTAAAGAACCGATGGACCCCTTCAAGTGCGTATCGCTGTACTGCGTAGCTTGTCACGTCCGGCTCACAAAGGGCCCACTAGCTCAGGCTTTGCAGGATCACAGTAATGAGATTCTCCTAACACCAGCAAGCGGGTGCCTTGAAGGGCGTTGTCACAGTGCCCCCCATCATCTCCAACCCATGGCTTGAACATCAGAAGCCCTTCTGCGTCCGGGCAGCCTGATAGGCAGCGTTGAGACGCTTCGTTTCGCGCTCTGCCAGTTCCTGGAGCTTCGAGCCGAGCCCAGAGACGCGGTCCGGATGATAATCTTTCACGGCATTTCGATAGGCTATCTTGATCTCGTCAGGCGATGCTGATGGTTCCACTTTCAATATCAGATGCCAATCGTTACCTGCCTCCTCGTCAATGCTCTTGCTCCGATCAGCGAAATCTTCTTCGGCATCTTGGAATAAACTCTCGAAGTGAGACGCCGTCCATTTGCGCGACAGTGCATGCCACTGTGCCAGCGCATCTGCATCCACTCGATCGAGAAGCTTTTTTTGGTGGTATCTGAGCAGTAAAGGGAACGATATCGCCGAACCTATTACGCCAATCAAGAGGGGACTTAGCAAGATGTCTGGGAAAGGCTTCCAAGCAAGAATATTTTGGAATGACAAAAACCACTCTTGAAAGAAAAGCGAGCATCCATAAGCAATGACAGAAATTAGAAATAGGTAGCGAACTGATTCGAATAACGCAACTTTAGCAGATTCCCATCTCTTCCATTCATAAAACTTCATGCTCCAACCATCAAATGGAAATTTGGTTGTTACATCGGATATCTGATCTTCTATAACGTTTGATAGTTTAGTGACCATCTCTTCAGCCGCTTCTATCTTGTCATTCAATTCTCGGCCAAGGCTCGATCGCGTGTCAAATCGTGTTTCATTGCTCCCCTTCGTCAAATGTATGCCACCCTCTTCGCCGAGCGCATAGAATTTCTGGATGTGATTTACGAACTTAGAGCGTGTCCCGACCAGTGCCTTGACTTGATCCGCAACGGCTTCTGAGTCGTATTCGGAGGCGCTCGGTATCTCTGGGTAGGATTGGCGCCTATGGCGAATATATAAATACGAGCCAAGTACGATAAGTGGATATAGATAAAACAGCCATGTGATGAGAAATATAATTGCGATCAGTGCAAACACAATTGCAATTACAGAAATAACCAATAGGGTCACACCCCAACCGATAAGGTCATCAACGCCAGATTGTTTACGCCTTGCCATTATGAATGACTCGTAAGAAGCAGGAAAACAATATATGCCAATATGATATAGAAAAGAACGCTGAATGCATACGTCATGAAGGGGCTTCGCGATTGCCGAGTTGCGGCAACAATTGCGCCATAGTTTCCACTTGGAAACATATACATCAGCCACTGAAGGATAAAGCCGGGCAGGAGAAGCCACTTCCATCGGCGATCAAACTTCAGACCGGGAATGTTTTCCCGTTGCCAGCCCATTCCACCCCCCAAAAAAAGGCACGCACCCCGACGGGGATGATCACTGTTCGGTTCCTAGTGTCAACAAAAACAAAGCACCGCGCGCCGCATCGACAGATTCTCCTGCCAAATGCTTCTAGGCCCAGCGATCCGGAAATGGTCATCGGCAGGCGGAGCGGAGGGGTTCGCGCCCGTGTTGAGGCCGAAGTTTAAACCGACTTAACTAATCGAAGGAAACGAGCAGAGCAGCTGCGTTAATCGTCTGCTGGTTGCGAACGCATCCGGCAAGCTAGGTCTAATAGAACTTCGCCACCGCTGACGCGTCCACGGCGGCTCCCTGCGCGCATGCCACAAAGACGGCACCCGGGAAGGTTTCGTTGCCGACTCTCAGCTTCTTGGACAACGAGCCCTCGAGCCGCCATCCGATCTCAGCGGCTACGTCCGTGAACGTGAGGAAGTGCGTTTGATTGGGGATGCGGAAAACCCCGACCAAGTAAGAACCATCATGGACCGCTTGACGCAGACCAGAAAGCATCCCGCCGTAGCCGGAAGCCACCGTTCGCCGATATGCGGGCATGATCCCTTTTCCCTCGGTCATCATGAGGTCTTCAAAACTCGGCCCAGGCAGGTATGGCTGTTCAATGCCGCAAGCCGACACGACAACGTCAAACCTTCCGACACTCGACAGGCGAGACATATCGATTGTTTCGAACTGAACGTTGACGGGATTGTTCGCCGTCTTCGCCGCTCCAATGAGATTGGCCGCTCTGTCAATCCCCCACACTCTTGCCGACGGACGCGATTGGGCGATGAGGCGAGCTAAGGTTCCAGTTGCGCATCCTACATCCGCGATTGCCCTTGCATGCGGCGGTATCGAAGCCAGTATCCATTCGAAAGAATGTGCGATCCGTTCCCGGTCCTGGCTGAACAGCAGATGAGCTTGCCTAAGCGTTTTCGGGAATTCGTAGAGCCGCTCCAGCCGTAGCTTTTCATTCCGCGTGGCCCAAGCTTTCTCCAGTCGCTTCGCTTGGATCGGATCACATACCCAGCGCAAGCGTTCGTCCAAACGTGCTGACGACGAGACCAGGTCATAGCCTTCGTTTTCGAGGTATTTTTCGATCTCGGTCTTTGTAAGGGCGAATATCTCGGCAGCGGCCGGAATCGTCTCGATCTGACTCATTTACCCCAAACATCCTCTCATAGTTGCAGCCTCTCTGACACATCACGCTGCGAGCTCTCCGGCGACCCCGGAAGCTACGAGCCAGTCAACCCATCGTCCGAGGAAGGCGCGATAGTCCGGTTCACTGATCCGGAGCAAGTTCACGGCAACGAGCTTGTCATCCCCATCAAACTTGCCGCTCGCGAAGAGGAGCTTTTCGACCGGATTGCCATAGGTGCTCCTTCCATTCTTGTCGAGATACGCGATGCCACCGTGCGCCATTGCGTTTCGCAGAATGCCGCACCACTGCGATGTCGGCATCCTGCTGGCTCGTGTCTCAGCTTCGTCATCTGAGAGCTGACTTGCGATCGCATCCGGCAGGCCGCGTGCAATGTTTGGCAGCGGTGACTTTGTGCATGTCGTGAAACGCCATGCGCCTTGCACAAAGAAAGGTGCACGTTTCAATTCGTGGCCACCAAGAACCTGCTCCACGGCCGCACACACCTTCGCGTCAATGTGTCGGTCATCCGCGTAGCCGTCAGACGTGCTGTTCTTGTGTCGTTCGAGCCGTTCGACTGGAAGATTGATGATCGGCATCGACATGGAAATTAGGAAGGTAGTCGAAAGAGGCCCTAGATCGGGACGTTCCCGCTGCCGCGTCCGCTGGACGGCGGGCCACAGCTCTTCGATAAGCTGCAAACATCGCTGCGGAAGTTCGACGCTGTAGTGAATCGGATTGCCCATTTCGATGCCCACCGAAGACGAAACAAAAGACAATGGCCATGAGCAGGATTGAAAGCTGCATTATATTGCCGTGGCCCGTCGGCTTGATTAGCCAATCCTAGCTATGCCGGATCCCACCCCGAAAGAGAAGGTACTCCGGCCGCCAGTGTTGTTTCATGACGGACACGACCGCTGGCTGCGCGTCCCACCGCTAGCATGCGGCTCAGCTGTTCAGGCTGCCAGTGCGGCAACCTTACTCTGGAGGAGTTCGCGATTGCGTTCGATCGGATCGGGCGCAACCTTTGCTGACAACGCAGCGCGCATCTTCCGGCCGAGGAAGAATGCGATCCGTTCGGCGTTCGCTCCGCTGGGATGCGGAAGGCCGGAGAGGATGCGGTTGCGGTCGATGCCAAGGCCTTCGGCAGTTCTTTCCAGGATCCCGCCAATCTGCGGACCCAGCGGAACGAAGATAGCGTTCGACAGCGCAGCCATTTCGGGAAAAAACCACTGACGCAGCTGGTCGATCAGAACCGACGTTGAGGCGATCGCTGGCGTTCCGGAGTAGTTTCCGCCATCGATGAAGACCGGATAGCGAAGCGCTGACGTAAACTGGACCCGGTTGCTGGCTTTGCCCCACAACGAGGCCGTGCTGTCCAGTCCCAGCACTTTGTCGATGCCGATCCCGTCTAGTAGCGACACGAGATTCGCTCGCATCGGCCCGGAGAAGCTGGCAAACACCTTCGCGCCCGCCATCACTTCGTCGTCGCGGCCGCCCATCTGGATAAGACGGTGTGCTTCGATCAGCGCGTTCCGCATCTGCTGGCGACCAGGCGCGATGCCAACTATGACAATGTCGGCTTCTCGATTGACGTGATCGAAGGGCGCGTAGACCACTTCAATGTTCTTGCGGCCAAGCGCCGAAGTTGCAACGACCAGCCTGTTCGGGCGCTCGATTTCCTGATCGAGATCGGCGCGGCTCATATCCTCGAGGATTGGACGGAAGTGGAAAAACAGTTCGGTATTCTGCATGAGGAGACTTCTCGAACCTTTCATGATTTCGCGGGAAGGTGGGACGTGCATGATGAGCGGCTCAGGCGGCTTTGAAGACGATTTCCTGCGGCGAGATCAGTTTGACTTTCTTTCCACGCACGCCCTGCATGCGTACATGGAAACGGCGGCGGACATACGCTTCGAGCTCCTCTTCGGTGTCGACTGCAATCTGATATTCGGCCTTCTTCTTAACCGCGCCGTGACGCGGGTCGGCCACGCGGAACTTGCCGTCCTGATAGCGGTACGGGAGGAACAGCTCTCCGGTCACGGGATGAATGCGCTTCATGATCGTCTCCTTGTTTTGATGGTGATTGAGGTTCAGGCGAGAAGGGCTTTGACCCGGTCGGCATAGGCCCTGCCGTCGAGCCCGGCTGTCACTGCAATTGAGTGTGCCTGTTCGGGATCGATATCGTTCCCACGCGTCCAGTTGCGGACCCGTTCGACGGGCCAGGAGAGACGGGCCGCGAGTTCCTCAGTGGTTGTTCGGTTGATCCATGTCACCAGACCGGGCAGCGCCCCGAGCGCGCGCAAGCTTCCGATTTCTGGGACGCGGCGGTCGACCCATTGCGGAGAGAGCGGTCCGGGCTGAAACCCCCTCCGGCCCGACAGCCATTCGATGGAGTCGAGCGCATCACCCCAGACGAGATCCGGCCGCGAAGCTTTTCCGCCCATCGTCTCGGTGCGGATCGGCTTGTTGCCGTTTGGTCCCATGACGTTTCGCACAGTTCGAATGTTCACGTCGCCAAGAAGCGAGATGTCCCGTGGCGTAAATACGCAACGGGAGCGCCATTCCTTCTCCCACGACGCAGTCGCTCTGGTCACCTCGTCGACATATTCAGCCAGGGTCAGACGCGCAGATGCCAGATCGTGAAGGAGGCGCAGATTCGAGTCCGGATCATGCTTGATGCCGGAGTAGTCCCCATCTGTTCCATAGGAATCGGTTGGGATTGTCGACAGAAAATACCAGAGCCAATGCAGGCCATCGTCGCGATCGTCCTGATACTGGATTTCCTCGATCGGTCCACGTGTCGCGACCAGATCATAGCAGCGCCGCGCCGCATGGGCGAAGTGCGTGCCTTCGATATCGATCTTTGCCAGGAATTCGGAATCGGGGCGGCGTTCGAACGAGTCGTACGCCTCTTCAACCACAAAGCCATTGATGCCGCTGAGGTCCGGCAGGCCTAGGAGCGCCGCCGCTGCTGCGTCGCCTCGACCATTCGGATCCCTCATGCCGATCATATTACGGCAAACATCCGCTATCAGCGACATGACGATCCGGATGTCGGTTTCGATATTGGACCATGCGGGCGACGGCTTCATGATGCGCTCCAATCACATTAAGTGATATTTGCGTATCATATACCCGGCGGCGAAGCAAGCTAAAAATGATCATCGCATATCATTTTCGCCAGCTTCCTTTGACCCATTTCGTTGGCGAGAACCTTCGCCAAATCCGCCTTGACGCTCGCCCGGAGCAGTTCCGCGTAACGCTTGTCGGCCCTGAAATTGCTCTAACTCGTAGCGCTCCACCTGCTCGGCGGCTTCCAGCGTGACGATGCGGCCGGTCATCAGTCGTTCCCCATCAACAGCTCAAGATGCTGGCCGGCTCGGGCACGGGCTGGGATGGACCGGCGGACATTCTGGTCAAGGCCTTGACCGGCCTGCGGTACGAGCGTGACCTTGCGAACATCGGCGTGGGCGCTGGACCGTCCTACTACATTTCGCAGTTGCAGAACGTGCTGATCGCCATGGGCGCGGGCTGTAACTCGGACAAGAACAACACGGCCGAGCGGACCGGCGCCAAGTCGCTCTACCGCCTGACCATCGCCCCGGCGCTCTCGCTGGGTCTGACCGCGCTGAACGCCAGCGGCCCGCCCGGATGGGCAGCACGCCGGCCTGACCACGGTCACGTCGGACAGCGCGGCCGACAAGTTCGCGGACTGGACGGTGGGTGAGGCGGACAGCAGCCGGGGCAAGAAGGAACGCGGCGAGGAATAGCTGCGAGAGAGGGGCGCGAAAGCGCCCCTTTTCTGTGCTGCATATTGCAGCGCAGACCCCATTTTGCAGCATCGCAGCACAAATTTTGTCGGCCAACACAAACTTTGCGGACGGTCCCGGACCCGGAAATCTTTGGTTTCTGGTGTCTGATGTGTCTGGCGATCGACCCTGTTACTCCCTTGGTAAGGGAGAGGTCGAGCTACAACTTCCTCGCGCTTTAATGGCAGCCATTTTATCCTCGATCGTCGAGAAGCGGACTGTCTGCAAACAGCTCCCAAGACGGCCATTCGCCGATGCGGGCCCAACGTCAGTGTAAAATACCCATTTCACACTGAGCCGTTAACCGCCGCCCAGTCAGAACGAATTTTTCGGGAGCTTGGAGGAATATTTTTACTACCGGAAGTAACCTGTACTTCTCGATCGACAGGTCTGCGTTCGACCAGCTCGGTGTGCCATTCACCAGGCACTCGGCCAAAAGCACGAGTCGATAGCGTCACACACCGTCGTCGCGTGACTAGACAAACATCATAACGATGATCGCACCGATGATTATCAGGACAAGCCCACCGATAAGCATCGGCAGCAGACTGTTGGCCGGATCGATACCAGAATCAATCTCCTTTGTCGCATGTTGACCGTTCTTCGTTGGTTCAGCCATGGCTCATCTCCATCCGAACAAAAGCAGCACGCATCGAAACCACGCAACGTTATACGCCGTTGCATGCCGCCCCGGAGCGAACGGGTGGTATCGGGCCGCCGAGGAAGTCCTCCGGCATCAGCGTGATGTCGGCCAGCGTGTAGCGGTCAAGGGTGTTCTGGAAGGAGGTCATCGCTTCGCCCAACATGCCTGAAAGCTTGCAGGAGGCGGTTAGTACGCATTGGTTTCCAGTGGCGAAACATTCAACCAGTGCGAAATCCGGCTCGGTTAACCGTACGACATCGCCAATCCGGATCATCTCGGGTCGGCGCCCGAGAATAAGACCACCGGAACGGCCTCGGATTGCCTTCAGATAGCCGCTACGGGTCAGGGTATTGGCTACCTTGTTCAGATGCGTTTTCGACACGTTGAAGGTGCGGGCAGCTTCCTCGATCGTTATGAGTTGGCCACCAGCGGAGGCCGTGTACATCAGCATCCGCAAGGCATAGTCCGAGAAGCTGGTCAGCCGCATGGATGCCTCCTGTTGTCGATCGCTGTGAATTTATGGAACCCACTTACAAACCAGTCCTGCATCACAAGTCTTTCTCGACGATGGGTTCGATGCCAATCGTGGTCGCGCCGCGATTGAAGGCGATCGCGAGACGGAAACTGTGAGCGATACGCAGCGCGCGCTCCATAAAAAGCGCCGCCATCTCAGGCGGGCAAATGCGGCGCACCGTTGCGCGAAACAACTTTAACCAGCGACGGAAATGCGCCGTGCCGAGGCCGGCTATGGCCAGGTGTGGCGGCAGTGGCCGGCCTTCATATCGGGAAGTCCGAAGTAACGTCGCAGACCAGAAGTCGCACATCTTCGCTAGATGCTGTGGCCATCTGTCTGGCTTGATCCGATCGTGGAAAATGGGGCCGAGAAGGTCATCGCGTCGAATTTCGTCATAAAAACCGTGGACCACGCCGCGGATCATTGTCTCGTCGAGCACGTTCGGCAACAGGGTGCCGTGGACGACGATAGTTCTCTTGCTCCGACCATCCTCGCTCATCGGTATATCCCGTTTTCTCCCATGCAAGCCACTCCTTAAGGGATCCTCTACAAAAGATAGATTGTCAATCTATGTTATGTGAGGCAAGACGTCCCACGAAGGGTCCGGACCAGAGGTGTGGGGCTGTCCGACCTAGTGTTGCTGAACAGCGGCCAGACCCGACACAGGAAGTATGCAGACTGGTGGAAATTCCTGATGCGGCTCAGTTTCGAGAATTGCCAACACTTCATCAGATGACCGTGCCTGCCGGAGCTGCTCAACCTGGGATGTCCGAAACAGCCGGCACATCTGCGAAAGGGCGGGGAGAAAAGTGGAAGTGGCAGAGCGCGGCCAGAGCACAGTGTAAATGAGATTAACGGGGTCATCGTCCGGGCCCTCGAAATCGATGGGCGGGGCCAGACGTGTCAAAGACGCGACAGGTGAAGAGATTGTGCTGAGCAGAGCATGGGGGATCGCGACACCACGACCGATGCCCGTCGAGCCGAGGCGCTCGCGGTCGAAAAGACCACGCAGAACCATTTGCTCGTCGAGTCCAGTTCTCCGCGCAATCCTGATCGCGATTTTTGACAAGGCTGATTGCTTTCCCTTTGTCGCAAGGTCAAGCGAGATGTCTTCTTTCGACAAGATGGGGGAGATCATCAGGGTCAAACCTCCGCGTCGATCCAAGCGCGACCGCAAATGAGCGTTCAGCCGCGCTGCTTAGGCAGAGCCGAAATCACTTTCGAATTTTGAGATCCTGGCCGTCCCGGACGCGAAGCCACAGCCTTCTCGCGGCCGGGCTAATGGCCCGTTTTGAGGCGTTTTGGCTCTCGCCGGAAATTGAGGCTGAAGATGTTCATAGCAATTCAGAGGTAGTGAGAGATTTGTCGAAATCAAGCAAACAGAGCCCGCCCTGGCGAGCAGAAATAATGCACTGAAATGTCAGTTAATTTCGTTTGACGACCAGAACAGTCTCCTGCTTGCTGGTCGGACCCGGACGGGTCGTGTCGCCAATGAAGATCGGTTTTTTTTGAGCCTTCTTCTAGATCATCGGCCATCGCGTTTTTTTAGTTCGACAAGGAGATACCGTGATGAAAAAGCTTGCCCTCGCAGTCGTCGTGACAATGGCCAGTTCGCTTTGTGCCATGGCGGCGGGCGATGTCATCAAATCTCCGCCACCCGCTCCTTACGAACAGGTAAGCAAACTCGTGAAATTGCCCGACTTCCTTCCGGGCATGGGCCAACTCTTTGTCGATCCGGCGACATTGCCTGCGGGTCCGTTCCTTGCCTATGACCACGGCGGCAAGCTTGTCAGCACCATCTACATGCTGCCGATCAAGGATCTCAATCCGGACAAACGTTTTGATAACCTCGCGGCGCCGGGCGGCAATGTCGACCATGTCGACGTTTACTACAATGCCGGGCACCCGGGCGTTCCGGAACCGCATGTCCACGTCGTGCTGTGGCATGTCCCGGCCGCCGACGAAGCGCGGGTCGCCAAATGATGCTCACGCGTCGTCAGGTACTTGGCGGGGGCGGCGGGCTCGTCGCCGCCCTTTCCCTCTCTTCCCAGGTCGCGTGGGCCGACGACGTGGTGGAAATCAGGATGCAAGGGCGCGACGACGGCTCACAGGTCTGGTTCGACCCGATAGGCATTCTGATCAAGCCAGGGCAGACTGTTCGCTGGACAAATCTCAATTCCGGCAATTCGCACACTACAACTGCCTACAGTCGAACGAACTTCGATCGGCCGCGCCGCATCCCCAAGACGGCAAGACCTTGGGATTCCGGCTACCTCCTGCCCAACGAGAGCTTTTCGGTTACCCTCACCGAACAGGGGACCTATGACTACTACTGCGTCCCGCATGAGCCAGCCGGGATGGTCGGTCGCATCATCGTCGGCGCACCTGAGGCTCATGACTGGAGTGAAATGGTCGGCGCGGATGGCGATTTGCCGGAGGCGGCCCTCAGGGCATTTCCGAACGTCGAAGACATCATGACACAAGGAATCATCCGGCGTGGTTAGATCATGCCCACGAAAAAAGCCTGGCTGAACAGGAGGACTGAGTACGACGATCAGTCTGGGGGCGCGGCTTCCTTGGCTATCGTCAGTGACGGCAGGGGGCGGCTTCATGACGGACAAGGTGTATCCATGCGAAAACAAATCGCAGTTTCAACTAGAACGAGACGGGCGCTCCCAGTTGCCGGGCGCTCCCCTCGCTGCCTTAACCGCAATCGAACGACGCGAGCATACGGCCTATCGGCTTGCCGCGTTGGGCGAGATGACGAGCGGCATTGCTCATGATTTCCGAAATCTGCTGACGGTCATCGAATCCGGCCTGAGACTCGCGGAAAAAAGAGCCGACGAGCCCGAACGTGTGCATGCCTTCATTGCGATGGCGCGGGAAGGGATCGATCGGGGGATCGATTTGACCTCGCAACTGCTCGCTTTCGCAAAGCACCGGGAGCTCGAAGCACATGCCGGCGACCTGAATGAATTCCTCAGGTCCTTCGAGCCGTTGCTGAGGTACGGCGCCGGGCCCGACATACGCGTCCGGCTTGAACTTGGCTCCGATATTCCGGATTGCCTGATCGATCCCGCGCTATTCGACACCGCGGTGCTCAATCTCGTCGTCAACGCGCGGGACGCCATGCCCGACGGTGGCGAGATTAGGATCGTAACCGAGCCATTGGTGCAGGAGACCCCGACGCCTGACCCGCCGGGACCAGGAACCTTCGTCTGTGTTCGCGTCAAGGACCAAGGCTGCGGCATGACCGCGGAAGTCCTGCGAAAGGCGTTCGATCCGTTCTTCACCACCAAAGGCGAGAAGGGCACCGGCATAGGGCTGTCACAGGTGCAGGCATTGATACGGATGGTTGGCGGCCATGTCCGCATTGCAAGCGAACCGGGGCTTGGGACGACAGTCGACCTGCTGTTCCCTTCGATCCAGCCGGAAGCCTAGGCGTCATCAAAAGTACCTATGGCTTAATGTCACCGCCCGCAACAGCATGCAGTCCCACCAAGGCAGGGCCTACTACACTCTCGTCGGCACTTGCGGATTGCACTGCGTAAACCGGATAGGAGAACTGCGGCATTTCAGGCACAAGATGAAGCCGACCGGCCTCTATGTGGGGTTGCACTGAGTTCATTCTGAAATATCCGGAGCCGCCCGTCGCAAGAACATAGCTCAGTGCGAGCGGTCCCAAATCGAAAGAAAGGTCCGGCGCAGCACTCGGGAAATTCATCCCGTGGTGGAGTCCAAAATCCGGCCCCCAATCCATATAAACATAATCGGATTCGTCCAGGACGCGCGCTTCGGAATTTGTAGTTACGAGGACGAGTTTTTCGTCCAGAAGCAGATCGATCTTCAAACCCGGTCTGTGGGGGGGCGCGTACATGATTGCCAAGTCGACCAGTCCCGACGCGACCTGGTTGATCAAATCCTGCGGCACGTCGACGTGTACTCTAAGCGCAATATCCTGAAGCGAGCGGCGCATCCATCGGACCCAATCGAGCAGAAGAGGTTGCGCAAGGCTGACTTCGCTGCCGACCGTGAGAACAGCTCGGCGGCCCGGCGGCACGGCAACCTGATGAAGGGTGCGCTGCCATAGCTGGACAAACATCGGGGCGTGACGCAGGAACTGCTCGCCAGCAGGGGTGAGCGAAGCTCCACCCTTGTGCCGAACGAAGAGCGCGCGGCCCAACTGCTGCTCAAGATTGCGGATTCGCGCGCTCACCGTCGTCTGAGCCACGTTCAGCCGTTCAGCGGCCCGAATGAAACTCCCAGTCGAAACGATCTCGATAAAGGTGCGGGCGAGTTGAATGTCCATATCGCAGATAGCATAAAAATTGCGCTTAAATGTCAATGAATTTCGTTTGCCACATAACTAGCACGAACAGTAGGCTTCAGGAAATCCACCGAGGCTTAGCGCTGAATGCTGCGCAGCGCCGGGTTGGGGTGGGCGCGAGCCCTCTCCAACCTCACCCACCGTTTTGCCTGCAGCATCACAGGAGAAATCATGTCGACGAAAGAGAAAAGCGACCAAGGCGGCGTAGGACGGCGTGACTTTCTGAAGCTGTTCGGCGCGGCCGGGGCGGCAGCGAGCACTTTGCCGTTAGGCGGATCGGCGTCGGCGGACGAAATCGTGGCTGCGGCCTCCGACACGAAACATCATCACGTGGCCACGGCCACCGAACCTCACGCCGGAGGAGCCGGCTATGAGTTCTTCAACGCGAACGAATCCGCCTTTGTCGAGGCGGCGGTCGACACCCTCATTCCGAGCGATTCAACCGGTCCCGGCGCAAAGGAGCTCGGCGTCGCGACCTACATCGACCGGCAGATGGCCGGCGGGTACGGCAAGGGCGATCGGCTGTATCTGGAAGGGCCGTTCGGCGAAGGCACGCCGGAGCAAGGCTATCAACTGCCGATGACTCCGTCGGAGTTGATGCGGGCCGGCATCGCCGACGTCAGCGCCTATGTGCAGAAGGAGCGCAAGAGTACCTTCGACGGCTTGTCGGCAAAAGACCGTGCCGCAGTGATGGCCCACCTCGACAGCAAGAAGGTCGAGCTTCCGACAGTGCCGACGGCGACCTTCTTCGGGCTCCTGCTGCAGCTCACGATCGAGGGTTATTTCGCGGACCCGATGTATGGCGGGAACAAGGGCGCGGCTGCCTGGAAGATGATCGGCTTTCCCGGCGCGGACGCCATGTACGCGGACAAGATCGAGCCGTTCCGCAACAAGCCCTACAAGGCTGAGCCGAAGGGAATCCAGGACCTTATTTGACCGGCGGAAGAAGAAGGAGACTTTGACGTGGCCACCAAACTGAACGCTGTCGACGTCCTGATTGTCGGCCTTGGATGGACAGGCGGCATCATCGCCAAGGAGCTTGCGTCCACCGAGCTGAAGATCGTCGCGCTTGAGCGGGGAGGGCCGCGCGACACCAATCCGGACTTCATCGACCCGGAAATCCATGACGAATTGCGCTACGCCGCCCGCCACGACCTCATGCAGAATGTGCGGCGGGAAACCATCACGTTCCGCAACAACGAATCGCAAACGGCGCTGCCGATGCGTCAGCTCGGCTCGTTCCTGCCCGGCAAGGGCGTCGGCGGCGCAGGTGTGCACTGGAACGGTGTGACCTGGCGCTGGCTTGAATGGGACCATCAGGCGCGCACCCGGACCGTCGACAAATACGGGGAAAAGATCGTCCCGTCGGATATGCACCTGCAGGACTGGCCGATCACCTATGACGATCTCGAGCCCTATTACGACAAGTTTGAAAAGACCTGCGGCACCTCCGGCAAGGCCGGCAACATCAACGGCCGAAAGATCGATGGCGGCAACATCTTCGAGGGATCGCGAAAGGCAGAGTATCCCAATCCGCCGATGATTGCCGCGCAGAGCATGGTGATGTTCGAGGAGGCCGCCCGCAACCTCGGCTATCACCCTTTCCCCAACCCGTCGTCCAATGCGTCACGGGACTATGTCAATCCCGATGGCGTGGCCTTCGGCCAGTGTCACTATTGCGGCTTTTGCGAACGTTTCGGTTGCGAGGCCAATGCCAAGGCTAGCCCGCATTTCACCGTCATTCCGCTGGCGCTGAAGAATCCGAATTTCGAACTGCGCACAAATTCGATCGTGTTGAAGGTCAATCTCGACTCGACGCGCAAGAAGGCGGTCAGCGTCACCTATCTCGACGCGCGCGGCCGCGAATTCGTGCAGCCCGCCGACCTGATCATTTTGTCGGCCTATGCGCTCGGCAACGTCAATCTGCTGCTGCAGTCGGGGATTGGCGTTCCCTATGACCCGGCAACGGGAAAGGGCGTGGTTGGCCGGAACTATGCCTACCAGTGCGGTGGCGGGGCTACCGCGTTCTTCGACAAGAAAACCATCCTGAACCGCTACATGGGCGCCGGCGCGCTCGGCACCTGCATGGATGATTTCAACGGCGACAACTACGATTTCGTGAAGGCCGGCTATATCGGAGGCGGCGGCATCAGCTGCAGCAACTCGGGCGCCCGGCCAATCCAGTCGCATCCGACGCCCCACGGCACGCCGCGTTGGGGCTCCGACTGGAAGAAGGCAGTGATAGAGAACTACGACCACGCGGCCAGCGTCGGCAATCAGGGCGCGGTGATGGCCTACAGACAGAACTATCTGAGCCTCGATCCGACCTATACCGACGTCTTTGGACGTCCGCTGATGAGGATGACGTTCGATTTCCAGGAAAACGAGATAAAGCAGATGAACGGTCAGGCCGACATCTGCGTGAAGATTGCCAAGGAGATGGGTGCGACCAAGGTCGATCGGAGCATTCCGCCCGTGCCTTATTCCATCGTGCCATACCAGAGCACGCACAACACGGGCGGCGCAGTCTTCGGAGCCGACCCAAGCACGAGCGTTTTGAACAAATATCTGCAGGTCTGGGATGTCCCGAACGTATTCGTAACCGGCGCTTGCGTGTTTCCCCAGAACGCGGGGAAGAACCCGACCGGACCGGTAGGCGCTCTTGCCTACTGGGCAGTGGACGCAATCAAAAACCAGTATCTGAAGAACCCCGGCCCACTGGTTCCCTCCTGAAGCGAAGTCTGCCGGATCCGGATCCGCGGGTTCGGTTTCGGCAGACTGGGTGCGTGTATCGACCCCAACATTGTCCGGGCGGATTCGGCCGGGATCAGCCTTAGCTCATTGAAAGAAGCGAACATGAAATCGACCTTGCTCGGATTGGCGACCGCGATCCTCACCGCAGTCGGCTCTGCGCAGGCCCAGGACAAATCTCCTGGCAATGCTGACGCCGGCGCCTCGGTCTTCAAGAGGTGCATGGCCTGCCATGCGGTCGGCCCCGACGCTAAGAACGGAATAGGGCCTGTATTGAATGGCGTCGTTGGCCGTGCGGCAGGCACTTACCCGGGTTACAACTATTCCGCGGCGAACAAGAATTCGGGCCTGACCTGGGATGAACCGACGCTGACCACATATCTGCACGCGCCGCGCAAATTGGTGCCAGGCACGAAGATGACATTCGCCGGTCTCAGCAAGGATCAGGAGATCGCCGATGTGATCGCCTATCTAAGACAGTTCAACGCTCAAGGGCAGAAGGCCTCCCCCTGAGCCAGGGACGATCTGTCCTGGCTTGCAAAGCACAACCTTATGAAATTCCTCCTGCATCAGGGCCTGGGGTATTCGACGGTTCATCAGATCGGTGACTACCTGCGCAGCCACGGAACCGGCCATCACTGGATCGAGCGGTATCGGGGTAGCATCTTCGTCATCGTATCCGATCAAGCCGACGCGATGATACTTCGACAGGAGTTCTCCGGGCTTCTCGATGCCGTCAACGAAAAGGAGACGGACGGATGAGCGGGAAAGTCATCGACGAGAGGATAAAACTGAAGCGGGCATATCAGAGCCCAGCTGCCGACGATGGCACGCGGGTGCTGGTTGACCGGCTTTGGCCGCGCGGGGTCAAGAAGACCGACGCCGGCATCGACTGCTGGATGAAAGAACTCGCGCCAAGCGCCGAGCTTCGGAAATGGTTCGGACACGATCCCGCCCGCTGGGAGGAATTCCGTCGGAGATATGCGGCGGAAATCCACGCACATCGCGATGAGCTCGACCGGCTCCGCGACCTGATACGACACGGCGCTGTCACGCTCGTCTACTCGGCTCACGACGAGGCCCACAACGATGCCGTCGTCCTGAGAGAGATTTTGCTGGGACATCGCTAGAGACGTCGCGCCGCGCTGCCTTTGCCATCAAGGATATGAGGCGTGTGACCACTACAGCGGGTCCAAATCACTTTTCTGGAACCAAACCGAGGAAGGTTCATCAAATCATCGAGGAGACGCACAATGAAATTCTTTATCGATACAGCCGATATATCTGAAATTCGCGAGCTTGCCGCAGCAGGCTTTGTCGATGGGGTGACCACGAACCCGTCGCTCATCTCGAAGACCGGTCAACCGATCAGGGATGTGATCAAGGAGATCTGCGGGACGATCGAAGGCCCGGTTTCGGCGGAAGTCACCGCGACCGACTTCGACGGCATGATCGCCGAAGGAGAGCGTTTGGCGATCATTGCCGCCAATGTGGCTGTCAAGGTGCCCTCCACCTGGGATGGTTTCAGAGCCTGCCGGACGCTCGGCCAGCGCGGACACAAGGTCAATGTCACGCTGTGCTTTTCGGCAAATCAGGCGTTGCTGGCGGCCAAGGCCGGCGCGACGTTCATTTCGCCGTTCGTCGGCAGGCTGGACGATATCGGACTGGACGGGATGGAAGCGGTCCGTGAAATCCGCGCGATCTACGACAATGACAAATCTTTCACGACTGAAATCCTGGCGTCTTCAATTCGCACCCCTCTCCATGTCAAGGAGGCGGCGATGGCAGGCGCCGATATCGCGACGGTGCCACCAGCAGTACTTAGAAGCCTCGCCAAACATCCACTCACCGACAAGGGTCTGGCGTCTTTTCTCGCAGACTGGAGTAAGACGGGGCAAGCGATCCTTTAAAAACCTGCCGGCGGCGGTCCGATATGGCTTGAGCCGTGAGCAGCCGAAAGGGCGGATTGGTCGAGAACGACGCGCCGCGGTGACACCGCCGCCTCAAAGTGGCCGGCATGTTCACTTTGTCCTCACGGGCACAGACCTCCGATGCAACTTTTCGTTCGTCCATCGCATGGTCCTGGAATCCAACACAAAAAATGCATTCAATCGCTCACTAAATTCGTTTGCATGGTGCCCTGGATGGCAGGAGACTGGGGACGTAGCGGTTCCGCTTTAGTCGGGAGCTCCGGTGAAAACGAAAGCGTCGGTCTGAAGGCGCGCCTGGATGGAACATGTTTCAGGGCTTGCGAAGTCTATCGAGGCTCCAGTTATCGATCTTGCGCTGAGAATCGCCAACGGAGACGAAAATGGCTGAGAGCCATTCGAAAGCAAATGGTCCGGATCTTGTTCAGGGCATCGCGATCGCCGAGCTTGAGGATGGCGGCAAGCTCGTCGGCCATTGCGGCGACGAGCAGGTGCTGCTGGTGCGACGCGGGAACGAGGTATTCGCGGTCAGCGCGACATGCACGCATTACGGCGGGCCGCTCGTCGACGGTCTGGTAGCAGAAGACACGGTTCGGTGCCCGTGGCATCACGCATGCTTCGATCTGCGCACGGGCGAGGCCCTGCGCGCACCCGCCTTCAACCCACTCGCCTGCTGGTCGGTGGAACAGCGAGAAGGCAAGATATTTGTGGTCGAGAAGCGTAAGCGCACGGCACCCATGGTGCGAGATGGCGGCGCGGCTCCGGAGAGAATTATCATTGTCGGCGGCGGCGCGGCCGGGTTCGCTGCCGCCGAGACACTGCGGCGCGAGCAATACCAGGGCAGCATTATCATGATCAGCGATGACCAGGCGCCGCCCGTCGACAGGCCGAACCTCTCAAAGGACTATCTCGCTGGCAAGGCGCCGCAGGATTGGATTCCGCTGCGCGGCGAGAAGTTCTATTTGAAAAACAACATCGACCTGCGCCTCGATACGAAGGTCGACCGCATCGACCCGCGCTCCTGCGAGGTTGTCCTGTCGGATGGCGTCAGGATTTCTTACGAAAGGCTGCTGCTTGCCACGGGGGCCGAACCAGTTCGGCTTGCTATCCCCGGAGCCGAGCAATCATTTGTCCACACGCTGCGCTCTTTCGCCGACTGCAAGGCGATCATCGAGCGGGCCGCGAATGCGAGATGCTGCATCGTGCTCGGCGCCAGTTTCATCGGCCTGGAGGTTGCGGCGGCGCTGCGCTCGCGCGGCATCGACGTTCACGTCGTAGCGCCGGACAGGCGGCCTATGGAGCGGGTCCTGGGTCCGCGGATGGGCGACTTCATCCGCGCCCTCCATGAGGAGAAGGGTGTCGTCTTCCATCTCGAGGCGACTGCGGCCAGCATCGACGGCAACAAGATGAAGCTCAGCAGCGGCGGCACGTTGGTGGCGGATTTCGTGGTGGCCGGCGTCGGCGTCAGGCCACGCACCGGGCTCGCCGAAAAGGCCGGGCTCAAACTCGATCGCGGTGTCGCGGTGAACGCGTTTTTGGAAACAAGCGCGCCCGGAATTTTCGCGGCCGGCGACATTGCTCGATGGCCCGATCCTCATAGTGGCGACCATCTTCGGGTCGAGCATTGGGTGGTTGCGGAGAGACAAGGTCGCACCGCCGCACTCAACATGCTTGGCCATCGCGAGAAGTTCGCGGCGGTGCCGTTCTTCTGGAGCCAGCATTACGATGTGCCCATCAACTATGTCGGCCATGCCGAGCGATGGGACGAGATCTCGGTCGATGGAGACGTCGCGGCCAGGGATTGCCTGCTCCGATTCAAACGGGAGGGGCGCACGCTCGCTGTCGCCTCGATCTTCCGCGACCTGGAAAGTCTGCAGGCCGAGCTGGAAATGGAGCGCCAAACAGCAAGCTAGAGCGCGCTCTCGAGCACGGGTGGGAGCGCACCGAGAATGACGCAGCCGAGTATGTCGCCGCGACCTAAAGGAGACCGATCTATGTCCGCATTGCAACACGACGTTGCCAGGGATTTGCAAATCATTGCGCCCACTCAGCATCATTCAAAGATCGTCGCGTTCGCCAAGGAGGTTGCCGGACAAGAGTCCCATCAGATGCCGACGTCGGTCGAAATCTTCTCCGACAGCGGTCGCTGGTACTGCCAGGTCCGTCGCGGCAATGAAAAAACGCGGCCGATGGGCCCCTATACCAAACAACAGGCTGAACGGGTTCAGGAAGTTCGCAGAGCCTTGATCGCCAAAAGAGGCACCGCTCGGATTATGTTCGAGTAGGCGGGGACCTGACGATCGCGCCGGCCGGCGTACTCCTCACCCTAACCATCGTTCGTCATTGAGTTTGTTGGAACCTTGCCGGATGTCGCGGCGGGCCCTGTTGACGTTTGCGTTCCGGCGCCGGCTTCAACTGCAACCAACGGAAGGAAAGCCGATATGGGCTACAAGTCAATCGTTCTCAATCTCGACATCGACGGGATGGTCGCTCCTGTTGTCAAGCTCGGCGTCGATCTGGCCCAGCGCTTCGATGCGCGCCTGATAGGTCTATCGGCTGCCGACGTTCAGCCGTCGGTTGTAATGGAAGGTGGAGTGGCCTTCGAAGGGGAGAGCATGATGCGCCAGCGCAAGAACATCAAGCGACGGCTCGATGACCTCCACGCGCAGTTCGAAAGCATTGCTGGCGCGACGGTTCATACGGAATGGCGTGCGGCCGTGGGTAATCCGACCCGATTGCTGATCGAATCGGCGCGATTGGCCGATCTCATCGTCACAGCCTCGCCCGAGGGTGCCAGTTTCGGCAACGCCTATCGTTCCACCGACCTCGGCAATCTGATCCTTCAGGCCGGACGGCCCGTATTTGTGGCAGCGACCAACCAGGAGAATTTCCGTATCAACAAGGTTCTTGTCGGATGGAAGGACACGCGTGAGGCCAGGCGCGCGGTCGTAGATGCCATGCCTTTTTTGCAGATGGCTCAGGAAGTCCGTGCCATTACGATCGACGACGGTCCAACCGACGAAACCTGGAACGGGCTGGACGATATTGTCGCCTTCCTTGAATTGCACGGCGTAGAGGCCAAGGCGGAGGTGTTTCCGGAAAATCCCAATGGCGCAACGATCGCCGACGTCGCCGGTGCAATGAACGCGGATCTGGTCATATCAGGCGCCTACGGCCACAGCAGGTTCAGGGAGTGGATCTTCGGCGGCGCTACCCGCTCGCTACTTGAAGCTGATCGACTGAACCGGGTCATGTCGAACTGATCGCCGGCATCGATGGCCGAGTGCATCCCACCGGCTGACAGATTTCGCGAACGCATCCCAGCCGTTGGGTTGGCTGCTCGTTAACCGCGACAAACCTGCCGGCCGGACCCTATCGCAAGAACTCAGGCTTGTTGTTGTTCGCCCTCGGTGGCGATCAACATCCAGTTCCGCTTCCTTGACTGGGTTTGGCAGGCAAACGTCCAGGTATCGATCATCTCGACGATCTCCCGGGGGTCGCCAGCGATGACTGCATTGTCGGCAGAGCGTGTAGCGCTGATCACGTCGGAAACATACCGAACGACGATCTCGGCGGTACCATCCGCCACGAACGCGTCGACAACCTTGGCTTCGTCCGTACCTATGAAGGTGAGCTCTAGTATTTCTTGCCGATCCCGGCGTTCGACGATCTCTCGCTCGAAGGCGGCAAGCACCTCCGATCCGACAAGGCGCTTCAAGGTCTGGATGTCACTATCCGCAAACGCCCGCAGGATCGCTTCATAGGCCCTCCTGGCGCCTGACAGGAATGCAGCGAGGTCGAAATCCGGATCGATCTTGCGAAGCGCATCCTGGAACATGTCCGCGCAGGACGCGTTTTCGGTACTGACGTCCTGCTGCGGCGGCACAGCGTTCCGCTTGGCCCTCTCGTCGTTCCAGCGCGACAGAAGTTCGCTCCAACTCCCAAGCATTGCCCAATAAAGCGCCAGGATCGCAACGAGAAAGATCTGGCTGTTCGGGTCTGTGGTCTCGCTCATGACATTCACCCATCGACTTGTCGAAGATGCACATATCAGTGGATGCGGGGCAGCCTTTCCCACTGATGGAATGGCGGCGGCGAGGGCAGCTGCCATTCCAGCGTGGTCGCCCCTGCGCCCCATGGATTGGCGCTGGCCGGGCGCTTGCGGCTGAAGGCTTCCGCGACCGCGACGAAGAAGATGATCAGCCCCACGGTCGAGATGTAGGAGCCGATCGAGGACACGAAATTCCAGCCGGCGAAGGCATCGGGATAGTCGGCGTAGCGGCGCGGCATGCCGGCCATGCCGAGGAAATGCTGCGGGAAGAAGACGAGATTGACGCCTATGAACATCGTCCAGAAATGCAGTCTTCCCAAGGCTTCGCTGTACATGTAGCCGGTCATCTTCGGGAACCAGTAGTAAAAGCCAGCGAAGATGGCGAAAACCGCGCCCAAGGACAGCACATAGTGGAAGTGGGCGATTACGAAATAGGTGTCGTGCAACGAGCGGTCGATGCCGGGGCTTGCGACTATGATCCCGGTGACACCGCCTATGGTGAAGAGCAGGACGAAGCCGATGGCCCAAAGCATCGGGGTCTTGAACTCGATCGACCCGCCCCACATCGTGGCGAGCCAAGAAAACACCTTCACGCCCGTCGGAACGGCGATGACCATCGAGGCGAAGGCGAAGTAGCGCTGGCTGTCGACGGAGATGCCGGTCGTATACATGTGGTGCGCCCAGACGACGAAGCCGATCGCGCCGATCGCCACCATCGCATAGGCCATGCCGATATAGCCGAAGATCGGCTTCTTGGCGAAGGTCGAGATGGCGTGGCTGATGATGCCGAAACCGGGCAGGATCATGATGTAGACCTCCGGATGGCCGAAGAACCAGAACAGGTGCTGGTAAAGGATCGGGTCACCGCCGCCGTCGGGAACGAAGAATGTCGTGCCAAAGTTCCGGTCGGTGAGCAGCATGGTGATCGCGCCGGCAAGCACCGGCAGCGACATCAAAAGCATGAAAGCGGTAACCAGCATCGCCCAGGCAAAGAGCGGCATCTTGTGCATCGACATTCCTGGCGCACGCATGTTGAAGATGGTCGTGATGAAGTTGATCGCGCCGAGGATCGATGACGCTCCCGCAAGGTGGATCGAAAGGATCACCAGATCGACCGCGGGACCAGGCTGGCCGGAGGTCGAAAGCGGCGGATAGAGCGTCCAGCCGCCACCGTGGCCGAGCGTGCCCGGCGCTCCCGGCACGAACATCGAGGTGATGAAGAGGATGAACGCCATCACCAGCAGCCAGAACGAGATATTGTTCATGCGCGGAAACGCCATGTCGGGTGCGCCGATCATGATCGGCACCATCCAGTTGCCGAAGCCGCCGATCAGGGCCGGCATGAGCACGAAGAAGATCATGATGAGGCCGTGGGAACTGACGACAACATTGTAAGTCATCGGATCGCTGAATATCTGCAGGCCGGGCTCCTGGAGCTCCATCCGGATCAGCACCGAAAGCGCGGTGCCGAGTATCCCTGCCATGATCGAGAACAACAGATAGAGCGTCCCGATATCCTTATGGTTGGTCGAGTACAGCCACCTGACAAGAAATCGGGGCTTGTGGTCGTCGAAGGATGCCGCTGGATTCGACATGGTACTCTACCTGCCTTTCATTCAGGCATGCCGGATCGTTGTCGCGATCGACGACGTTCAGCCGCCGTCGCGATCGGAGAACTAGCTCCTGCCTGCTTCGTGTTTCAGTCGTCCGTGACGATTGCGTCCATCGCAATGTCGTGGGACTGCGGACGGATCGTTTGGAGCCGGCTTCCGGCGTAACCCACTCCGATGGCCAGCGGCCGCCTGTGCATCGCCGCGAGCGTTCTGTCGAAGAAACCGCCGCCATATCCCAAGCGGTAGTTCGCTGCGTCGAAACCGACCACCGGCGCAATCACGACATCTGGCACGACCGATGGTCCGCGTGAGGGGACCAGGATGTTCCACACGCCACGCTCAAGCGGGTCGCCCGGCCTCCAGACGCGGAATTCCAGCGGCCAGCCCTTCCTGATGACGACCGGAAGCGCGATCCTGCCGCCGCGCTCGATGATCGTGATCGCCCAGTTGCGAAGGTCGGGTTCGCCGCGGAACGGCCAATAGCTGCTGACGATGCGCCCGCTGACCTTGCCGATGGCAAGATCGAGGCGCGAAGCGATGCGGGCCGACCTTTCCTTCCTCTCGTCGACCTCGATGGCGAGGCGCTCCTCGATCAACCTCTGCCGCTCCGCCTTGCGCCAGCGAAGGACATCGCTCCAGGAATCTCCTGGCTCCGATCGTCCGCCATATTCGGATGTAAGTTCGTGTGCGAAGCAGGGCGGGGAAGCGTATTCGTGGATTTCAAGGTCGGGGTATCTCTTCTCGGCCATCGCCAGCTCCGTATCCGTGCGCCCCGCACAGTTGCTGCAACGTGCTCCGTCGGAAATAGGAAGGCAAACGGAATTAAATGCTGTATGAATGCAAAATTATTGCACTTAAGGAAAGTCCAATGGACATAGATCGCGCGCGCACGTTCCTTGAAATCGTCCATTCGGGCAGTTTCCTGAAGGCAGCGGATCGCCTTCATGTCACGCAGACCACTGTCAGCGCGCGCATACGCACGCTGGAGGACGAGCTCGGACGCCAGCTCTTCATCCGAAACCGCAACGGCGCGCAATTGACGCCGTCCGGGCGCGAGTTCGAGCGCTTTGCCCAGTCTTTCGTTCAAATCTGGGAGCGTGCCCGCCATCAGCTTGCTATCCCGTCGGGACGGACAAGCGTCGTTGCCCTGGGCGGCGAACTCAGCTTGTGGAATCCGCTGCTGCTCGACTGGCTGGTGTGGATGAAGAAGGCCAAGCCGGAGATCGCCATCCATGCCCAGGTCGGCGTGCCCGACCAACTTCTCGACCAGCTCAGAACGGGTGTTCTGGACATCGCCGTGCTTTACGCGCCGAAGCTCTTGCCAGGCTTCAAGGTGGAGTTGCTCGTCGAAGAGCAGCTTGTTCTCGTCAGGACCAAGAACGAAGAGCCGGCTGGCGCAAAAGACTACGTCTATGTGGATTGGGGACCACTGTTCGCGGCGCAGCACGACGCAAGTTCGACCGCTTTCGGAGAACCTGGATTGCTGGTTGGCCTGGGGCCGTTGGGTCTTAGCTACATCCTGCGCGCAGGCGGCATGGGCTATTTCCGCAGGGGCGCCGCAGCTCCCCATATCGAGGCGGGGCAGTTGGAGATCGTGGATGGCGCGCCGGAATTCACCTATCCGGCCTATGCTGTCTATCCGGAAGCAAGCGAGACGCGCACCGACATTCAGGAGGCGCTACGCGGCCTCAAGCATGTCGTGAAATGATTGTTCCTTCGAGGAGCGAACCAAGTTTGGGCCAGGATGATCGTCACGGATTGACCGAAAATGCCTCATCCATTCTACACCATCGGTCACTCGAAGCGGTCAATCGCCGAATTCGTCGCCCTGCTGCAAGTTGGAGAAGTCGCGCTGGTGGTCGACATAAGAACGGTGCGGCGTTCGCGGGCAAACCCGCAATTCAACAGCGAGGTACTTCCCGAAAGCCTGGCGGCGTTCGGCATCGTATATGAGCACATTGCCGAGCTTGGCGGCCTGCGCGGCAAGGCACACGACGTTCTGCCGACGCTCAACGCATTCTGGATCAACCAGAGCTTCCACAACTATGCCGACTATGCCTTGTCCGCGGAATTTGCCAGCGGCTTGAACAGGCTTGTGTCCCTCGGCAGGCGGCGGCGGTGCGCCGTCATGTGCTCGGAAACGCTCTGGTGGCGCTGTCACCGCAGAATCGTGGCCGACTATCTGATCAGCCACGGCGAAATCGTTTTTCATCTAATGCGTGATAACAAGGTCGAGCCTGCGAAGCTCACCGACGGTGTGAGGGCAAGGGCCGACGGAACGCTTGTCTACCCGCCTTTACGCCCCTGAGGCTAGCCGCTTCCTTAGGCGGCCGGCGGACCCGGGTCGTCGAACCCGGCGTCGAAGGCCTCCGCAACCTCGTTGCGAGGTTTGTCGCGCGATTCATCGGAACGATGAACGACTCGCAGGCCCGGCTCGCTCGGCCGCCGCGGTTCCGACGCAACAACTCCCGCGAGCTTCAGCCTCTCGCGCCTTGCGGCTTCCGGTTGATAGACCACTTCATGCACGGTCAGCGTTTCAAGGCTGCCGTCCGCTGTCGGAATGGACATGGACTGACCCTCGGCCAGACCGAGCAACGCTAGGCCGCGCAGATTGGTTATGGGCAACAGCATGCCAACCAGGCCGCGCATCTGGTCATGTGCGATGATGCGGGTTTCGGCAGGGCCGTCGTTCACCCGATAGGCAACGCGGCTGTTGAGTGTCACGATGTTTGCCGGGATGTCATCCCGAAACATTACGACTGCGCTCGAAATCTTTCGTTGGAGAATAGCCCAGAACGTTTCATCGCGCATTGGATGACGGTCCCTTACCACCTCAAGAATGGTGTAGTCTTTGGTGGTCAGTTGGCAGCTATCGGTAGTGGACATGAAATGTCTCCAGCCGGAGCGGTCAGAGGCGATCCGGCATCAAGCAATTGATCGTGTGATGTGGAAAGATACCCCTGCGCCGGACCGGGCCGGCCCAGGGGTCAGACTCCCGCGATCAGACTGCCTGCATGATTGAGGAGACGGAAGGAGACGCCCATGTCTAGAGGCTCGCCGCGACCGCTGGAGTCGGAGGGGCGAGGCTTTGGGCGCCATCGACTTCCTCCGCGCTGGGTTTGCTTACACCAAGCACCAACAGTTCATGCCTGCGTCCGTCCCGTGCCGTCCACATGATAGACTGCCCGGCCGATAGGCCGATCAGGGCCGTGCCGATCGGCGTCAGGATTGAAACCTTGCCTGCAGAAATGTCCGCTTCACCCGGATAAACCAGCGCGACCGTTTTCCGATCGCCGGAGTCGGGCTTGAACGTCACAGTCGAGCCCATCCGGACAGTGCCGGAAGAGACCCAGCCATCGGCGACGACGCGCGCACGCTCGAGTTCGGCAAGGAGTTCGTCAGACGCTTCCGGGTTTCGTGCGGCAAACGTGCTCGCCAGCGCTGACAAACGCGCATGGTCCGACTGCGAGATCCGGATTTTCGGCTTACGCGGGGTTCTGGTGTTGTGCAGCATTTCGAATTCTCATGGCTGTAACGGCCAGCAGCCATCACGGTGGCGGAAACTGGCCAATTCGGGGGGTATTAAGGCGGCGATGCGCGGAGACGTGCAGCCGCTGCGGATCATGTCGATTGAAGTCGGCCCCTCGGCTCGGGGCACAGGCAGCCGAGCCGGGGGTTAAGATCCCGCGATGGGGCAAACCCGGAAAAGAAAATCGAAAAGAATTTTAGTAACGACGTTCATAAGCACATAATTGGGGAAGCAATCCCGGAAGTCAAGGCGACCATCTCGACGGCTGCAGTCTTGGGCTATTCGGGGCGAGCGCCGAGCAGCGTGTTTATCACCAGTTCTCTTCCAGCCCTGTTTATGCCTGTCCCGTGCGGTCTCTTTTCCGCCAGTCCGAGGAAGACAAGCCGTTCGGCCAATTCTTTCGATAGAGCCGGATAGGGTCCGCGATTTATGCGCTTAAGCGCTGTCTGCTCCTCTTCGGTGAGATCACCCCACATGATCTTCAAGACGCTCTCCATGACTATCCGGTCGCCCCTGAAATTGTGATCAGGAGGGGATCGTGAATTGGTCGCTCCTCCTAAGCCGGAACTTATGGAACGGCATCCGTTCCAACGATACCGCCCTCATTCTCCAGGACGCCGATCCTTTTGACCTCCGAGCGGTTGAGTTTCAGGCGAACACCGATACCGCCGCCGTTCTCGGCAATGAAAACAGCGCCGGCCTGTTCGAGCGTGGTCTGGAGCGTGTCGCAGATTTCCCGGTCCGGAAGGGTGATACGTCGCTCGAATTCTTCGATGACCAACCCATCGACACCCGAATTGCTGGCGAGCTTTTCACGGGTCCATTCGACCAGCGCGCGAGCGGCGCGGCATTGAGCACCGGTGATCATCATAAATTCCCTTTTCAGACGCTTGCGGGACTCGTCCGCTGAAAGCCGTTACACTCTCGCGCCGCGGCTCAACCTTTAAGATTGGATATCGAGTCCGAAAAAGGAAAGGGCCAACGCCACTCCTCAGGTCGAAATTATGATGCAAGAAAGTTGCGTTAAAGCCGCAATAAATTTCGTTTGTGTTGCATAAACGAAAAGGGGATGCTTTCGCCACGGCTTGGCAGCCGGCGCCGACGGTTCACACCGGCGAAAGTGCGAAGTCTTGGGAAAGGCGCGATGAGGCGCGCAGACCATGGATAGGTCCAAAAGCGATAGCCACCAGGTGCTTTCGTGGCCTGGCGTTCGGCCTCCCGACAGAGCACGGACGCTGGTTGCAATGGATATAATGAGGTCACCGGTCGTCGCGGTCGGGCCAGACAGCACATTGGACGAAGTGTGCGACCTACTTGTCACGCGCGGTTTGAGCGCGGTCGCGGTGATTGACCGAGGCGTGATGCTCGGCACCGTAAGCGAAGAGGACCTGGTCCACAGGGCGGAAATTGGGACGGTCGCGCCGCGGCGTTCCTGGTGGTTCCATCTCTTCGGCCGTAACGCCGCGCTCGCGGCGGACTATTTGAAGTCGCACTCCGCCCATGTGACCGACGTCATGACCAGGCAGGTGATCACCGTTTCACCGTGCACTCCGATCGACGAAATCGCGGCGCTGCTTGAAGTCAATCGCACTCGGCGCGTCTTCGTCGTCAGCGGCGAGCGCGCCGTGGGGGTTGTCGCCCGGGCAGATCTGGTGCGCACGCTGGCGTCCGCCAGGCAAAGCCGGCCTCGCCCGGTCTCATTCCACGACGATGCCAGCATCAGGCGCGAAATTGTCGACGCCCTGCGGGTCGAGGCGTGGCCGTCGATCGGAGCAGCCGACGTGAGCGTGAAAAACGGGGTGGTCACCTTGTGGGGCGGCTATCTGTCGGAACAGGAACGGAAGGCATCGCTGGTTCTGGCCGAAAACACCGCCGGAGTTCGGGCCGTCGATGATCTCCGCGTCCCCCTCGACGTTGCCTACGCGATGGTCTGAGGCAGGGCGAGGACCGAACCAGTGACAGGCGCCGCATGACGTTCGTGGTCACCGACAACTGCATCAAATGCAAATACATGGACTGCGTAGAGGTCTGCCCCGTCGACTGTTTCTACGAGGGCGAGAACATGCTCGTCATACATCCCGACGAATGCATCGATTGCGGCGTCTGCGAGCCCGAGTGTCCCGCCAAGGCAATCTTTCCCGACACCGCGCCCGACCTTCAGGATTGGCTGTTGTTGAACGCGGAGTACGCGTCTCTGTGGCCGAACATCACGGTCAAGCACGATCCACCTGCGGATGCCAAGACGTTCGACGGCGAAGCGGACAAGTTTCCCCGATACTTCTCCTCTAATCCAGGGCAGGGAGACGGATGAACGCGGCCATCGGACACGCCTTTCCGCTCTATCTCGGCATCGATACGGGCGGCACCTACACGGACGCCGTCCTTTGGTCCGAAGCCGCCGGCATTGTCGCGAAGGCCAAGTCGCTGACGACCCGGCACGATCTCGCCCAAGGTATCGCCGGCGCCGTCGACGCCGTTCTCGGCGAGGCGGCCATCTCTCCCGGCGCGATCAAGCTGGTGTCGATGTCGACGACGCTCGCCACCAACGCGCTTATCGAAGGGCAGGGCGGCCGGGTCGCCCTGGTGATGGTCGGCTTCGCCGAAGCCGACCTTGCCAGAGGCGGTTTGTCGAAGGCGCTGGGGTTCGATCCCGTTGTCTTTTGCCAAGGCGGGCATGACGTTCACGGCGAACCGCGTGCCCTTGCGCTGGACGCTCTAGAGGAAGCGTTGCCGGGGCTTGCCGACACTGTTTCCGGGGTCGCAGTCGCGGCCTATTTCGCCGTTCGCAATCCGGAACACGAGATCGCGGCGCGCGAGCTCATCCGCGGGCGCACGGGGCTTCCAGTAACCTGTTCGCATGAACTGTCGTCCAAGCTCGGCGGGCCGCGACGCGCGCTGACGACGCTTCTCAATGCTCGCCTCATCTCGATGATCGACCGCCTTATCGATGCCACGGAAGGCTTCCTCGAAAAGCGCGGCATAGCGGCGCCGCTGATGATGGTGCGCGGCGATGGCACGTTGGTCACCACCAAGTTTGCCCGGGCCCGGCCGATCGAGACCATTCTCTCAGGTCCGGCAGCCAGCCTGGTCGGAGCCCGGTACCTGACAAACCTGGACGACGCGGTGATTTCCGACATCGGCGGTACGACCACCGATATCGCCGTCTTGCAAGCCGGCCGCCTGCGGCTCGATCCCGAAGGTGCGACGGTTGGCGGCCAGCGCACCATGGTAGAGGCTGTCGCCATGCGCACGTTCGGCCTCGGAGGAGACTCGGAAGTTTCGCTTCGGGAGCGGTCGCTGACTTCGGCGATCGTGCTCGGGCCGCGGCGACTCGTGCCGCTGGCGCTGGCTGCCGTGGAGCATGGCGACGCGGTGCGCAAGGGTCTGCAGCGTCAATTGCTCAAGCCCAACACCGGGCGGCTCGATGGTCGCTTTGCATTGCGCACGGGGGTTCCAGACCGGCTCGCAGCCGGCCTGACGGCGACGGAGGCTCGGCTCTACGCCAGCATCTCGGCAATTCCCGCCAAGCTCGATGACCTGCTCATGTCGACCTCACAGGTAGCGACACTCAACCGCCTGGTCGCGCGCGGTCTGGTGCACATCGTCGGCTTCACGCCATCCGATGCGGCCCACGTGGTCGGCAGGCAAGCCAACTGGGATCCTGCCGCGGCCCGGTTGGGTGCGGCGCTATTTGCGCGCAGGCGCGACGGCCAGGGGCGTCAGATCGCGAAAGACGCGGACGCATTTTCGGAGATGGTCCTCGGCTGCGTCACACGACGCTCGGCCGAAGCCGTCCTGGAAACGGTCTTCGCCGAAGATGGGCTGGACGGCGACGTCTCCGTTGCCAATTCGCTGGTCCAGAGGGCGGTTCGCCAGCGCGGCGGGATGGCGCGGCTGTCGATCGAACTCGACCGGCCTGTGATCGGGCTGGGAGCCTCAGCGTCGCTTCACTACGCCGGCCTGCCACCCCTGATCGGCAATGACTGCCATATCGCCGAGCACGCCGACGTCGCGAATGCACTGGGCGCAGTCGTAGGGCAGGTGCGCATGTCGGCGGAGGCTCGCGTCAGCCAGCCGGAAATTGGGCTCTTCCGTCTGAATTCCGGCGAGCGGCTGGACGACTTCGACACCGAGGACGAAGCCATGGCCGCCGCCGAGGCCCATGTTCGCGTCCTGGCGGCAAGTCTTGCCGAGCGTGCCGGGACCGATCAGGCCCGGATCGAAACCGCGCGGCAGATCAAGGTAGCGACGATCGAGGGCGAACGCAGTTTCGTTGAAGCCATCGTCGTTGCGACCGCCACGGGGCGTCCGCGCATCGCTTCGTGAGGTACGTTGGGAAACCGGGGTGGCTAACGTTTAGGTAGCGTTACGGCGACGTTGAACCCATGGTTTGCGAAGAACCGACGAGTACTGGTGATTTTGAGGGCCTTATCGGCCCGGTTCATCTTGAGACCATCAAGCTCCGCCAGTTCCACCAGCGACGCGACAAAATCCGCAGCTGAGACCTTTCCTTGGTTTTTCACAGCACGGTCAAGGGTACCTGCAATTACAGCCGTAATGTCCTCGTTGCAAAGCTGCGGTTCGTCATTATCGATGATCGAACAGAATAGCTCATGAAGGTATTCCAACCATGCAACTACCATCACGTCGTCTTTTTTTAACTGCCGTACCAGATAATCAAAGTTTTTCACGAATGGGATGGGTACCTGCCGCTGTGGCTCTCTACGCTTCACTGTCTGCGAGAGCCATTCGATCAAAGCGCTCTTCTCAACGATATCGGAACGTTTCAGAATGGTAGTCGTCATAGTTGTCTCCAAAATTGTTTGCGATAGGAGGATCAGGTTGCTACCTGATCCTTGGGGCGACCAACTCTGTTGCGGATGACTGACAACGGACACAATTGTTCGCATTGTCACCGGGTTGAATTAGTTGGTCATGTAACCTTTACGGTGGAGCTTTTGCTGTGATCTTGCACGCGTTGGCGTCACCCAGCGAAAGCGTTTCAAGTCTATTTTAACGCATGTCTGAAGCGCAGTTGACAGCTGCATGCGGGAAACAGCGCGGCGAGGCTCCCCCGCGGAAGAGGAGCCTTTTGTCGGGACTCAGCCAACAAAGACGTCGGTCATAAGCCGGCGGCGTTCTTCAGCGCTTTCAGTTTGAAGACGACGAACCGAACTCTCTGCCGCCGCCCGTCGACGGAAACGCGAATTTGGCGAGTCCGCTTGCCACCTTCCCCGTTCAAAACGATTCCCTGGCTGTTCAACCGATCAATGGTTGCCTTGCAGCAGTCGGGGAACAGCTCGGAGATCGCTTCCGTGCTGATGAACAGTCGCCTTTTACCCGGCGAGCCGGCAACAAAACCCGGGCATGACTCGGCAACTTCGATATCGTCGCTGTCCTCGAAACGAGGAAACCTGCGACGGTCCTGAGCGGCCTGCCAGACAACGGTCGCGGGGTCGTTCTGAGGCATTTCGCGATCTTCCGCGCCCTCCTGGGATAGGCGATAGATCCTTAACAGAAGTCGATCGCAATCGCGCTGCGTCCACGGCAGTATCCCGGCCTTTATGGCCAATCTCGCGGCGGCCAAAACCAAACCGAACTTTTGAGCGATGCGCCGCTGTACGCCCCCTTGCTCACGGCACACGTGATCAACGAACTTGTCGATGAGGTGTGTTACCAATGTTTCGAGAGTGTCCTGATTATCCACCAGGTAAGTCACCCATTCGATCAACGCTGTCCCATGATCTTTCTCAGCGGAATTGGCGAGGCATTCCGATGCGTTAGCTCTCGCCTTTTCCCCGCTATAGTTGGCCGCCGACCATATGCCGCCACTTGCCTTGTCCGGTACTCGAATATCGATCGTTCGGGCTCTGTCGCCATCTGTGCGCTCGCGGCCCCCGCGGACGAATTCTGCTTCAATCGAAAGCGGCCCGGTCGATAGTCCCCACACGTCGAACTTTACGTTCGGCAATCGATCCTGCACCGCCTGCGAATAGGTCGTTCCCTTGCCACCGGTAAGCTGATGGATAGTTGAGCTGAGGATCTGCCATTTCGCGCCGTTCTTGATTTTCTCGGTGTCATCGAGGACCAACTGAAGGCCGTTTCGGGTGGCTCCAAGCTCCTGCAACGCACGTGTGCTTGCATCCCAGTCAGGCAAGTGCTGCTGCGGACCAGCCACTGAACCTCCCACCTTCAACGCCGTCGTCTTTCCTGTCGAACTGCTCGACCACAGATGGAAGAGCGCCCCCTCACGAAGTCTTGAGTGTGAGAACCGAAACAGGGGTGCGGCGAATGAGTGTAAGATCGCGAACGCCGCGTAATCCGAGCGCAGGGCCGGTTTTGCAACGTTCTCTTGCCATCCTGCGAATGTGCCTTTGCTGGAAGGCGTATCAAGAGTGCGTCCTGGCTCCAGCGCGGGGTTCAGTAGGACGTCGTCGGCCCCAATGCACCGGTTGCCGGTGATTAGAAAGGATCGATTATGCCATCCGGTCCGGCTCGCCAAAATTCCGCAATCTGGCGGTAGCTCGGCCTCCAGCCGGGCGAAATCGAGATTGGCTTCGTCTTGTGTCGCACCACGAGCTAACAGAGCACTCCTGAGCTCCTTGGGGTTCATTGCCTTTTGCCTCGGCAGCAACTCAGTCTCTTCGAGGTGGTCGTATCGCTTGAAGGCTATTAAGACCCACTCTCTACCGTCCTCGTCGCGGTATCGGCGGATTTTCGATGTAGGTGACATGACTAATTTCCTTAGCTTTGCCTCACTTGCCTCACATGCCTCACCAGATTTGGACACAGGTCGATCTGTCTCCGGCTCAATGAGTTGCGCGAAAGGTCGTGAGCGATGTGGTGATGAAGGTGCAGTTGTGTAGATGATCGACTGAGTATTTTACGGTCGCGGCGTATGGATCAGTCATTCATGACCAAGAAACGCACCGCGTGTCATTTTTCAATTCTCGTCGTCTTGTCGTTCAGGACTTCAAGTTGACTTCTATTTCTCCGAATTCCAAACAGGATGAGCAGGTCGCCGACTTTGTGTTTCAGTAGGAATTCGTCGAATAACGCTTCATAACCGACGATCAATCGTTGCCGATCGAGAGCAAAATTCAGCGGTGCGTCGCAGTGATTAGGCAGACCGCCTAGCCGGCATTTAAGCGCGTAACGAAGCGCACCCTTGTCTTCGACCGGAAGAACTTTGACCGGCTTTAGCGTCCGAAATGCCTCCCGATCGTAACGTTGTCGGAGGTGGGTCTTGAGCGTTCGTTCGTCCGACCCTGCAACCACTAGATGGACATGAGGGCGGACTATGACCTTTCCGTCCAGTCCGTAACCGAGGTCGAAGTCCACCCGACCAACGGCTACGATGGCTTGACCTGAGGCTCCTTCTGCCTTCTTCAGACCCCTTTTGATCGATTGAACGATGCCGCTGACTTTGAACTGGGGGAGGTCTTTGGGGGCCAACCAGTAGGTCGGGCTGGCCACGGTCACGAACAACGGTTGGCGATCGAGAGGGGCCAGGATCTGCGCTATCCTAGGCCCCTCCTTTCGCTCCAATCTGATATGAGCCACCCGACATATGGCCGAGCAGGGGAAGGGGTTCGGCGAGGTCGTTCTGTGTGGAGGGATTTCCGATCGTTGCCCGCAACGACCACTTCGGCATTCGAAGAGTTCGTCGTCAGGGGTAAGCTTTCCAAGGCCGCGGAGCCGACGCAGCCGTAGTTGATGATCGGCGATCGCGTGATCCATGTCACGGTACTGGCGCCATTTGGTTGGCCGGCGCAGGGGGTGCTTGGCTTTAGCCATTGTGACCTCGCTGCGACGTATTCTGACGGGTGTGTTCTTCCTCCCATGACAGAATGTCCGAGAGCCGATAGCGGACCGAACGAGACAATTTTACGTACGGTAGAGAGCCGCCGGTGACGCGGCGATTTCTCAGGGTCTTGACCGAGATCGACCATCTCTTTGCGAGCGCATGCTCGTCGAGAAATGTCTCGTTCTCCGGGTCTAAAGGTTGTGTTGTTTCAGGCATTTACGGGTCCTTCCGTTGTTGGTGAGGACCAGAAAATGCTTCAGGGGCAAACGGCAAAAAATGCCGAAAAATCAGCCTACTATGGATAAATCAAAAATACCTGGAATTATTGCTTCAGTGGACGACCAGCCCTCCTTGCTGACAGCTTGATCAGCTTCGCTTTAGCGTCCTCACTTATGGGCTCGGGCTCAAATGGTTCAGTCTCCACGGGCAAGCCATTGTCCTCCTTCTTCATAGGCACGGGGGTGAGGCTGTCGTAGACATACCTCGCTCTGCGAAAGGCCTGCTGAACGCACTCGGAATGTGAGTAGAGGCTCGCAGGGTCAAAGAGTATTCGATGGAGGAGACGCTTCCCGCCGCCGTCTAGCGTGTTGTAAGCAGCGTAGGCGAAAGCTGGTGCGAACGCTTTATCCGCGACGTCGTTTTCGATGGTTTTTCTTTTCCGAGGCGTCCTCGCAATCGGTTCCAGGTCAGGGCGCCAGTCAATCTCGTCAGGGATGTCATAGGCCTTCATTGCGCTTAGCGCGCCGGCCGAGGCAGTGCTGACTGCGGACCTGATAACGTGGAGGCCTGTGTACATAATCAGGGTATCATGGATCCAGGTCGCGGCATTCAAAATCTCGGCTGCCATCTGCTCCGACGTGTTGGCTATCGAAACGCTTCCGACGCCACCGACTTGCTCATAGATTCCGTTGTAAAAGGTTTGGTTGCGCTTAGCTAAACGCGCGTAAGCTTGGTCAACGGTATGAGCGCGACGATTAGATCCCTTGTGGGATCCCTCCAGCTTATCTGCTGTCGCTCGAACGGCTGAACGCAACGCACTTAGGTGAAGGTCTTTGTCCGATGGGTCTACTAGCCAAGCGACGAACATTCTCCCGGGGATAGGCTCCATCTCTTTAGGAAGATCGGGGTCGAAAAGAACGGACTGCAACTCTGCTATGTCCACCACCCCACCCTCGGTTACAGACTTGAATGGGCTCGTCTGATCGACAGGTGCAGGCGTCCAAGGTTCTCGAAGGATCCGCCGCAGCATCTTCGATGTGAGCTTGACCCTTTGAATCTGCCAAAAACGCTTCATGCCAAGGCGAATTTTCTGGCTCGGCTCAGCTGTCGAGCCGCCTTCGTCACCGCTGTTTGTCATCGGACTTTACCCCATGTCGCTAAGGTTATCCGTCGTTAGCATCTACCGCTAGTCGCCTTGCAATCTCTTCTGACACCTCCGTTGAGGCTGATGCGAGAGCCGCATCCGGCCGGTGAACGTATCGCGACGTAACGGTTCGTCCTTTGTGCCCCAGCATTCCGGCAATGGTGCCGTCCGAATAGCCCAGTTCTGAAGCAACGGAGGCGAAGGTATGCCGCAGAACATGACAACTTACACCGTCCAAACCAGCCGACCGAAATAGCTTTGGCGCGATCTTATTAAGCCCCTGAAAATGCGAAATTCCTCTCGCTCCCGGGAACACATACGGGCACCCTTTTTGTCTAGGTAGTGACGCCAGGATCTTGGAAGCCGCGGAACCGATGGGACGGAGGCTTCTCCCAGATTTGGTATCCTCGAGGCGCAGGCACGAGTGGTCGAGATCCACCTCGCTCCATCTCAATTTTGTAATCTCGCTGGATCGGCAGCCCGTCAGGCACAGGAGTTCGACTATTTGAATCCCGGCTGGATGAAGATGGACTCCGGATTGATCTTTCCCATTCCGCAACTGAGCACCTAGTTTGGCGAGCTCACCATCGCTCAAGAACCGGTCTTTGGCTTCGCTTCTAAAGCGCCGGATACCATGAACCGGATTAGCCGTGACGATCTCCTCGTCAACAGCCCATGACATTATTCCGGAAAGGAGGTCTGCGACGCGAGCAGCCGTGGATGCTCCCCCTAGCACCCTCGCACGACCCCGCGGTTTGGTTTTCACGGTAACTGCGGTTTTTCCGAGCGTGATGTCTTGGATGAGACCTTTGACCTTGCGCCCGTCCAAATCTACGACCGCAACCGAACCGATAAGAGGCTTTATGTGTCGCTCGATGCGACCGGTGTCGATTGACAGGGTTGAAGTCTTCTTAGGCCTATTGAAGCGTGTCAAAACGGCCCCGGACTCTGCCGCGATCATGTAGCGATCGCAAAGGTCCGCTATGGTGACCACAGCGGTCGTTTCGTTTTGCGGAGCGCGACGCCGTGGTGCATCACCGGCCGCGATCTGGCCGAGGAGTACCTTCGCTTGAAGTCTCGCTTCGTCGACGGTTAGGGCACCGAAGCGGCCGATGGTATGCCACCTCTGTCGACCGGCCGCAGAATATTTTAGGACGAAAACGGCATGCCTTCGTTGCCGCCTGACACCGAAACCGGTCACGCTTCCGCGACCAGTGTCCCAGAGGATCGAATTCTGGGTCAGCCTCTCCGCATCCGTCTTTGTGATCGGCACGCGCCCCTCCTAGCAACAAACTAGCAACTAGTATCGAGGGAATGCGGGGTACAAACAAGGTAACTGGGCAGAAAAAAGATGAACAAAATCAACAAAAGACGGTAGCGGGAGGACACTGCAGGATACCGGCCTTCTTCGTTTACACCGAAGATGTCGGCGGTTCGAGCCCGTCATCGCCCACCACTTTCCCGGCACAATCAAGAACTCACGGCGGCGTCAGGCGGAAATCCTGGCCTTCGGGCAGGAGCTGGCCGCCATCGACGACGATCGTCGTGCCGGTGATGTAGCTGGCGTCGTCGGAGGCCAGGAACAGGAAGGCGTTGGCTACGTCGCGCGGCGTGCCGAGACGTCCGAGCGGCACGGCGTCCTCCATGCTCTTGATGAAGGCGGCATCGCGGTGAAGCTTCATGCCTTCGGTCAGGATGTTGCCAGGCTCGACGCCGTTAACGGTGATGCCATAGCCAGAAAACTCCAGCGCCGCCGAGCGGATGAAGCCGTTGATGCCGGCCTTGCTTGCCGAATAATGACCGTGGCCGGGGCTGCTCACTTGCGGGCCGGTAATGGAAGAGGTGAAGAGCATGCGACCGCTGCCCTGAGCCTTCATCGGTGGAAGCGCTGCCCGGGCGGCGTTGAAGCTGCCGCGCAGATTGACCGCCATGACCCGGTCCCAATCTTCCGGGCTGGTGTTCTCGATCAGTTGCCAGGGATAGATGCCGGCGTTCTGGACGATGATGTCGAGGCAGCCGTGACGCTGCAGCGCCAATGCCACCACCGCTTCGGCGTCGGCCATCTTGGAAATATCGGTGCGGATGAAGGCGGCACCCAGTTCGTCGGCGCTCGCTCTGCCGGCTTCGGCTTCACTGTCGGCCAGCACAAGGCTGGCGCCTTCCTCGGCGAAGCGCTGGGCTATGCCCCTGCCGATGCCACGCGCGGCCCCGACGATCACCGCCACCTTGCCTTGGATGCGTCCGGTCATGCGAGCCGCCCTGTCATGCGAGTCTTTGGCGAATGGTTTGCTTGAAGGCGTCGAGAAGCACGGCCGCCAGCACCAGCAAGCCGTGGATGACCTGGGTGAAGTTGGCCGGCAGGGCCATGAGGTTGATGGCGGTGTTGATGGCCGACAGAAGCAGCACGCCGGCATAGACGCCGGGCAGGGTGCCGACGCCGCCTTTCAGGCTGACGCCGCCAATGACGACGGCGGCGAAGGCGTTGAAGAGCAGGCCGACCCCGAGATTGGCGGTGGCGCCGGAGGTGCGGATGGCGAGCAGCCAGCCGGCGAGGCCGGCGATGGCGCCGGCAAGCACGAAGGCGATGATCAGGTTGCGGTTGACGCGGATGCCGGCGCGGAAGGTCGCGGTCTCGTTGCCGCCGATCATCACCAGATGCCGGCCGAACGGCGTCTTGGCGAGAATCAGCGAGAAGACGACGAAGCAGCCGACAGCGATCCAGGCGGTGAGCGGCAGCCCGACGAGCCGCTGGATGCCGAACCAGCGGATGGCCGGCGCAAGGTCCTGCGCCGAGCGTCCGCCTGAAACGACAAGCACCAGGCCGCGCACCCAGATATAGGAGGCAAGCGTGATGATGAAGGCGCTCATCTGCAGCCTGACGATGAGGAAACCGTTGATGACGCCGATAATGGCTCCCACCGCCAGGGCTACGGCGAGCGAGACCGGCACCATCAGCCAGTCCGGATGCAACTGCAGGCCGAGGCCGATGCCTGACGAGCAGAACATGATGCCGACTGCCATGGCGCTGAGCGCCGCGACCGATTCAACCGACAGGTCCATGTGACCGGCAATGATGACTAGCGCCAGGCCGATCGACATCACGCCCAGCACGCTCGATGCCTCGACGATGTTGGCGAAGATGCCGAGCTGGAAGAAGTTCGGAATGAGGGTCGAGAACACGGCCAGCACGAAGACCAGCATGAACCAGACGAGATTGTCGAGCACAAGCTCGAGACTGTGGCGGGTGCGTGGGCTCATCGGCCGATCCGGTTAGCGTCGAATTTGAATATGCGGCTGCCGCGGGGCGGGCCCGCGAGGCTCCGGGCCGGGAGGCCCGGAGCTCGATGGAAAAGGCCTACTCGACGGGCTTAACGGTATCCGTCGGCGGCTTCAGGTTGCCCCAGAAAGCGGGGTTGTCGACATTCTCCTTGGTGATCGCCGCGCCCGGGATCTTGATGTTCGGGCCCCAGGCTTCCTTGGTCACCACCGACTTCAGGCCGAGCACGTCGTACTCGCCGGGCTTGATCTCCTGCTTGTTGACGACCTTGTCCATGAACATGGCGACGGCCGCGGCCTGGGCGTAGAGCGGCTGTTCGACTTCGACGTTGAGCCAACCCTTGCGGATCAGGTCGAGGCCGACCGGCGCGCCGTTCGAGCTCATCATCATCACGTCGCCCGGCTTCTTACCGGCAGCCTCCAGCGAGGCAACGCCCGCGACCGAAAGATGCGCGGCGTGGCTGAAGATCAGGTCGATGTCGGGATTGGCCAAGATCTGGTCGGCAACGATGGTGCCGGCGTTGCTCGCCTCCCACTGCATGGCGGGCAGCGAGATGATCTTGACGTCCGGAAACGCCTTCATCTTCTCCTCGAAACCCTTCTGGATGTCGAGCGTGTAAGGATCGCCGGGATCGCCGAGCACCTGCAGGATCTTGCCCTTGACCGAGCTATGCTTGGCCTTCAGCAGCGCTTCGGCCTGCTCCGCCGCAATGTGGCCGATCTCGACCGTGCCGGCGACCGATGTGAAGTCGGATGGCGTGGCGGTGATCTGGCGGTCGAACTCGACCACAGGGATGCCGGCCGCGCGGGCGGCTTCAACGGATGGCTTCAACGCATTGAAATCGACCGCGGCGAGGATGATCGCCTTCGGCTTCAGCGCGATCACGTCGTTCATCTGCGATTGCTGAGCGTCGGTCTTGTTGTCGGCGTTCAGTGTCTTCATCTCGTAGCCGACCTGTTTCAGGAACAGTTCCAGCGCGCTCACCGAGCCGGTCTGGAATTCGTCGAGCAAGGTCGGCACCAGGTAGTAGACGGTACCCTTGGACTGGGCGAATGCCGGCGTGAGCGTGGCAATGGCCAGGGCCAGGATACCGAAGACAGAAAGTAGCATTCGCTTCATGTCGTTCGCTCCTCTTTTCGCCGGACCCCTCATTTGTCCCTCAGCCCGCCGGTCCGGCACCGGCGAGCGTTTCCCCGGTGATCATGTTGATCACCGCATCGGGACTTGTCTTGTTGCGGGCAACGTCGCCCGCCACGACGCCCTGGCGGATCACCACGATCCGGTCGGCGACCTGGAAGGCCTGCTGCATGATGTGGGTGATGATGACGACCCCGATGCCTTGGCTCGCCACCTTGCGGATCATGTCGAGGCCGCGGCGCGTCTGCTCGACGCCGAGCGCGGCGAAGGGCTCGTCGAGCAGCACCAGCTTGCCGCCCCAATGAACGAAACGGTTGAGCTCGATCGCCTGCCGCTGGCCGCCCGAGAGATGCTCGACCTTGGTGCGCAGCGAGGGAATGCGAGTGCCGGCAATGGCCAGCGCCTTCGCCACTACTGACTCCATCGCGCGCTCGTCGAGCACCGGAACGCCCAGCACCTTGCGGGTGATCTCGCGGCCCATGAAAAAGTTGGCCACCACGTCGACATTGGTGCAGAGCGAGAGGTCCTGGTAGACGGTCTCGATGCCGGCGGCCTTGGCCTCGGCGGGGGTTTTGGCGAGGAACTCCTTGCCTTCGAACAGCATGCGGCCCGAGGTCGGCTCGAGTCCGCCGGCGATGATCTTGACCAGCGTCGACTTGCCGGCGCCGTTGTCGCCGAGCAGCGCCACCACCTCGCCGCGCGCGATCGAGAAGCTGATGCCCCTCAGCGCCCGGATGGCGCCGTAATTCTTGGTGACGTTGTCAAGGACCAGCAGGGGTTCGCTCATGCCGCGATGTCTCCGCCGTTCAGAAGGTCGCCTTCGCGCTGCCGCTTGGCGGTGAAGATCTGGCCGAAGCGCGGCGAAAGCACGCCGGAAACCGCAAGTGCCGCGGCGCCGCGCAACACGGCATGCTGCCCGCCCTGCGCCACGAGGATGCGCGGCGCGGCGCGATCCTTGCGAGCCGAAACCGAATTGTGCAGCGGCTCCGCCAATGCAGCCAGGCGTTCGAGCAACTGAGGCGAGGCGAGGCCCCCAAGCACGATCGTCTCGGGATCGAAAAGATTTTCAATCACGACGATGGCATTGCGGAAGATCGGAGCGACTTCGGCCACCCATTCGGCGTCGTTGCCGTTCCAGCGGCCGCGCGCCTCGAGCGAGAGATAGCGTTCGAGGCAGCCCCGGTTGCCGCAGGGGCAAAGCTCGCCTTCCGGAACGACGGGGATGTGTCCGATCTCGCCGGCATTGCCCCAGGCCCCGCGCAGCACGCCGCCGTCATGCACCATGGCGCCGCCAAGCCCGACGCTGAAATAGAGGTAGTAGTAGTCGGATCGCTGGAGGCCGAGGCCGTAGAGGCGTTCCCCCATGGCCGCCGCCGCCATATCGGTCTCGAAGAAGGCGGGCAGGCCGGTCGCGGCGGCAAGGCGCTCGCGCAACGGCACGCCTTTCCAGCCCGCCATTGTGGTCGGTCCGACGAAGCTCATGGACTCGACGCCGAACGGGCCGGGAAGCGCCATGCCGACGCCGATGACCCGTCCTCCGGCGCGGCGCCCGGTCAGATCGGCAACCATGGCGCCGATCGCCTCGAAGGCGAGATCGGGTGTCGGGCTCGGCGCTTCGCGATGGACGCTCTCGATCACGTCGCCGCTCAGGTTGATGAGTGCGGCGTCTATCCCCAGCGGGGTGAGGTGGATGCCGACGGCATAGCCGCCTTCCGGGTTGATGCGCAGCGTGGCCGGCGGCTGGCCGCGGCCCTTCGGTTCCTCGCGGACCGACAGTATGTAACCCTGTTCCTCCAATTCGCGCACGATGGTCGAGACCGTCTGAACGGTGAGCCCGACGTGGTGCGCGATGTCGCCGCGGGCGATCGGACCGAAGCGGCGGATGGATTCGAGCACGATGCGCCGGTTGTATGGCCGCCCGAACTCCTGATTGGTTCCCCGCAACGCCATGGCTTGCGCTCCTGACGGACGCAAGGTTCGCAGAGAAGATTTATTCAGTCAAATGGAATTCAAAAATAATTTGCCCGGCTCCCGAGGAGAGCAAGTTTCCCTGCGGCCCCGGCGCTTGCGACCCGGGCAATGTGCGGAAAGCTAGTATCTGATGACGCGACGCTCGATCAGCACGACGATGCAGAAAAGCGCGATCGACAGCGACGAGGACAGCACGATCGCGGCGTAGAGCCGGTCGGATTGATAGTTGAACGTCGCCTGGATGATCAGCGCGCCGAGGCCTTTGTCCGAGCCGATCCATTCGCCGACGATGGCGCCGATCACCGCAGTGGCCGAGGCGATGCGCAGCGAGGAGAATAGCATCGGCAAGGCGCGGGGCAGGCGCAGAGCCCAGAAGATCTCCGAGCGTGTCGCCGACAGCACGCGGAACAGCTCGTGTTCGTTGTCGCTTGCCGAATCCAGGCCCCGGATCATGTTCACCAGGGTCGGGAAGAAGCAGATCACCGCGGCGATGACGATCTTTGGCGTCATGCCGAGGCCGAAGATCAGGATGATGATCGGCGACAGCGCCAGGATCGGTATAGTGTTGAAGAACAGGACGATCGGGAAATAGGCGGCCTGCAGGATGCGGCTGTGCACGAAGACCACGGCAAGCAGCACGGCGGCGAGATTGCCGATGACGAAGCCCGCCAGCGCCTCGATCAGCGTCGGTCTGAGGTTGTCGATGAGCAGGGCGAAATTCTTCTGGAAGACGCCGAAGATCGCCGTCGGCGTTGGCACGATATAGGCCGGCACGCCGAGCAGCGGCAGGAGATACTGCCAGGCAATCAGGATCGACGCCGCGCCCAGAACCGGAAGCGCAATCGCCATTTGCGGGGCAAGCGGCGCCGGTCTCACGATGCGCGCTCCAGCGCTGCACGCAACTCGGCCATGGCGCCGACGATCGCCGCATCCTCGCGCTTGCAGCGGTTGCCTTCCTGCTTGAAGGGCCGCAGGTCAAGGTCCTTCACCACCCGTCCCGGATTGGCAGCCAGCACAATGACGCGCTCGCCGAGATAGGCGGCTTCGGCGATCGAATGGGTGACGAAAAGGATCGTTGTGCCGGTGCGCCGCCAGAGCGTCAGCAATTCGTCGTTGAGGCGATCGCGCGTGATCTCGTCCAGCGCGCCGAACGGCTCGTCCATCAGAAGCAGCCTGGGCTCGCCAAGCAGGGCGCGCGCGATGGCGACGCGCTGGCGCTGGCCCCCCGAAAGCTGATGCGGCAGGCGTTCACCGAGTCCGCCAAGCCCCATCAGCTCCAGCAGTTCGCTGCTGCGGTCATCGATCTTGCGTGTGAGGCTGCGCTGGCCGACGCCGAGCGGCAGGCGCACATTGTCGCGCACCGTGCGCCAGGGCAGCAGGGTGGAATCCTGGAAGACGAAGCCGACGTCGCGGCGCGAGCGCACCGCGTGCGGTGTGGTCCCAAGCACGCTCATCGTGCCGTCCAGCGGGTCGAGCAGGTCCGCTACCACGCGAAGTAAGGTCGACTTGCCGCAGCCCGACGGGCCGAGGATCGACAGGAAGGAGCCGGCCGCGACCGTGAGGTCGAGGCCGGACAGCACTTTGACGACCTTCTGCCGGCCGCCATAGCCGACATCGAGCTTCTGCGCTTCGATGGCGTTCGGCATCAGGCCGCGGGCGCGTCGAGCTTGGGCCGGTCCGCGGCCGAAAGCTCCAGGATCTTCGTGGTGTAGACATCTTTGGCGGCCGGGCGTCCGTTCGGGTACTGGCCGACCTTGTCGAGCAGCGTCAATTGCTCCTCGATGGAGGCAGGGTCGAACGTGCCCCAGCCATCTTTGGCGGTCGCGCCGTCGAAGGAGAGTTTCAGCACCAGGTTGACGGTCTTCTCTTCCCAGCCGAGATCCATCTCCGGATAGGCGGCGACCATCTTCTTCACCGCTTCCTGGGGGTTGGCGTGAACCCAGCCCCAGCCCTTGCCGACCGCGCCGACGAACTTCGCCAGTGTGTCGGGGTCCTTCTCGATCGCCGCGTCGGTCGCGAAATAGACGTCGGCGTAGGAAGCGAGGCCGAGGTCGCGCACCAGGAGATCGATGCGGTCCTCGCCGACCACGCTCAGCGCCTGGGTGTTGGTGATCCAGCCGCCGATGGCGTCGACGTCGCCGCGCACCAGAGGCGCCTTGTCGAAGCCGACATTGACGATGGTGACTTCCGACGGGTCGATGCCGTTCTTGGCCAGGATCTCATCGATGACGAAGCGCGCGGTCGGCTGGATGCCGATCTTCTTGCCCTTGAGGTCGGCAACATTGCGGATTGGCTTTCCCGGTTTCGAGGTCAGCGCATAGGGGCCGGTGCGGAAGCCGCAGGCGATGATTTTGATCGGCACGCCGCTGGCGCGCGCCGCATAAAGCTGCGGCGTTTCCGAGAACTGGCCGAGCTGCGCGGCGCCGGAGATCACCGGCGGCACGGTCGAGGCGTTGGGCCCGCCAGGGCTGAACTCCACCTCGAGCCCGGTATCCTTGAAATAGCCGTTGGCGACGGCCGCGATGTCGCCGATCTGGCCATTGGACATCAGCCAGTCATACTGGATGACGACCTTGCCGGCGGCCCTGGCGCCCGGCGTCAACACCAATTGCATACCGGCTGACGCGGCTGCGACCGCTGCGAGGCCGCCCTTCACGAAAGCGCGGCGGTTCAATTCGTAGTCTTGGTTCCCACTCATTTGTCGCTCCTGTTGCAGACTTCTTGTCTCTTCTTTCCAAGCGCCGCTCCCTCGGCGCGGCGTCGCTACGGCTGTTGGTCGTGGTAGTCGCCAGGGCCGCCGTCGAGCCAGGCGTAAAGCTCCCAAAGCGTGTCGTCCGGATCGGTGAAATAGGCGCAGCGCGCATTCCAGACGTAGTTTTCGGGCGGTCCATAGAAGGGCACGCCCTTGGCGCTCAATTCGCCGTGCAGCCGGTCGATCTCGGCCGGCGATCCGAGCTGGACGGCGACGCAAACCTTGTGCGCTTGGCGCGGCGATCTCTGGTTCGAGACGCCGGTGTGTCGGTTGATGTGGTCGAGCTCCCAGGCGGCGAGCGTCACGCCCTCGCCATGGAAATCGGCAAAGCCTTCGGCACGCCGACGCAGCCGGAAGCCGAGTTTCCCGACATAGAAGTCGACCGTACGCTCGATATTTTCCACCAGCAGGCAGACGTCGGAGATGCGGGTGAGGTTGGCCGGCATGACTATTTCGTCCCGCCGGTCTTGGAGAGTGGCAGCTTCACGCCGACGCGGTTGGCGGCGCCGATGATGTGCGTACGCATTGCTGCTTCCGCCGCCGCCGGATCGCCCGCCACCAGCGCCTCGTAGATGCGCACATGCTCGCCGACATTGATCTCGACGAGATCGTGCAGCGGGTTGGTCATGCGGGCATAGTGGATCGACTGGCGGATCTGCTCACAGACAAAAGAGATGAAGGTGTGGATGTAGCTGTTGCCGGTCGCCCGCGCGATCTCGCGGTGGAAGAGCAGGTCGGCGTCGATGCTGCCTTCTTCCCAGCGCTCCTCGCCGCCCATGCGGTCGAGCGCCGCCTTGATCGAATCGAGATGCTCCTGCCCGCGCCGCGCCGCGGCGAGCGCCGCCGACTCGGCCTCGAGGATGCAACGCAGCTCGAACAGCCGCTCCATATTGTGGGTATCCTTGAGCGCCTCGCGGTCGATGCGGATGGCGGCCCTTTGCTCGGGCGCCAGCACGAAGGCTCCGATACCTTGCCGCGCTTCGATCATGCCGTCGGCCCTGAGCTGGGCGATCGCCTCGCGCACCACATTGCGGCTGACGCCGAACTTCTCGGAAAGCTCCTGCTCGGTCGGCAGCCGCGCGCCGGGATTCAACTCGCCGGATTCGATCTCGCGGCTGAGGAAGGCCGCGACCCGGTGCGGCAGGGTTTCGACGGTGCCGATGGCGGCCAGTCTCTGCTTCATAAAAAACGCTCCGTCGAGGGCAGCAGGCAGCCGGGATTCATCACCCCTTTAGGGTCGAGCGCAGTCTTCAGCGCGGTAACCATGCGGCGATGCGCCGGCGAGAGCCCGGCCCAGAATTCTCGGGCACGGCTGCGGCCGATGCCGTGCTCGGCGCTGATCGAGCCGCCGAGGCTGACGGCGATGTCGTAGAGTCCCGCCGTGATTTCCTCGCCGCGCACCCGGGCTTCGCCATCAGCGAGATCGAGCGGCGGCAGCACATTGAAATGGATGTTGCCGTCGCCGGCATGGCCATAGGCCAGTGCAATCCAGCCCGGATGTTCGGTGGCGACGAAGCGGCGGGCGCGCTCGACAAGGGCAGGGATATCGGAAATGCGCACCGAGAGATCGGTGCGCACGTGGTAGCCGCGCTTCGCCTGGCCCTCGACCAGTCCCTCGCGGATCGCCCAGAAGGCCTTAGCCTGCGCGTTGCTGGTCGCGAGGACTGCGTCGGCCACCAGGCCGCTTTCGAGCGCATCGGTTAGAAAACTGGCGAGCACGCCGTTGAGGTCGATGGTCGGTCCGGAGGACAATTCCATCAGCGCATGGACGGGTGCTGCGACAGGCGCCATCATTCCAGGATCGACCAGCCGGGCCAAATCGATGCATTCCGAGCCGATGATCTCGAAGGCGGAAATCAGATCGGAGCAGCCGCGGCGCGCTCGGTTGAAGAGGCCGATGGCCGCCTCGAACGAGACGAGGCCGAGATAGGCAGTCTCGACACGGGCGGGCTTCGGGAACAGCTTGACCTCGACACCGGTAATGAGGCCGAGCGTGCCTTCGGAGCCGATGAAGAGCTGCTTCAGGTCATAACCGCTGTTGTTCTTGCGCAGCCCGGAAAAGCCGTTCCACAGCTCGCCATCGGCCAGAACAACCTCCAGCCCCAGGATCAGGTCGCGCGCCATGCCGTAGCGCAGCACGTTGACGCCGCCGGCATTGGTCGCGGCATTGCCGCCGATCTGGCAACTGCCTTGTGCGCCGAGCGCCAGTGGGAACAGGCAATCTTCGGCCCCGCTTGCCTCTTTGATCGTCTGCAGCACGCAGCCTGCGTCCGCCTGAAGTGTGAAGTTCGCGCGATCGATCCGGCGGATGGCGTTCAGCCGCTCTAGGCTGACGACTACACCGCCGGTGGCGGTGCCATCGATGGCGCCCGAAACCAAGCCGGTGTTGCCGCCCTGTGGAATGACGCCGAGTCCCAACTCGCTGCACAGACGCATCAGCGCTTGCACCTCCGCAACCGACGCGGGGCGCAGTACGGCCAGCGCGCTGCCTCGATAGTCGCCGGCCCAATCGCCGAGATACTTCGCCATTCCAGCAGTGTCGGCGGTGAGACCGCTCGGCCCCACTGCGTCTTCGAGGACGCTGAGGATATCCGGTGAGAGGCTGCGAATGGTCATCAGCGGCGCAATCGGTGAGGCGATAGGGTGATGTATATCATCCTACAACTTGGATTGAGTCAATCCGAAGCGAGCGCTGCCAGGCAAGACGGTGGATAAATCTGGAGGGACCTCGGGTCGGCCGCGAGGCGTGCGCTAAAGGTAATGCGCGACCTTCTTGCCGACGGCGAGGAAGCGCAGCGGGTCGACCGCCTCGCCATTGTGGCGCACTTCGTAGTGGAGATGCGGACCGGTCGAGCGGCCGCTGCTGCCAGTCTTGCCGATCACGTCGCCGGCGGCGAGCTTCTGGCCGACAGTCACGTCGATCTCGCTGAGGTGGCCATAGCGCGTCGCAAAGCCGTTGCCGTGGTCGACCTCGACCATGCGGCCGTAGCCGCCGTTCCAGCCGGCCTTGGTGACGACGCCGGCAGCGGTGACCTTCGCCGGCATGCCGATCGGCGCCCTGAAATCCATTCCCGTATGTAGGGCGGCCGTGCCGAGGATCGGGTCGGTGCGCACCCCGAACGGGCTGGTCACGGTATGGCCCGGCGCGGGATTGCTGAGCGGCAGCTTGCGCGCCTCTTTCTTGACGTCATCCAGCGCATCAAGCGCTTCATCCAGCTCTTTGACTTTGCTGTCGAAGGTCATTGAAGAATCGAGCGGCACCAGCGGCCCGCCGACTTCGTTCTTGTCGAGCTCCGTGTCGACCGGCAGCCCGGCGGCTTGCAGCGCCTGCGAGATCGCGTCGGCGTTGCGATAAGCGTTGTCCGCAAGCGTGGTGATGCGCGTGAGCTGCTGGTTCTCGATGGCCTTGAGCGAAGCGTTGATCGACACGAAGAGCTTGTCGGCACGATCCGCTGCCGTTTCGTTGTCGAGCGGGTCCGAGCGTGTCGACCACAGGGAGAATGGCCTCGTGTCGCCGGCGCCCAACGACGCGACGGAGTAGGTCGGCGCCTGCGAAAGACCGCCGGTGATCTCGGCGCGCTCGTCGGGTTTGGTCGCGGTGGCATTGGCTGCGGCGGGCACATCGCCGACCTCGCTCTCGGCGCGTTCGAGGATCGGCCCGAGCCGGCCGTGGCGCTGGCTGAGCTGGGTCTGCCTGGCCAGCAACTCGCTGACCTTGGTCTCCATGAGCTGCTGGTCGAGAAGCTGGCGGCTGGTGATGCGATCGACCTGGGCGCGAAGCGCGGAGATGCGATCCTCATAGGCCTGCTGCATGCGCGCCTGCCTGGCTGCGGTGGCGCCGATCAGGTCATCGCGCAGCACCAGGTAGGAGGTGGCGAGCAGATAGCCGATGGCGATCGCCGCAAGCGCCGACCCGATGAAGGCGGCGAGCCACGGGCGGATGGTGAAATGCCGGATCTCGTTGCCCCGGGCGATAATGACCGTATGGGGCTCCTTGCGCCTGCCGAAGACCGCTGACTGACCGTTCACGGGACCAAGCTTTCGTTACGACTCCAACGACAGCTCGATTACACATTATTAGGGTTAACAAAGCTTTGCTGGCGGCGATGTCGGCATATCCAAATCCCGCAACGCGGGTGGCAGGTTGCAGGGAAGGAGGCCAGCAAAATCGCGGAAGCTTTGGGTCTGCCCCGCTTCACAGCGCGCGCACCGCCTCCAGCACCTCTTCGGCATGGCCCTTGACGCGCACCTTGCGCCAGATGCGGGCGATGCGTCCGTCCTGGCCGATCAGGAAGGTAGCGCGCTCGACACCCATGTACTTGCGGCCGTACATCGTCTTCTCGACCCACAGATGATAGGCCTCGATCGCCTTGCGCTCCTCGTCTGCGACGAGATCGAGGGTGAGATCGTATTTCGCCTTGAATTTGTCGTGTTTCTTGACGCTATCGGGGGACAGTCCGATGACTACGGCGCCGGCCTTCTCGAATTCCGGCTTCAGCTGCGAGAAGCCGATCGCCTCGTTGGTGCAGCTTGTGGTGTCGTCCTGCGGATAAAAGTAGAGTACGACAGGTTTTCCCCGGATCGCGGCGAGGCTGAGGGTGCCGCCGCCGTCGCGCGGAAGATCGAATTGCGGCGCAACGTCGCCCACGTCGAGATCAGCCATGTCGATGCCCTTGTTTGCGGTTACGCGCGGATCGAGCATCGATATAACGTGAGGCGGGGATTCGTCCACGACGAGTACGTTTACAACGGAATATTGCTTGGATCAGGAGCAACCGCAGCACGAGAAGATCAGGTTCAGGCGTGACGAGATCACCGACCTGGGAGCTTTTCCGTCCGCTTGCAGCGTGCCGCCGCTCGGCCGTGCTTCGGTGCGCTGGCGTTTCCGCATCCTCGGCCGGGTGTTCGCCGGACTCTGCGCACTGGTGCTTCTGGCGGCAATTGGCGTCTATGTGCTTGGCACGTCAGGCATCGGCACGGAACGACTTCGCGCCGAAGCCGAGACGGCCATCGAGAAGCTCGCTGGCGTCGATCTCAACGTCACCGTTGGGCCGGCGCGGTTGACGCTCGATGGGTCGAGCTTCGTCGCCCTGCAGGTCAGCGACGTCAGCTTGAAGACGGCCGACGGCAAGCCGATGGCCGATGTCGGGCGCGTCCGCTTCGGCATGCGCCTGCTGCCGCTGCTATCCGGCGAGGTCAAGCTCACCAGCGCCCGGTTCTCCGATGCTCGCATCATGGTCGCCGCCATGCCGTCCGGCAGCGGTGATTGGACGGCGGCTTTGCGCAACGAGGATGGCCTGGTCGATCCGGAGAAAGTATCTGCGGCGGTGTTTGGCGGCGTCAACGCGGCGCTGGATGCGGTGCGCGCGGAATCGATGCGCCAGATCGACCTCCGCAACGTCGAGTTCGAATTGCCGCCGGGCGGATCGGTCAGGCGTGTGACCGTCGCCGAGGCCACGGTTGGGCAGACGGGCACAGGCAGCATGGAACTGTCTTCAAAAGCCGATGTCGACGGCCGGCATGTCAGCCTGAGCGCCTCCGCGGCGCGCGATCCGAGCGCCAGGCGGATCGCATCGCTGGACGCCGCCGTCGCGACAGCGGACGTCGGCGTAACGCCCGCTCAGGGAAGCTCCAGCGGCGGGAACTTCGCCGCCCAGGGCGGCAAGCTTGGTTCTGTTGCGCTGAAGCTTTCGGGCGTCGAGGCGTCCGGCGACACGCCGTCGCGGCTGACGGCGTCGCTGTCGCTCGGCGGCTCGGTGCTCGATCTCGGCTCGCGCGGGCTGCTGCCGGCCGACGTCGATGCCAGGGCCACATTGGTCGCGGGATCAAACAAGGTCTCGGTCGACAAATTGCTGATCAGGACCGGCCGCTCGACATTCGATTTCTCAGGCTCGGTCGGGCCGAAACCGGCAGCCGCGGGCGAGGAGCCGTCCTACCGCTATGACCTTGTCAGCGACGGCTCGACGCTCGCGCCTTCGGAATCGCCGGAGCCGGCGCTTCAGTTCCTTGCCCGGGTCGCCGGCGTCTACCAGACCAAGAGCCGCAAGCTCGTCGCCGAGCAGATCGGCGTCCGCTCCGGCGGTTCGAGCGACGTGCTGGGCACGGCGTCGCTCGCCTTCATCGACAATGGCCCGCCGGGTGTGTCGCTGTCGCTCAATGTCCACGACATGCCGGTTTCGCATGTGAAGCAGTTGTGGCCCTGGTTCTCCGCCCGCAACGCGCGGCTTTGGGTGCTGGACAACCTGTTCGGCGGCCGCGTGGTCGACGCCAACCTGCAGTTCCAGGTCGTTCCGGGGCGGCTCGGCAATGGCGTTCCGCTTTCCGGCGACGAGGTGTTCGGCCGCTTCCAGGTCGAAGGCTCGCGCTTCGATACCGCGGGGCGCATTCCGCCGATCCGCGATGCGGTCGGTGTCGTTGCCTTTCATGGCAACGATGTCGATATCACGCTGTCCTCGGGCAGCGTTTTTATGCCGAGCGGCCGCACCGTGGCGGCAAGCGGCGGCACGCTGACGATCAAGCAGGCGAATGTTTCCCCCGTGATCGGCTCGCTCGACATCGATGTCGCCGGCGAGGCCCCGGCGATCGCCGAACTCGCCTCCTTTGAGCCGATCAACGCCATGCGCCATGTCGGACTTGCGCCTGAGGATTTGAGCGGCACCGTCACCGGGCATGTGCGGGCCGACATTCCGCTGACCTCCGGCGTCGATACCTCGAGGCTCGACTGGCTGGTGGCGCTGGACTACCAGGATCTTTCCTTAGTCAAACCGTTCGAGGACCAGATGGTGACCGAGGCCGACGGGTCGATCACCGTGAGCCCCGACCGTGCGGTGATATCGGCCAAGGCGAAGCTGAACGGCATTCCGGCCGAGCTCGACCTGGTCGAGCCGCTCGAGGACAGTGGCCCGCCGCGCAGCCGTAAGGTCGCGCTGGTGATCGACGACAAGACGCGCACTGCAGCAATGCCCGGCCTGTCGCCGCTGCTTTCCGGAACCATCAAGGTGGCGATCGACAAGAGCGGCGAGGGCGTCCAGAACGTGTCGGCCGACCTGACCAACGCAAGGCTCGACATCCCTTGGGCAGGATGGAGCAAGGGTGCCGGCATTCCGGCCAAGGTCACCTTCACGATGGCAAAGTCCGGCAGCACGACCACACTGTCCGACTTCGATCTCGACGGGAAGAGCTTTTCGATCGACGGCGATGTGACACTGGTCAACGGGGCGCTGTCCTCGGCCCGGTTCAGCAAGGTCGCGCTCAACAGAGGAGACGACGTCGCGGTCTCGGTCAAACGGTCGGGCAAAAGCTATGCGGTCAATGTCAGCGGCGACTCTCTCGACGCCCGCTCGCTGATCAAACAGTTCACCTCAGACGTCGATACAGCCACAAAGGGCGCCGGCGCCGACGCGATCTCGGTCAGCGCCGACGTGAAGTCCCTGACCGGCTTTCACGACGAGGTGCTGTCGAACCTCAAGCTGAATTACAGCGCTGCCGGCTCCCGGGTGAATGGTCTCGATGTCAGCGCGACGGCGAGTTCGGGTGCCGCCATTGCCGTCCGAAACACCACCGGCGACGGCGGCCGGTCTCTCAGGATGAAATCGGCCGATGCCGGCGCTATCCTGCGCTTCCTCAACATTTACGAGCATATGGAGGGCGGGGCCATCACGCTGTCGCTGGCGGGCGACGCCGACGGGCCAATGAAGGGCCAGGTCGACGCCAGCAATTTCTATGTCGTCAACGAGCCGAAGCTTGCGTCGATCGTGTCGACCAGGCCGGCCGGCGACACGCGCAGCCTCAACCAGGCGGTCAAGGCCAACATCGACACCTCAAGGGTGCAGTTCGAGCGCGGCTATGCCGAGATCGACAAAGGCTCCGGCTATCTCAGACTGGCAAACGGTTTGTTGCGCGGTCCGCGCATAGGCACCACTTTCCAGGGCACGCTCTACGACCAAGACAACAATATGGACATGACCGGCACCTTCATGCCGGTTTATGGGCTGAACCGCATCTTCGGCGAACTGCCGCTGTTCGGCCCGCTGCTCGGCAACGGCCGCGACCGCGGCCTGATCGGCGTCACCTACCGGCTGCGCGGCAACGCCAACAAGCCGACGCTCAACATCAATCCGCTGTCGGTGGTGGCGCCGGGAATTTTTCGCTCAATCTTCGAGTATCGGTGATCAGGCCGACTAGATCGGCCGCACCAGAACGTGCTTCTTCCTGCCGAACGAGAGCTTCACCACACCTTCCGCGCCCAGGTCCTCAAGCGTCACCATGCGCCGGTCATCCGTGACCGCCTGGTCGTTGAGGCGCACGGCGCCGCCCTGGACATGCCGGCGCGCTTCGCCATTGGAGCCGGCGAGTCCGGCGGTCACGAACAGCGACAGGATTCCGATGCCGGCCTCGAGATCAGCCTTGGCGACGTCGATGCTGGGCAGCGTGTCGGCGAGCGCGCCTTCCTCGAAAGTCTTGCGCGCGGTCTCTGCAGCCGTTTCGGCCGCCGCGCGGCCATGCAGCATGGCGGTGATCTCGGTGGCGAGAATCTTCTTCGCCTCGTTGATCTCCGAGCCGCCGAGCTTTTCGAGGCGCGCGACCTCGGCGAGCGGCAGTGTCGTGTAGAGCTTCAGGAAGCGCCCGACATCCGCATCCTCGGTGTTGCGCCAGTACTGCCAGAACTCGTAAGGCGACAGCATATCGCCGTCGAGCCAGACAGCGCCGGAGGCCGACTTGCCCATCTTGGCGCCCGACGAGGTGGTGAGCAGCGGCGTTGTCATCGCAAACAGTTGCACGCCTTCCATGCGATGACCGAGATCGATGCCGTTGACGATGTTGCCCCACTGGTCGGAGCCGCCCATCTGCAGCCGGCAGCCGACGCGCTTGTAGAGCTCGACGAAGTCGTAAGCCTGCAGGATCATGTAGTTGAATTCGAGGAACGACAGCGACTGCTCGCGGTCGAGCCTGAGCTTCACGGAATCGAAGGCCAGCATGCGGTTTACGGAGAAATGCCGGCCGACATCGCGCAGGAAATTGACGTAGTTGATCTCCATCAGCCAGTCGGCGTTGTTGACCATCACCGCGTCGCCGGCGCCGCTGCCGAATTTGAGGTATGGCGCGAAATTGCGGCGGATGCCGACGAGATTGCTCTCAATGTCCTCAGGCGTCAGCAGCTTGCGCGCCTCGTCCTTGAAGGAAGGATCGCCGATCATCGAGGTGCCGCCGCCCATCAGCGCGATCGGCCGGTGGCCGGTCTGCTGCAGCCAGTGGAGCATCATGATCTGGATCAGCGATCCGGCATGCAGGCTCTTCGCCGTCGCATCGAAGCCGATGTAAGCGCTCACCGTTTCCTTGGCGAAGAGCTGGTCGAGGCCGGTTTCATCCGAAATCTGGTGGATGAAGCCGCGCTCGCTCATGATGCGCAGGAAATCGGACTTGAAGGCGGACATCTTTTCTTCCCGGAGGTCGCACGGCATTTGGCCGAGCTTGACGTGAAGGGGCGCGTTTAGCATCCAAGCGCGATCAGCAAAAGTGGTTTCCGGTTTCGCGTAGGATCGCGCTTCAAGAGGCAAACAGGCGATCAGCGACAGTGGCTTCCGGTTTCGCGCAACACCGCACTTCAACCGGCAAACCGGCGATCAGCAAAAGTGGCTGGGGGCTTTGCGTGCTATCGCCTTGCCATGAGCCGCATCCTTGCTTCGCCCCTTTTGCTGGCGTAATGAGGCGCCCGCGCAAGGGCAGCACGCCCCGAGGCGCCGCGACGGGGCTATCCCGCAGATCAGATCGGACAAGCTCCCGCGATGAACAGGAACTATCTCCTCCTCTTTCTGTTCAGCATCCTGATGACCGTCAGCGGGCTGGCAAGCCTGCCGCCGGTCGACCGGGACGAATCCCGCTTCGTCCAGTCGACCAAGCAGATGGTCGAGACCGGCGACTATATCGACATCCGACTGCAGGATGTGACCCGCTACAAGAAGCCGATCGGCATCTACTGGCTGCAATCGTCGGCCGTCGTATTGAGCGGTGAGGGGGCCGAAGCGCCGATCTGGGTCTATCGACTGGTTTCGATGCTCGGCATTGCGCTCGCCGTCGTGGGCATCGGCTGGACCGGTACAAAACTCTTCGGCGCCAATGCCGGCCTTGCCGCCGGCCTCATGATGGCCGCCATCTTCGCCACCGCCTTCGAAGGCCGCGACGCCAAGACCGACGCCATGTTGCTCGCCTGCTGCGTGGCCGCGCAGGGCGCGCTGGCGCAGGTCTATCTGGCCGCGCGCCGCAAGGAGCCGGTTGCCGGCCACCTCCCATGGATCTTCTGGATCGCGCAGGGACTGGGAATTCTGATCAAGGGTCCGGTCGCTCCGCTGTTGTCGCTGCTGACGGCCGGCGCGCTGTTCGCCTTCGAACGCGACTGGCGCTGGCTTTTGAAGCTGAAGCTGGTGCGCGGCGTTGCAATCGTGCTCGTCATCGTGCTGCCCTGGATCATCCTCATCAGCTGGAAGAGCGGCGGCGCCTTCTTCCAGGAGGCGGTCGGCAAGGACATGCTGAACAAGGTGGCGCAGGGCGAGGAATCGCATGGCCTGCCGCCGGGCTTCTATATGCTCACCTATTCGCTGTTCATGTGGCCTTTCGGCCTGATCGCGGTCGGCGCCGGGCTGCAGGCCATCAACCGCTTCTGGGACGACCCGCGCCTGCGCTTCTGTCTCGCCTGGTATATCCCCTTCTGGCTGGTGTTCGAGGCGATCCCGACCAAGCTGCCGCATTATGTGCTGCCGGCCTATCCCGGCATGGCGCTGCTGATCGGCTGGCTGCTCACCTTGCCGGAGGATAAGGCCAATGCGCCGCTCAAGCGCTGGCAGAACTGGCTGTGGTGGTCGACCGCCTTCGGCGTCGTCGTCGTGTCGATCGGGCTAGCCGCAGTATGCATAGGCGCGCCGCTCTATCTCGCAAAAGCCTTTTCCTGGTGGAGCATTCCGGCGGCAATCGCCGCGCTCGTGACCGGCTATCTGGCTTTCCCGCGCCAATTGCAGGTGCCGCTCGAACGCATCGCGGCGATCGCGATCGGCGCGGGCGTAACGTTCAGCCTGCTGTTCGGCGTGATTGCGCCGTCGCTGAGGCCGATCTGGCTGAGCCCGGCCATCAAGGCAGCCGTCGATGCCAACCGTCCTTGCGACACCACGGTGCTCGCCTCGTCCCCCTATCACGAGCCGAGCCTGGTGTTCCTGGTCGGGACCAAGACCGTGCTGACCGACGTCGATGGCGTGGCAAAGCACCTGCTGGCCGATCCGACCTGTGCGCTGGGACTGGCGCCGGTCAAGGAGGAGCAAAAGCTAAACGAGCTGCTTGCCGGGCAGGGCAAGTCGGCGAAGCGACTGACCGAGATCGACGGGCTCAACTATTCGTCAGGAGACAAGCTGGCTCTCGGCCTTTATCGAGTGGCCCAGTGAGGAATAATGTCGGAGCTCGAAGACCCCTATAGAGCCATGTCCGCCGTTTCTCTTTACCGCCGTTCGCTCGGCAACTTCCTCGACACGACGCGCATCGTGCAGCGGCGTTTTGCAGTGCGGCCCGCGCGCTATCCCGAGATTCCCTGGCTCGTCTGGGTCTCTGCATGGCTTCTGCTGGCCATAGCCATTGGCCTCACCCTGGACAGCGCCGCCGGCAGGATGCGCGGCGGGTGGACGCCAAGCTTCGTCCGATTCACCGACTTCTTAACGGATTTCGGCCTGGGCGGCTGGTATCTCATCCCCGCGGTTCTCTGCCTCGTCGCCGCCAACCTGACGGACTGGCGACGGCTTTCCAGGTCGTCGCGTCTGCTCGTCTACAATTGGACCTGCTTCGCTTTCCTGGTGCTTTGCGCGGTTAGTCTTTCCGGGCTGGCCGTCAACTTACTAAAATACGGCATCGGCCGGGCCCGGCCGCTCTATTTCAACGATTACGGGGTGCTGTCGCTGCATCCCTTCGCCATGGATGCGCGCTTCGCCGGCTTTCCGTCCGGCCATGCTACGACGATGGGGGCGGTGTTCGGCGTCCTCTTGCTGCTGTTTCCAAGGCGCTGGCACATCGCGCTTGCGGCCACGGCCTTGATCGCTTCGACGCGCGTCTTCGTCGGCGCGCATTATCCGAGCGACACAGTGGCCGGCTTTGGGCTCGGCCTTGCCTTTGCGATCGCCGCAGGGTTGGTTTTCGCGCGGCTCGGTTTCATCTTCCGGCGGCCGTCGTCGACCAGACCCGTGCCCAAGCGCACGTTCCGGCTGCTGTCTTCCAGCGGATCCAAGGACAAAACATCGCTGGCGAGGCGGAGCCGCGAGCAATTGTCGGCTGACCGCCCGTAGAGCTATTTGGTCTAAGGATTGCCCGAAATCTACCTCAGCCGCTTCGGCCGTGGATCGGCGAGCTCGCCGGCCAGACGCCGGTCGAGGTAATCGGCGCATTCGTCGATCAGCAGTTCGGCGTGGTTGGCGAAGAAATGGTTGGCGCCGGAGATAGTCTTCTGCGTGATGGTTATGCCCTTTTGCGTGTGCAGCTTGTCGACCAGCGTCTGCACGTCCTTGGGCGGCGCCACCTTATCGGCATCGCCATGGATGATGAGGCCGGACGACGGGCAGGGTGCCAGGAACGAAAAATCGTAGGTGTTGGGCTGCGGGGCGACCGAGATGAAGCCCTCGATCTCGGGCCGGCGCATGAGCAGCTGCATGCCGATCCATGAGCCGAAGGAATAGCCCGCGACCCAGCAGCTCTTGGAATCCGGATGCAGCGACTGCACCCAGTCGAGCGCAGCGGCCGCGTCCGACAATTCGCCGGTACCGTGGTCGAACTCGCCCTGGCTGCGGCCAATGCCGCGGAAATTGAAGCGAAGCGTGGTGAAATCGCGCTTCTGGAACATGTAGAAGAGGTCGTAGACGATCTTGTTGTTCATCGTGCCGCCGAATTGCGGGTGCGGATGCAGCACAATGGCGATCGGCGCGCTCTTTTCCTTGGAAGGCTGGTAACGGCCCTCCAGGCGACCAGCCGGACCGGCGAAAATGACCTCAGGCATAAAATACTCCACGTGGCATACGAAGGCGCGAGCCCGGACTCTTCCTTTGGCCCATTCTGTGGCCTTGACGCCGGGCAAGCGTCTTCCTAGAAGCTAGTTTAGAATTGTTCAAAACTGGGTGCCGAGAACGCATTTTCTCGGCCGCCCGCGCCGCAAGCCGGGTAAATAGGACGGCTCGCCTTGCAATTTCAAGGAAATAACGCGCTGTCCTCGCGGAATGGCTGCTGACAGGATCGACTGAAGGAAAATGGCCGCAACTCGCGCCTATCTCGACTACAACGCCAGCGCACCTCTCATTGCAGAGGCGCGGTCGGCTATGGTCGCGGCGCTCGATGCCGCCAATCCGTCGTCGGTTCACAGCGAGGGCCGCGCGGCGCGGCGGCTGATCGAGGATGCCAGGCGTGACGTGGCAAGACTGGTCAATGCCAGGCCCGAGCACGTCGTGTTCACCTCCGGCGCGACGGAGGCCGCATCGACGCTGCTTGCTCCCGACTGGCAGATGGGGCGCGGCTCTGTCCGCATCAGCCACCTCTATGTCTCGGCCGCCGATCATCCCTGCATTCTGAATGGCGGGCGGTTCTCGGCGCCGCAGGTGACGAGGATCGGCGTCGATCGAGACGGCATTGCCGATCTCGAGGCGCTGACTACGGCGCTCTCCGCGCATGACAAGGCTGCGGGCCTGCCGCTGGTGGCGATCCATGCCGCCAACAACGAGACGGGGGTGATCCAGCCGATCGGACGCATCGCCGAGGTCGTCAAGGAAGCGGGCGGCGTGCTGGTCGTCGATGCCGTGCAGGCGGCAGGGCGGATTCCGATCGACATGTCAGCCGGTTATGCCGATTATCTGATCCTTTCCTCGCACAAGATCGGCGGCCCGAAGGGCGCCGGCGCCATCGTCGCCCGGGCCGATCTGATGATGCCGAAGCCGCTGATCAATGGCGGCGGCCAGGAAAAGGGCCATCGCGCCGGCACGGAGAATCTTCCCGGCATTGCCGGTTTTGGTGCCGCGGCGCGGGCAGCACTCGCCGGCCTGGAAGACATGGAAGCGGTCGCGCGCCGTCGCGACAAGGTCGAAGCCATCGTGCGGGAGCTCGTCCCTGATACGGAAATCTTTGGAGCGGCCGCGCCAAGGCTTGCCAATACGACATTCTTCGCTATTCCCGGCGTCAAGGCCGAGACGGCGCAGATCGCCTTCGATCTCGCCGGTGTTGCGCTGTCGGCCGGTTCCGCCTGCTCGTCGGGGAAAGTCGGGCCAAGCCACGTGCTGAAGGCGATGGGCCACGGCGAGAGCCTTGGCGCCTTGCGCGTCTCGATTGGCCGCGCTACCGGCGCCGAGGAGATCGAGGCGTTCCGCGCGGCTCTGGCGGGCATAGCCGCGCGTCGGGCTGGAAAAGAAAAGGCTGCCTGACGGCGGCAAGGCATCGGACAAGAGATCCCCGGAGGCTCTTGAAATCCGGTGCTCGAAAAACGAATTCAGGCCATCCGGCCTGGTAGAGCCGTGCGTTTCGTTTGGACGGGTGAATTTCCGGCCGGAACGCACTATATGGAGCTTACTCCGCAGCCGAGTCCTTCCCCGGGCGCGTTTCTGCGGTGCCATAGTTTGAAAACTGCCGGGCCTTGACCCCGGCGTGGATGGAGAACGCTTATGCCTGCTGTGCAGGAGACGATCGATCGAGTCCGAAAGATCGACGTCGACCAGTATAAATACGGATTCCAGACAGAGATCGAGATGGATAAGGCCCCCAAGGGCCTGAGCGAAGACATCATTCGCTTGATCTCCGAGAAGAAGGGCGAGCCGGACTGGATGCTGGAATGGCGTCTGGGCGCCTATAGGCGCTGGCTGACGCTGGAAGAGCCGACCTGGGCGCGCGTCCACTATCCGAAGATCGACTTCCAGGACATCCACTATTACGCGGCGCCGAAGAGCACGCCGGGACCGAAGTCGCTGGACGAGGTCGATCCCGAATTGCTCAAGGTCTACGAGAAGCTTGGCATTCCTTTGAAGGAGCAGGAGATCCTCGCCGGCGTGCAGAAGACCGACGCTTCGGAGCTGGAGGAGGCCAACGACAACGTCTACAAGTCCGGCCGCGTCGCGGTCGACGCCGTGTTCGATTCCGTCTCGGTGGTCACCACCTTCAAGAAGGAGCTGGCTCAGGCCGGCGTTATCTTCTGCTCGATTTCGGAAGCGATCCGCGAGCACCCTGAGCTGGTGCAGAAATATCTGGGCTCGGTCGTGCCCACTTCCGACAATTTCTACGCCACGCTGAACTCGGCCGTGTTCACCGACGGCTCCTTCGTCTTCGTGCCGAAGGGCGTGCGCTGCCCGATGGAGCTGTCGACCTATTTCCGCATCAACGAGAAGAATACCGGCCAGTTCGAGCGCACGCTGATCATCGCCGAAGAAGGCGCCTATGTCTCCTACCTCGAGGGCTGCACGGCGCCGCAGCGCGACGAGAACCAGCTGCATGCCGCGGTAGTCGAGCTGATCGCGCTCGACGATGCCGAAATCAAATATTCGACGGTGCAGAACTGGTATCCCGGCGACGCCGAGGGCAAGGGCGGCATCTATAATTTCGTCACCAAGCGCGGCGATTGCCGCGGCCATCGTTCGAAGATTTCGTGGACGCAGGTCGAGACCGGCTCGGCGATCACCTGGAAATATCCGAGCTGCATCCTTCGCGGCGACGATTCCAGCGGCGAGTTCTATTCGATCGCGGTGTCGAACGGCTATCAGCAGGTCGATAGCGGCACCAAGATGATCCATCTCGGCAAGAACACGTCGAGCCGCATCATCTCCAAGGGTATTGCCGCCGGCTTCTCGCAGAACACCTATCGCGGCCAAGTCTCGGCGCACCGCAAGGCGACCAACGCCCGCAACTTCACCAACTGCGATTCGCTGCTGATCGGCGACCAGTGCGGCGCGCACACCGTGCCCTACATGGAAGCCAAGAACGCGACGGCGAAGTTCGAGCACGAGGCGACGACGTCGAAGATATCCGAGGACCAGAAGTTCTACGTGATGCAGCGCGGGATTCCCGAGGAAGAGGCGATCGCGCTGATCGTCAACGGCTTTGTCAAGGACGTCATCCAGCAGCTGCCGATGGAGTTCGCCGTAGAGGCGCAGAAGCTGATCGGCATCAGCCTCGAGGGTTCGGTCGGCTGACCGCAGAAGATATTCAGGAAAAAAATATGCTTGAGATCAAGAATTTGCATGCCCGCATCGTCGAGGACGGCACGGAGATCATCCGTGGCCTGAACCTGACGGTCAAAGCCGGCGAGGTCGCCGCCATCATGGGCCCGAACGGTTCGGGCAAGTCGACGCTGTCCTACATACTCGCCGGCCGCGAGGACTACGAGGTCACCGAAGGCGACATCCTCTACAACGGCCAGTCGATCCTCGAAATGGATCCGGCCGAACGTGCCACCGCCGGCATCTTCCTCGCCTTCCAGTATCCGATGGAGATACCGGGCGTGGCGACCATGGAATTCCTGAAAGTCGCGATGAACGAGCAGCGCAAAGCGCGCGGCGAGGAGCCCCTGAAGGTTCCGGAATTCCTGAAGCGCGTGAAGGACGCCGCCGCCTCGCTCAACATGGACATGAACATGCTAAAGCGGCCGCTCAATGTCGGCTTCTCCGGCGGCGAGAAGAAGCGCGCCGAGATCCTGCAGATGAAGCTGCTCGAGCCGAAGCTCTGCGTGCTCGACGAGACCGATTCAGGCCTCGACATCGACGCCCTCAAGATCGTCGCCGATGGCGTCAACGCGCTGCGCTCGCCGGAGCGCGCGATCGTCGTCATCACCCACTACCAGCGCCTGCTCGAGCACATCGTGCCGGACAGCGTGCACGTGCTCTACAAGGGCCAGGTCATCAAGTCGGGCGACAAGTCGCTGGCGCTCGACCTCGAGACCAACGGCTATGCCGGCGTGATCGGGCAAGCCGCGTGAGATGGGGCCAAGTGAGGCAAGAGCAATGAACATGCACGCACAGCCCCAGCGGACATTGGCCGAAACGGCGCTGATCGACGCCTTCGGCGAGCGGCTGTCGCTGCTGCCCGGCGACGGCGCGGTGATGGTCAAGCGCGACGACGCGATCGAGGCGATCAAGCACGGCCTGCCGACGCGCCGCGTCGAATCCTGGCATTATACGGACCTGCGCCGGCTGCTGACCTCGGTGCCGGCCTTCGAGGCCGGGGACATCGCAAAGGCGTTCGATCCGGTCCTCGACGGTTCGGCCGTTCTGCCGGTGCTGAACGGCGTTTCGAGCGCCAAGGCGCCTGCGATCGAAGGCGTCACGGTGCAGCGCCTGTCGGAGAAGCTCACCGACGGCAGTATCGCGCCGGGGCTCGATCGCTATGGCGCCGATGACGCAATCGGCGCGCTGAACACGGCCTTCGTCGCCGACGGCTATTTCGTCGACATCGCCGACGGCGCCGAGCTGGAAAAGCCGATCGAGCTGCAGAACCTGCAGGCCGGCGGCCAGACGCATGTGCGGCTCCTGGCACGTGTCGGTGCCGGCGCCAAGGCAATCATCGTCGAGCGCCAGACGAGCGAGGGCGGCGAGGCCGCGCTCGTCAGCTCGGTCAGCCAGCTCGTGGTCGGCGACGGCGCCGAGGTGACCTGGCTGATCGTGCAGGAGCAGCCGGACACGGCAACGCACCTTGCTCAGTTCAAGGCGCATATCGGCAAGGACGCCAAGCTGACGCTGTTCGTGATGAACGCCGGCGGCAAGCTGGTGCGCCAGGAAGTCGTGGTCAGGACGACTGGTGAGGGCGCCGATTTCAAGCTGCGCGGCATCAACCTTCTGGCCGGCGACACGCATACCGACACCACCATGGTGCTCGATCATGCCGTGCCGCACACCGCCTCGACCGAAGTGATCCGCAACGTTGTGACCGGCAAGGCGCGGGGTGTCTTCCAGGGGCGCATCAACGTCCACCAATACGCGCAGAAGACCAACGCCAAGATGGCGTGCAACACGCTGCTCCTATCGGACGAGGGTGAGTTCTCGACCAAGCCGGAGCTGGAAATCTTCGCCGACGACGTCGTCTGCGGTCACGGCGCGACGGTCACCGAGATCGACCACAACCATCTGTTCTATCTGATGGCGCGTGGCATTGACGAGAAAGCGGCGCGCGGCCTTCTGGTGAAGGCTTTCGTCGCGGAAGTGATCGAGGAACTGGACGACGACGCGCTCGTCGATGCGCTCGAAGCGCGGCTCGACGCCTGGTTTTCGACGCACGGGTAGCGCTTTCCCCTTCTCCTACTTGGGAGAAGGTGGATTGGCGCGGAGCGCCAAGACGGATGAGGGTTGCTGGACGAAGTGAGGCGAAGCCTCGAAAGACCTTGTGATGGACCAGAAGATCGAAACCGCTCCCTACGACGTCGAGGCGATCCGCCGCGACTTCCCGATCCTGTCGCGGCAGGTCTACGGCAAGCCGCTGGTCTATCTCGACAACGGCGCCTCGGCGCAGAAGCCGCAGGTGGTGCTCGACACGATCCAGCACGCCTATTCGCAGGACTACGCCAATGTCCATCGCGGCCTGCATTTTCTGTCGAATGCCGCGACCGATGCTTATGAGAAAGCACGCGAGACGGTACGCCGCTTCCTCAATGCGCCGAGCACCGACAACATCGTCTTTACCTCGAACACCACCTCGGCGATCAACACGGTCGCCTATGGCTACGGCATGCCGAGGATCGGCGAGGGCGACGAGATCGTGCTCTCGATCATGGAGCACCACTCCAACATCGTGCCCTGGCATTTCATCCGCGAGCGGCAGGGCGCGAAGCTTGTCTGGGTGCCGGTCGACGATCTCGGCGCCTTCCATATCGAGGAATTCGAGAAGCGGCTGACGAACCGCACAAAACTCGTCGCCATCACCCATATGTCGAACGCGCTGGGCACGGTGACGCCGATCAAGGAGATCGTGCGCATCGCGCATTCGCGTGGCATTCCCGTGCTCGTCGACGGCAGCCAGAGCGCCGTGCATATGCCGATCGACGTGCAGGACCTCGATTGCGACTTCTTCGTCTTCACCGGCCACAAGGTTTACGGTCCGTCCGGCATCGGCGTGCTCTACGGCAAGAAGCACATGCTGGAAGCGATGCGGCCCTTCATGGGTGGCGGCGAGATGATCGAGGAGGTGACGGAAGACATCGTCACCTACAACGAGCCGCCGCACCGTTTCGAGGCCGGCACGCCGCCGATCGTGCAGGCGATCGGGCTGGGCGCCGCGCTCGAATATATGGAAAAGGTCGGCCGCGAGCACATCGCGGCGCATGAGGCGGACCTCAAGAATTACGCGCACGAGCGGCTGCGCACCATCAATTCGCTGCGCATCTTCGGCGACGCGCCCGGCAAGGGCGCCATCATCTCGTTCGAATTGCAGGGCATCCACGCCCATGACGTGTCGATGCTTATCGACAGGCAAGGCGTCGCGGTCCGCGCCGGCACGCATTGCGCCCAGCCGCTGTTGAAACGCTTCGGCGTAACCTCCACATGCAGGGCATCGTTCGGCATGTATAACACCAGGGCCGAAGTCGACGCTTTGGCCGATGCGCTGGAAAAGGCGCGAAAGTTCTTCGGGTGACGAGGATGGACGATGTGAGCACCACCGCAGAGACCGCGCCGGAAACGGCCGGTAACGGCCTCGTCTCAGCCTCGGCGATCCCGGCCGACGAGTTGGCGCGGCTGACCGACGATATCGTCTCGGCGCTGAAGACGGTCTACGATCCGGAAATCCCGGCCGACATCTACGAGCTCGGCCTCGTCTACAGGATCGACATCGAGGACGACTGGACGGTCAAGATCGACATGACGCTGACCGCGCCGGGCTGCCCGGTGGCCGGCGAAATGCCGGGCTGGGTCGAGAACGCCGTCGGCGCCGTGGAGGGTGTTTCGGGCGTCGAGGTCAATATGGTGTTCGACCCGCCGTGGACACCCGACCGGATGTCGGAAGAGGCGCAGGTCGCGGTCGGGTGGTACTAGCCAGCGACCCACTAAGGTTGGCTGGCTTGCAGCAAAGGTGAAACTTCACCATCTTAAAGGCAGACTCATTCCGCGGGCCTTGAACCCGCGCGAACGTGGAGAACGACATGGGACGCTTCGCCGTCATCACGATGACCGACAAGGCCGCGGACCGCGTGCGTGAGATCGTCGCTACGCGCGACAACGCGCATGGAATCCGCCTTGGCATCAAGAAGGGCGGCTGCGCCGGGATGGAATACACGGTCGATCTGGTCACCGAGCCGAACCCTAAGGACGATCATATCGAGCGCGACGGCGCGCACGTCTATGTCGCGCCGGAAGCGGCGCTTTTCCTGCTCGGCACCGAGATGGATTTCGAGCAGACGACGCTGCGAACCGGCTTCACCTTCAGGAATCCGAACCAGAGTTCGGCCTGCGGCTGCGGCGAATCCGTCGAGTTGAAGCCGGCCGATCTCAAGGCGCTGGCGGAGGCGCGCGCTTCAAGCGCTGCTTAGGTGAGCGCCGAGGCATATCGCTGGCGATGTGCCTGCTGTGACCAGGAGTTCACCGGACTTCCCACCGATATAGCCTTTGGCGCACCGGTGAATCCAGACGCGCTTGACGAGGTAGCTCGGTCGACCTTCCGCAAGAACGACGATTTTTGCGTGGTGAGCTACGCCACGGGGCAAACAGACCGCTTCATTCGTTGCCTGCTGCCCTTGCCCGTACCTCAGTTGTCCGAAGAGTTCTGTTTCGGTGTTTGGATGTCCGTCTCGGAAAGAAGTTGGAATGTCTATCGAGCCGGGTATGATAGCGGCCTATATGAGGACGAGCTCTGCTTCGGGTATCTGATGCACGACATTCCTGAATATCCGAGCTCGATGCACCTGCATGCCAATGTTGTGTTTCAGCCCGGCAATCTGCGTCCCAGGGTTTTTCTGCATGATGCAGACCACCGTTTGGTCGCCGCGCAGCGCGAAGGGGTAGATGTGACACAGATCGAGCGCTGGGTTGCGCTAACCCATCGCCCTTAGATGCAGGCTTAGTTCACCCACAAGCCGGTGCGCTTGTGCCAGTCGGCGATCGATTCTTCGGGATAGAGCTCGAACACCTTGTCGTTCCTGCCGATCGCCGGTTCGACCCAGCTCGCCTTGTATTTCAGCATCAGATGCACCTTTTCCGGCGGCTTCGGCAGGTCGCTGTCGATCGCCGAGGCGAAGGGGTGGACGAGGTCCGGCCAAGTCGGGTCGTAGACCCAGAGCGCGGCGCCGCATGTCTTGCAGAAATTGCGCTCGCCGGTCGAGACCTCGCAGTGCGGATGCTCGTCGTCCTCGATCTCAGCGCGGTAGACGCCGAGATTGGGCTTGCCGGTGACCTTGAGCGTTTGGTTGTTGGCGCCGAGATTGATGGCAAAACCGCCGCCGCCCTGCTGCTTGCGGCAGATCGAGCAGTAGCAGAGCATGAACGGCACGGGCGTATGACTTTCCACCTCGAAGCGGACGGCGCCGCAGCGGCAGGAGCCTTTGAGCAGGACAGGCATGGCGCGAACCTCCATTTCATGTCTCAACCTGTCAGCATGCTGTTGGTTGCTGCGATGACAAGGCCCATGCTGGATGAGATGATTGCGGCATGGACAATGACCGCCTCGAAGAATTGTTCGAGAGCCTGGGGCCGATCAGCATCCGAAAACTGTTCGGCGGCAAGGGAATCTATTGCGACGGCGTCATCGTCGCGGTGGTCGTGCGCGGCGAACTGATGCTGAAGGCCGACGAGGAGACGATCCCCGAATTCGAGGCCGCCGGCTGTAGCCAATGGACCTATACCGGCTCGCGGCACGGCAAGGAGGTGGCGATGCCCTATTGGAGCGTTCCCGACAGCGCCTTCGACGATCCCGACGAAATGGCGGTCTGGGCGCGGCGCGCTTATGAAGCGGGGCGGCGCGCGGGCAGATAAGGCTTACAGCGCCTTCGCGATCTCCGCCGCCAGCCGCGCATTGTTTTCGACCAGCGCGATGTTGGTCTTGAGGCTGCGGCCGCCGGTGAGCTCCAAAATCCACGACAGGAGGAACGGCGTCACGGCTTTGCCGGTGATGTTCTGCGCTTCGGCCGCCTTTTGCGCGGCCTGGATGTAGCCGTCCATCTCGGCTGCCGGGATCTCGTCGTTCTGCGGCACCGGATTGGCGACCAGTATGCCGCCGCCGAGGCCGAGCGCCTGCCGGATATGATAGAAATGCGCGATATCTTCAGGCGCATGCAACGTCAGCGGCGCGCGGAAGGGCGATTGCCTGGACCAGAAGGCCGGCATGGTCTCGCAGCCATGGCCGATGACTGGCACGCCGCGCGTCTCCAGCACTTCCAGCGTCTTTTCGATGTCGAGGATCGCCTTGGCGCCGGCCGAGACGACGACGACCGGCGTGCGCGCCAGCTCGTCGAGGTCGGCCGAGATGTCAAAACTCTTTTCGGCGCCCTTGTGGACGCCGCCGATGCCGCCGGTGGCGAAGACCTTTATGCCGGCCATGTGCGCGGCGATCATGGTGGCGGCCACGGTGGTGCCGCCGGTGCGCTTTTGGGCGACGGCAAAGCCGATATCGGCACGCGACAGCTTCATGGCGTCGCCGGTCATGGCAAGCGATTCGCGCTCGCCATCGGAAAGGCCAATCTTGATGCGGCCATCGACCACGGCGATCGTCGCCGCCACCGCGCCGCCATCGGCGATGATCTGCTCGACCTTGGCGGCCATCGCGCCATTGTCGGGGTATGGCATGCCGTGCGTGATGATGGTGCTTTCCAGCGCCACCACAGGCCGCCCGGCGGCAAGCGCCTCCACCACTGGCGGATGAATGTCGATGAAGGGGCGGGCGGTTTCGGGCGTCATGTCCGTTCTCCACTCCGGAGAAAACACTCCGGCAAGATAGTTTTGTGGCCCTATGCCACCACCCGTGCCTCGGGCACAAGGGCAAGCGCCTGGCCGAAACTGCCGGCGGTGAAAGACGGTACCGCCTCGGCGCTCTCGATGGCGAGCATCGCCGCGGCAACACCTTCGCGCAGTGCCTTCCGCAAAGGCAGCCCGCGCAGCAGCGCGGCAACCGTTGCTCCGGTCAGGGCGTCGCCGGCGCCGGTTACGTCGGCAACTCGTCGCGGGGAGGGCGGGTCGATGGCGAAGACGCCCGATTGGTCGAAGCCGAGCACCGGAGCCCTGCCGGCCGTGATCACGCCTGCCGTCAAGCTCAGCCGCCTGAGTTCCCCGACAAGACCGCGGCCGGAAATATCCGCACCAGCCAGCGCCGCCGCCTCTCGGCGGTTCATGAACAGCAGCGAAAGATTGCCGAGCAGCGGCGCTAGCCGCACCACCTTGGCCGGCGAGATGGCGATGGCGAAAATCGGCCTGTCGCCGGCTTGCGCAACCAGACGCTCGAGGGCCGCCGTCGGCAGGTTCGCGTCGCAGAGGATCGCGTCTGCCTCGGCGATCGCCTCGCGCACCTTGGCGCGGCGGATCTGCTTGGGGAAGGCGAGGTCGTAAAGGCCCATATCGGCAAAGCCGACGATCAGCTCCCCCTCGCTGTCGATCAGCGCAGTGTAGCTCGGCGTCGTGCGGTCGAGGAACACCGCCGAAAGGTCGGCAATGCCGGCCTCGTCGATCGCCGATGCGACGGTCTCACCCGCCGCATCGCCGCCGCGCACCGAAAGCAGCGAGGCCGAGACGCCGCGCTTCACAATGCTGCGCAGCGCGTTGAAGACGCCGCCGCCGACATCCTCGCGCATGATGCCGGGATTGGATGCGGCGGGCACGTAAGGGCCCGAGACCTGGCCGCGCCGGTCGATATGGGCGCCGCCCAGCGCCAGGATGTTTGGGGATGTCGGCATGCCGCGGAGGTGACCTCGTTGATTGTTTGCGTGCGCACACTAGGTTTCCGCGCATCGCCCCGCAATCGGGTCGCGATTCGGGCCGCCCGGATAACGAGATCTCGCTTGGATCAGCAGCACTGGTTCACGCCATCTCTAATGAGACAAAAATAGAACAAATCCAGATATTGTTTGTTTTCCAGTCATTTGCTGCCTCTTGCCAGATGAGAACAAAAAAGGTACAAACTGGCAGGGATCACGGATTGTCCGGCCTTCATTGACGACCAAGGGGTGATGTATCATGGCTCAGAATAGTTTGCGGCTTGTAGAGGATAAGGCAGTGGACAAATCAAAGGCTCTGGATGCGGCGCTGTCGCAAATCGAGCGCGCTTTCGGCAAGGGCTCGATCATGCGGCTCGGTGCCAATGAGCAGGTGGTCGAGATCGAAACCGTGCCGACGGGATCGCTCGGGCTGGACATCGCGCTCGGCGTCGGCGGGTTGCCGCGCGGCCGCATCATCGAAATCTACGGGCCGGAAAGCTCGGGCAAGACGACGCTGGCGCTGCACACGGTTGCGGAAGCCCAGAAGAAGGGCGGTATCTGCGCCTTCGTCGATGCCGAGCACGCGCTCGATCCGGTCTATGCCCGCAAGCTCGGCGTAGACCTCGAAAACCTCCTGATCTCGCAGCCCGACACGGGTGAGCAGGCGCTGGAGATCTGCGACACGCTGGTGCGCTCCGGCGCCATCGACGTTCTGGTGGTCGATTCGGTGGCGGCGCTGACGCCGCGCGCCGAAATCGAGGGCGAGATGGGCGACGCGCTGCCCGGCCTGCAGGCCCGTCTGATGAGCCAGGCGCTGCGCAAGCTGACCGCATCGATCTCGCGCTCCAACACCATGGTCATCTTCATCAACCAGATCCGTATGAAGATCGGCGTCATGTTCGGCTCGCCGGAAACCACGACCGGCGGCAATGCGCTGAAATTCTACGCCTCGGTGCGCCTCGACATCCGCCGCATCGGCTCGGTCAAGGATCGCGACGAAGTGGTCGGCAACCAGACCCGCGTCAAGGTGGTGAAGAACAAGCTGGCTCCGCCCTTCAAGGTGGTCGAGTTCGACATCATGTATGGCGAGGGCGTGTCGAAGACCGGCGAGCTCGTCGATCTCGGGGTCAAGGCCGGCGTGGTCGAGAAGTCGGGCGCCTGGTTCTCCTACAATTCGCAGCGTCTCGGTCAGGGCCGTGAGAACGCCAAGCTTTTCCTGCGCGACAATCCGGACACAGCGCGCGAGATCGAGCTGGCGCTGAGGCAGAATGCCGGGCTGATCGCCGAAAAATTCCTCGAGAACGGCGGCTCCGAAGGCGGTGGTGACGACAGCTTCGAGGACGAGGCTGGCGCGATGTAGGCACTGCCGGAGTTCGGCCATAATCCGGATCCATTATCTAAAGCTGATGTAATCGAGTTCCCTAGTACTGCGTTCGAACCGCCGGCCTTCGTGCCGGCGGTTTACGTTTGGGGGCGAGGGCACAGGCCGCCCAGCCTGAGGATTGGCCTTGGTTCCGTGTTTCTGGACAGGGTCAAGAGCTACGGCTAAAAGGCCAATCTATCTTCTGACACACGAAAGCCCATTTGCCGCCGGCCTGGCCGGCGGTTTTCGCGAAAAGGCAGTATCCATGAGTGGCGTGAACGAGATCCGGTCGACATTCCTCGACTACTTCCGCAAGGAGGGCCATGAGATCGTCGCCTCCAGCCCGCTGGTGCCGCGCAACGATCCGACGCTGATGTTCACCAACGCCGGCATGGTGCAATTCAAGAACGTGTTCACCGGCCTGGAGAAGCGGTCCTATTCGCGCGCCGCGACCGCGCAGAAGAGCGTGCGCGCCGGCGGCAAGCACAACGATCTCGACAATGTCGGCTACACCGCGCGCCATCTCACCTTCTTCGAGATGCTCGGCAATTTCTCGTTCGGCGATTATTTCAAGGAGCACGCGATCGAGCTTGCCTGGAACCTGATCACCAAGGAATTCGGCCTGCCGAAGGACAAGCTTCTGGTCACCGTCTATCACACCGATGACGAGGCGGCCGGCTACTGGAAGAAGATCGCCGGCTTCTCAGACGATCACATCATCCGCATTCCGACCTCTGACAATTTCTGGGCGATGGGCGACACCGGTCCCTGCGGTCCGTGCTCGGAGATATTCATCGATCGCGGCGAGCATATCTGGGGCGGTCCGCCCGGCAGCCCGGAGGAGGACGGCGACCGGTTCCTCGAATTCTGGAACCTGGTGTTCATGCAATATGAGCAGGTGACGAAAGACGAGCGCATCGACCTGCCGCGCCCGTCGATCGACACCGGCATGGGCCTGGAGCGCATGGCTTCGATCCTTCAGGGAGTGGAGAGCGTCTTTGAGACCGACCTGTTCCGGCATTTGATCGATGCGGCATGCTCGGCGCTGGGGCACGGTCACAACCAGGAGAACGCAGCATCCTTCCGCGTGATCGCGGATCATTTGCGCTCGTCATCCTTCCTGGTGGCCGACGGCGTGCTGCCCTCCAATGAAGGCCGCGGCTATGTGCTGCGTCGCATCATGCGTCGTGCCATGCGCCATGCGCAACTGCTCGGTGCCAAGGAGCCGCTGATGTGGAAGCTGGTGCCGGCGCTGGTGCGCGAGATGGGCCAGGCCTATCCGGAACTGGTGCGTGGCGAAGCGCTGATCACCGAGACGCTGAAGCTCGAGGAGACGCGCTTCCGCAAGACGCTGGTCCGCGGTCTCGGCCTGCTTTCGGAGGCGACGGAACAGCTGCACGCCGGCGACATGCTGGATGGCGAGACGGCCTTCAAGCTCTACGACACCTATGGCTTCCCGCTCGACCTGACGCAGGATGCGCTGCGCCAACGCGACATCTCGGTCGATCTTGCCGGCTTCACCGCTGCGATGGAGCGGCAGAAGGCGGAAGCGCGCGCGCACTGGGCGGGGTCGGGCGAAGCGGCGACCGAGACGGTCTGGTTCCCGGTGCGCGAGCAGACCGGCGCCACCGATTTCCTCGGTTACGAGACGGAAGAGGCGGAAGGCCTGATCCAGGCCCTGGTCAAGGATGGCAAGATCGTCGACAGCGCCGGGCAGGGCGACGCGGTTGCCGTCGTCGTCAACCAGACGCCATTCTATGGCGAATCCGGTGGCCAGATGGGCGATACCGGCATGATTTCCGGCGACGGCTTCTCGATCGAGGTCACCGACACGCAAAAGAAGGCCGACGGGCTTTTCGTGCATTTGGGCAAGGTGACGCGCGGTACGATCAAGACCGGCGCTGCCGTGGAGCTAAAGGTCGATCACGCGCGCCGTTCGAAGCTGCGCGCCAATCACTCCGCGACGCATCTCATCCACGAGGCGCTGCGTGAGGTGCTGGGCACCCATGTCGCTCAGAAGGGTTCGCTGGTCGCGCCTGATCGCCTCCGCTTCGACATCTCGCACAACAAGCCGATCTCGGCCGAGGAGCTCGAGGATGTCGAGCGCATGGCCAACGAGATCGTCGTGCAGAACAGTCCGGTGACGACGCGGCTGATGTCGGTGGACGATGCTATTGCCGAGGGCGCGATGGCGCTGTTCGGCGAGAAATACGGCGACGAGGTGCGCGTCGTTTCGATGGGCACCGGCCTGCACGGCGCCAAGGCCAACCGTCCCTATTCGGTCGAGCTCTGCGGCGGCACGCATGTCAGGTCGACCGGCGATATCGGCCTTGTGCGCATCCTGTCGGACAGCGCGGTCGCCGCCGGCGTGCGCCGCATCGAGGCGCTGACCGGCGAGGCGGCGCGCAAGCATCTCGACGAGCAGGACAAGCGCCTGAAGGCAGCCGCGGCGACCTTGAGGATCTCGCCGGCCGACGTTCCTGCGCGTGTCGAGACTTTGCTCGAGGAGCGCAAGAAACTCGAGAAAGAGCTCGCCGAGGCGCGCAAGAAACTGGCCCTTGGCGGCGGCGCGGCCGTTGCCGATGCTCCGGCCACCAACGAGACGGTTGCGGGTGTCGGCTTCCTCGGCAAAGCAGTCAGCGGTGTCGCGCCGAAGGACCTGAAGCCGCTTGCGGATGCCGGCAAGAAGACGCTGGGCTCCGGCGTGGTCGTCTTTATCGGCGCCGGCGAGGACAACAAGGCGAGCGTGGTGGTCGGCGTCACCGACGACTTGACCGGCCGCTTCAGCGCTGTCGATCTCGTCCGTGTTGCGTCCGCCGCGCTTGGCGGGCAGGGCGGCGGCGGGCGTCCCGATATGGCGCAAGCCGGCGGCCCCGACGCCTCCAAGGCGGACGACGCCATCGCGGCGGTAAAGGCGGCGCTCGAAGCCGCTTAGTGTTCCTGTGTCAGGAAGGCTTTGCCGCTTTCAGGGCGCGCGCCATTCTGACAGAGTCGCCCCAGGTGGACAGCCAGATGAGGCAATCCGTGGCGACGGCGATCGCCGCGCGCAGGAGGAGAAGCAGCGGGCCTGGTGCCAGCAGATGCTCCTCGGCGTGACGCAGAGGGCCAGCTCTTCCTCGCGGATCGACAGGATGATGGCGTGCAGTCCGGGATCGCGCCCGGCTAGATAGTAGAGCTGGTCGTCAAGATGGCGGTGCACGGTCGCTTCGACAGCGGCGGTGCATGCCCAGATGCCTTGTGGGCCGAGCAGGGCGGTGAGAAAGCCCAACAGCCAGCCGCCCCAGCTCCAGAACTGCATGACGCGACATGGACGCGAGTTTCGCATTGGCATGGCGGCACGGAAGGCGGCGCAATGCTGGCGCTCGTGTCCAAGCATCTCCGACAAAGACGGCACGCAATCGCGCCAAAAGTGCCGGGCGACAAAGATTTGCGCTGAATAGATCCTGATCGCTCCAAACTCGCCTGCGTGGTTGACCCGGACTATCCTGGCTGTGGTCAGCGCTTCGCGACCGGAAAGCTCATGCATTGGAGAAGCTTGCCCGCCTGACGATGCGATCCCACCGGTCCTGCAAGTCTGGAAAGCGGGCAAGCAGCTTTCGCCCTTCGGCGACCTTGAGGAAATAGCCGATAATTGACGCCCTTTCGGCCGTGAAGATGTCGAGAGGGACGAGCTCGTAGTCGACGCCCTTTTGATTGAGCGCCATTCGCGCGATGCGGACATAGACGCTGTAGTGGGCGCCGTAGAGAAGAGGCTTTGCCACTTCATTCCTCTTTGGCTTGGCTGTCCCGTATCCAGACGCGCAGCGTGGCCGGTGGTCTGAAAGCCGCAGTCCAGTGCGTCATCCAGCCCGCCGCCGCGTTCATACCCGACCAGCGCGCGACTTTCAGCAAACGTATTGGCTGCGGCTTGCACAGCATCTCGATAGGTCGAATTGCCATCCGTGGCAAAGACATTTGACAACCCGATCACGAGCTCGGATCTATTGGCTATGCAGCCGGCGGTGAAGCCGTCGGCCGTCCGTCGGCCAAGGATGGCTATGGCAGGGTCGGCCAGAACTGCGGTCGGAAAGACACGGCCGCTGGAGGAACCTGCGCCATCCGTCCAGGCAAGTTCCCACATCTCCAAGCTGGCTGCGTCCCCAACACGTTCCCAACCGGAGGGGGTCGTCGTTGGACGCCTTAGGTCCATCCAGATCCAGCTTGCTTCGAAGAGTTGGCTGAACCCGAGCGGTCGGAGATCCAGACGGCAGAAGCAATCCTTGACCGAAAAGCTGGTGGCAAGAACAGATGTCAGTCTGGCTATTTCTGCAAGTTGGATCGGTTCGGCATCGGCATCCAAAGTGGCGGCATTGGGGTAGTAAGGAGGTGCTTGCTCATCGCTGGACCAGACGGAGCGGCTCCTCCGGCCGCTTAGCCCGTGCACCTTGAAAATAGCCTGGCAGAGGTCGGCATTGTTGCCAGCGCAAAGGCGACCCCTTTCGCTGGCAGACAAGGCTCGGCACTTCTTACCCCATCGCCTTCTGCAGGTTCTCGTCGATCTTGTCGAGAAAGCCGGTGGTCGACAGCCAGGGCTGGTCGGGGCCGATCAGCAGCGACAGGTCCTTGGTCATGAAGCCGCCCTCGACGGTCTGGATGCAGACCTTTTCCAGCGTCTCGGCAAAGCGCTTGAGCTCGGCATTGCCGTCGAGCTTGGCGCGGTGGGCCAAGCCACGCGTCCAGGCGAAGATCGAGGCGATCGAGTTGGTCGAGGTTTCCTCGCCCTTCTGATGCTGGCGGTAGTGGCGGGTGACGGTGCCGTGGGCGGCTTCCGCTTCCACGGTCTTGCCGTCCGGCGTCATCAGCACCGAGGTCATCAGGCCGAGCGAGCCGAAGCCTTGCGCCACGGTGTCGGATTGCACGTCGCCGTCATAATTCTTGCAGGCCCAGACATAGCCGCCCGACCATTTCAGGCTGGAGGCGACCATGTCGTCGATCAGGCGGTGCTCGTACCAGAGTTTTCTCGCCTTGAACTCGGCCTCGAATTCCTTCTCGTAGACTTCCTGGAAGATGTCCTTGAAGCGCCCGTCATAGGCTTTGAGAATGGTATTCTTGGTCGAGAGATAGACCGGGAAGTTGCGCAGCAGGCCATAGTTCAGCGAGGCGCGAGCGAATTCGCGGATCGACTCGTCGAGATTGTACATGGCCATGGCGACGCCGGCGCCCGGCGCATCGAAGACGTCATGCTCGATCACCTGGCCGTCCTCGCCGACGAATTTGATTGTCAGCTTCCCCTTGCCCGGGAAGCGGAAGTCGGTGGCGCGGTATTGGTCGCCGAAGGCGTGACGGCCGACGACGATCGGCTTGGTCCAGCCGGGCACCAGGCGCGGCACGTTCTTCATGATGATCGGCTCGCGAAAGATGGTGCCGCCGAGGATGTTGCGGATGGTGCCGTTGGGCGACTTCCACATTTTCTTCAGCTTGAATTCCTCGACGCGCTGCTCGTCGGGCGTGATCGTCGCGCATTTCACGCCGACGCCGTATTTCTTGATTGCGTTGGCCGAGTCGACGGTCACCTGGTCATTGGTGGCGTCCCGGTTCTCGATCCCTAGATCGAAATAGTCCAGCTTGATGTCGAGATAGGGGTGGATCAGCTTGTCCTTGATGAACTGCCAGATGATGCGGGTCATCTCGTCGCCGTCGAGCTCGACGACCGGGTTCGCCACCTTGATCTTCGCCATGGAAAAATGCCTCGTTGCTGGGGATCTGAACGGCCTTGCCCGTGGCTTCGGCCGAGGTTGGGCAGCGTATATCAAAGCCTTTTTGAGCGCGCAAACCGCGATCAGCCGATCGCAGACCGGTGTCGCGCTTGTGAATGCTTCATTTTCAGGCCCGGATGTGGCAGGGGACGCCGAAACGCCGCAAACCCCATGTACGGAGAGCCATGCGAGCCGCAAACGACACCGCCAAGACCGCCGGACCGGCGATCATCCTTGTCGAGCCGCAGCTCGGCGAGAATATCGGCATGGTCGCGCGCGCCATGGCGAATTTCGGCCTTTCGGAGCTGCGCCTGGTCAATCCGCGCGACGGCTGGCCGAGCGAGAAGGCGCGTGCCGCCGCCAGCCGCGCCGACCACGTCATCGATGCGACAACGGTGTTCGACGACCTTGCCTCGGCAGTGGCCGACCTCAACTTCGTCTTCGCCACCACCGCCCGCGAGCGTGACGGCTTCAAACCGGTGCGCGGTCCGGTGGATGCGGGCAGGGCGCTCCGGGCCCGCGAGCAGGCGGGGCTGCGCACCGGAATTCTGTTCGGCCGTGAACGTTTTGGCCTCTACAATGAAGAGGTTGGCCTGGCTGACGAGATCGTCACCTTTCCCGTCGATCCCGGCTTCTCCTCGCTCAACATCGCACAGGCCGTGCTTTTGATGTCCTATGAATGGATGAAATCCGGCCTTGCCGAAGAGACCGCGACCAACTTCGCCGGACCGGAGCTCGTTCCGGCGACCAAGGAACAGCTGCACAGCCTGTTCACCTATCTCGAAGGCGCTCTCGAGGCGCGCGGCTATTTCCGCCCGGAAGAGAAGAGGCCTAAGATGGTCGACAATCTGCGCGCCGTGCTGACGCGGGCGGGATTCGCTGAGCCCGAGTTGAAGGTGCTGCGCGGCATCATCTCGTCGCTCCACAGGTTTTCGCCGGCAATGCCGCGCGGCGACGGCTCACCGGGGGATGATCCGAGGCGGGCGCCGGCTACGCGCAAGCGAACAACGGACAAAGAAAGTTAAAATCCGTAAGCTCCGAACCTTCAAGGTAACCGAATATTATGCGGTTTGGTTCATCGTTCTCGAAACGATGGGGCAGCAGATGTTTACGTCCAATATTGGCCGTCTGCATTTCTTCTTCTATTCGCTAGGTCTGTTCATAGCGGAAGCGGTAACGATCGTGCTCTGCATTGCCGCAACGACCGGCTTCGCGGGATTGATCAATTCGATGCCGGGTCCGTCGCGGCAAAGCCTGGCCGGCGCCGCGCTTGTTGTGTCGCTCGTCTTCGTCGCGCTGCGCTGCAACATCGCATGGCGCCGCAGCCGCGATGCCGATGGTTCAGGCTGGATTCTCTGGTCCTATATCGCCTTTTCCGGCATCTATGGATTGCTGCAGGCCGGAACGCTTCTGGTCATCGATTTCGGCAATCCTGAGAGCGCGCCCGGTGGCCTGAACCTGCTCGGCCTTGCCATATTCGGCCTCTGGTGCACGATCCTGTGGGCAAAGCCTGTGGCCGGCAGCAACATCGATGAGCTGACCGAGGCTTTCGACTTTGAAGGCTCGTTGCCGGCGGAGGCGCTCCCCGCGAGGGCGACAGCGAGCGTCGCTCCAGCTGCGCCACGGACTGCTGCGCAACCCGCGCGTCCGGCGCCGGCGCCGGCGCCGCAGCCGTTTGGCCGGGCGCGACCCGCCGGCTTCGGCAAGCGGGGGCTCTGAGTTGCGCAAAAGCTGCTGGCATCTGCCACTTCAAGACCATGATCGTTCAGGATAGAAGCGCGGTTGGCCAAATCTCGGGTCAGCTTCTTCCTGTAGTCGGATGACAATGAACGATCGATCAAACCAGCGTCCGGTCCTGATGTTCGATTCCGGTGTCGGCGGACTGACGGTGCTGCGCGAGGCGCGCGTCCTGATGCCGGATCGGCGCTTCGTCTATGTCGCCGACGACGCGGCTTTTCCTTACGGCGCATGGGAAGAGCCGGCGCTCAAGGAGCACATACTCGCCCTGTTCGGCAAATTGCTCGACCGTCTGCAGCCGGCGATCTCAGTGATCGCCTGCAACACCGCCTCGACCCTGGTGATCGATGCGCTGCGGGAAAAATTTCCCGGTCATCTGTTTGTCGGAACGGTGCCCGCGATCAAGCCGGCGGCCGAGCGCACGCGGTCCGGCCTGGTTTCGGTGCTGGCGACCCCGGGCACGGTTAAGCGTCAGTACACGCGTGACCTGATCAGCAAATGGGCGCAGAAATGCCATGTCCGGCTCGTCGGCAGCGACAGGCTTGCCGCATTGGCCGAGATCTATATGCGCGAAGGTTTTGTCGACGAGGAAGCCGTGCGCGCCGAGATCGCGCCCTGCTTCATCGAGCACGACGGGCAGCGCACCGACATCGTCGTGCTCGCCTGCACGCATTATCCGTTCCTGGCCAACCGCATGCGCAAGACCGCTCCGTGGCCGGTCGACTGGATCGATCCGGCGGAAGCCATTGCCCGGCGCGCCATGTCGCTGCTGCAGCCTATCGGCGAACCGTCGGGCGAGACCGAGCCCGATATCGCCCTCTTCACCTCTGGTAAGGTGGATTTCGCCACGCGCAGGCTCATCCAGGGCTTTGGGCTGACCTCGCGCTAGCTGGAACTGCGATAGCGCCGCAGCGTTTCTCTTCCCACTACCGCACAGGGAGAAATCGCATGCCAGCCAAATCGCAAGCCCAACAGAAGGCAGCCGGCGCAGCCCTTTCGGCCAAGCGCGGCGAGACCAAGAAAACCGAGCTTAAGGGTGCTTCGCGCGAGATGTACGAGTCCATGAGCGAGAAGCAACTCGAGGAGTTCGCCGAGACCAAACGCAAGGGACTGCCTAGCAAGAAGTCATGAACTCCTGCCTGGCTCTCAAGTTGGTGCCTGGATAGGAAACCGCGGCATGCCACGACGTGGCGGATCTGCTTGCGGCCATGCCAATGCCTGCCATCGCCGGCTCCGGCGTCATGACGGCAGAATGGTTGAGGGTGCGTCGCCGACACGAGCTTGACACCGGTTAAATCTCTGTTTAACAGGGCCACCAACACCGGGCGGCGACGTCCGGTGGTTTCTTTTGCATGGGCAAGACCTCACCGGAAGCCAGTCTGTCGGCGGTCTTGTTGAACTGACGTGTCCCGTGGGTTTTCCGTCGCGTTGCGTGGGAAACCCTGTCAGGCCTCGAAAACGGAGGCCAGAGGAGGGCGCGTTTCCTTCACCCGGAGCCAAGGGGTTCCGGGTATATCGTTTTGAAAGGGAATGCGATGAGCAAGCGCGAATCCGCGAAATACAAGATCGACCGCCGTCTCGGCGAAAATATCTGGGGCCGTCCGAAGTCCCCGGTCAACAAGCGCGAATACGGTCCCGGCCAGCATGGCCAGCGCCGCAAGGGCAAGCTTTCCGACTTCGGCCTGCAGTTGCGCGCCAAGCAGAAGCTCAAGGGCCACTATGGCGATGTTTCGGAAAAGCAGTTCCGTAAGGTCTATGAGGAGGCCAACCGCCGCAAGGGCGACACCTCCGAGAACCTGATCGGCCTGCTCGAGTCGCGTCTCGACGCGATCGTCTATCGCGCCAAGTTCGTGCCGACCATCTTCGCGGCCCGCCAGTTCGTCAACCACGGCCACGTCAACGTCAACGGCAAGCGCACCAATATCGGTTCGTACCGCTGCAAGCCGGGCGACGTCATCGAGGTGCGCGAGAAGTCGAAGCAGCTCGTCATCGTGCTGGAATCGGTAGGCTTGGCCGAGCGTGACGTGCCGGACTATATCGAGGCCGACCACAACAAGATGACCGCGACCTACAACCGCGTTCCCGGCCTGGCGGATGTTCCGTTCGCCGTCCAGATGGAACCGAACCTGGTCGTCGAATTCTATTCGCGCTGATCCGACCAATCGGCGACACCCATCCAAGGCCGCCCTCGAGGCGGCCTTTTCTTTGTTTGTCGCGTCGGCCAGGGCGGCAATTCCACCCTGGTCATTTTTTTAGCCGCAATTCCGCGACGGCTAGTGATTCCACTTGGCTGCAAAATGCTCTAAGCGAAGCGGCAACAGAACCGCGGGCACCTGCGCCATGAATATGCTGCCAAACGTCAAATCGCTTGAGCCGATCGCCGACGAGCCGGACGGCGGATTCCATCCGTTGTTCCGCGACGTGCCATCCTCGGTCGAGTTCAACAAGCTGCGCAAGCGGCTGCTGCGGCTCACGCGCCAAGCGATCGAAGACTTCGCCATGGTGAAACCCGGCGAGCGCTGGCTGGTGGCGCTCTCCGGCGGCAAGGATTCTTATGGCCTGCTTGCCTTGCTGCTCGATCTCAAATGGCGCGGGCTGCTGCCGGTCGAGCTGCTTGCCTGCAATCTCGACCAAGGTCAGCCGAATTTCCCGAAGCACATCCTGCCGGACTACCTCGGCGCCAACGGCATTGCGCATCGCATCGAGTACCAGGACACCTATTCGGTGGTCACCGACAAGCTGCCCGAGGGCAGCACCTATTGCTCGCTCTGCTCGCGGCTGAGGCGCGGCCACCTCTATCGCATCGCCCGCGAGGAGGGTTGCACCGCGCTTGTGCTCGGCCACCACCGGGAGGACATCCTCGAAACCTTTTTCATGAACCTCTTCCATGGCGGGCGTCTCGCCGCCATGCCGCCGAAGCTTCTCAATGACGAGGGCGACGTCATGGTTCTGCGCCCGCTCGCCTATTGCGCCGAGGCGGATCTCGAGAAATTCGCCAATGCACTGAAGTTCCCAATCATCCCGTGCGATCTCTGCGGCAGCCAGGAAGGGCTGCAGCGCAACGCCATGAAGGCGATGCTCGACGATATCGAGAAGCGTATGCCTGGCCGCAAGGACACGATGATCCGCGCGATGACCAATGTGCGACCCTCGCATCTGCTCGACCGAAAACTGTTCGACTTCGCCGCGCTCGATGCGCGCCTTACCATGGGAAAAGACATTTCCGATGACGTTTGACATGCAAGCGATCGACTGGCTGGCCGAGCTTCTAGCTGACGCAGCCAAGGCCGAAATCATGCCGCGCTTCCGCCGATTGGGCGAGGGCGATGTTCGCCAGAAGACTTCGGCCGCCGATCTGGTGACGGAGGCGGACGTCAACGCCGAAAGGCTGATCACTGCCAGGCTGCGCGAGCGTTACCCTTCAGCGATGATCGTCGGCGAGGAGGCCTGTTCCGACAATCCGGCCTTGCTCAAAGGGCTCGGCGATGCCGAACTCGCCTTCGTCATCGATCCGGTCGACGGCACCTTCAACTTCGCCTCCGGTGTGCCGCTGTTCGGCGTCATGCTGGGCGTCGTGGTCAACGGCGAGACGGTTGCCGGCATCATCCACGATCCGGTCGGCAACGACTGGCTGATCGGCGCCAAGGGGGCGGGCAGCCATATCCGCCACGCACATGGCGCGCTGGAGAGGGTGCGGGTCGCCGAGCCGGTGCCGATCTCCGAGATGACCGGCGCGATCTCGTGGCAGTATCTGAAGGAACCGGGGCGCTCGCGGCTCGCTCGCAACCACACAAAGGCGCTGTCGCAGTTCGGCTATCGTTGCGCCGCGCACGAATACCGGCTGCTGGCGAGCGGCCATGCGCATTTCGTCGTCTACAACAAGCTGATGCCATGGGACCATCTGGCCGGCGTCTTGATCCATCAGGAGGCCGGTGGTTATGCGGCGCGGATCGACGGCGATGCCTATCTGCCGTCGCATGTCGACGGCGGGTTGTTGGTTGCGCCAGACAAGGATAGCTGGAACGAACTGCGGCGCGAGCTCTGGGCGGAATAGGATCGATTGCGCCAGCGAGGGCCAGCCGGTCGGCTGGAAGATGTCGACCTATGACCTCACGCAAATCCGGAGATGTGAATGGGCACCCAGTCCGCGATGGTCGCTCTGGCTCTCGCCATCACCGTGACGATCACGGGTGCTGACGAAGCAGCGGCACGGGAGCGCGCCTGCGGCAGTCGCGATCCCGTTAACTCCATAGCGGAAATGTCGGCTGCCATTTACGCCTGCTGGCGGCCGCCTCACGGAACTGCCGGCCTGTCCTTGACCCTGCGGTTCTCGCTCCGCCGAGACGGAACGCTCATTGGCAAGCCGCGCGCGACCTTCTCCGCACTCGGATCGAACGATGCATTGAACAGAACCTTCGTTGCCTCAGTCCTCGAGGCTCTCGATAAGGCCCTGCCGTTACCCTTTACCGAGAGCATGGGCGAGGCGATCGCAGGGCGCATACTTTCGCCCCGCTTCACGGTTGCGCTTGAACGAAAATCCTGAGCGGGTGGCCGTAGGCGAGGGTCTCACACCGGCGGATTGTGGGGCTGGAACAGCCTTCCGCGCTCGGCGATCAGGATCATCAGCAGGGCGGCGAGGGAAACGCTGCAGAAGCCGGCGGCCAATGGCGTGACCGTGCCGTTATAGGCCTGGCCTATCAGCGTTCCGAGCAGGCCGCCGAGAAAGGTCTGCATGAAGCCGAGGATGGAGGACGCCGTGCCGGCAAGCTCGCCGAGCGGCTCCATCGCAAGCGCGTTGAAATTCGCGCCGAGACAGCCAAATGGAACCATCGCGCCGGCAAAGAAGGCGATGAACAGCCAGAGCGGCATCTCGATCTTGAGCGAGACGACGAGCCAGACCAGGCTGATGGCGAGGAAGAGCAGCAGCGCGCTCTGCGACAGGCGCCGCATGCCGACCTTGCCGACGAGCCGCGCGTTGAGGAAGTTCGAGAAGGCGAGCACGCCCGCGACGCCGGCGAAGATCAGCGGAAACAGCTCGCCGACATGGAAGACTTCGAGATAGATCTGCTGCGCGGAATTGATGAAGCCGAACATGGCGCCGAAGATGAAGGTGCTGGCAAAGGCATAGCAAAGCGCGATGCGGTTGGTGAGCACGATGCGGAAGCCGCCGACGACGGCGTTGACGGTTAAGGGCCGCCGGTATTCCGGATGCAGCGTCTCCGGCAAGCGCAACAGTGACCATGCCGACACGATCAGCGCGCCGACCGCCATGGTGACGAAGATCCAGTGCCAGGTGGCGAAAAGCATGATGAACTGGCCGATGCCGGGCGCGACGACCGGTATCGCCATGAACACCATGAAGATCAGCGACATGACCTCGGCCATGCGGCGGCCCTCGAAGGTGTCGCGCACGATGGAGACAGCGATGACGCGGGTGGCCGCCGCGCCGATGCCTTGCACGACACGGCAGGCGAGCAGGGTGGCAAAGGTCGGAGCAACAGCAGCGGCCGCTACCGCCGCCACATAGATGATCAGGCCGGCGACCAGCGGCGCACGGCGGCCGAAACGATCGGAAACCGGACCGAAGAAGAGCTGACCGGTGCCGAAGCCAAGGATGTAGGCTGTGATCACATACTGGCGGTGGTTTTCATTCTCGACGCCGAGCGAGGCGCCGATCTGCTGCAGTGCCGGCAGCATGATGTCGATGGCGAGCGAATTGAGCGCCATCAGCGCCGCGCAGAGCGCAATGAATTCCCAGCGCGGAATGGGTAAGCTTTTTGCCGACTGCTGCGCTAGTGCCTGATTGTCCACGGCAAAATCCGATCAATCAAACGAACACGCGCCGGTCGACCGGCGCATCAATTCGTCTCGTTCTCGAGTTCGAAAGCCAAAGTGCCGAGGTGGGGCGGCCCCGGATGTCACGGCGCAGCCGGCTGGGCCGGCCAGCGCAAGCTCAAATCAGGCGGCGCCTTTGACGCTGACGCCTTTTTCGACCAGGAAATCCTGCAGCTCGCCGGCCTGGAACATCTCGCGCACGATGTCGCAACCGCCGACGAACTCGCCCTTGACGTAGAGCTGCGGAATGGTCGGCCAGTTGGAATAGTCCTTGATGCCCTGGCGCAGCTCGGCCGAGGTCAGCACGTTCACGCCTTTGTAGTCGACCCCGACATAGTCGAGGATCTGCACCACCTGGCCGGAGAACCCGCACTGCGGGAAGCCGGGGGTGCCCTTCATGAAGAGCACGACGTCGTTGCTCTTCACTTCGCTGTCGATGTAGTCGTTGATGCCGCTCATGGGGAATCCTTTCACGCCTGTGGGAGTCAGGCTCGAAGCATGTCCATCAAATAAACCCATAGGTTGGCTGAAACAAGACGTTAGCCGCGACGCACCCGAAATGGCGCAAAGCTTTGGTCCGCCATTGGGCCAAATCCGCCAGCCGGAACTCTTCCCACAAGCGGGCCGGCAGGCCGGTTCTCTTGTCCCGGTGCCGCTGACGGTTTCCCAGGTGCGCACGCGCCGGAATTATAGCTATAGCTAAATCTTGAAGCATGCGCTATCCTTGCCGGTGCCTTGGAGGAACGCGGATATGCGCGAAACGAAATCGCTGCTGGAACAAAAGCTCGATCGAAGGCTGCTTCTGGCCGGTGGCCTGGCGGCCGGCGGCACGGCGGTGATGGCGACCGCGGCGCGCGGGCAGACCGACCACGCCGGTCACGGAACGCCAGCGGCGGCCGAGCCGCAGCCGGCGCACCTGTCCGCGCATGGGGCGATGATCACCGTCGGCGAGGTCGAGGATGGCCGCAACGGTTTCGATCCGGTGAAGCTGCTGAGCGACTGGGAGACCGGGACGGTGTCGACGCTGCCGGACGGGCGGACACTGCGCAGCTTCGAGGTCACGGCCGAGGACAAGGAGATCGAGATCGCGCCCGGCATCCTGTTCCCCGCCTGGACCTACAATGGCCGCGTGCCGGGGCCGACGCTGCGGGCCACCGAAGGCGATCGCTTGAAGATCGTCTTCCGCAACAACGGCTCGCATCCGCATTCCATGCATTTCCACGGCATTCATGCAGCACGGATGGACGGCGTTCCCGGCGCCGGTCTGATCGGGCCGGGCGAGGAGTTCGTGTACGAGTTCGACGCCAGGCCGTTCGGCTGCCACCTCTATCATTGCCATGCGCTGCCGCTGAAGCGGCACATCCAGAAAGGTATGTACGGCGCCTTCATCATCGATCCCGATCCCGCCAGGCATCCGGAGCACGAGACGGTCGCCCGCTCGCGCCTGCTCGGCACGCCGGAGAATGCCGGCTGGCAGGAATTCGTAATGGTGATGAACGCCTTCGACACCAATTTCGACAACGAGAACGAGGTCTATGCCGTCAACACCATCGCCCATGCCTACGCGAAGAAGCCGATACGGGTGCTGAAGGACAAGCCTGTCCGGATCTATCTCGTCAACGTGGTCGAGTTCGACCCGATCAACTCCTTCCATCTGCATGCCAATTTCTTCGACTACTACAATCAGGGCACGACGCTGACGCCGACACTCAGGACCGTCGATCTGATCACCCAGTGCCAGGCCGAGCGCGGTATCCTCGAGTTCCATTTCAGGGAGCACGAGCCAGGCCTCTACATGTTCCATCCCCACCAGTCGGAGTTTACGGAACTCGGCTGGTCGGGCATGTTCGACGTCGTGGAGGCCTTGTCGTGACCGATGTCAGTCGCACCTCCCGGGATACACAGGCCGGTCGGCCGCGCTGGCTCTCTCTGCTATGGATCGTACTGCCGTTTGCCGTGCTCGGGCTCGCGGTTGCGTGGATGGTCTCTTCCGACCCGTTGGCGAGCTTTCGCAACGGCGCGCCGCCGGTCGAGAACCTGACCTTCGAGCGGACGATTATCGGAAACGACGGCATTCGAATCCTCGTGCGGGCGGGCGGGTCGGAACCGATGACGATCGCCCAGGTCCAGGTCGACGACGCTTACTGGCAGTTCACGCAGGATCCGCCGGGCCCGATCGCGCGCGGCGCAACGGCATGGATCAGCCTGCCATACCCCTGGGTGCTGGGGGAGGCGCATGCGATCAATGTCGTAACCAGTACCGGGACAACATTCGGGCACGATATCGCCGTCGCCGTACCCACACCGACGCGCAGTTCACCTAGCTTTGCCGCGCAAGCGGTGCTCGGCGGCTTTGTCGGCATCCTGCCCGTGGCGATCGGCCTGATGTTCTATCCGGCACTACGCGGGGTCGGGCGGAACGGCATGGACTTTCTCCTGTCGATGACCGTCGGTCTGCTCGCCTTCCTTTTCGTCGACACGCTCGAGGACGCGTTCGAACTGGCCGGCGAAGCAGCCGCCCTGTTCCAGGGGTCGACCATGATCGTGCTCGCAGCCACCGCCAGCTTCCTTCTGCTCATGGCGGCAGGCCGGCGCAGCGGGACACCGACCGGGCTGGCGCTTGCCACCTTCATCGCACTCGGCATCGGCCTGCACAATCTCGGCGAAGGGCTGGCGATCGGCGCCGCCTTCGTCTCCGGCGCAGCCGGGCTCGGCACGTTCCTGGTGCTTGGCTTCACCTTGCACAACATCACCGAAGGCATCGCCATCGCCGCCCCGATCCTGAAGCAGCGACCGCCGCTCAGGACCTTCGCCATGTTGACGCTGCTCGCGGGAGGTCCGGCCGTCGTCGGCCTATGGATCGGCAGCCTCGCCTATGCGCCACAATGGTCGGCGCTGGCGCTGGCGATCGGCGCCGGAGCGATCCTGCAAGTGATCGTCGAGATGGTTTCGCTGCAGCTTCGCCAGCGCCCCGATGGCTCGCGCGCCTTGCTCGCACCGGCTGCGATGGCCGGGCTGACAGCCGGGGTCGGCTTCATGTACCTCACGGCGATGCTGGTAAAGATCTGAACAACCGCGGCGTCAACACTCAGTCCGGAACGCTGGTCTGCAGGGCGAGCGCATGCAGCACGCCGCCCATATTGCCTTTCAACGCGTCATAGACCATCTGGTGCTGCTGGACGCGGCTTTTGCCGCGGAAGCTCTCGGCCACCACTTCGGCAGCGTAGTGGTCGCCGTCACCAGCCAGATCGCGAATCGTCACCTTGGCGTCCGGAATGCCTTCCTTGATCAGCCGTTCGATGTCGTGCGCATCCATTGCCATGGCAGAAATCCTGTTTTCGAGCGGGCGCAGCCCGTGCGATGAGAGTCGGGGATAAGCGTAGAGCCTTTCCGGTCCGGATTGAAGCCGTTCCATCCGTGACCGAGGCTTCACGGGATATTCCGACCCGGCTGAGCCGCGTCGCCGGCGGACACATCCTCGCGCGTCGAGTAGGCGCGACCGAGGCTGAAGGTCAGCACGTAGAGCGGCACGTTTATCGCGATGCCGACCATCGGCAAGTAGCTCGTCCACTGCCAGACCGGGGAGAAAAACGGCCGGCCGTAGCCATCGCACATAAGCGAAGAACCATACGCCCAAAGCGCTCCGATGGCAGTTGCAATGGCGAAGAGCTTGACGCAAGTGACGATATGCCTTGCCCGAGCCGGCTCCGGCAAAAGGCGCTGCCACAGCACCAGGCACAAAACAGGAATGGCGTAGACGAGGTCCTGAGCGGCCAGCAACGGAATTGCGCCGTTCGCCGCAGCAAGGAACTCGGCTCGCGTTTCGAGCCTTGGACAGACCTCGCTCGAGGTCGTCGACAGCAGCAGAAAGACGAACGGGCCGAGGAACCAGAAAAAGAACAGCGACGGCCAGAAAACCGCTGCAAGCAGCGCCCGGACCGCCAGCCTGGTCAAATGGCCTGATCCATGAAGCGCGGGAACCAGCCCTCATGGGCGGCGGTCAATTCGCTGACCGGAACGGCACGCGCCTCGCCGAGCTTCAGCGTGTCGCCACCGGTCGTGCCGATCCACGGCGCGAAGATGCCGAGCTTGCCCTGCTCCGCGCGGATCCTGTCCCATTCGCCGCTTTGCGGGTCGATCGACAAGGTCAGGAGATAACGTCCTTGGTCCTCGCCGAACCAGACCGGGATCGGATCGGTGCCGGTGAGGCCGGGAATGGTGGCGCCGATGCCGGATGCCATCGCCATTTCGGCCAGCGCCACGGCAAGGCCGCCGTCGGAGACATCGTGCGCGGCAGTCACGATGCCGGAAGCGATCAGCGCGCGCACATGGTCGCCGACGCGCTTTTCATGTTCGAGGTCGACGGGCGGCGGCGAACCGTCGGCGCGGCCGTGGATGTCGCGCATATAGACGGACTGGCCGAGATGGCTGCCCCATGTCGGCGGCGCGCCGACCAGCACGATCATCTGGCCCTCGGCGGCAAAGCCGACGCGGGCCATCTTCGACCAATCGGCGATCAGCCCGACGCCGCCGATGGTCGGCGTCGGCAGGATGCCGCGGCCATTGGTTTCGTTGTAGAGCGAGACATTGCCGGAGACGATCGGGAAGCCGAGCGCGCGACAGGCGTCGCCGATACCCTTAACCGCTCCGACAAACTGGCCCATGATCTCCGGCCGCTCCGGATTGCCGAAATTAAGATTGTCGGTGGCGGCAAGCGGCAGGGCGCCCGTTGCCGTCAGGTTGCGCCAGCATTCGGCGACGGCCTGCTTGCCGCCCTCATACGGGTCGGCCTCGCAATAGCGCGGCGTGACGTCGGAAGAGAAGGCGAGCGCCTTGGTTGGATGACCTTCGACGCGCACCACGCCGGCATCGCCGCCTGGGAGCTGCAGCGAATTGCCCTGGATCAGCGTGTCATACTGCTCCCACACCCAGCGGCGCGAAGAGAGGTCCGGCCCGCCCAGCATCTTGAGCAACGCGTCAGCGACGTCGGCCTTGGGCGCGTCGTTCGCTGCAAGCGGCGCCGGCTTCTTCGTTTCGACCCAGGGGCGATCATATTCCGGCGCCTGGTCGCCCAGTTCCTTGATCGGCAGGTTGGCGACCTCGTCGCCATGGTGCAGCACGCGGAAGCGCAGGTCGTCGGTGGTCGTCCCGACGATGGCGAAGTCGAGGCCCCATTTGCGGAAGATCGCCTCGGCTTCCTCCTCTTTCTCGGGGCGCAGCACCATCAACATGCGCTCCTGGCTTTCCGACAGCATCATCTCGTAGGCGCTCATGCGCTCCTCGCGCACCGGCACCTTGTCGAGATCGAGCTCGATGCCGAGATCGCCCTTGGCGCCCATCTCGACCGCCGAGCAGGTGAGCCCGGCCGCACCCATGTCCTGGATGGCGATGACCGCGCCCGACGCCATCAGCTCGAGGCAGGCCTCCAGCAGGCACTTTTCGGTGAAAGGGTCGCCAACCTGTACGGTCGGCCGCTTCTCCTCGATCTTGTCGTCGAACTCGGCCGAGGCCATGGTGGCGCCGCCGACGCCATCGCGCCCGGTCTTGGCGCCGAGATAGACGACCGGCAGGCCGACGCCCTTGGCCTGCGACAGGAAGATGGCGTTGGTTTTGGCGAGGCCGGCCGCGAAGGCGTTGACCAAGATGTTGCCGTTGTAGCGGGCGTCGAAATTGACCTCGCCGCCGACGGTCGGCACGCCGAAGGAATTGCCGTAGCCGCCGACACCGGAAACGACTCCAGCAACCAGGTGCCGGGTCTTGGGATGGTCAGGCGCGCCGAAGCGCAACGCGTTCATCGCCGCAACCGGTCGGGCACCCATGGTGAAGACATCGCGCAGGATGCCGCCGACGCCGGTCGCGGCTCCCTGATAGGGCTCGATATAGGAGGGGTGGTTGTGGCTCTCCATCTTGAAGACGACGCAGTCGCCGTCGCCGATGTCGACCACGCCGGCATTCTCGCCCGGCCCCTGGATAACCTGCGGGCCGCTGGTGGGAAGCGTGCGCAGCCATTTCTTGGAAGACTTGTAGGAGCAGTGCTCGTTCCACATCGCCGAGAAGATGCCGAGCTCGGTGAAGCTCGGCTCGCGGCCAACCAGATCGAGGATGCGCTGGTATTCGTCGGGCTTCAGCCCATGCGCGGCGACGAGCTCGGGGGTGATCGGCACGGAATTGGATATGGTCATGAGCGGCGATTGGTATCCGTCGGAGAGGGGGCTTTTTCTGAGTCTCCTCTTATCGCAAGCGTTCGAGCGATACACCCCCAAAGCACAACGAAAACGCCGGAAAACCGCTGCGCCGGCACCGGCCGGTAGCGCGAGGCGCTTAGGAAAGGACAGGTCAGGAAAAACTGTCGTAGCCGGCGCGGCCCTCGTCGAGCAGGCGGCGGATGACCGCGACGCCACCGGCGACATCCTTGCTTTGCCGGGGTTGCGAGACACCGAAGCGGACGCCGTGGAAGACTTGTTCGGAACGACCGGCCTTGAACTCATCCTCGTCGTCGATGAGCACGCCCTGCGCAAGGCAGGCATTCTTGAAGGTGCCTGAGAGCCAAGGATCCGGCAAGGTGAGCCAGACGAAGGGCACATTGTCCCGTGCCTTGAAGTCAAAGCCAACCAGCGTCTCGCGCACGACGTGGACACGAGCTTGGATCTCTGCAATGCAGCGCTTGCGGATATCGCTGGCCTGGCCGGACATCACCAGCCTTGTTCCGACTTCCGCCAGCAGAAAGGGCAGCCCGCCGGTCATCATCTTGTGCGCCACGCGGATGCGGTGGCGGTAGGCGGGCGGGCAGGACAGCCAGCCCCCGCGCACGCCGGCCGCGACCGACTTCGACAGGCCGCCGGCGACGATCGTGCGCTCAGGGGCGTATTCGGCGAGCAGTGGCGTCGGATCGTCGGTCAATTCGCCATAGAGATCATCCTCGATCAGGACGACATTGTACTCGCGCGCTATGCGCGCGATCGCCTTGCGCCGCTCCGCCGACAGCGTCACCAGCGTCGGGTTCTTCGCTGTCGGCATCACGAACATCATCTTCGGGTGTTTCTGGGCGCAGACGCGTTCGAGATCGTCGGGATCGAGACCTTCATCGTCCGCCGACACCAGCGCGGTACGGCGCCCGATCAGACCGGCGCTGCGCGAGATCTGCGAATAGGTCAGATGCTCGAAGACGATCGTGTCGCCAGGCGTGGTGAGCGCCGCGATCGCCGCCATCACCGCCGCATGGGTGCCAAGTGTCGGCACGATCGAATCGGGCGAGGGGTGGAAGGAATTGCGCTTGAGCCAAAGGCCGCCGGCCTCGAACCAGCGCTCGGGGAAATCCCTGGTATAGCTTGAAATGTCGTGAGGGTGCTCCTCCGCCGTCCGCGCCAGCAGTTCGGCAATCAGTGCGCCTTGCCCGACATCGGGGGCGGCGGTGCTGTCGAAGCGCAGCTTGCCGCTCGGCGCGTCGATGAGCCGCGTTCCGAGCGCGGCGGGCTGCAGCTCGGGCTTGGGGCTCTCCGCGCGTTGCGCGAGCACATAGGTGCCGCGCCCGACCTCCCCACTCACCAAGCCGCGCTCGCGCAGCAACTGATAGGCCCGGCCGACCGTGCCGACCGTAGTGCCAATGTCGTAGGCGAGGTCGCGCTGCGGCGGCAGTTTTGCACCCGCATCGATGACGCCCTTGTCGATATCTGACTCAATGCTGTCAGCAAGGCGCTGATAGAGAGGGCCGGAACCGGAAGCGAGGTCTGGGAGCCAATTTGTCATGGTGACAATTTTTTATATTGCATCGCGAGACGAGTCAATCGATATGAAAACGCGGGTAACTAGAGTACAATTGATAGAATTGGTTGATCGCAAGATGAATACAATTGATACATTCCGTTATGACAGTGCCGAGTTGCACGGCCGCCCGTCGGGGCGCCGCGGGTTCGTTGACCGGGTCGTATTCGTGCTTCGTGCCATCGCCAGGCAAATCGACCGAATGCTGGAACGCCGTCGCGGACGCCTTGCGCTCTTGGAGATGACCGACGAGCAGCTCAAGGACATCGGCATTTCGCGCTGCGACGCCCATCGCGAAGGTATCAGGCCGTTCTGGGACTAAGCGCGTCGCGACGCCCTTGATTGTTGCAATGCATATCAAATCGCTGCGCGGTTTGGGCATACATCGACCGCGAACAGAGCTTCGATGGTATGTTGATTGACGAGCGCGAAAAGCCGACCGTCAATCCTGCATTTGCAGGAAGTGGGCTACGGCCGAGTCACGCGGCAGCGGCGCAGGATGAATTGCCGGCCTGCCAGCGCGCGATGTCGGAGCCTATGCGCGCGCCCAGCGGTTCGGCCATCAACGGCCCGAACACGTCCACCTTGCGGGAATTGCCTTGTGCTTGCACGACCAGCAGCGGCTTGCCGCCATAGTGCTTGGCGGGCACGAGCAGGAAGCGCGGCGTGCCGCTGTAGGAGTTGAGCTCGTTGGCCATCTGATAGGGCTTGAAAGCCGGATCCTTGCTGGCGATCCAGCATTTGTGAGCGGCGATGGCGACCTGCTCCATGGCAAGCAGGGAAGCGCTCTTGCCAGAGGGGGGCGGCGTGGTCTTCGAGCCGGACTGGCAAGAGGCGAGCGCAAATCCGGCGGCGGCCAGGAGAGCAAGGCGAGCAATCGTCAGTCTCATGGTCAGGCCGCCCCGTTGGTCCGAAAGAATGGTCTGAAGGAATCGTCTGAAAGGATCAAGCGGCGATGCCAAGCGCGCCTTCGAACAGCGCCCGGCCGTCGCTGCCCCCGTGTGCCGCCTCGATCAGGTTCTCCGGGTGCGGCATCAGACCGAGCACATTGCCCTTCTCGCTGACGATGCCGGCGATGTCGTTGATCGAGCCGTTGGGATTGGTGCCTTCGGCATAGCGGAACACCACCTGGCCTTCGCCTTCGAGGCGCGCCAGCGTTTCGGCGTCGGCGAAATAGTTGCCGTCGTGATGCGCGACCGGTGAGCGAATGATCTGGCCGGGCTGATAGCCGCGGGTAAACATCGTGTTGGCGTTGGCGATCTCGAGCTTCACGTGCCGGCAGACGAATTTCAGCGAGGCGTTGCGCATCAGGGCGCCGGGGAGCAGCCCCGCCTCGACCAGGATCTGGAAGCCGTTGCAGACGCCGATCACCATCACGCCCTTGGCCGCCTTTTCGGCCACTGCCCGCATCACAGGCATGCGCGCGGCGATCGCCCCGCAGCGCAGATAGTCGCCGAAGGAGAAGCCGCCGGGAATGGCGATCAGGTCGACGTCCGGGATTTCGGTGTCGGTTTGCCAGACGGTCGCCGGCGCCTGACCGGAAATCTTGGTCAGAGCTGCGATCATGTCGCGGTCACGGTTGAGCCCAGGCAGGAGGACGACGGCTGATTTCATTTGGGTCGTAGGGCCTCTGGTTTTCGGCGAGTTCGCTGGTGATGCACGCGCTTCAGGAGCCTGTACATCAAATCGCTGGTGGCTTCAGGCATAACCTCTGCGCTGCAACCTCAGGTAATGGCCACACTATAATTCTCAATCACCGTGTTCGCCAGAAGCTTGTCGCACATTGCCTTGAGGTCGGCCTCGGCCTTGGCCTTGTCGGTTCCGGTGAGCTCGATGTCGAAGACCTTGCCCTGCCGCACCTGGCCGACGCCGTCGAAGCCCAGCCCTGAGAGCGCGTGCTCGATCGCCTTGCCCTGCGGGTCGAGAACTCCGTTCTTGAGGGTGACGGTGACGCGGGCTTTCATCGATACTCCTGAGTGATCGGTAGTGCGGAGGGCGGGCACGCCGTTTCCGGCAGGCCCGCGCTGGCAGTCAGTGCTTCGTGCTCTTCGAGGGCTCGGAAGAGGCAACGAGCACCGGGCCTGTCGGGCGCGGCGGCTCGTTCTCGTTCATGATGCCGAGGCGGCGGGCAACTTCCTGGTAGGCCTCGACCAGGCCGCCCATGTCGCGGCGAAAGCGGTCCTTGTCGAGCTTGTCCTGGGTGGCGACGTCCCACAGCCGGCAGGAATCCGGCGAGATCTCGTCGGCGACGACGATGCGCATCATGTCGCCCTCGAACAGGCGCCCGCATTCGATCTTGAAGTCGACAAGCTGGATGCCGACGCCCAGGAACAGGCCGGAGAGGAAGTCATTGACGCGGATAGCCAGCGCCATGATGTCGTCGATCTCCTGCGGGCTCGCCCAGCCGAAGGCGGTGATGTGCTCTTCCGACACCATCGGGTCGTCCAGCGCATCGGCCTTGTAGTAGAATTCGATGATCGAGCGCGGCAGAACCGTGCCTTCCTCGATGCCCAGGCGCTTTGCCAGCGAGCCGGCGGCGACGTTGCGCACCACCACCTCGAGCGGGATGATCTCGACTTCCTTGATCAGCTGCTCGCGCATGTTCAGCCGGCGGATGAAATGGGTCGGGATGCCCATACGATTGAGGTGATTGAAAATGTGCTCGGAGATGCGGTTGTTGAGCACGCCCTTGCCGTCGACCACCTCATGTTTCTTCTTGTTGAAGGCGGTGGCGTCATCCTTGAAGAACTGGATCAGCGTCCCGGGCTCAGGTCCTTCATAGAGGATCTTGGCCTTGCCTTCGTAAATGCGGCGGCGATTTTTCATCTGATTTTTTCTCTGGATTGGCGGGCAGGCGGCAAGCGACCGAGTACCTGTCCGTCTGCCTAAATTAGTTGTGGCGACGGGTGCGTTCAATGCCGGTGTCTATAGCAATCGTAATGTTTGCTCAATCGGCAAATCCAGCCGATCAACCGCTTTCGGAACCGAAATGCCGCAGCGCAGCATGGGACGTTGCATATTGACCGGCCCGCGACCTTTTGGTTTGTGCTGGGTAAGCACACATATTCATAGCCAAGCGAATCGATTTGATCGGAGGGACGCATGAGCAGCATGAAAGACCGCGAAGAGGGCTTCGAGCGCAAATTCGTCTTCGACGAGGAGCTCCGCTTCAAGGCCTCGGCGCGCCGCAACAGAGCGCTCGGCCTGTGGGCCGCCGAAAAGCTGGGCAAGAGCGGAGCCGATGCCGAGGCCTATGCCAAAGCGGTAGTCGTCTCCGACATCGAGGAGGCCGGCGACCATGACGTCTTCCGCAAGATCCGCGAGGACTTCGACGCCGCGGGCGTCAACCAGTCGGACCATCAGATCCGCCGCACCATGGACGAGCTGATGGCGCAGGCGATCGAGCAGGTCAAGAACACGTAAAAATCGTTGGACCAATCGACCGCCCGGCTCAGCCGGGCGGTTTTCTTTGCCTTGCCGCCGTTTCCGGCTGAGACTGCGGATCGTTACCAAGGAAGTTCCGATGTCGCTCAAGTCCCGCCTGGCCGCCGACGAAACGCTGTTCACCGCCTGGTCCGGCGTGCCGGACGCGCTGACGGTAGAAATCATCGCCAAGCAGGGCTTTGATGCCGTTACCCTCGACATGCAGCATGGCGGCCACCACGAGGACAGCGTGCTGCGGGGCCTGGTGCCGGTGCTTGCCGCCAATAAGCCGGCGCTGGTGCGCATCCCGGTCGGGCGCTTCGACATGGCGAGCCGGGCGCTCGATTTCGGCGCCGAGGCGGTGATCGCGCCGATGGTCAATTCCGTGGACGACGCCAGGCAGTTCGCCGCAGCGATGAAGTATCCGCCGATGGGCGAGCGTTCCTGGGGCCCGACCTATGCCTTCCCGCGCCATGGGAAGGGTGACCATGCCGAGTGGCTGCGCGACTCGAACCAGCGCACCATGGCCTTTGCCATGGTCGAGACGCGTGCGGCGTTCGAGGCGCTGGATGGGATCCTCGAGACGCCCGGCATAGATGGCATCTTCGTCGGGCCGTCGGATTTCTCGATCGCCTGGTCGAACGGCACCACCGTCAATTCGACGTTGGAAAGCATGATGGAGACGGTCGCCTCGATCGCCGAGCGGACGCGCAAGGCCGGCAAGCACGCCGCGATCTATGTCATCGAGCCGGCCGTTGCCGGCCGCGTCGTGTCGATGGGCTATCGGCTGCTCGCCATGGGTTCTGACCACACGCTGATCTCGCTCGGAGCCAGGACGCTGCTGAAGAGCATGCGGGATTCGATCGGCGCCTGAGGCGCCGGCGTTTCAAGGCTCCTTCAGTTCCGTCAGGAACTTGGCGAAAGTCATCGATCCCTCCGGCCAGGGGCCGAAGCCCGCGTCCTGGTTGAGATGGCCGGCGTCGCCGGCGTCGATGAACAGCGAACCCCAGGCGGCGGCGATGTCCTCGGCAACCTCAAAGGCGCAGAACGGGTCGTTGCGGCTGGCGATCACGATCGACGGAAAGGGCAGGGGCTCGCGCGAATAGGGCCCGAAGGTCATCAGGTGCCTCGGCCTGATCTCCGGATTGGCGACATCAGGCGGCGCCACGAAGAAGGCTCCCGCGACCGGCTTCTGGAATTGCGGGATCGCCTGCACCGCCGCCGCCACCCCCAGCGAATGCGCGACGATGACGACCGGCCGCTCGGCCTCGTTGACAGCTTTCGCTACACTTGCCGTCCAGTCCTCGCGCACGGGTTTCGTCCACTCGGCCTGCTCGACCCGGCGCGCTGTCGATAGCTTCGACTGCCAGCGGGTCTGCCAGTGCTCGGGCCCGGAATTGGTGTAGCCCGGTATGATGAGAATATCGGCGTCCTTGACTTTCATGGCGCCGATGTAGCGAGCACCCTTGTCTGATGCAACCGGCCGGTGGGACGCAGTGGCATCATAAAGGTGAACAACGTGTTCGATTCTTTCAACCTTGTGTGAACGATGGCGATGAACGATCTGGAGGGGGAACAGGAATGACTAATAAACGTCGGCGCGACTGCCCTTCGTGAGATCGGCGCCCGAACGGAGAGTGTGATGAGCGAACTGCCTTTTGCCGCGACCACCCCGGTCAGCGTCGCGCGTGTCGGATTGAGGGCGCGCGATGCCGAAAACCTTGCCGCCTATTATCGCGCCGTCGTCGGCCTGCAGGAGTTGAGCCGCGCCGATGGCGCGATCACCCTCGGTGCCGCGGGACGCCCGCTGCTGGTGCTGGAGCAGGATGCCTCGGCGAAGCCTGACGACCCACGCAGCGCCGGCCTGTTCCATACTGCCTTCCTGCTGCCATCGCGCGCCGATCTTGGCCGGTGGATCAGCTACGCCGCTGCCAACCGGATAAGCATCGAAGGCGCTTCGGACCATCTGGTCAGCGAGGCGCTCTACCTCACCGACCCTGAAGACAACGGCATCGAGATCTACGCCGATCGCCGTCCGCAGGATTGGAAATGGAACGGCGACAAGATCGCAATGTCGACCGAGCGGCTGAACCTCCCCGCGGTCGTCGCCAGCGTGCCCGTCGGTGATGCCGGCTGGCAGGGAGCGCCGGAAAACACCATTGTCGGCCACGTCCACCTGCGCGTCGGGCGTCCGGAAGACGCCGAAGCGTGGTGGCATGACGAATTCGGCTTCGACACGGTCGCCAAATATGGCGGTCAGGCTGTGTTCCTGTCCTCCGGCCACTACCACCACCATATCGGTGCCAATTCCTGGCGCAGCGCCGGCGCCGGCCGCCGCGATCCCTCTCGCTCGGGCCTCGCCTGGGTCGAAATGCGCTCGGATAACGTGAAGGCCGAGACGACGCGTGAAGATCCCTGGGGCACGGTGATCAGGACGGTGCCTGGCAAGGCTTGACTAGGGCTGCGCGACACTAGCGGGCCTTCCCCCGGACTCAGGCCTGTCCAAACACCCGCCTGAAGATCGTGTCGACATGCTTGGTGTGATAGCCGAGGTCGAACTTCTCGCGGATCTCGGCCTCGGGCAGTGCCGCTGTCACGTCCTTGTCGGCAAGCAGTTCCTCAAGGAAATCAGCACCTTGCTCCCATACCTTCATGGCGTTGCGCTGCACCAGGCGATAGGCATCCTCGCGTGACACGCCAGCCTGCGTCAACGCCAGCAGCACGCGCTGCGAATGCACCAGGCCGCGGAACTTGTTGAGGTTCTTCTCCATGTTCTCGGGGTAAACGAGCAGCTTATCGACGACACCGGTCAGGCGTGCCAAGGCGAAGTCGAGCGTCACCGTCGCGTCCGGTCCGATCATGCGCTCCACCGAGGAGTGCGAGATATCGCGCTCGTGCCACAGCGCCACATCCTCCATGGCCGGCATGGCGTAGGAGCGGACCATGCGGGCAAGGCCGGTGAGATTCTCGGTCAACACCGGGTTGCGCTTGTGCGGCATCGCCGACGAGCCCTTTTGTCCCGGCGAGAAATATTCTTCCGCTTCCAGCACCTCGGTGCGCTGCAGATGCCGGATCTCGACGGCCAGGCGCTCGACCGACGAGGCGATCACGCCGAGCGTAGCGAAGAACATCGCATGGCGGTCGCGCGGAATGACCTGCGTCGAGACCGGTTCCGGCTTCAGGCCGAGTTTCTTCGCCACATGCTCTTCGACATAGGGATCGATGTTGGCGAAGGTGCCGACCGCGCCCGAGATGGCGCAGGTGGCGACGTCTTCGCGCGCGTGCAGCAACCGCTCGCGGCAACGCGAGAATTCGGCATAGGCCAGAGCCAGCTTGACGCCGAAGGTGGTCGGCTCGGCATGGATGCCGTGGCTGCGGCCGATGGTGATGGTATCCTTGTGCTCGAAGGCGCGGCGCTTCAGGGCCCCAAGCAGCGCGTCAATGTCGGCAAGCAGGATGTCGCTGGCGCGTGTCAATTGCACCGCAAGACACGTGTCGAGAACGTCCGACGAGGTCATGCCCTGGTGAATGAAGCGGGCGTCCGGTCCGACGAATTCGGCGAGATGGGTCAGGAATGCAATCACGTCATGCTTGGTGACGCGCTCGATCTCGTCAATTTTGCCAACGTCGAATTTGGCCGCGCCGCCCTTCTCCCAAATCGTCTTAGCGGCTTCCTTCGGGATGACGCCGAGCTCGGCCAGCGCATCGCAGGCATAAGCCTCGATTTCGAACCAGATGCGGAACCGGGTTTCGGGCGACCAGATGGCGACCATTTCCGGCCGGGAATAGCGAGGGATCATGGTTTCTTAGTCCTGCTGGGAGAAGCTTTGGCCGCGTCCTAACAGAGGCCGGCTCAATGCTCAACGCCGCCGGCGTGCAAACCAGATGCTGGCGGCGGCAAGTGCGGCAAAGCCGAACGGAAAATAGAGCCGGATGCCAAGGACGACGAACTGGTAGAGCGCAGCGAGGATCGTGAACACGAACTCAGACCCCCAGGTCCGCGTGAAGGCCGGCGCGTGCCACTCGGCGTAGTAAGAACGGTATTGCAGGGCAAACAGCCCGCCGGTGAAAGCGAGCGTCGCGCCGAGCAGGCATACGAAAGCTGCGGCGAGCGCGGTTTCCCAGTGGCGGCCGCGCGTTACCAGCGCGGCGAACGTCAGCCCGACCGGAAAAGCAAGCGCGCCGCCGAGCGCATAAAGCAGCACGACGAAGCGGGCGCTGTCCGGCGTCTCCCAATAATACAGATTGAGGAAAGCGCTTGCCGCCATCGCAAGCCCCCACAGCAAGGCGCCGACAATTGCCGTGCCGGTCGAAGGCAGAGCGTCGCGCAGGCGGTTTGCCAGGCGCAGACGCAAGGAGGCCGGCTGCAGCGGCGTTACGGTCACTGGGCCACGTTCCGCGGCGAAAAGCGGTTCGGCTTGCGTGGTGTTGGCAATGCTCCCTGTCTCATTGGCGTCATGGCTATCACGCCATGGTGAACAAGACGTGCCGCTCGATGCATCCAATCCGGCGGCCGTTTGTTATTGTGGGCGCCCGACAGGGACGCGCGGCCACCCACCGGAGGGACCAGCATGACCACCGATGTCAGCAAGATACGCGAGCATATGGAAGTAGTCGGCGCCGATGGCGTCCATGTCGGCACCGTCGACAAGGTCGAGGGGCAGCGCATCAAGCTGACCAAGGCCGACAGCGGCATGGGCTCGCACAAAGGCCACCACCATTATGTTCCGCTGGCTCTGGTCGCGGAGATCGAAGGAAAGAAGGTCTGGCTCTCGGCGAATTCGGAAGTCGCGGTGACGTTCGAGGAAGAGAAGTCCGACCCGACCTGACCGGCGTCCAGAACTCTAGCGGGACGACCAGACCGGAAAGAGATCACCGTCGGCCGGCGTCGCCGCGTGGACGCCGCGGCTGATGGCGCGGGCCATCGTAGACCCCGCTGCGGCATAGAGATCGATCGCTGCATCGGCGCTGAGTTCGATGCCGCTCCTGCCGGTCGCGATCGCGAAAACGAGATCGCCGTCGGCCGGTGTGTGCGTCGGCCAAATGGCGCGGGCAAATCCGTCATGCGCCGAAATCGCCAGCCGTTTGGCGGCCGACTTGGAAAGCACGGCATCGGTCGCAATGACGGCAATCGTCGTGCTGGCGCCCTCTGGCGGTTCCCCTGCGCGCCTGTCGCGGTACTTCAAGAGTATCTTCCTGGCGTCTTCAGGTATCGGGTCGGGATAACCCAAGCCGCCGAATTCATCGCCGATCTCGAAGGGAGCGGCCCAGAAATGGCGGCTGCGTCCGACCGTCACCGAACCGGTCGGGTTGACGGCGGCTAGCGCGCCGATGGTGACGCCGCTGCCGAGCATCGTCGAGGCCGAACCCAGCCCGCCCTTCAGACCGGAAGTCAGCGCGCCGGTACCGGCGCCGACCGTACCGAGCGGGAAGTCGGTCGTTGTCGCCTGAGCCGCCTCGTAGCCAAGCTCGCGATAGGGCGGATAGCGGCCCCAATCCTTGTCGCCGCCATTGCGCAGGTCGAAGAGGATCGCGGCCGGCACGATCGGCACGCGAAAACCACCCACGTCGACGCCGATGTTTTTCTCCCGCAGCGCCGCCTGGACGCCGGAAGCGGCATCGAGGCCGAAGGCCGAGCCGCCGGACAGCACGACTGCGTGAATGGTCGCGATCGAGTTTTGCGGCTCGAGCAGGTCGGTCTCACGTGTGCCCGGTGCGCCACCCAGCACCTGGACTCCGGCCACCGCCGGCTCCTCGCAAAGCACTACCGTGACGCCGGACTTCAGCCTGGCGTCGGCGGCATTGCCGACGGTGAGTCCGGCGACGTCGGTGATCAGGTTGCGTGGACCGGTGCGGAACATCAGTTTTCCTCCAGCGGCACGAAATGGGAGCCGTCGAAGCGGAAGGCGCGGAATGGGTTTTGGCTGAGATCGCCCTTTTCGTCGAAGCGGACGGTACCGATAGCGGTCGCGAAATCATGGTCGGTCAGCGTCTTGGCGAGCGGCTTGCCGGAGCTTTCTGCGTCGACCGCTGCCGCCTTGGCGACTTCCACCGCGGCATAAGCCGGCAGCGTGTAGCCGTCGGTCACGATCTTCCTTTCGCCAAAGGCCTGCACGACCTTGGGGTCCGCGACTTCTGACCACTCCGGCAACGCGATCATCAGTGTGCCGGCCGCATAGGGCACATCGCCGGGTGGCGTGCGCAGCGTCTCGCCGCCGGCGAAGGTGATGCCGGCATTGAGCGAGGCAGCGTCGCGCCCCATGATGGCGATGTCGTCGCCGTCGCCGCCGGCAAACACTTTCGTAGCCCCCGCTTTCTTCAGGCGGCCGATCAGCCCGATCTGGTTGTCGAGCTGCGGCCGGAACGTGTCGACGAAGACCGGTTTCAGCGCCGCCTGCTCGGCGGCCGCGCGGAAAGTCTCTGCGATCTCTCGGCCATAGATGGTGCCGTCATCGATAACGGCGAACAATTCGTTCTGCCAGAGCCGAGTGAGGATCGTGGCCACCGCATTGCGTTCGTCGTCGCCGCGCGGGCCAAGCCGGTAGACCGGCCAGCCGGTCTTGGCGCGGCGGTCCGTCAGGCTCTCGGTGCGCACGCCGATCGCGATGACCGGAATGTTGGCATCCTTCAGGATCGGCAGCGCCGCCTCGATCGCTTCGGTGCACAGAAAACCGACAACGATGTTGACCTTGGCATCCACGAACTGCCTGGCAGCCGCTGCACCGCCGTCGGCCGTGCAGGCGTCGTCAACGGTTCGGACCGCCACGCCTTCGGCGTCCGCCGCCAGCGCGGTCCCCGCCTCGATCTGCTTGCCGAGGATCGCCGACGGCCCGGACAGCGGTGCGGCGACGCCAACCAGCGTCTCGGCATGGACGCTCGCGGCCAGCCAAAGCAGCGCGGCTAAAGTCGTCGTGAGAAGGCGCATTCGGGCGAAGAGGTCCTCCGTGCCGGGAGTATTGTTCCGGCACTATTCCAGCAAAGACCTAAAGGCTGCCTAATCCCGGTGCAACACGCGAATTCAGGATTGCGCTCAAGCACTTCGCTTGTGTCATACAATATGCAGCCATATATAACGAGCTTCCGTTTGGCAGGTGGATCATCGGGTGCTGAAGATTAATGATATCGGGCCGCAAGCCTATCGCGATGCGATGGCGCATTTTGCCGGCCATGTGCATGTGGTGACCACGGACGGCCCGGCCGGGAAACGAGGCGCAACGGTGATTGCCGCCTGCTCGGTCTCGGATACGCCGCCCGCCGTGCTTGTCTGCCTCAACCGCGAAAATCCCAAGAACGAGGCCTTCATCCGGAACGGCAATTTCGCGCTGAACACGCTCGCCTCGGACCAGGAGGCGCTGTCGGTCGGCTTTTCCGGCATCACCGGCCTGCCGTCCGAGGAGCGCTTCGGGCTCGGCGAATGGGACGTGATCTCGACCGGCGCGCCGACGCTGAAAGGCGCGCTCGCCGTCTTCGATTGTCAGATCATCGATACCAAGGATTTGGCCACCCACCGTGTGCTTTTTGGCAAGGTGACAGGCCTGCGCATCGGCGATAATTTGCGGCCGCTGATCTACCACAACCGCGACTACCACGTTCTGTGAAAACCCCTCTTGCGTTTGATGGGTCGAGGCGCGGCCCCGCGTAGTGAAGGCGATACTGCCGCGTGTCGACGAGTTCCGCGCCGTGCACAATGTCGGACGCGCTGGCCGATCCTTGCGCCTCGCTCGACCAGCGGCCGGCCGCAGCGGTTGACCCGCGCTGGCTGCGAACTGGCGACAGGCGGGCCGCGTAGCCATATGTTTCGCAGCGATATATTGCTCTGGGAGTTCCCCGGGAAAACAGACTTTGTGAGAAGCGACGATGGACGAGAGCATTTATCTCGATGAGCTCCGCGATCCCCTGATCATCGCGGAAGGCTGGATGAGGGACGGCAAGAATGTCGCCATCGCGACCGTGGTCGAAACCTGGGGTTCGGCGCCGCGCCCGGCCGGCAGCCATCTGGTCATCGACGCCGAAGGGAATTTCCACGGTTCGGTTTCCGGCGGCTGTGTCGAGGGCGCGGTGGTGACCGAGGCGATCGACGTGATCGGCTCGGGCAAGCCGCGGATGCTGGAGTTCGGCGTCGCCGACGAAACCGCCTGGCAGGTAGGCCTGTCCTGCGGCGGCCGCATCAAGGTCTATGTCGAGCGGCTGGGTTGATTGCGGATGGACCCATATGTTCTCAAAACATTGAACGAAGAGCGCCGCGCCAGGCGCGCCGCGGTGCTGGTCACCGACCTCGGTGACGGCCGCGACCGCATCGTGCGTGAAGGCGACCGCGTCGCGGGCGAGCTCGGCGCGGCGATCGCCAGTGCGTTCCGCACCGGCATTTCTCGATCGGTGGAAGCGGAAGGGCGGACTTTCTTTCTCAATGCGCATCTGCCGCGCCCGCGCCTTGTGGTGATCGGAGCGGTGCATATCAGCCAGGCGCTCGCGCCAATGGCCAGAATCGCCGGCTATCCGGTCGAGATCATCGATCCGCGCACCGCCTTCGCCACGCCGGAGCGCTTTTACGGTGTGGCGCTGCATGCCGAATGGCCGGAAGATGTGCTGAAGCTCCAGCCGCTCGACAGCTACACCGCGCTTGCCGCCGTCACCCACGATCCGAAGATCGACGATTTCGCGCTGAAGGCGGCGCTCGACGCCAGGTGCTTCTATGTCGGGGCGCTTGGCAGCAGGAAGACTCACGCCAAGCGGGTCGAGCGTCTGCTGGCGATGGGCGCCAGCGCCGACCAGATCGCCCGCATCCATGCACCGATCGGGCTGGACATCGGCGCCGCGAGCCCGGCCGAGATCGCCGTCGCGGTGCTGGCACAGACCATCCACGCCTTCCGCTCGCGCGGCCTGGAAAGCAAAGGCGCGGTGGCGTGAAGTTCGGGCCGGTTGCGATCGATGAGGCCGAAGGCGCGGTGCTGGCGCATGCGACCACTGCCGGCGAGCGGCGATTCCGCAAGGCGCATCGGTTGAACGGCGAGGACGTTGCGGCGCTGAAGGCGGCCGGCATCAGCGAAGTCGTCGTGGCCGTTCTGGCTCCCGATGATCTCGATGAAGATACTGCGGCCGAAAAGATCGCGTTGAGCATGTCCCATCGCGACGTCGAGACGAAGCCCTCTGCAACGGGACGCGTGAACTTGCATGCCGAAACCGCAGGCGTCTTCACCGTCGACGCCAAGATGATCGACGCCATCAATGCCATCGACCCGGCGATCACCATCGCTACCCTGGCGCAGCACGCGCCTGTCGAGGCGGGCCAGATGGTGGCGACGGTGAAGATCATTCCGTTTGCCGTCGCTGCGAGCCTAGTAGAGGCGGTGGCCAGGATTTGCGCCGGCGGCGAAATCTTCGCCGTCAACGCCTATCGCCCGGTCAATGTCGGCGTCATCCAGACGACGCTGCCCGGCTTGAAGCCGAGCGTGCTCGACAAGACGCTGCGGGTCACCGAGGCGCGGCTGGCGCGCTCCGGCGGCCGGCTGAAGGCGGAGCGGCGCACGCCGCATGACGTGACGCTTGTTGCGGAAGCAGCAAGCGCGCTGGCGCGCGACAACGACATGGTGGTGATCTTCGGCGCCTCGGCGCTGGCTGATTTCGCCGATGTCATCCCTGCCGCGATCGAGAAGGCGGGCGGCAAAGTCATTCGAGCCGGCATGCCGGTCGATCCCGGCAATCTGCTGGTGCTCGGAACGCTCGACGGCAAGCGCGTCATCGGCGCGCCCGGCTGTGCCCGCAGCCCGAAGGAAAACGGTTTCGACTGGGTGCTGGACCGGCTGATCGCCGGGCTTGATGTGACGGCGAGCGACATTGCCGGCATGGGCGTCGGAGGCCTGTTGATGGAAATCCCGTCCAGGCCGCAGCCGCGCGAGCCGCTGCCGTCGCGGTCGGCAAAAGCGGAGCCGAGGGTCGACATCGTGCTTCTCGCCGCCGGGCGCTCCAGCCGCATGGGCGGGCCGAACAAACTGCTGGCGCTGTTCGACGGCAAGCCGCTGGTGCGGCGCACCGCCGAGCGGGCGCTGGGATCGAAGGCGGCCAACGCCATCGTCGTCACCGGCCATCAGCGCGAGCGGGTGCGCTCGGCGCTCTCAGGTCTCGATATCACGCTTGCCCACAATCCGGACTTCGCCGACGGGTTGGCCTCGTCGCTTAAGGCGGGCATCGCGCGGGTCGCGCCCGACGCGGCCGGCGCCATCATCGTGCTCGGCGACATGCCTGGTATCTCGTCTAAGGATCTCGATAGCCTGATCGATGCGTTCCGCCGATCCGGAGGCCGCGCGGTGGTGCGCGCGGCGCATCACGGCAAACGCGGCAACCCGGTGCTGCTGCCGCGGTCGCTGTTTGCCGCCGTCGCGCAGCTCGAAGGCGATACAGGCGCGCGCCATCTGGTCGAGGCCGAAGGGCTCGACGTCATCGATGTCGAAATCGGGCAGGGCGCTTCGATCGACGTCGATACGCGCGAGGCGCTGGAACGCGCGGGCGGCGTGCTGCAGGATTGACAAACCGAAGCCGAATTTCGCATGGCTTCGGAATGTCTTTGCGCTGCCGAACTTTCCTCACTTTGCTCGCCGCAACAGCTTTTTCGCTCTCTGCCGCCGAGGGCCAGACGTTGTCGCTGAAACCCTTCAAGGACGAGCTTTTCGCTTATCCGGCGACGCTGTCGAGCGGCGACAACGGTGCCTATACGGTGCTCGACTATCGCGAGATGCGCGACATCAATCAGCGCGACGAGGTGCCGGAAAGGCGTGTGCATGCCCAATATACCGACCCCGGCGTGCGCAAGATGCAGCAGGACTTGATGCTGAAGACCGATGTCGGCGATGTCCGGCATGTCGCGGTCGGCAAGACGCAAGGTGCCGCCATCATCGTGCTTTATCTGCACGGGCAGGGCGGCAGCCGCAAGCAGGGCGTCGACGACTTCACCTTCGGCGGTAATTTCAACCGCCTCAAGAATTTGATGGCCGAAAATGGCGGTCTTTATCTTTCGCCGGACTTTCCCGATTTCGGCGACAAGGGCGCCGCCCAAGTCGCGGCGTTGATCGACCACTATGCAGAGACATCGCCCGGCGCGAAAATCTTCGTCGCTTGCGGCTCGATGGGCGGCATTCTCTGCTGGAAGCTGGCCGACCGCAAGGATATTGGCGCCCGCGTCAGCGGGCTGCTGCTCCTCGGCTCGCTCTGGGACGAAAGCTTCTTGACCAGCCCGGCGTTCAAGCGCCGCGTGCCGGTGTTCTTCGGCCAGGGCAGCCGTGACGTGGTTTTCCAGGTTGAGAAGCAGGAAGCCTTCTTCCGCTCGATCCTCGCCAAATCGAAGACCTATCCGACCCGCTTCGTGCGGTTCGAGACCGGCACGCATGGGACGCCGATCCGCATGGTCGATTGGCGCGGCACACTGAACTGGATGCTGACGAAAGCGCCCTGATCAAGGCGGCGTGTTGTAGTCCAGGACGGTCTCGGGATTGATCTCGCCGTCATACGAAGCGTCGACATCATACTGCACCAGCGAGAAATTACCGTGGCGGAACAGATAGGTGCCGGTCGATGAAGCGTCGCCGACGCCGCGCCATTTGTTCATCGAGGTGATCGTCTTGGTCTTGTCGTCATATTCGGAATTGACCAGCTGGTCGTCGGTCTGGAAGCCGATGATGTGGATGCCCTCGACCTTGCCTTCGCTGTTGTTGTTCTCGTAACGGATGTCGAGTTCCGGCGCGGCGAACTGCAACTGCCGGACGCCGGACACATCGTCATAGATGTAATAGACCGCGCTTTCATTGTAGGCGGCCATCGAACAGAAGAAGCGGAAGAGCCGCGTCTCGCGCTCCGGCTCGTCGGCTCCGGCGTCCTTGTCCTTGTAATGGATCGAGTAGGCGTCCGGCTCGCCGGCCGGCTTGCCTTCCGGGTTCTCCTTGTCGCACTGCTCGCCATAGGCGGCGAGGAACGACTTCCTGGCCTGTTCCAGCGCCTCGTCCTTCTTGGGCGGCGGCGGGCCGTCGCCGCAGCTTGTCGGCACGGCATCCTGGAAATCCGAAGTCGACGGCTTCAGGGCGCCCTTGTCGATAAAGATCGGCTGGAACGGCGGTTCCTGGATCTGCGCGTTGACCTGGCGAAGCGTGTAGCAGCCGGCAAAGATCTTGGCTTCGCCCTTCTTGTCGGTGGCCTGGATGGCGACAGGGACGCTGTAGTAGATGCTGCCGGCAGCACCTTCGTCCGATACCGCGCCGGTCTTGACCTCGACCGCGTCGGTGCTGTCGTAGCCTTTAACGAAGGCATCGAAATCTTTTGCCGGCTTGGTGTCGCCGAAATAACCCCAGGCGCGGGCGAATTCATGCCGGTTGATCGCGCTGTAGAGCGAGCGAACGACAGCCTCGGCACTGGACCGGTCGTCGATATAAGGGGCTTCGGCCGCAAGCGCCGACCGGCCGATGCCCGCAAGGGAGAACAAGGCAGTCGCTGCGATAATGGCAGGTCTCATGGGGAATCTCCGCTCGATAACGAAAATACTACCACCGCGATTGCGGCGAGGCGGTGACGCGGGCGCACGGTCTGCTTGAAGAATCGAGCCGGGAAGCGCTAGCTCACGCCCCGCGGCGCTGACGCCGCCTGGGGAGATAACTCACGTGACCATATCCATGTACGATATTTCCGTAGCCGTCTTTTCGGCCCGGCTGAAGGCGCTGGCCAGCGTGCTGTCACTGGCCGAACAGAACGCCGCCGATCGCAAGATCGACCCGCAGGTGTTTCTGACCGCGAGGCTGGCGCCCGACATGTTCGCGCTGACCCGGCAGGTGCAGATCGCCACCGATCATGCCAAGGGCGCGCCGTCGCGGCTCGCCGGCCGCGAAGTGCCGAAATACGAGGACAACGAGTCCAGTTTCGCAGAGCTGCACGCCCGAATCGCCAAGACGCTCGATCATCTGGCGACATTCTCGGCCGCCGATCTGGACGGGTCGGAGGAGCGGACGATCGAATTGAGGCTTGCCGGACGCGAGGTCTCGATGGCCGGACTGCAATATCTGCTCGACGCAGCCATGCCGAACTTCTACTTCCACATCACCACGGCATACGACATCCTGCGGCACAATGGCGTGCCGCTGGGCAAGTCGATTTTCCTGGGACGCTGAACACGGAGAGGTTTCCCGGCGCGGCCGAGAACCCTCTTTTTCATCGTTGAATCAGCGTATCGACATCTCGCGGGCGATACGCGGAAAGTCGGCCGGCTTGATGCCGATATCGGCGCGGTCGGCGTTGCTCATCGCGTTCAGCAGCGCGAGCGCCGATCGGTAACGCTGTTGTTCCTGCGGCCGCGGCCGCGCGAACATTTCGGTGAAGAACCCCATATTCCAGCCCCTTGTTTGTCCTCCACACGCCGAGAATATAGGTGATTTGTTACAATTGTGCAGTGCAGCAAGTGCATGGCAGCCATGCCTGGTGAATTTTTTCCGCCAAAATCGCTTCTCTTCTGAAACTTTTGCGGAAACTCGACCGTACGCCACGGTCCTGGCCCCCAGGCGGGCTTTTCCTCGCCACTCTGGCGACCTGCCGGTCTGTATCAAATGCAGCGCGGCTTTGATCTTTCCCGCCGGAGTCTGCAGCTGCAACACCCGCAATCGTTAATGTCGTCGGCATTCATTTTTAACGACAGCGATCTATGGTAGACGGCAACAATGAATGCCGTTGCGACAGGAGGAGGCTGAGATCGGCACCGGGAACAAGCTGGATTTCGCTTCGTTGCTCGACGACCTCATCATCGCTTCCGAGAAGGGCGAAGACGGGGGCGCCCGGCCCTCGATTCCATTCGACTATCTGTCGGTGGCGGACGAGCTTCACTCCGGCCGCATCAAGGTCGCCGGCGAAAGTGTCGCCGCCGAGTACCGCGAAGCGGGCGCCGACCTTGCCGCCGAGTTCGCCGCGCTTCTCGACCAGGCCAAGCTGGCTCTCGCTGAGGAAGAGCATCGCCCTGAGGAAGAGCTGGCGCCGATCGACCCTGAATCGATTGCCGGCGAGCTCGGCCTCGATCGCCCTGCGAAGGATACCGATTTCGGCCGCATTCGCCGCAATTTCGCCTTCGCCAACCATCCGGACCGCGTCGCCCCGCATCTGCGTCAGCGCGCCATGATCCGCATGCAGGTGGCCAACATGCTGATCGACGAGGCCAAGCGGCGCGCGCTGGCCGCGGCACGACGCTAGCCGGTTTCCGAATTCACGCAAAAGTCGCCAGGACCGGCTTGGAGAAAATCCGGCCTATGCCTTATGCTTGAATTCCTCCCCGCGCAGCCGCGCGCCCACCTCCCGCCGGAGACATTTCATGCAAAAACGCCGCCTCGGTCGGACAGACCTCCTTGTTTCGCAAATCTGCCTCGGTTCGATGACCTGGGGCCAGCAGAACACCGAAGCCGAAGGCCATGCGCAGATGGATCTGGCCTTTTCGCGCGGCGTGAATTTCATCGACACCGCCGAGCTTTACCCGATCCCGCCCAAAGCCGAGACGCAAGGGTGGACCGAGAGGATCATCGGCAGTTGGATGAAGATCAAGGGCAACCGCGACACGGTCATCATCGCCTCGAAAGTGGTCGGCCGCACGGCCAACGCCTGGTTTCGCGGCGACCGGCCATCGAAGCTTGTGCGCGCCGACATTTTCGATGCGGTCGAGAAGTCGCTCGCCAAGCTCCGCACCGATTACATCGATCTCTACCAGATCCACTGGCCGGACCGGGACATTTCCTGGGGTTCGAACCCGACGCGGGTCGGGGCGGTAGCGCGGCGGGCTGATGCTGTCGGCACGCCGGCGGACGAGACGCCGATCGCCGAGACGCTCGCTGTTTTCGAGGAACTGGTGAAGGCGGGAAAAATACGCCATTTAGGCCTGTCGAACGAAAGCTCGTGGGGCGTCATGCGTTTCCTGGCCGAGTCCGACAAGGGCGTCGGCCCGCGCGTCGCCTCGCTGCAGAACGCCTACAATCTCGTCAACCGCACCTTCGAGGTGAACCTGGCCGAAGTCTGCCAACGCGAAGAGATCGCGTTTCTACCTTATTCTCCGCTGGCGCAGGGCTACCTCACCGGCAAATATGATCACGGCGCGCGGCCGCAAGGCTCGCGCACGCAGCTCTTCAATCGCGGCCAGCGCTACGAGACGCCGAATGCGGCGGAAGTGCTGCTCCAATACAGTGAGCTGGCGCGCTCCTTCGGCATGGAGCCGGCGCTCTTCGCCAACGCCTATGTGACGAGCCGGCCTTTTGTGACCGCGAATATCGTCGGCGCCACCAGCGTCGCCCAGCTCGACATGGCGCTGTCTTCGGTCGAGGTCCGCTGGACGGAGGAGATGCAGAAGGCGGTCGACGCCATCCACCAGCGCGTCGGCAACCCTTGCCCGTGACTGGAAATCATTGAGAAGGACGGAGGGATGGAGGCGATGGCAGATTTTCCGATCGAGCTCGTGCGCGGACGGTTTCCAGCACTTTCGCTGACGGACAAGGGCCGCCGTCGCATCTATCTCGACAATCCCGCCGGAACCCAGGTGCCGCGGGCGGTGGCGGATGCGGTCTCGCGCTGCCTGCTAACGACAAACGCCAACCTCGGCGGCTTCTTCGAAACGACGCTCGCGGCGCAGCAGGTGGTCGATGATGCGCATGCGGCGATGGCCGATTTTCTCGGTGCGGCGAGCGTCGAGGAAATCATCATCGGCGCCAACATGACGACGCTGACCTACCACATGTCGCGCACCCTCGGCCGGACGATGAAGCCGGGAGACGAGATCATCCTCACCCGCATGGACCACGAGGGCAATGTCTCGCCCTGGCTGCAGCTTGCAGAGGATCTCGGCCTCGTCGTGCGTTTCCTGCCCTTCGACGAGAAGAGCTGGCAGGTCGAGGAAGCGGGGCTGAAGGCGCTGCTTTCGGAAAGGACGCGGCTTGTGGCGCTGAACTATGCCTCGAACCTCACCGGCTCGATCAACCGCGTGAGGGAGCTGACGACACTCGCCAAGCAGGCCGGGGCGCTGGTCTATGTCGACGCGGTGCAATTCGCGCCGCACGGGCCGATCGACGTTCAGGCGCTGGGCTGCGATTTCCTGGTCTGCTCGGCCTATAAATTCTTCGGGCCGCATATGGGTATATTGTGGGGCCGTCGCGACGTCATCGATGCGCTGAAACCCTACAAATGCCGCTGCTCGTCCAACCACCTGCCGGAAAGGTTCGAGCTCGGCACGCCGCAGATCGAGCTGATGGCTGGGTTGACCGCAGCGGTCGACTACTTCGCCGATCTCGGCGCCGCAGCCGGCGAGGGCGGTTCGCGGCGGCAGCGGATAGCGAGAGCCTTCGAAGTGTCGATCGCTTACGAGAATACGCTCGCCCGGAAGTTGATCGAGGGCCTGTCGAACATCGAGGGATTGACCATCCGCGGCATCACCGACCCGGAACGTTTCGGCGATCGCGTGCCGACAATTTCCTTCACGGTAGAGGGCATCGCGCCGGAAACGATCGTTCGACAGATGAATGCCGAGAACATCTTCCTGTGGTCCGGCCACAACTATGCATGGGAGATCGTCCACCAACTCGGCATTCCGCCGGAGCAGGGCGTCGTGCGCATCGGCATCGCGCATTACAACACAGCCGCAGAGATCGACGAGACGCTGGAAAGCGTACATCGCGTCATTGCAATGCTGAGGCAGGAGCGCGCCTGAACTATCCTTTCTTCCCGCCAAAGCTGGTCAGGAAAGCGGTGAGGTTGTCGCCGAGCGCATCGCAGAGGTAGCCGCCCTCCTGGACGATGACCGTCGGCAGGCCAAGGCCGGCGATCGCCTCGCCGATGCGCGCGAAGCCGGGCGTCGTCACCGAAAGGCCTCCGAACGGATCGCCTTCGAATGCGTCGAGCCCGAGCGCGACAACCAGCGCTTCCGGCGCGAAGGCACGGATGCGCCGGAAGGCTGTTTCCAATCCTTCCAGAAAGGCCGCGTCGCCGGATTTGCGCGGCAGTGGCAGGTTGAGGTTGTAGCCGAGGCCCGCCCCTTCGCCGCGCTCGTTGGCATGGCCCCAGAAGAAGGGATAGAAGCGCACCGAATCGGCATGCAGCGAGACAGTGAGAACATCCGGCCGGGCGTAAAAAATTCCTTGCGTGCCGTTGCCGTGATGCAGGTCGACATCGAGTATGGCGACACGTCCCGCGTCCTTTCTCAGCACCTGCGCGGCGACCGCCGAATTGTTGATGAAGCAGAAGCCGCCCGCCACGTCGGCAAAGGCGTGATGGCCGGGCGGGCGGCAGAGCGCGTAAGCCGCCGTCGCGCCGGCCATCACGGCTTCGGCGGCTTCCACTGCGCTCCAGGCGCTCCAGAGCGCACTGTTCCAGGTCTCTGCCGAGATCGGGCAGGCGGTGTCGGCCATATGATAGCCGGCCTGGCCGACCGCCGAGGCCGGGTAGGAGCCGCCGCGGCCGATTGGATGAATGTTCGGGATGACCTCCGCCGAGGCGCCTTCGATGCGTTGCCAGCGCGCGAAGATGTGCTCGAGAAAGTCGAGATATTCGGGCGTATGCACGGCGGCGATCGGCCCAAGGCCATGGTCCTTCGGCCTCTCAATCGTCACGCCGGCCGATCTTGCGCCGGCTAGCAATCTCTCGACCCGTTCCGGCTTTTCCGGATTGGGCTGCGGCGCGCCGCTGGAAAGGAAGGCCTTCGGGTCATGGCGCTTCTGTTCCTCGGCATAGAAGGCTTTCATCGTTCGTCCTCCAGCGCGTCGGCAAAGGCAAAAAAGGCCTCGCCGACAATCTTCTGCACCTGCTCGTAGCTCGACCAGCCGATACCGAGCTTTTCATAGAACGTCTTGGCGGTCTCGTTATCGGTGTCGACGGAGAGCCTGAGATAGACGCCGCCTGCAGCGCGACACTCCTTGGCCACGCGCCGCAACAGCTTCTCACCGATGCGGCGGCCGCGAAAGCGGTCCTCGACATAGAGGTCCTGCACAAAGACCCCGGGCCGGCCCATCCAGGTCGAAAAGATCGGGAAGTGCAGGCAGAGCCCGGCGAACTCGCCGTCGACCTCGGCGACCAAGGTCGAAAAGGCGGGGTTTGCGCCGAAGCCGTAGCGGCGGAGGTCATCCGGTGTCGAGGTGATCTCTTGATGCGCGCCGATGTGGGTGCCGAGGCGCAGCAAGGCGGCATGGATGGTCTCGGCATCCTCGATCCGGCCGGGACGGAGGATAATCGTGCTCACGACAAGTAGGGCGCCCGGGCACCCCCCTCTGTCCTGCCGGACATCTCCCCCGCAACGGGGGAGATCAGCAGGTGCACCGACGGCGCTGTTCCTGCAACGTGGGCGATTGGCGAAGGCGACAGCGACATCGGATCTTCCCCCTCGCGGGGGAGATGGCCGGCCGGCCAGAGGGGGGAGCGAAGGATCGCGAACATCTCAGGACGTCTCAAAGCGCCATTTCACCCTCAGCCGGCCACTGGCAGATCGAGTTCCTCCGCCAGCGCCTCAAGCGAGTCGCCGATGATTGCGATCATCTCGCCGATCTGCTCGCGCGTGATGATCATCGGCGGCGCCACCATGAAATTGTCGCCGTCGACGCCCCCCTTGACCTTGCGGCCATAGATGATCAGGCCGCGCGCATAGGCGTGGTCGAGCAGGCGCTGCGTTGCCTTTTTCGCCGGCGCGATCGGCGTCAGCGTCTCCGGATCGGCGACCATCTCGGCGCCGAGCAGCAAGCCCTTGCCGCGCACGTCGGCGATGAAAGGGAAACGCTTCTGCAACGCCTTCAATTCTGCGATCAGCACATCCTCCATGGTCGCGGCGTTGGCGATGAGATCGAGCCGGTCCATTTCGCTCAGCACCGCAAGGCCTGCCGCACAGGCAAGCGGATTGCCGGCATAGGTGTGGCCGTGCTGGAAGCCGCCGGAGGCGAGCAGCGGCTCGACCAGTCGCATGGGAGCAGCCAGCGCGCCGAGCGGCGCATAGCCGGAGCCCAGCCCTTTCGACAGCGCGACGATGTCCGGCTTGCAGTTCCAATGGTCGCCGCCCAAAAATTTGCCGGTGCGGCCGGCACCGCTCATCACCTCGTCATGGATGAGCAGGATGCCGTAGCGGTCGCATATCTCGCGGATGCGCGCATAGTAGCTGTCGGGCGCGACAAGGGCTGCCGTCGCCGCGCCGCCGACGGGTTCCATGATGAAGGCGAGCACGCTTTCCGGGCCCTCGGCCTGTATCTTGTCTTCGAGCATGTCGGCATAGCGGATGCCGCGCTGCTCCATCGAGAGGTTGTCGCGATCGCGCCAGGCGGCCGGCGCCGGCACCGTCGGCATCACCCGCATCAGCGGCGTAAATGTCTCGGCAAGCGCGTCGTCGCCGGTGATGGCGAGCGAACCCAGCGTGCCACCGTGATAGGACGGGAAGCGGGTGATCACCTTCCAGCGCTTCGGCTGACCGGTGGCGACCGCCCATTGCCGGGCGAGTTTGATGCAGGATTCGGTCGCTTCCGAGCCGCCCGAGACGAAGAAGATGCGGTCCATGCCTTCGGGCAGCTTGTGAGACAGTGCCCGCGCCAGTTCTTCCGCCGGTTCGTTCTCGAAATGAAGCCGATAGGCGAAGGTGGTCTTGTCCATCTGCCGCTTCATGGCGTCGAGCACGTTGCGGTTGGAATGGCCGATATTGGCGACCATCGGTCCGCTTGAACCGTCGATGAAGCGGCGGCCGTCCTTGGTCCAGAAATAGATGCCCTCGGCGCGGTCGACGAGTGGCCGGCGCAGGCTGGAGAGATAGAACAAATGCGACGGCGGCCGCGCTTCGGCTTCAGGCGAGGGCTGCACTTCCGGTGTCGGCATATCAGGACTTTCCGAGATAGCGGTCGAGAACATTCTTGGTGACGCGTTCGACCATCGCGTCCTGCCTTAGCAGGCCGGCGACCCATTCGCAGCTTCCGGCGTGGAAGACTTCGCCCTTGCCGCGCGGGAAATTGACGATCATGCCGTTGCCGCGCTTGACCTTGTCGAGATTGGCGTCGCTGGCCTCGCCGAACAAAGTCTCGGCGGTGAAGCGGCCGTCCTCGTCGGTGAGGAACTGGTCTTCGATCGGAATGTCGGCGCTTTCCTCGACCTGACTCGCCAGGCCGACGGCCAGCACCTGCAAGCCGTCCGGCGCTCCGCTCTCCGCAGTCGGGTAGGGCAGGCCGCCGCGTATCTCGAAATCGAGCCCGTCGACCTCATAGCCATAGACATGGCTGTCGGCGCCAAGCAGGTCGCCATAATAGATGCCGGTGCCGGCGAAGGCCCAGTGCTCGGGGCGGTAAACAGGGAAGCCGCGCACGCCGCGCGGCGCGCAGCCGCCCCAGCCGGCATAGACGCCACGCGTCGCGTTGAGGCCGAAGGTAGCGCTGCCCGGACGCCCGATCTCCGGCGCTTCCCAGGAATTGGTGGCGCGGGTGATGTCGACGCCGCGATAGGCCGGGTCTTCGGCCCGCGCCCGGTATTTGTAGCAAACCTGGCGGCGGCCCTCGTCCTCCAGCCTGGTCTGCCACATGAAATTGCCGGCGAAGCGCGCCGCGTGGCCACCGCGCTCGACATAGGCGTCCACCGCGTCGCGCATCTCCCAGGTCCAGTATTCGTCGTGGCCGACGAAGACGACGCAATCATAGCCGTCGAGGATTTCCGGCGAGAAGTGCAGCTCGTGCTGGCTGGCGAGGTCGACCTGATATCCGGCGCGTTCGGCAAAGCGGAAGAAATGGCTGTCGTAGCTTGCCCAGCCGGAAGACGCGTATTTCTTCGAATGTCCCGTGGCAAAGGCCCATTCCATATGCGGATAACGCGGCACGGTCTTCGGCGGCATCGCGACTTCCAGCGGCACGCGCGGTGCATCCTTGGGCAGCACGACGAAGCCGCGGCACCAAGGGCGTTGCGTGGAGACCATCGTCGCATATCGGTCGCGGTTCGGGCCGGTGATGCCCTGATAGTGGTTGGAGCCGCCCCAGGTGTTATAGGCGAGCCAGGTGCCGGTCGCGGCGATCTGCAGCAGGCGACCAGGCTTGCGGCCGGGCAGGGGCGCGACGATGAAGAGGTGGTGGCTCTCGATCGGCGTGCCGTCCGGCCCTTCAGCCGAAAGCCTGACACGGTAAGCTCCCGACGGCCAGTCATCGCCGATGCGGAATTCGAACGAGGCTTCCCAGCCGCAGCCGTCGACCGAACATTGCTCGGGCGTTTCCTGCCAGCGCGCCGACAGTCCCGACCCATCGAAGACCTTGGTTTCATCGCCGCCGTCGCGGACGATGACAATCCTGAATTGCGGGGCCGTCGAGCTGACGAAAAGCGTCACCGTCTCGCCCGGACGATAGGAAAAGCGGTCGCTATAGCACCAGATCTCGCCGCTCGAGCCATCCATGCCGGGCCACTCGTAATAATGCCCGCGCACCGCCTCCCGGCGCTGCTCGGGCGTCAGTCCGAAATCGGGAAAGTCGGCGGGCCGTTGCGTCATGGAAAAACCGAAACCAAGAGGTCGCCATTGAGACCGTAGGGCGGCCAAGCGTCAAATGGAAACGATCGGGCCAGCAGGCGCTTGGCCTTATCCGGCAAACGGCTTATTTGATCTTCAGGCGATGTTTGAACGCCGGGAGCCAAGATGCTGCGCGTGCAAAGGGTCAAGGTCGACGACATCTATGTGCCGATGGCGAGGCGCAAGACGCTGCATCCGGAGACGGTGCGCCATCTTGCCGAGGATATCCTCGAGAACGGCATGAAGATGCCGATCCAGGTGCGCCACGACGGCAAGCGTCATGTCCTGGTTGAAGGGCTGCACCGGCTGGAAGCCGCCAAATGGCTCGGCGAAACCGAGATCGACGCCTACCTCGTCCAGGCGCGGCGCCACTGACGCCATCCTATCTGTTGCCGTGTCAGCCCGGCATCACCGTGAGCGATCGCGTCCTATCAATGCTTTTTAATTGACGCTCCGATGTTCGCCGCTACCGTGCCGGCCTTCCTGTCAATCGGGTACTTGGAAATGGCGAAATACCAGGGCGGATGCCTGTGCGGCGCAGTGCGCTATCGCGCCGAGGCTGAACCAATCAACGAGCGCGTCTGCCATTGCCGGCTGTGCCAGAAGGCGATCGGCGCCGCCTTCAATGCGCGGCTCCTGTTTAGCATCGATGACGTCACGATCCAGGGACCGGTGGCGACAATCAATTCTTCGCCGGACCTCAAGCGCGGTTTCTGCTCGGTCTGCGGCACGACGATGTTTTCGCGACGTGACTCCAGGGGCATTCTCGGCATCACATCCGGCTCGCTCGACGATCCGTCCGCGTTCAAGCCCGACATGCATTTCTGGACCGCTTCGAAGCAGCCCTGGCTGCAGCTGGATGACGGCCTGCCGCAATATGAGGGCGCGCCTCCCGCTTAACCTTCTTCAGCAAGAGAAGGTTAACGCCTGCACAAAGATTTCATCTTCGATTCACGAGATAGCCGGCAAAGCGTCATTGGCGGGCCATCATTGGCTGCCTATCTAAGCGCCACGCGGCAAGGCATCGAGGAGGTGACGGATGAGCGAGAGCAGCAACACCCTGGACGAGCTTTTGAACGACCCGATGATCCAACTCGTGATGGAGCGTGACCGCGTGCGCCCGGCCGAGCTTCGCCTGCTCTTGGAAAAGGCTCGCGAAAGGGCTGCCGACGATTCCCGCATCGACCAGCCGGTGCTGCCGCCGGCGCATATCGTGGCCAGAAGCTGCCTGAAGCAATGGCTGTACCGCTAAAGCGCGTCGCGCTGAACTGACGCGCTTTAGGTCTTTCCGATCAGCTCGAATGCGCCGGCAAATAGCTGTAATGACTGCGGAGATAGGCAATTTTGAAGCCGAGCCGGGCGTGGTTGCGGTAGGCCGGACCGTCGCGTTCGGGGCTCGGCGCCTCGATGTCGGCGACGAACAGTCTTGCGCCGGCGGCTATGCCGTCGCGGACCAGCCTTTCGCCAAGCATGGCGTCGAGGTCGAAGCTCGGCGCCATGATGCCAGGCACCGGGGCGTCGATCCCGCTCCAGGCGGCGCCATCCGAGATGAACATTGAACGCACGGCAGCCACGGCGCCATCGCGTTTCAGCATGTAGTGACGCCAGCCCTCGCGGCCGACCAGGGCCATGAGCCAGGGCGAGGTGGGCAGCCTGTACCTCGCATCGATGAAGGAAGCCCATTCGGGAGCGGTCTTGGACGTAACCTCTTCGACCGACAGATCGTCTGCCGGGAACAGCGGCTCGGCAGGCAGCGGCGTTGCGTCGCGAAAAATTCGTTCCCAGCCGCTCTGATGCTGGAGCCCGCGCGCTTCCAGCCAGCAGCGCAGCCGGGAAGGCTCGGTGTGCGGGCTTGTGCAGAACCACGGCCGCAAGATGCCGGCAGCGCGGTAATGCGCCAGCAGCGAATCGAGCTGATCTTCCGTGGCCGGGCCGTCGACGCCGATGTTCTTCACGCAGTTGAAATGGATGAACGGGATCGTCGTGCAGGTGGTCCAGACGAGGTCGCCGTCGCGGGCGATCGACAAGCCGTGCCGCGCGGCGAATTCCGTGGGCGCGGCATCGTAGAGATCGAGCCAGGCATTGACCTCTGCGCGCTCGATGGCGCGGCTCAAATCACGCGAGACCTCCTCGATCCCGATTTCCGGATGGTGCGACACCGGCGGGACGACCGGCTGCAGTTCCGAGAGGGCGGCAGTCGACATGCTAGTCCTCCTTCGATCTGCCTTACAGTGTAAGATTAGCGCATGATAATATGGAAGCGCCTGTTGTCAAGCAGGATAAGCGGCACCTTACAAATCCGTGAATTGGCTTCGCCGTACCATGAGGCTAAGCCTGCCCTTGAGGGGCTTTGCGCATAACAATTCATTTTTTCGCCGGGAAAAGGACAGGGATGACGGACGTCTGCACGCAGGGATTGGACACCGGCTTTGTCAGCCTGGGCTACGCCAAGGTGGCGTTTCTCGGCATCGTGCAAGGCATCACCGAACTGCTGCCGATCTCTTCGACGGCGCATATGCGCGTCGTGCCCGCCGTGCTTGGCTGGCAGGACCCGGGCTCGGCCTTTTCTGCGGCTATGCAACTCGCGGCCCTTGCCGCGGTGATCAGCTATTTCTGGAGCGATGTCAGGGAAGTCGCGGTGGGGTCGCTGGCGGCGCTCACGCGCCGCGACTATGCCAACCGCTATTTCCGCCTGGCGATCGGCATCGTGCTTGCCACCGTTCCGATCGTCATCGCCGGCCTCGCGCTATCCAGCGTGCTCAATGCCTGCAACTCGCCGCTGCGCGGGCTGGCCGTGATCGGCTGGGCCTGCATCGCCATGGCCGTGCTGCTTGCGCTGTCGGAAATCTATGCCCGCCACAGGCTGACCCTGGACAAGGTGTCCGTGCTCGACGCCTTGCTCGTCGGCGTGGCCCAGGTCGGCGCGCTCATTCCCGGCGTGTCGCGCTCGGGATCGACGCTGACGGCGTCGCTGGGTCTTGGCTATGCCCGCCCGGAGGCGGCGCGGCTTTCCTTCCTGCTCGGCCTGCCGGCCATCGCGTTGGCAGGCCTGAAGGAGCTTTGGGAACTGCACAAGATTCACCTCGGCGCTTATGGCTGGTCGGTCCTGGCGGTCGGCCTCGTCGTCGCCTCGATTTCCGCCTTCTTCGCCATATGGGGACTGATGCGCGTGCTCGAGCGCTTTTCCGCCTGGCCCTTCGTCATCTATCGCGGCCTGCTCGGCGTCGTGCTGCTGATCGGCGTCGCCGTCGGCTGGCTGAGCTAGAGGCTTTCACCGAATCCGCTATACCGGCACCTGAACCTTGCTTCGGGTGCGCCTATGGACATTGCAACGCTGCTGCAATCGCTGCCGTTGCTGGCAGCGCTGGTGAAATCGGCGGTGCCGGCAGTGGTCGGTGCGGGCCTGGGGCTCAGCCAATGGGTCGCAGCGCTGCCGCCATGCCGCACTCACACCTTCGAGACCGCGACCTATCTCGTCTGCGAGACGGACCCGAAGCATTACTCGATCGAGCTGTTCTGGAAGGATCCCGACGGCAAGCTCTACCAGTCGCTGCACAATCTTCGAAGCGCCCAGCAGGCCGCCGGACGCACCATGCTCTTCGGCATCAATGCCGGCATGTACCATCCCAATCTCGCGCCGGTCGGTCTCTATGTCGAGCGCGGGCAGCAGATCGCGTCGGCGAAGATTGGGGCCGGCTCCGGCAATTTCTCGATGCAGCCCAACGGCATCTTCTATCTTAGCGACCGCAAGGCCGGCGTTCGCGCGACGAAGGATTATTTGAAGCGTTCCCCGAAGGTGGACTATGCCACCCAGTCCGGGCCGATGCTGGTCATCGACGGCAAGCTGCATCCGAAATTCCAGGCCGACAGCCCTTCGCGAAAAATCCGCGACGGCGTCGGCGTGCGTGGCGACGGCGTCGTCGTCTTCGCCATCTCGAACGACGTGGTGACTTTCCACGAATTCGCGCGCCTGTTCCGCGACGAGCTCGGCTGTCCCAACGCGCTCTTCCTCGACGGCTCGATCTCCAGCCTCTATGCGCCGGCCATTGGCCGCAACGACGATTTCTGGAATCTCGGGCCGATGATCGGCGTGTTTAGGCGCTGAGCAATTCGAGGAAAACCGAGAAGCGGGTTTGCCGTTCGGAAATTGCGTGGAAACAAAGGCGGAGTTTTTATTGTCGGCTTGCCTGGCGAATCGCCCCGCCGAACCAAAGGTAAATTTTGATTCAAACTTTGTTGGTAATTTCTCATTAGGAATGGGGCTCCCGGCGGCGCTGTTCCGGCCGTCGGTCTGTTTTGTTTTGCGTACAGGTCAAGATGCGGATTTTTGGCGTCGTCAGTTTCGTGCTTGCAGGGCTTTGCCTTGCCGACTGCTCGTCTACCTCGGGCGTCGATGCCTTGCAGATGCCGTCGAACGAGACGACCAGTTCGGTCGTGCGGCCGAGCGCGCCGGTGACGAAGGCAGCGAAGACCGCCGACGCCGCGATGACGGTGGAGACCGTTTCCATGGCGGGCGCGGCGCGCATCAGGCCGCCGGCGTCGCTCCCTGGCGACCAGAATGCTCGTGTTGACGAGGACAACGCGCGTCCAGGGGACGAGAATTCGCGTCCCTTTGGCTTGGCCGAGGAAGAGACGGTGGCATTCCCGGCGCCGGACCTGCCGGATACGGTCGAGCCTCCGGTCGAGGCCGCAGCACTCGTCTCGCCGCCGAAGCGGCTGTCGCGCGCAGCGCCCGCGATGCTTGCTGGCCCTGTTACCCGCTATGCCTTTCGCGATGCCAAGCCGATCAATTTCGGCCGCGCCTCGCCCAGGCACCTTGCCGTCCATGGCGTCGACGTGTCGCGCTGGCAGGGCAATATCAACTGGCAAAAGCTGCGCGCCCAGGGTGCCAACTTCGCCTACATCAAGGCGACCGACGGCGGCGACCATCTCGATCCGATGTTCATGAAAAACTGGCGCGGCGCCGATGCCGCCGGGCTGAAGCGCGGCGCCTATCATTTCTTCTACTGGTGCCGTACCGCCGGCGAACAGGCCGACTGGTTCATCCGCAACGTGCCGCGGGTCCAAGGCGCGCTGCCGCCGGTCATCGATGTCGAGTGGAACGGCGAGTCCTCCTGCAAGCGCCGGCCTTCGCGCCAGAAGGTGCTGGAGAAGATGCAGGTGTTCATGGACAAGCTGGAGCGCCATTACGGCCAGCGGCCCATCATCTACACGTCGCCGGATTTTTATCGTGACAATCTGCGCGGCGCATTCCTCGACTATCCGTTCTGGCTGCGCGCGGTGGCCGCCCATCCGTCAAAGGTCTATCCGGGCCGCAACTGGCTGTTCTGGCAATATTCGGGCTCCGGCCTCTCGCATGGCGTGAGCGGCCGCATCGACCTCAATGTCTTCCACGGCGACGAGCGGCAGTGGCGCAGGTGGCTGGGCGGCGGCGAGATGGTGGCCGACGCGAATTGAGGCCGTATGCTTCACCCGGCGCGGGGCGGCGATCGACGGCAATTTCAGGATTTCTCTAACCATCGACTCACCGTCTCCCTTAGCGGCGCGGCAACGGCCTTCCGGTAACGTGTCCGTGATCGCGTCTTGGAGGGGTCTATGCGCAAACTGATTGTCACTGCCGCTGTGGTGGCCGCCGTCGGCTACGGATTTTTCAATTCGCACCTGCGCGGCAATACGCCCAACGCCAATGTGGTCGCCTATTCAACCACCGACGAGGCGATGCAGGGCGCTAAGGCCAAGGGCCACTCGACGCTACCCCGCTTCCATGAGTTGATGGCCGCCCGCACGCCTGGCACCTATACGGTCAAGTTCCCGCTGACCCAGAACGGCGCCACCGAGCATATCTGGATGCAGCTTGTGGCTTTCAGCGACGGCCGCTTCGTCGGATTGCTGGCCGACAAGCCGGTCAACGGCAACCAATACAAGATGGGCGACCGCATGACGGTTGCCGAGGCCGATGTCGAGGACTGGATGATCCGCAACGGCGGCGACGTCTATGGCGGCTACACGGTGCGCCAGGCGCTGGCCGACATGCCGAAGGAACAGGCGGCGAAATACGGGATCACGTTCAAGGATTGAGTGGGTCCCCTTCTCCCCTTGTGGGAGGAGGTGTCGCCGAAGGCGACGGATGAGGGGTGCTCCAGCTTGACGCAGACCTTCGCCAACGTTGGGCACAGCGACAGGATCGCAGCGTCTCACTCCGCTGGAACACCCCTCATCCGTCTCGGCGCTGCGCGCCAATCCACCTTCTCCCACAAGGGGAGAAGGAGAGGGCGCGCGCTACCCCTCGTTGATCATCGCCTCGATGTTGTAACCGTCGGGATCGAGCACGAAGCAGGCGTAGTAGTTCGCCGCGTAGTCCGGACGCGGCCCGGGCGCGCCATTGTCCGCGGCACCTGCCTCCAGCGCCGCCCGATAGAACGCATCGACCTCCGCCTTGCTCTTCACCCGGAAGGCAACGTGCAGATGGGTGAGCGGCGGCTTCTCGCCCGCGCGCTGGATTTCGAACAGGCAGCCATTGCCGACATCGAAGGCCCAGAACACGCCCTCCTTGCCGAAGGAGAGGCTGTAGCCCAAGGGCGCAAAAGCCTTTTCGTAGAAGAGCTTGCTCTTCTCGAGGTCGCTGACTTCGATGGTGATGTGGTCGATCATGGAAGGTCTTGGATAATCAGGCCAGTGCGGCCGGCCACGATGACGCGGCCGGCTTTGATCTATATTGGCGATGGCTGCATTTGGTTGCAACCAGATACCAGCCATCGGCCTTCAGCTTGCGAATAACTTCGCTGACTGTCAGCCTTGGCGGCATCGGGCCTCAGCTGCACCCGCTCGTCGAACCACACGTGTCGCACTTCTCGCAGGTGCCGTTCCGCACCATGGTGAAGTTGTGGCACTCCGAACATTCGTTGCCGGTGTAACCCTGGAGCAAGGACTGCTGGCGACGGGTGGCGGCTAGCTTCTTGGCCTCGGCGGCCTCGTTGGCGGCGGCGTCGGTGAAGAGCGCCTCGGCGCCGCCGGCGGCCTCGGCTTCCTCTTCCACCATCTCCTCGGCCAGTTCCCTGGCGCGCTCCTCATAGTCGCGCTTGTAGGCAAGGGCCTCGTCGCTTGCCGGCTTCAATGCCAGCACGTTGGAGCCGGCAAAGGCGGTGGGCGCTGCGCGGGCAGGGGCGGTCGTCGGGGCTGCGCCGCCAAAGCCCTTGGGGTCCGAACCGGCAGCCGACACCAGCTTCACCGGCGAGGCACCGCGATAGAGGCCCTTGGAGAAGGGCGTCGCCTTGCCTTCGGTGATGCCGCGGCCGAGCGCCGTCTTGTCGAAGTCCGACTGGTCGACATGGGCGAGGTCGTGGCGGCCGAGATAGGACACGGCAAGCTCGCGGAACACGTAGTCGAGGATCGACGTCGCGTTCTTGATCGCGTCATTGCCCTGCACCATGCCGGCCGGCTCGAACTTGGTGAAGGTGAAGGCCTCGACATATTCGTCGAGCGGCACGCCATATTGCAGGCCGAGCGAGATGGCGATGGCGAAGTTGTTCATCATGGCGCGGAAGGCGGCACCTTCCTTGTGCATGTCGATGAAGATCTCGCCGAGGCGGCCGTCGTCGAACTCGCCGGTCCTGAGATACACCTTGTGGCCGCCGACGACCGCCTTCTGGGTGTAGCCTTTGCGACGGTTCGGCAGCTTCTCGCGGTCGCGGTAGAGACGCTCGATGACGCGCTCGACGATCTTTTCCGTCACCTGCACGGCGCGCTGCGCGGCGGGCGCCGCAATCAGCTGCTCGACCGCCTCGTCCTCGTCCTCCTCGCCGTCGGCGAGCAGCGAGGCATTGAGCGGCTGCGACAGCTTCGAGCCGTCGCGATAGAGCGCGTTGGCCTTCAGCGCCAGCTTCCAGGACAGCATGTAGGCGTTCTTGGCGTCCTCGACCGTCGCCTCGTTCGGCATGTTGATGGTCTTGGAAATGGCGCCCGAGATGAAGGGCTGCGCCGCCGCCATCATCAGGATGTGGCTCTGGATCGACAGCGAGCGCTTGCCGATCTTGCCGCAGGGGCTGGCGCAGTCGAACACCGGCAGGTGCTCGGCCTTGAGGAACGGTGCCCCTTCGAGCGTCATCGCACCGCAGACATGGATGTTGGCGGCGTCGATGTCCTTCTTGGAGAAGCCCAGCGCCGGCAGCATCTCGAAGGAGAAGTCGGAAAGCTGCTCGTCGGTGAAGCCGAGCGTCTCTTTCACCCAATCGGCGCCGAGCGTCCATTGGTTGAACACGAACTTGATGTCGAAGGCCGACTTCAGCGCCGCATTCAGCGCCGCGATCTTGTCATCGGTGAAGCCCTTGGCCTTCAGCGAAGACGGGTTGATGCCGGGCGCCTGGTTGAGGTTGCCATGGCCGACGGCATAGGCCTCGATCTCGGCAATCTGGCTTTCGGAGTAGCCGAGCGTGCGCAGCGCTTCCGGCACCGCGCGGTTGATGATCTTGAAGTAGCCGCCGCCGGCGAGCTTCTTGAACTTCACCAGCGCGAAGTCGGGCTCGATGCCGGTGGTGTCGCAGTCCATGACCAGGCCGATCGTGCCGGTCGGCGCGATGACGGTCGCCTGCGCGTTGCGGTAGCCATGCTCCTCGCCGAGCTCGATGGCGCGATCCCAGGCGGCGCGGGCATGCTCGGCCAGCGCCTGCTGCTTCAGGTCGGAGGCGACCAGCGGCACCGGATTGACGGCGAGCTTCTCGTAGCCGTCCTTGTCGCCATAGGCGGCACGGCGGTGGTTGCGCATGACACGCAGCATGTTCTGTGCGTTGCGGTCATAGTCCGGGAAGGCACCGAGCTCGGAAGCCATTTCGGCCGAGGTCGCATAGGCGATGCCGGTCATGATGGCGGTGAGCGCGGCGCAGATCGCGCGGCCCGCGTCGGAGTCGTAGGGAATGCCGGACGTCATCAACAGGCCGCCGATATTGGCGTAGCCGAGGCCGAGCGTGCGGTAGTCGTAGGAGAGCTTGGCGATCTCCTTGGACGGGAACTGCGCCATCATCACCGAGATCTCGAGCACGACGGTCCACAGCCGAACGGTGTGCTCGTAAGCGGCGATGTCGATCGTGCCGTCTTCCTTGCGGTAGGGCAGGAGGTTGATCGAGGCGAGGTTGCAGGCCGTGTCGTCGAGGAACATGTATTCCGAGCACGGGTTGGAGGCCCGGATCGCACCGGCGGAGGCGCAGGTGTGCCAGTCGTTCATGGTCGTGTTGAAATGCAGGCCGGGATCGGCGGACGCCCAGGCGGCATAACCGATCTTTTCCCAGAGATCCCGCGCCTTCAGCGTCTTCAGCACCTTGCCGTCCTTGCGGGCCGTGAGCTGCCAGTCGCCGTCGGCCTCGACGGCGCGCAGGAAGTTGTCCTTCAGCGACACCGAGTTGTTGGAGTTCTGGCCGGAAACGGTGAGATAGGCGTCAGAGTCCCAGTCGGTGTCGTAGGTCTTGAACGACATCGAGGTGTAGCCCTGGCGGGCGAACTGGATGACGCGATAGATGTAGTTCTCCGGCACAGCGTCCTTCTTGGCCGCCTTGATCTCGCGCTTCAGCGCGGTGTTGAGGGCCGGGTCGAAGCAGTCGTCGCCATTGCCTTCGCAATTGACGCAGGCCTTCATGATCGCTTCGAGGTGCTTCTTGACGATCTTCGAGCCGGTCACCAGCGAGGCGACCTTCTGCTCCTCATTGACCTTCCAGTCGATGAAGTCCTCGATGTCGGGATGGTCGGCGTCGACGATGACCATCTTGGCGGCGCGGCGCGTCGTGCCGCCCGACTTGATGGCGCCCGCCGCGCGATCGCCGATCTTGAGGAAGCTCATCAGGCCGGACGAGCGGCCGCCGCCGGACAGCTTCTCGCCTTCGCCGCGCAGCATCGAGAAGTTCGAGCCGGTGCCGGAGCCGTATTTGAACAGGCGCGCCTCACGCACCCACAGGTCCATGATGCCGCCCTCGTTGACGAGGTCGTCCTGAACGCTCTGGATGAAGCAGGCATGCGGCTGCGGATGCTCGTAAGCCGACTTCGACTTGGTCAGCTTGCCGGTGAAGGGGTCGACATAGAAGTGACCCTGGCTCGGCCCGTCGATGCCATAGGCCCAGTGCAGGCCGGTGTTGAACCATTGCGGCGAGTTCGGCGCCACGCGCTGAGTGGCCAGCATATAGGCAAGCTCGTCGCGGAAAGCGCGGGCATCTTCTTCGGACTTGAAGTAGCCGCCCTTCCAGCCCCAATAGGTCCAGGTGCCGGACAGCCGGTCGAAGACCTGGCGAGCATCGGTTTCCGAACCATAGCGCTCGGCCTCGGGGAGCTTGGCGAGTTCGGCCTCGTCGGCAACCGAACGCCACAGGAAGGAGGGGACGTCGTTCTCCTCGACCTTCTTCAGGCGCGCCGGGACGCCGGCCTTGCGGAAATATTTTTGGGCCAGGATGTCGGCCGCGACCTGGCTGAACTGCGCCGGCACATCGATGTTGTCGAGGCGGAACACCACCGAGCCGTCGGGATTCTTGATCTCCGACAGGGCCTTGCGGAATTCGATCTCCGCGTAAGCTGCCCCTTCTTGACCTGCTTGGTCTGGCTTGGTGAAGCGACGCTCGATGCGCATTGGTCCGGTCCCTTTTGTCTACATATAGCGCTTTTCCCCAGGGATTGCTGCCCCGCCAGGCGAAAAGCTCGGTCCGCCGTTTGCCGGCATCGCAGGCGACGCCGGCATTCTCCTCGTCGCGGGCAACACCGTGCAGACAAGCAAACGCCCTTCCAAGCGCTCACCCAGGCTGCAGGCCGACCCGCGGGTCCCTCAAAACTGAAACTTTTGTCGATTCCCTCGGAAGAGGGAGGTTCACACTATCTAGGGTCGAGCCTGCCTGCAAACACTAAATATAGTGTTAACAGATCATTTTTTCCAGCCCGACAATTCTCCCTTTCGCCCACCCAAGCCCCATCATACCCAACGCTTCCGCCGGCCTCGTGAACGGGCGGAAATGTGGGCAAAACGCACAAAATCCGGGAAAAAAGACCGGCTTCTGAACTCTCCGGTCACGCCCGCAACAGGAGCGCATGGCCTATAAAAAGCGACTCGTTCTGACCCGTCAAGGATTCGTTTTTGTTGGTTTTGTGACCCCAATATGTTGTGTGTCACATATGTGGATAACGGGGACAGAAAGGCGCATCGAAAAGCCTTTATTTGACGGTCCTTGCGGACGGTTCGTCGGGTTGCCCGGGGCCGGGCCCGACGGGCGGCTTTTCATTTTAGCTGGCTTGGACTATCTGTTGCCCTGCGCGGGGGCGTGTCTTGTCAAGCCTGGAAGCATTCGCTACGCCCCGCTCATGACAGTTACCGTTCGTTTCGCCCCGTCGCCGACCGGCCGCATCCACATCGGCAATGCCCGCACCGCGCTGTTCAACTGGCTTTTCGCCATGAACAACAAGGGCCGCTACATCCAGCGCTTCGACGATACAGACGTTGCCCGTTCGACGCAGGAATTCGCCGATTCAATTCTCTATGACCTGCATTGGCTCGGCATTTTTCCCGACGTTACCGAATACCAGTCGCGTCGCTTTGAAGTCTATGACGCCGCGGTGGAGCGGCTGAAGGCGGCGCGCGTGCTTTATGCCTGCTACGAAACGCCGGAGGAGTTAGACCTGCGCCGCAAGGTGCGCCGCACGCGCGGCCTGCCGCCGGTCTATGGCCGCGAGGCATTGACGCTGACGCCGGAGCAGGTGGCCGAATACGAATCCGACGGGCGCCGGCCGCATTGGCGCTTTCTTTTGCCGAACTTCACCGGCGACCCGCTGCAGCCCGAGCGGACCGAGGTGCACTGGGACGACCTTGTGCGCGGCGAGGAGACCGTCGATCTCGCCTCACTGTCGGACCCGGTCCTGGTGCGTGAGGACGGCACTTATCTCTACACGCTGCCTTCGGTGGTCGACGACATCGAGATGGGCGTCACCCATGTCATACGCGGCGACGACCACGTAACCAACACCGGCGTGCAGATCGCCTTGTTCCAGGCGCTGGGCGCTGAGCCGCCGGTGTTCGGGCACCACAATCTCTTGACCACCGTGTCGGGTGAGGGGCTGTCGAAGCGCACCGGCGCGCTGTCGATAGAAAGCCTGCGCGAGGACGGCATCGAGCCGATGGCTGTCGCCTCGCTTGCCGTGCTCGTTGGCACATCGGAAAATGTCACGGCAGCGCACGATCTCAACCAGCTCGCCAGCCATTTCGACCCGGCCGCGACATCCAAGTCTGCCGCCAAGTTCGATCCCGACGAGCTTTTCGTGCTCAATCGCACGCTGATGCACCAAATGCCGTTCGAGGAGGCGCGCGACCGGCTGATTGTGCTTGGCATTTCCGGCGACAGGGCCGAGCCCTTCTGGCTCGCCGTGCGCGGCAATATCGACCGTTTGTCCGACGCTGTCGCCTGGTGGCGAATCCTGAGCGACGGGCCGCAGGAGCCGGCGGAATTTTCCGGCGAGGACCGTGACTTCCTCCACCAGGCGTTCGACCTGTTGCCGGAAGAGCCTTGGAACGGCACGGTCTGGAAGGATTGGACCGGCAAGATCAGGGAAGCGACGGGCCGCAAGGGCAAGCCACTGTTCATGCCGCTGCGGCTTGCCCTTACCGGGCGGTCTTCGGGGCCGGAGCTTGCAGATCTATTGCCGCTGATGGGTCGGGAAGGAACGCTGGCCCGACGACCCTGACCTTGCGCTGTTCCGGCGGCAGGGCCGAAACCGGTGACGCCGGCACCTTGGCGGTCAGCTGCTTGATAGCCGCGCGGTCGAGCCCGCCTGCAGCGTTGGCGAGCGTTTCGGGATCGGCGCCAGCATCGAGCTTGGCCGCCGGCGCCGGCACGGGGGTCGTCACCCCGCTGTCCGGCTGCGGCTGCTCCGGATTGGGCGGATTACCGCCTATGATCGAGAAGTTTTCGGCCTGGGCGTTGCAGCCGCATTGCGGCGGCCGCGAGTAGTTGGCCTGCTTGTAGAGATAGGCCGTCGGCAGCTCGCTGTAAGGACGGCCGGTCGCCGAGGATGTCATGTTGCCGGCGTCATCGTCCATGCCGCGCGTGTAGAAGACCTGCATTTCGGTGCCGGGGCAGCTCGATTCGCAATTCTTCTGATCGCGCTCGAAATCGCCAACAGAGGCGGCGTTCGACATCGGGAAGAAATAGCCGTCGCAGGTGCGCACGCAGACGGTGCGGAACTCGCCGTTCATCCTCGGCAGATCCATGCCGTCGGATTGCTTGATCACCCGGCGGATGTTGCGCGCGCTGGGATCGTCTGGCGGAAGCGCTTCAGGCGTGTCGAGCGTAGCGATCTCCTCGTCGCCACGGCCGAAGAGCTGCTCGAACAGATTGCCGCCACCATTGTTGCGGGCGGCCTCCTGGATCGGGGCGCGAGGCGGCTCGACTTCATCATCGCGGCAGCCATTGGCGTCGAGCGCGGCAAGAATGCGGCTGCGGTCGCGCCGCGTGCCGCCGCCGGCCAGCCGCTGGCGCTTGGCCTGCAAGATGTCGAGATTGGCGTTCATGCGCTCTATCGAGGCATTGATCGCCGCGCATTGGCCGGCATTGCGCGAAAACAGCGCGAAGCCGCAATTGGCATCACCGGCGCGGCCGCGCGCCTTGGCCAGCTGCTCGCGCTGGCGGGCGATCGCGTCGTCATATTTGCGGATCAGTCCCGGACCGCCGCCACCGCCGCGCGTGGCTGCAAGCTCCGCTTCGAGTTGGCGGCAGGTGCGAGAAGCGGCCTGCGGCTCGGTCACAGCGACAGCCGACGCCGCCAACGCTGCAAGCAGCGCAGCAAGGTGCGTCAGCTTCAACCCCTTCATCCGCCTGGAATCCCGATTGCCGGTGGAAGGCTACCGCGTTCGTGGTTAACTGTTCCCTAGCTTACTACCCAAACACAATTCCGCTGGCGCGAGCTCGCATCAACCCAGAGCTCACCCTCAACTCAGATCGGGGCGAGCGCCTGCGCCTTGTGCGCCGCCTCGACCACCGCCAGCGCCGTCATGTTGACAACGCCGCGCGAGGTCACCGAAGGCGTCAGGATGTGCGCGGGCTTGTCGGTGCCGAGCAGGATCGGCCCGACATGCAGCGCGTCCATCATGGCACGCAGCGCCGTCAGCGTGATGTTGGCCGAATCGAGGTTCGGGAACACCAGCAGATTGGCTTCCCCTTTCAGCCGCGAATGCGGGTAGACGCGCTGGCGCAGATGCTCGGAAAGAGCCGAGTCGGCATGCATCTCGCCATCGCACTGCAGCTCCGGCGCGATGCGGGCGAGGATGGCGGCGGCCTCGCGCATCTTGAGCGCGCCGGGCGAATCGCGCGAGCCGAAATCCGAATGCGACAGCAGCGCAGCCTTCGGCTCGATGCCGAAGCGCTGGATTTCTTCCGCCGCCAGCACCGTCATCTCGGCGATCTCCTCCGCCGTCGGATCGACGGAGACATGGGTGTCGGTGAGAAAGATGATGCCGCGCTGCGAGATCAGCATCGACAGCGTCGAGAGATCGCGGTCCTTGATGCCGGGACGCGGCCCGATGATCAGCGTGACATTGCGCAGATGGCGCTCGAAGCGGCCTTCGAGCCCGCAAATCATCGCATCCGCATCGCCGCGCTTCAACGCAAGCGCGGCGATCACCGTGTTGTTGGTGCGCACCATGGTGCGGGCGGCTTCCGTCGTTATACCGCGGCGGCCGGCGAGCTCGATCAGGAGATCGACATAGTGCCGGTAGCGCGGATCGTCCTCCGGGTTGATCAGGCCGAAATCGACGCCCGGCCGGATGCGCAGGCCGTAACGCTTCAGCCTGACTTCCACGACATGCGGACGGCCGATCAGGATCGGCTCGGCGATGCCTTCCTCCAGGACCACCTGTGCCGCCCGTAGCACGCGCTCGTCCTCGCCGTCGGCGTAGATGACGCGCTTGGCGCTGGCGGCCTTGGCCGAGGAGAACACCGGTTTCATCACCAGGCCGGAGCGGAAGACGAAGCGGTTGAGCTTGTCGACATAGGCCGCGAAATCGGAGATCGGCCGCGTCGCCACGCCGGTGTCGCAGGCGGCTCTCGCCACCGCCGGCGCGATGCGCAGGATGAGCCGCGGATCGAAGGGCGAGGGGATCAGGAAGTCCGGCCCGAAGACCGGCGTCTCGCCGGAATAGGCGCGGGCGGCGACGTCCGAGGGCTCCTCGCGGGCCAGGGCCGCGATCGCTCTGACCGCGGCCATCTTCATCTCCTCGTTGATGGCGCTCGCCCCGCAATCCAGCGCGCCGCGGAAGATGTAAGGAAAGCAGAGCACGTTATTGACTTGATTGGGAAAATCGGAGCGCCCGGTGCAGATCATGGCGTCGGGCCGTGCCGCGCGCGCCACCTCAGGCATGATCTCCGGCGTCGGGTTGGCGAGCGCCAGGATCAGCGGCTTCGGCGCCATGTGCTGCAGGAGTTCTGGCTTCAGCACGCCGGCGGCGGAGAGGCCGAGAAAGACGTCGGCGCCAGGGATGACATCGGTCAGCGTGCGCGCCTGGGTGTCCTTCACATAAGGGTCTTTCCAGCGGTCCATCTCCTCGACTCGGCCTTTGTAGGCGACGCCGAAACGATCGGTGACCCAGATGTTTTCGACATTGGCCCCGAGCGAGACCAAAAGGTTGAGGCAGGCGAGCGCCGCAGCGCCCGCGCCGGACGTGACGATCTTGATGTCGGAGATCGATTTGCCGGCGAATTCCAGCCCGTTGAGCACCGCGGCGGCGACGATGATTGCCGTGCCATGCTGGTCGTCATGGAAAACCGGAATGCCCATGCGGGCCTTCAGCCGCTCCTCGACCTCGAAGCATTCAGGCGCCTTGATGTCCTCGAGATTGATGCCGCCGAAGGTCGGCTCGAGCGCGGCCACCGTCTCGACCATGCGCTCGATCTCGGGAGCATCGATCTCGATGTCGAACACGTCGATGCCGGCGAATTTCTTGAACAGCACCGCCTTGCCTTCCATCACCGGCTTGGAGGCGAGCGGGCCGATATTGCCCAGCCCAAGCACCGCCGAGCCGTTGGAGACAACGCCGACGAGGTTGGCACGCGCCGTGTAGTCGGCGGCGACCGCCGGATCGTCCCGGATCTCGAGACAAGGAGCGGCAACGCCCGGCGAATAGGCAAGCGCGAGGTCGCGCTGGTTGCCCAGCGGCTTGGTCGCCTGGATCTCGAGCTTTCCCGGGGTGGGGTGCTTGTGAAAGAAGAGCGCGGCCTCATCGAGGTCCGATCGGGCCGTTTTCTTGCTCTCGCCGTCCATTCGCGGCCCTCCTGCGCTTCTTGCTTTCGAGCCTTTTAGCATGCAGCGGCGATTCTTCGCGACGCCAAATGTCGGCCCTGGCATTCACGATGCCGAGGCGAAGATAATCAATGCATTTCAGCCTGTTGGCTCGGAAACTTGCGGCTGATTGACGAAGCTCGTCAGAACGCGCTCACGTAGAGGCCACCGTCGACCGGGATGTTCTGTCCAGTGAGATAGCCGGCATGAACCGAGCACAGGAAGGCGCAGATCTGGCCGAACTCTTCCGGCGTGCCGAGGCGCTTTGCCGGTACGTCGGCGCTGATGCGGGCCTTGCGCGCGGCGGCCGCTGCCGGGTCTTCCGGCGTGCCGGCTTCATGCGGGCCACGCAACCGGTCGGTGTCGAGCTTGCCGGGCAACAGGCTGTTGATGGTGACGTTTCGGTCGATGACCGTGCGGGCCACGCCGGCAAGGAACGAGGTCAGGCCGGCGCGGGCGCCCGACGACAGGTCGAGGCCCGGGATCGGCACATAGACCGACAGCGAGGTGATGTTGACGATGCGGCCGAAGCCGCGCTTGGCCATGCCGTCGATGACCGCCTGGATCAGCTCGATCGGCGTCACCATGTTCTGCGTCACGCCTTCGAGGATTTTCGCGCGGTCGAGCTCGCGGAAATCGCGAAGCGGCGGGCCGCCATTGTTGTTGACCAGGATGTCGGGGGCGGGGCAGGCGGCAAGCAATGCCTTCTGCACTTCCGGCTTCGAGACGTCGCCGGCGATCTCGATCACCTCGACACCGAATTTTTCGCGGATTTCCTGCGCCGTCTTCGCCAACAGCTCGGCGTTGCGGCCGTTGACAACAAGGTCGACGCCGGCTTCGGCCAGCGCAATCGCGCATCCGCGCCCCAGTCCCTTGCTCGAGGCGCAAACGATGGCCTTCTTGCCGCGAATGCCGAGATCCATGGTGATTTCTCCTTTTTCGAGGGCGGCAAGGTAGCGCCTGGGCTGGACCAACCGCAACCGTCATACGGTTGTTGCATGAATCGAGGCATAGCACGCCAAAGAAAGGTGGAAATCGCGATGTCCGGTCCAGAGCCCCGCACTTTTCGCACCATGTTCATTTCCGACGTGCATCTCGGCTCGAAAGCGGCCAAGGCCGATTTCCTGATCGATTTCCTGCGCCACCATGACGCCGATACCATCTACCTGGTCGGCGACATCGTCGACGGCTGGCGCCTGCGGCGCAGCTGGCATTGGCCGCAGAGCCATAACGACGTGGTGCAGAAGTTGCTGCGCAAGGCGCGCAAGGGCGCCTCGATCACCTACATCGCCGGCAACCACGACGAATTCGCCCGCCAGTTCCAGGGGGTGCATTTCGGCGGCATCGTCGTTGCCGACCGCGCCATTCATGAGACCGCCGACGGCAGGCGGCTTCTCGTCATCCATGGCGACCAGTTCGACACTGTGGTGCACAATCAGCGCTGGCTCGCTTACCTCGGCGACTACGCCTATGACACGGCAATGCTGGTCAATCGCCTCGTGACGAGACTGCGCCACCTGCTCGGCCTGCCTTACTGGTCGTTCTCTTCCTGGGCGAAGGTCAAGGTGAAGAAGGCGGTGAACTTCATCGGATCGTTCCAGACGGTGCTCTCCGAGGAAGCTCGGCGCTCGCATGTCGACGGCGTGATCTGCGGCCACATCCATCACGCCGCGATCGAAAGCTATGGCGACGTGCAATACATCAACACCGGCGACTGGGTGGAAAGCTGCACCGCGGTGGTCGAGCATTTCGACGGCCGCATGGAGATCCTGACCTGGGCGCATGTGCTGCCCGAAGTTCCGGCCGGCAAGGACGCGCCGGTGCGCGTCGATCTCATCGATCTCAAGGGCAGGGCGGTCAAGGCTGCCTGAGCGCCTTTCCGGCTCCGAGGTTCCTTGTCTTTCAACAGCTTTGGCCAGATCGACTAGTCCAGGCGGTTCCGTCGCGCCTTGCCGCGTGATAGGGATCGAAACGCGTTGCGGGTCGTGGAATGCAGCGTAATTGGATCGATTCATGCCGCTGCCGCCGCTTTCGCCTGAGCAACTCGTCAAGCCCGCCCATTTCGAACTGCGCATGAGCCTGATCTTCGCGACATTGTTCGTGTCGCAGGGGACGCATCTGCCCTATTTTCCGCTCTGGCTGGAGGTGAAAGGCTTCCACGCCGAACAGATCGCAGTCATCCTGGCCGCGCCGATGTTCCTGCGCGTCGTGACGACGCCGATGCTCACCGCGTTTGCCGACCGGGCGAAGGACCGCGCCAATGTCTATATCGCGCTGGTCGCGGCGACGATGATCATTTCGGCCGGCTATTTCCTGCCGGCCACCTATGCGGGCGTGCTGGCCATCTCGCTGTTGCTTTCGATCCCTTGGACGCCGCATTCGCCGATGGCCGATTCGCTGGCTCTGTCGGGCGTCCGCCGCTTCGGCTCCAACTACACCGCCATGCGCAAATGGGGTTCGATCTCCTATTTCTGCGCCAATATAGTCGGCGGCTTCATCCTGGCGGCCACCGGCCCGCAAGCAGTTCCGGCGATCATCTTTGTGGCCCTTGCCGCAGCGCTTGCCGCGGGTTTGTGGGCGCCGCGGATGGGCAAGCCTCGCAAGGCGTCGCCATTATCGGCGACCGACATTCAGCATTCGGCGCCAAGCCTCTTCAACGCCTATTTCCTCTATTTCACGCTGGGTGTCGGCATCATCACCGCCAGCCACGCCTTTCTTTACGGCTTCGTGTCGATCTACTGGAAGTCGATCGGCATCAGCGATTCCGTCGTGGGCCTGCTGTGGGCCTGGGGCGTGGTTGCCGAGGTCTGCATGTTCTTGTTCTTCAACCGCATTTTCGCCTCCGTTTCCGTCGTCAGGGTGATGGTGATCGCCGGCATCGGCTCGATCCTGCGATGGGTCGCCTTTCCGCTGGTCTGGCCGCTGGGCCTCGGGGTCGTCGGCTTCTTCGGCGTCCAGACGCTGCATGCGGTTTCGGTGGCGATGGTGCTGATCGGCCTGCAGAAGATGATCGGCGAAACGGTTTCCGAAGAGCGCACGGGCGCCGCGCAAGGCATCGCCTATTTCTTCAACGGCTTCTTCATGGCCGCGGTCACGCTGGTCTCCGGCCCGCTCTACGATCATCTTGGCGTCGACGGGTTCCTGGCGATGATCCCGATCGCGATCATCGGCCTCGCGCTGATTGGGCTTGCCGCGCGGTCAGCCCCACAGCGCCGGCTGAGGCGGTGAGACCAGCGAGCCCTGGTAGACCAGACCCGGTTCGCGGTCGTGCGCCAAGAGCAGCGGCCCGTCGAGGTCGACGAAATCGGCGCCTTGAGCCAAGAGCACTGCCGGCGCCATGGCGAGCGACGTGCCGACCATGCAGCCGACCATGATGCCGAAACCCAGCTCCCGGGCACGATCGCGAAGGATCAGCGCTTCGGTCAGTCCGCCAGTTTTGTCGAGCTTGATGTTGACGACGTCATAGAGGCCGACCAGCGCTTCGAGGTTCTTCGCCTCGTGCACGCTTTCGTCGGCGCAGATCGGCACGGGATGCGCGATTTCGCGCAAGATGCCATCACGGCCGGCCGGCAGCGGCTGCTCGATCAGCACTATGCCGTGCTCGGCTGCGAATGCGAGATTCTCGACGATGTTGTTATCGGTCCAGCCCTCGTTAGCGTCGAGTATGATGCGGCTTTGCGGGGCGGCTTGCGTCACGGCGCGAATCCTTGCCGCGTCGTTGTCGCCGCCGATCTTGACCTTGAGCAGTGGCCGCGAGGCAGCGGCGCGGGCCTGCGCCGCCATCGCCTCAGGTTCGGCGAGCGACAGCGTGTAGGCGGTTTCAAGCGCCTTAGGCGAAACGACCCCGATCGCGTCCGCCACCGGCCTGGCGCCCAGCTTGGCTTCGAGATCCCACAAGGCGCAGTCGATGGCATTGCGGGCCGCTCCGGCCGGCATGGCCGCGAGCAAGGCGGTGCGGCCGATGCCGTCGATGATCTGGCCGCGCATCGCCTCGATAGCGGCGCGCACGCCTTCCATCGTCTCGCCGTAGCGCCTGTAGGGCACGCATTCGCCGCGCCCGACATGTCCGTTGTCGGCGATCGTCACGGTGATGACTTCGGCCTCGGTTTTCGAGCCGCGCGAGATGGTGAAGGTGCCCGCGATGGGGAATCGCTCCGCCTCGACCGAAATGACACGCGCCATATTTTTCTTCTCCGGCTGTGCGACCCGGTCTCCCGGCAAATCGACACGCCAGTCCCGTCACGCTAAACAGGACGCCATGTTGACCATCCGCAAACGCGACGCAAGCCGCACGCCCGCCGGTGATGCCAATCACCAGCCGCGCATTGCCGTCGGCGAGGAAGGCGACGTGCTCGGCTGCGCTTTTTCGGGTGTCTGGACGACGCGGACCGTGGCATCGGTCGATGCCGAGATGCGCAAGATCGAAAACCGCAACAGCGCCAAGAGGCTGATACTCGACCTTTCCCAGATCGAGAAGATGGACACGGCCGGCGCCTGGCTGATCGATCGGCTGGCGAGCGCTTTCGAGAAGAAAGGCGTCGAAGTCCATGTGCAGGGGCAGAGCGAGATCGCCTCAATCCTGCTCGGCGCGGTGGGCGATGCGGTGCGTCGCGAACCCGAATCGGGGCCGGCCGGACCGCCCAACATCATCCTGCGCGCGCTGGAGCTGGTCGGCCGCCGCGTCTACGAGATGCGCGACGATTTTCTGGCCTCGATGAACATCCTCGGCGCCACCATCCGCGGCGCGCAGATGAAGCTCGGCCGCGGCCATGCCGTCAATCCGGCAGCAATCTTCAACCAGATCGACCGCATGGGCGTCGGTGCCATTCCGGTGGTGGTGCTGATGTCGGCCATCGTCGGCGCCATCGTCGCCCAGCAAGGCGCTTATCAGCTCAGCTATTTCGGTGCCGACATTTTCGTCGTCGACCTCGTCGGCGTGCTGATCCTGCGCGAACTTGGCGTGCTGATGACCGCGATCATGCTGGCCGGCCGCTCGGGCAGCGCCATCACCGCCGAGATCGGCTCGATGAAGATGCGCGAGGAGGTCGACGCGCTGAAGGTGATCGGGTTGAACCCGATCGGCGTGCTGGTGTTTCCGCGGCTCGTCGCCTTGGTGATTGCGCTGCCGTGCTTGACGATCATCGCGAATTTCGCCGCGCTCGGCGGCGGCATCATCGCCGCCTGGCTCTATTCCGACATTCCACCGGCGGCATTTATCGACCGGCTGCGGGTCGCCATCGACCTCAGCACTATTTTTGCCGGGCTGATCAAGGCGCCGTTCATGGCCATGATCATCGGCACCATCGCTTCGGTCGAGGGCATGAAGGTCGGCGGCAGCGCCGAGTCGCTCGGCCAGCACGTGACCGCCTCGGTGGTGAAGTCGATCTTCGTCGTCATCATCCTCGACGGGCTTTTCGCCATGTTCTACGCATCGATTGGGTTTTGAGATGGCGGTTGCAAGCGGCAACGGGGTCAACACGGCGCAGAACGCGGACGAGAGCGAGATCGTGCTTTCGGTCCGTGACGTCACCGTTGCCATCGAAGACAAGCTGATCCTCGACAAGCTTTCGCTCGACATCGAGCGCGGCGAGATCCTGGGGTTCGTCGGCGCCTCGGGCGCCGGCAAGTCGGTGTTGCTGCGCACCATCCTCGGGCTTATGCCGAAGCAATCGGGAACCATCAGGCTGTTCGGCGTCGACGTCGACAAGGCAAGCGAGATCGAGCGCCTGCGCATCGACATGCGGCTCGGCGTCCTGTTCCAGCACGGCGCGCTGTTTTCGGCGCTGACGGTGCTGGAAAACGTGCAGGTGCCGATGCGCGAGTATCTCGACCTGCCGAAGAAGCTGATGGACGAGCTCGCCATGCTCAAGGTCGAGCTGGTCGGGCTGCCGCCGGACGCAGCGCAGAAATTCCCTTCCGAGCTGTCGGGCGGCATGATCAAGCGCGCGGCGTTGGCTCGCGCGCTGGCGCTCGATCCGGACATCGTCTTCCTCGACGAGCCGACCTCGGGCCTCGATCCGATCAGCGCGGCCGAATTCGACGAATTGGTCGTCAAGTTGCGCGATACGATGGATTTGACGGTCTACATGGTCACGCACGACCTCGACACGCTGTTCACCGCCTGCGACCACGTGGCGGTGCTCGGCAAGAAGAGGGTGCTGGTCGAAGGCACGATCGACGACATGCTGAAAAGCGAGGAGCCGTGGGTAAAATCCTATTTCCGCGGAAAACGCGCCCGGCAACTTGATCTTGCGGCTCGCGCATAGCCATAAGTGGGGCAATGGAAACCAGAGCCAACTACGTCATTGTCGGCATTTTCACGCTGGCCGCTATCCTCGCGGCGTTCGCCTTCGTCTACTGGACGGCCGCGATCGGCGAGCGTGGCGAGACGACGCTGCTGCGGGTGCGCATCCCGGGCTCGGCTTCGGGCCTTGGCCGCGGCAGCTTCGTGCTGTTCAACGGCGTCAAGGTGGGCGACGTTAAACGGGTCTATATCGATGTCGACAACCCGACCGTCGCCATCGCCGATACCGAGATCGACCGCATGACGCCGATCACGAAGTCGACGCAGGCCGATATCGGGCTCGCCGGCCTCACCGGCCAGGCCAATATCGAGCTGAAAGGCGCCGATCCCAAGGAAGTGAAGCTGCTCGACCAGGCCGAGAAAGAAGGCAGGGTTCCGGAGATCGTCGCCAATCCGTCGGCCGTGACCAACCTGCTGCAGACGGCGCAGAACATCTTCACTCGTGCCGACAAGGTGCTCACCGAGCTGGAAGGCTTCACCAAGGATGTTCGCGGACCGCTGACGCAGACCGTCAAGAACGTCGAGACCTTCTCCAACGCGCTGGCCAAGAATTCGGACGGTATCGATAAATTCCTGTCCGCCGTGAGCTCGCTTTCGGAGCAATTGCAAAATGTGTCGGGCCGACTCGACAGCACGCTGAAGGCGGCCGAGGGCCTGCTCAATTCGGTCGACAAGGACCGGATCAAGAGCATCGTCGCCAATGTCGACACGGTCACCGCGAACCTCAAGGAAACCAGCGGGCAGTTGGACGACGTGCTGAAAAACGTCGATGCCGCGGTGGGGTCGGTCAACGACTTCGCCAAGCAGACGCAAGGGACGCTCGCCAAGGTCAACGGCGTTCTCGATGGGATAGATCCGGCGGATGTCCGTACGGCGCTCGCCAATATCCAGAAGGCAAGCGACAGCGCCAACAAGGCGGCCGCCGACATCGCCAAGGTCACCGACAAGATCGCCAACCGCTCCGACGACATCAACGATACGATCAAGAATGCCCGCCAGCTTGCGCAGCGCCTCAACGACGCGTCCGTGCGCGTCGACGGAATTCTCGAGAAGGTCGACAAGCTTCTCGGGTCCGGTGAAGCCAATGGCGTGATGGCCGATGCTCGGGCGACGCTGAAATCCTTCAAGCAGGTTGCCGATACGCTGAACTCTCGGCTGGGCACTATCGTCGACAATCTGTCGCGCTTCTCCGGCCAGGGGCTGCAGGATGTCGAGGCGCTGGTCCAGGCCAGCCGGCGCTCGATCAGCCGAATCGAGGAAGCGGTGACAGATCTCAGCCGAAACCCGCAGCGCATACTGACGGGCGGCGAGGGGGAGGTCCGTCAGTTTGACGGCAGGGCACGGCGTTGACTTCCGCTGCTGCGAACGCCAAGAACATGGATTGCAGCTGCAAGTTGATCGTCAGATCCGGGGACAGTGGGGATCGCGCGTGAAGTCAGTGAGAGGGTTGAAGTCCGTTGCTGCCGCGACGCTCGTGTTCACGCTTGCAGGCTGCGCGGTACTGGGGGGCAGGCCGGCGCCGCTCGACACGTTCGAGCTTTCCGCGCCTTCGCTCGACATGCGAGGCCACAGCCGCCGCCAGATCCTGATCGCCCAACCCTCGGCGCTGAAGGCGCTGGACAGCCAGAACATCGTGATCAGGCCGTCCGACCAGTCGATCCAGTTCCTCAAGGGCGCGCAATGGGCGGACCGCCTGCCGCTGATCGTGCAGGCAAGGCTCGCCGAGACTTTTCAGCGCTCCGGCAGCTTTGCCGGTGTCGGCAAGCCGGGCGAGGGTCTGGCGATCGACTACCAGATCATCGTCGAGGTGCGGTCCTTCGAAGTCCGGGTCAATGGGGGCGAACATGCCGATGTGGACCTGTTCGTGCGCATCCTCAACGATCGCAATGGCGAGGTGCGCGCCTCGAAGGACTTCACGGCCGGCGCACCGGTCTCGGGCGGCGGAAACGCCGCTTATGTCGGTGCCCTGGACAACGCGTTCGGCCAAGCGGCGAAGGACATCGTGCGCTGGACCGATTCGGTGATCTGAACGAATGCGCGTGCCTGTGCGGTGCCGCGCAAGCTACAAACACTCGAAGACGTCTGCCTGCAATTTTTCGGATTTCAACAGATGTTGCAGGGTGTAGGTCAGCGATAGCGCATCGTCGAGCGCGTCGTGTGCCCGCAACGGAGCGTGGTCGACGCCATAGTAGTCCGCCAGCTTGTTGCTGGGTGTCCTCGCCAAATCTTCGATCGGCATCCCTGCCGCTAGCAGCAGCTTGACTGCATTGTCGAACCGGTTGGCTGGTATGGAAACGGGAATGCCGGCGATATAACAACTGATCGCGACCATGTTCAGCTCGTCCTCGCCCCAGGACCAAAAGCGCGCACCGTCGGAGAACCGGTCGATGTCGGCAAGAGCTTCTGCCAATCCGACTCCCTCGGTCTCCAGGGTTTCTTCAGTGATGCCGGTGAGCTGGGTGAAAAACGGATCGAGCGCGTCTCCCCGGCCGAATCGGTCAATCGGTTGCACATAGGCGCGGTGCGTGCCTAATAGGGGAAACTCCCCCTCAAGTCCGAGCTTTACTGCGCCGACCTGGGCTATGACCGGATCGGGATCATGAGCCGCGCACCAAAATCTGCGTTGCGAGCCTTCGAGGCAAAGAAATTCGCAGTCGAAGATTATCGCTGTCTTCAAGGCCTTCCCGCCAATTCGAAGATGGGACCTGCGTCAAACTAAAAGTAGATTCTAAAATGAAGAAGCGGAGCAATGGCCCCGCTTCAGTGTCTGACAGGTGCCCCGCTCAGTGCAGGCGGCCGCTGGCGTGGGCCAGCATCGTGTAGACCTTGCCGGTGTCCGACGTGAGATAGGTTTGCGCCATGATGTTGTCGCGGTCGTTGCGCGATACGTCCTTGAGCAGCTTCTCGAAATCGTCGCAGTAGCGGTCGACGGCGGCGCGGAACTCGGCCTCGGCCTGATACTTGCGGCGGATCTCGTCGAAGGTCTGCTGGCCCTTCAGCGTGTAGAGCCGGCGCGTGAACACGTCGCGCTCGCCGCGGCGGTAGCGGTTCCACAGCTCGATCGAGGCGTCATGGTCGATGGCGCGGGCGATGTCGACGGACAGCGAGTTCAGCGATTCCATGACATGCAGCGGCGAACGCTGGGCAGGGGTCGCGCGCGGTGCTTCGGCGGGCGTCGCCGGCTTCAGCTCTTCCTCGCGCGAGGCGTTGGTCAGGAGATCGCGCACCCAGCCGCCCTGCTGCGTGCGGCCGTTCGGATCGCGGCGCGGCGCTTCCGCCGGGCGCTCGAGATCGAGGGTGCCGCGCAGCGTCGTCTCGCCGAGCGGTGCCTGCGGCGCCGGGCGCTCCGGCTGAGGCTGCTGCGGCGCCGGCGGGCGGCGCAGCGGCTGCTCGGCGGGGCGAGCGGGCGACTGCGGCGCGGGGCGCAGGGCGCGCGGCTCGCCGGTCTCGCTGCTGCCGCTGCGGCCGGATTTCGCAACGATATCCGACAGTTCCTTGAGCGCGTTAATCTGCTCGGCGACGGCGCGGCGGATGGCCGAGGTCGATTCCTTCGCCTCCTCCGGCATCTCGATGACGCCTTTCTTGAGCTCGGCGCGGGTGAGGTCCAGCTCGCTCTTGATGGAGCCCGCAGTGCGCCGCATCTCCTCGGTCGCGTCGGCGAAGCGGCGCGTCGCCGAATCGACGACCTCGGCGATGGCGGTGCGAATCTTCTCCGCCGATTCCATCGTCCGGCCCTCGGCATTCTGCATCGTCTGGCCCACAAGAGTCTCGAAGGAGCGCATGACTTTCTCGAGGTCTTCCGACTTCTTGACCAGGCCGACGGCGAGGTCTTCCAGCGACGACTGCCGCTCCAGCGTGTGCTCGAGATTGCTCTGCGCGGAGCTCAGCAGGTCCGAGGCGCTGGACAGCAGGCGGCTGTGCTCGTCGAACTTGGTCGCGATCGAGGCGACCTCGCGCAACGTCGCCGACGACAGATCGGTGAGCCGCGTCGTGTTGGAATCAACGAGGCGCGCCGAGCTGGCAAAGGTCTGGGCCGCCTTCTCGGTGGTCGCCGCGAAGCTCTGCGTGCTGCCGCTCAGGCGCTCCTCGACCTGGCCGAGATTGACGGCCGCCTGGTCGATCAGCTGACTGAGCTGCGCGCTGGAGGTGGTCATGCGGCCGATAAGGTCGGCAACGCTGTCGGCCAGCGTCGAGCGGGCGCCCTCGACCGCCGAGAGCGTCTCCGCGGTACGGTTGGCGAGCGCATTGACGAGGGCCGCGTTTTCGCTGCGCAGCTTCTCGGTCGCCTGTTCGGTGACCTCTTCCATCCTCTTTTGCAGCTCGGAGCCGCCCTGGGCGAAGCGCTCGACCAGCGGACGCGCCGTCTCGTCGAGAATCTTCGACATTTCGGAGGAGCGCGCCGCAAGCATGGTGTTGAGCTCGCGGGTGTTGGCGCCGATGGTCTTTGCCGCCTCGTTGGTGCTCTGGCCGATATGCTGGCCGACCGCGGTGAAGGTTTCGGCAATGACGTTGGCGCGCGAGATGAGCTGCGCCTCGGCGCTGGAGACCTGCTCGTTGAGCTTCTGGCCCATCGTTTCGGCGCCATAGGCGAGCCGGTTCTCGACGCTCGCAACCTGCTCCTCGACACGGGCCGCGGCCGCAGCGGCGCTCGAGGCCAGGCGTTCGTCGGCACCGGCGAGCGCCTGCTCGATCTCGCGGGCGTGGACGGCGAGTTCCTGGCCGGTCTGGCGGGCACGGTCGGCGACGCGCTGCTCGGTGGCGGCGAATGCGCCGACAATGGTGTCGGCATGTTCGCCGATGGTCGAGGTGCTGCTGGCGATGCGCGACACCAAACGGTTGTCGGCGTCGTCGAAGATGCGGGCAATTTCAGACGCCCGCGACGACAGCGCCTCCGAACCTTCGGCAATGCGCGAGATCAGATGCTGGTCGGCGGCGTCGAAGATGCGGCCGAGATCCGAAGCGCGGGCGGCCAGCGCTTCGGCCGATTCGGTGATGCGCATGCTGAGGCGCTCGTCCGCGCCCTCGAAGTTGCGCAGGATGTCGCCGGCGCGGGCTGCGAGCGACTGCGCCGTTTCGACCGCGCGGGCGACCAGTTTCTGGTCGGCGGCGTCGAAGGTGCCGGCGATCTCGCCGGCGCGGGCGGCGAGCTTGTCGGCGGTTTCCTCGGCACGGGCCATGAGCGCGTTGGACGCATCATCGGCGCGGGCCATCAGCATGCTCGAGGTGTCCTGAGCGCGCTCGTGCAGGCGGCGGTCGGCCTGCTCGAAGGCGTTGGCAATCTCTTCGGCCCGGGCGAGCAGCGCAGCCGAAGTCTGTTCGGCGCGTTCGGCGATCTTGCGATCGGCGTCGCTGAAGGCGGCGCCCGCCTGCTCGTGCAGCGTGCTGGTGATTTCCATCACCTTGTCGCGCAGCGCGCCGGCAACGAAGACGGCGGTCTTTTCGAGGACGCCGCGGACATTGTCGACGCCGGCCGAAAGCGCACGCTCCATGGTGCCGGCGCGTTCTTCGATGATGCCGGTCTGGCGGCTGAAGGCCTGCTCGATCTTCTCGACATCGGCAGCGATCGCCGCCGAGATGTCGCTGCTCTTGGCCGCGATCTGGTCGATATGGCCGGACACCGAACGGTCGACGTCCTTGCGCGCTTCGGCGAGCTTGACGAGGTCATCTTCCAGCGCGCGGGCCAGCATGTCGCGGCCTTCGGACAGCTTGCCGATGTGACCGGCGATGACGCCGTCGATCTCCGAGCGGCTTTCCGCCAGCTTCTGCAGATCGGATTCAAGCGCCCGCTTGAGGATGTCGCGACCCTCGGCGAGCTTTTCCACCTGGCCGGAGACCAGCCCGTCGATGCCGGCGCGGCTCTCGGCGAGCTTGGCCAGGTCGGCCTCGAGGGCGCGCGTGAGGACATCGCGGCCTTCCGCGAGCTTGTCCACCTGGGCGGCGACGAGGCCGTCGATCGAGGCGCGGCTTTCGGCGAGCTTGGCGAGGTCCGCTTCGAGCGCACGCTTGAGGATATCGCGGCCTTCGGCCAGCTTCTCCACCTGGCCAGCGACCAGACCATCGATCGAGGACCGGCTTTCGGCCAGCTTGGCGAGATCGTCCTCCAAGGCCTTGGACAGGGTCGAGCGGTCCTGGACCAGCCTGTCGGCGTGGGTCTGCATGAGGCCGCTGGCATTGGCCATGTCGGCATCCAGGACGCGCGACAGCTCGGCGCGATGGTCGGCGATCTTCTGCGAATGATCGACGATGGCGCCCTGGATGGTGTTGAGGTCCGCTTCCAGAGCGCGTTTGAGGATATCGCGGCCCTCCGCAAGCTTCTCGACCTGGCCGGCCACCAAGCCATCGATGCTGGAACGGCTCTCGGCCAGCTTGGCCAGATCGTCCTCGAGCGACTTCGACAGCACGGCGCGGTCCTGGACGAGCCTGTTCTGGTGATCGGAGATCGCGCCGCCGACGGTCTGCAGGTCGGCCTCCAGGGCCTGCGACAGCTGAGCGCGTTCCTCCTGCACCTTCTCGGAGTGTCCCGCAATGGCACCCCTGATGGTGTTGATGTCGGCTTCCAGGGCACGCTTCAAGATATCGCGGCCTTCGGCGAGCTTCTCGACCTGGCCGGCAACCAAGCCGTCGATCGAGGCGCGGCTCTCGGCCAACTTGGCGAGATCGGATTCGAGCGTCTGGGACAGCAGGCTGCGGTCCTCGACAAGCCTGCCGGCGTGGCTGTCGATCAGGCTTCGGATTCCGCTCAGGTCGCCCTCCAGCGCGCGGCTGAGTTCACCCCTGTCCTCCGCGAGCTTGGCCGAATGGCTCTCGATCAGGTCCCTTATCCCGGCGATGTCGGTCTCCAGCGCCTTGGCGAGCACGGCGCGGCCCTCGGCGATCTTCTCGACCTGGCCGGCGACCAGGCCGTCGATCGAGGCGCGGCTGTCCGCCAGTTTGCCGAGATCGGCTTCCAGCGCGCGCGCCAGAATGTTGCGGCCCTCGGCCAGCTTGCCGACATGTCCAGCGACCATTTCGTCAATTATGGTGCGGGCTTGCACGAGTTTGCCGGAGTCTTCGTTCAGCGCCTGGGAGAGGCGGTTGCGACTCTCTTGAAGTTGCTCGAGATGAGCGCCGAGCGAGGCGTCGATGGCCGCGTGGGACTCGTTGACCTTGCGCAGGTCCTCTTCCAGCGCGCGAGAGATAAGGCTGCGGCCCTCGGCCAGCTTTTGGACCTGACTGGCCACGGCCTCATCGATGCCGGCGCGACTCTCGGCGAATTTCGCGAGGTCCTCCTGCATGGCGGCGGCCATACGGTTGCTGCTGTCGGAGAGCTTCCGGCTGTGGTCTTCGATGGCTTCGTCAATGCCGGCGCGAGCATCGGCGAGGCGCTGGATGTCGGAGTCGAAGGCGCGCGACACGACATGGCGGGCCGCCTCCATGCGTCCGGCGAAATCCGTGGCGCGAGCTTCGAGCATGGAAGAGGTCGACGAGATGATGTCGGCCATGTCGGCACCGATCTGGGTCTTGCCCTGATCGATCATCGACGACAGCTGGTCCTTGCTCTCGGCGAAGGTGTTGGCGATCTCGCGCGCACGTTCAACCAGAGTTTCGTTGATCTGGCGGGCACGCGCTTCGAGCGCGGCATTGAGCTTCTGGGTGCCGGTGTCGAGTGCTTCGGCGCGGGTCTGGAACTCGCTGATCAGCGCCTGGCCGCGCTCGGCCAGCGTCCGCTCGATGCCGCTGAGGCTTGCTTCGAATTCGGAGTTCAGCGTGCGGGCGGCGCCGCCGAGTAGCGAAACCATGCCGTTGGTGCGATCGTCAAGAAGATCGGTCAGCGAACGGGTAAGGCCGTCCGTGGTGTCGGTCAGCTTGGCGATGCGGGTGTCGAGCAGGCTGGCGAAGGCCTCGCCCGAGGTCGACAGGCGGTCGGTGATCGTGTCGAGCCGGGTTTCCACCGAGTCGAAGATCGACAGCGAGCTCTCGTTGATGCGATCGATCAGCGTGTCACCCGAATTGTTGATCGTCATCGACAGCTTGGTCGAGGCATTGAGGATCGAATCGCGGATGATATCGCTGGCGGCACCGATCTCGTCGCGCAGAGTCTCGTGCGCGCCGTGGATCGAAGCGCGCACGCGCTCGGCATGGCTAACGACAGCTTCGCGCTCGCTGCCCAGCCCGTCGACCAGCGAGCGGATACGCGCTTCGTTCTCGGAATAGGAGCGCTCGATCTGGTTGACTTCGCTGTGGACGAGGGTTTCGAGCTCGACGGCGCGGGCCAAAGTGCGCTCGATGCCTTCGCCCATGGCGGCGACCTCGCGGCGAACGGCCTGACCGATCATCATGACGCGGTCTTGGGCAAGGTTTTCCGGCTCGGCGAGGCGGAAGGCCACTTCGGTCATGGATTGCGCGGCGATGCGCATTTCCTGCGCGCGCCGGATCATGGCGGCGAAGGCCCAGAACAGGATGACCGGGATGATCGCCGCGACCGCCAGGCCGATCAGCTCGGGGCGGGCGAAGAACTGATCGAGAGTGCGGATCTGCCAAATGCTCGGCCCAAACAGCAGGTTGGCGAGGCCGCCGGCGCCCGCGATCCAGGCGAGTGAAATGAACGCGATCACCCAGTAGACGGTGCTCGAAGCGCGCCGGTTGAGGCCATGCAGAAGCGTCCGGTAATCCTTTTGGCGATCGTCATTGGCCGGCGTGAAACCGGCAGGAGCCGGCGCAAAACCGTTCGGTTGCGAGGCGCGCGATTCGACCGGGCGCAGTTCCACCGGCTTCGGCTGGGGCGCCGCCTTCGCGGCCTGAGGCTCATTTGCCGGCTCGATTCTATGGCTGCGGCCTTCGCGCGCCAGTTCATCCGCGGCCGCCGAAATCTGGGCCTCGAGATCTTCCATCGACGCCGCCATGTCGAGCCCGCCTTCGTCGCCGTTCAGGTCAAGGTCAAGCGCCTTTTCCAGTTCCGCGGCCACGTCGCTCTCGAGAGATTTGGTCGTCGTCGGTTTCTTAGCCATGCCTTCGCTACCCTGTACTAGCTGCCGCGGGACTTATGATTTTGGCCTGATTCTGGCTTGTCTGGTCCCAGACAGGAGGCTGAAAATGGACGTTCGTATCGTAATGACACACACGGGTAAAGAAAACATGCATTCCCGGCGATACGTAAAACTTTAAATATAAGGTTAACGAGAGCGTGATTTGGCTGCCTCCGTGACAACATTTTTCCCCGGCAATCGTTAACCCGTTGGCGACGGGAATCCGCCTATTTTCGGGCCGCCGGCCGGCCCTTTCTTGGAGCAGCAGTGCGTATGCGTGGCGAGATTGGTATTGCGTTTTCCATGCCCGGCGGCGACGTGTCGGGGACGGCAGGTTCGCGACCTGTGGATATGGCCCACCTTGCGCGGCAGACGATGGATGATCGCGCGCTCGAACAGGAGGTGCTGGCGCTGTTCGTGCAGCAGGCGCTTTCGGTGCGCGACAAGATCGTCGATGCGGATGTCAAGGAACGGGTGCTCCTTGCACACGGCCTGAAAGGCTCGGCCCGCGGCATCGGCGCCTTTGCCGTCGCCGAATGCGCTGCAGCCATCGAAAAGCAGCCTGAGGATGGTCACAGCCTGAGGAAGCTGGGCGTGCTGATCGATGAAGTGCGGGACTTCATCGCCGCCATCAGCCGGTAGTCCTCCAGGGAGCACATCCAGAAAAAACGTCATGCGGTGGCGCTTTCGCGCCGCAGTTGACTTGTCCGGCGGAGTGATTATCTCGGCTGCGACTCCTCAGGTGACAAATGGCCAAGCTGACTTACATCGCCAATGACGGTACTCAATTCGACGTGCAGGCCGAGAACGGCTCGACCGTCATGGAAAACGCGATCCGCAACGCGGTGCCCGGCATCGAGGCCGAATGCGGCGGCGCCTGCGCCTGCGCGACCTGTCATGTCTATGTCGACGAGGCCTGGACGGGCGAGGTCGGCGAGCCGGAAGCGATGGAGGAGGACATGCTGGACTTCGCCTACGACGTCCGGCCCAACTCGCGCCTGTCCTGCCAGATCAAGGTGCGCGACGCGCTCGACGGTCTGGTCGTGCGCGTTCCCGAACGCCAGGGCTGAACCAAGTCTCCATTTCCAATTTTGCCGTGGCTGCTTGGCAGCGAGCCAATGCTCATGCACTGTCGCCAGCATTCCCAAAATGGGGGAGCTGATGACGGACACGATCAAGACGGACGTACTCATTGTCGGGGCAGGGCCGGTCGGCCTATTCGCCGTGTTCGAGCTCGGGCTCTTCGACATGAAGTGCCATCTCATCGACATCCTCGACCGTCCCGGCGGGCAATGCGCCGAGCTCTATCCGGAAAAGCCGATCTACGACATTCCCGGCTGGCCGATGATCACTGCCCAGGGTCTGGTCGACAAGCTGCTCGAACAGATCCATCCCTTCAAGCCGGACTTCACTTTCAACCGGATGGTCTCAAGCCTCGAAAAGCTCGAGGACGGCAGCTTCCGCGTCACCACGGACGAGGCTGAGGTGTTCGAAGCCAAGGTGGTGGTGATCGCCGCGGGCGGCGGCTCGTTCCAGCCCAAGCGACCGCCCATCCCGGGCATCGAGAGCTACGAGGGCAAGAGCGTGTTCTATTCGGTCCGGCGCATGGAAGATTTCCGCGGCCACGATCTCGTCATCGTCGGCGGCGGCGATTCGGCGCTCGACTGGACGCTCAACCTGCAGCCGATCGCCAGAAGCGTGACGCTTGTCCACCGGCGTCCGGAATTCCGGGCTGCGCCCGACAGCGTCAACAAGATGTATGCCATGCAGGAGATGAAAGAGCTGGAATTCCTGGTCGGTCAGGTGAGCGGGCTCGCGGGCGCCGACGGCCAGCTCTCGTCCGCCACCATCAAGGGTGGCCCCGATGGCGATATCGAGGTGCCATGCACCCGCATGCTGCCGTTCTTCGGCCTCACCATGAAACTCGGGCCGATCGCCGAATGGGGGCTGAACCTGCATGAGAACCTCATCCCGGTCGACACCGAGAAATTCCAGACGTCGGTTCCCGGCATCTTCGCCATCGGCGACATCAACTGGTATCCGGGCAAGCTGAAGCTGATCCTCTCAGGTTTCCATGAGGTCGCCCTGATGGCGCAGGCTGCAAAACGCATCGTCAGCCCGGGCGAGCGCATCGTCTTCCAGTACACGACCTCGTCGACCAGCCTGCAAAAGAAGCTCGGCGTCCATGATTGACGTGATCATTCGGCGAGCACGGGCGCTGCGTGCTCGTCCTTCCCGCGCAGCGGCTTTTCCGGCATCAGCGCCAGCGCGATCAAGGCCAGAACAAGAGTGATGCCGGCGGTGAGGAAGATCATCACGAACGGCATTGCCGATGTCAGCTCGATATGCGTCTGCGAGCCCTCGGCGGCGAGCGGCAGGCCGTAGCCGAGCGCGACGGCGCCGAGCAGGGCGACGCCAAGCGCGCCGCCCAGTGTGCGCAGGAAGGTCAGGACGCCGGTCGCGACACCGAGATGGGCGCGATCGACCGCGTTCTGGACCGAGACGGTGCTGACCGGGAAGGTCGTGCCACTGCCGAGGCCAATGAGGGTCGTCAGGATTTCGACTTCGAGCAGCGAGGCGTGTGTCGCAATGGCACTCAGCACCCCGATGCACACGATCGCCAAACTGACGCCGACCATGGCAATGCGCTTGTAGTGGACGAAGCGCGGGATCATGCGGCCGCTGAAGGTGGCACCGGCAACGGTGCCGAGCAGCAGACCCAGCATGGCGATGCCGGATTCGCTGACCGAGAGCCCGACGACCGATTGCAGATAGACCGGCAGGTAAACCGACGCCCCGATATTTGCCGCCTGCAGCAGGAACATCGACAACGTGCCGGCGAGCACGATCCGGTTACCCAGCACTTCGAGCGAGATCAAAGGCTCACTGGCCCTCAGCAGCCGCAGCGCGAACAATGCCCAGAACGCGGCCGAGCAGGCCACCAGCCCAAGGATTTCCGGCGAGAACCACGGATAGGTGCTGCCACCCCAGTTGAGCGCCAGAAGCAGCAGCGCCGTGGCGATCACCAAGAGCACTGCGCCCAGCCCGTCGATGCGGTGATGTTTGGCCGCGATCGGCAACTTCTTCAGCGGATTGTTGATGATGGCCATCGCCAGGAAGCCGATCGGCAGGTTGATCCAGAAGATCAACGACCAGTGGAGATGCTCTGCGAAGACACCGCCAAGCAGCGGGCCGGCGACGCTGGCGACCGCCCAGGTGCCGGAGATCCATGCGGCGTAGCGGGCCCGCTCGCGTGGCGGCACCAGATCGCCGATGACGGTTTGCGTCAGCGCGAAAAGGCCGCCGCCGCCGGCCCCCTGGATCGCCCGGCCGATGACCAGCACCAGCATGTTGGGGGCCAGGGCGCTGACCAGCGATCCCAAAAGAAAGATCAGGATGGCGGCGTAGATGACCGGCCGGCGGCCGTAGACGTCGGAAATCTTGCCGTAGAGCGGCGCCATCGCGGTGGCCGTCAGCAGATAGCCGGTCACGATCCAGGGCAGGTATTCGGCGTGGCCGAGCGCGCGCGCGATGGTCGGCAACGCAGGCGACACAATGGTCTGGTCAAGCGCGGCCAGAAGCATCGACAAGAGCACGCCGCCGATGATGGCGTTTTTCTCGCTCTCGCTGATCGACGGCGAGGCCATTGTCCTCATCGTCGTGCGATTGTCGACGGTCTGGTCCATGCGTCACTCTTTCAAGGTCGGTGCGCCGTCGGCAAGAAGCAGCCGGTGCGGGGCGTCCTGCGCCCGTCATTCGTATCTCGGTTTCCACAGTCCGCCGGACGGCGAACCCGATATATGTCGGTCGATATAGGCCGTTTTCGACCGGTGCTCGAAAGTTTTTGGAATCTGGCACCATTGTTTCGGCAGTATTGGCTTTCGCCGGCACCACCGCTCCAATGGTCAAGCCGGTGGCAACCGTCCGCTTTGGGTGCGCTGCATCCGGTAGCGCAGGAGCCGGATGATTCGGCTCTCGAAATTGACGCTTTCGACGCGGTCGAACTGCACCTGGGCGCGATCGTGCTTGGCGAGGATGGCGGCCGAGATCTGGGCGGCCTGGGCCTTCGCGGCTTCGCAGGTCCTTTGCGGATAAGTCGCCTTCAGCGCGTCCTCGAGTTCGCGCGCATGGTTCTTGGCGATCTCGACATGGCGCTCTTCGTGGCGCTTGATGTCGGCCGACAGCGTATCCCAGAACAGCCTGACCTGCGGATCCGCCTTGCGCGGGCGCCGCCATTCCGGGAGGATCACCTTGACCTTCACGGTCACCTGCGCGTTCGCGATCCGGCATGAATTTGCGGTTTGCGCGTAGCTGACGCGGGTGGTGAAAGCCATCTGCGTTGCGCCTGGATGCCGGGAGCCGGTGCTCTTCACTTCCGGTCCGTTTTTCGTCAGCTGTTTTTCGATGTCGTCCAGCGTGCGGCCGCCGACGCTGAAATAGCTGTAGGTCTTCACCAGATTTGCCGCGGCGGCCGGCGTGGCGGCCAGCGTGAGCATGAGGGCGCAGAGCAGGGAACGGTTCATCATGTTGCCTCTTCACGCACCTTGCTTTACGGCCGTTGCCGGCGCAACGAAATTGATTTCGCGCGGATCACGCATGGTTGATGGACAATGACGACAAGGCGGTGGCAGCTCGCGCATGGACGCCATCTCGACCTCGGCCCCAAGTCGGTCGTGGTCGGCATCCTCAACGTCACGCCGGACAGTTTTTCTGACGGGGGATTGTTCATCGCGCCGGAGAAGGCGATAGCCCAGGCGCGCCGCATGGCGGAAGAGGGCGCGGCCATCATCGACATCGGCGGGGAATCGACGCGGCCCGGTTTTGCCCCGATCAGCGCCGAAGAAGAGCAGACGCGGGTGCTGCCGGTCATCGAGGCGCTCGCGGCATCGGGCGAGGCGCTGATTTCGGTCGACACCTATCGCGAGGACACCGCGCGGCGGGCCGTCGCTGCGGGGGCGCATATCGTCAACGATGTCTGGGGACTGCAGCGCGAGCCCGGCATCGCGAGAGTCGCGGCCGAGACCGGCGCCGGCCTCATTATTATGCATACCGGCCGTGAACGCCAGAAGCTGCCGGACGTGATCGAGGACCAGCTTCTGTTCCTCAGCAAATCGCTGGAGATCGCGCGCGCCAGCAATGTTGCCGAGGACCAGATCGTGCTCGACGCCGGTTTCGGCTTTGCCAAGGAAACGACGGAGGAAAATCTCGATCTGATGGCGCGGTTCTCCGAGCTTCAGGCGCTCGGCTTTCCGCTGATGGCGGGAACGTCGCGAAAGCGTTTTATCGGCGGCGTCACCGGGCGCGAGCCCGCTGAGCGCGCTGTCGGCACGGCGGCCACGAGCGTCATTCTAAGGCTCAAGGGAGCCGATCTTTTTCGCGTCCACGATGTCGCAATCAACGTGGATGCGCTAGCGATGGCCGATGCTATGCTGGCGCGAGAAAAACTTTCTCCCGGACGCTGACGATGTATGTCATCCGCATGAAGAACTGCGCCTTCTTTGCCCGGCACGGCGTGCTGGACGAGGAGGAGACGCTCGGTCAGCGTTTTTATGTCGACGCCGAACTCACCGTCGAGCCCAGCCGGCCGCTGGAGGACGATTCGATCGAGGATACCGTCAATTACGGCATCGCCTTCGCGGTCATCGAGAAGATCGTCACCGGGCACCGGCGTTTCCTGATCGAGGCGCTGGCGCTGGAAGTGGCGAAAGCGCTGGCGGCGCGCTTTCCACAGATCAGGAAAGCGGAAATTACCGTGCGCAAGCCGAACGCCCCGGTTCCGGGCGTGCTCGATCATGTCGAGGTGACAGTTGTCTGGCCTCAATAGCGCCGTCTACCTTAGCCTCGGCGGCAATCTCGGCGATCCGGCGAAATCCATGGCCGCGGCGCTGCGCATGCTGGACGGCGACGACAAGACGCGCGTCACCGCTGTTTCCTCACTCTACCGGACGCCGCCGTGGGGCAAGCTCGACCAGCCGGATTTTCTCAATGCCTCCGCCGGGATCGAAACGGCGCTCTCGCCACGCGGCCTGCTCGATCTCTGCCTGGACGTCGAGAGGCGCCTGAAGCGGGTGCGCGAGGAACGTTGGGGGCCGCGCCTGATCGACATCGACATTCTGGTGTTCGGTGACCGGGTGATCCACGAGACGGGTCTTGAGGTTCCCCATCCGCGCATGCTGGAGCGGGCCTTCGTGCTGGCGCCGCTGGCCGAGATCGCGCCCGACCTTGTGGTCGGCAACAAAAGCGTGTCGGAGCGGCTCGGCGCCGTCGATATTTCGGGGATCGAGCGGCTGCCGTCCGGCCGGGAGTGGTGGCTCGCTTAGATTAGCCGAGGGTGGGATTGGTTGGAGGAAAACGGATCTTGGCCGTGGCGATCATCCATTCAACCACTTCCACGGACACTTCAGACTCAAACAGGGTCACGGTCATCTTCCTATCGAAATCCGAAAAGAAAATCTGGCCCACAATGTGCCCGTGTTGGTCGGCGAGTTCCAGATACATGCCATCGCGTTGGACGTCGCTTCCGATCGTGGCTTCGTAGGTCCGCCCTGCTAGCTCGATCATGTGTTGATTATCCGCAGTTTGCCTGTTCAGCCGGAGAAACCGCCGCCCTCGAGAAACGTCTTTTCCTCTGGCGTCGTCTCGCGGCCGAGCATTTTGTTGCGGTGCGGAAAGCGCCCGAAGCGCTGGATGATCTCCAGGTGCTCCTTGGCGTATTTGAGATAATCCGGCGCCCTCGCCGCTGTGAGTTCGAGCGAGCGTTCCTGATCCGCGAGCGACTCCGAATGCTCGAAGGGGAGATAGAGGAAGACACGAAGCGCTTCTTCGAGCTCAAGATCCTGACCGGCTGCGATCGCCCGATCGGCGAAATGCCTGGCCAGCGGATCGGTCGCGTACATATGTCCGGTGCCGCGGAAGCAGTTGCGCGGAAACTGGTCGAGCAGGATCATCAGCGCCAGCGATCCTTCGGCATGCTCACTCCAGTCGTCGCATTCGCGCCGGGCGGCGGCGTGGTGCAGCTCGAGGAAGCAGTCGCGGAAACCCGAGTCGAACGCGTCGTTCTTCTCGAACCAGGCGTCCTCGCCGGCATCGCGCCAGAATTTGGTGACGGCAAGCGCCCGCGGGTCGAGTTCTGCCATGCGTTGCTCCTCAGCTCTTCGTCTCTGCCTTGTTCAGCACGCCGGCCGTCTCTTCGTTCAGCGCCCGGCCGGCGCGGCGCGGCTGCGCGAGCGGGGTCGGGATCGGCGTGCCGATGTTGCCTTTGAGAAAGCGCTGGCCGGCGCGGATACCTTCGGCGAGCTGTGTCTCGATGCGAGCTGTGTCGCGGCGGCGGACGTCCTCGATCACCTCGGCTACCTCTTCCGGATCGACGCCCAGCGCTTCCAGGGCCGAGCCGCCGAAGACCAGCGCCGATTCAAAGGTCTCGCGCAACTGATAGTCGACGCCGGCGCGGATGAGTTGCAGCGCGGTGCCGCGGTCGAAGGCACGCGCCAGGATAGTGACCAGCGGGAATTCGGCCTTGATCAATTGCGCGATGCGCACGGCCACGTCCGGTTTGTCGACGCAGATCAGCACGGCGCGCGCGCGGCCAGCGCCCGCCGCACGCAGGATGTCGAGCCGCGTGCCGTCGCCGTAATAGACCTTGAAGCCGAAATCGGCCGCCGCCTGGATCATCTCGACCTCATTGTCGATGATCGAGACGTCGAGGCCGCGCAAAAGCAGCGGCTGGCTGGCGATCTGGCCGAAGCGGCCGAAGCCGATGATCAGCACGCTGCCGGTTAGCCCGTCGGCGATGTCGACGCCTTCCAGCGATTGCTCGTCGCGCGGGGTGAGGTAGCGCAGTGCCAAGATAGCCACGGGCGTCAGCACCATGGAGATGATGACGATTGCGGTCAGCGTGGAATTGGCCTGGCCGTCGATGATGCCGACGACGGCGGCCGAGGAATAGAGCACAAAGGCGAATTCGCCGCCCTGCGCCATGAAGACGGCGCGCTCGAGCGCCTCGCGATGGCCGCTCTTGAGCATACGCGCGACCAGATAGATGCCGAGCCCCTTCATGACCATATAGGCGACGACATAAATGGCGACCAGGCGCCAGTTCTGGGCGACGAGTTCAAGGTCGAGCGACATGCCGACGGCAAGAAAGAACAGGCCGAGCAGGATGCCGCGAAACGGCTCGATATCGGCTTCGAGCTGGTGGCGGAAGGTCGATTCGGAGAGCAGCACGCCGGCGAGGAACGCACCCATCGCCATCGACAAACCGGAAAGCTGCATGGCTAGCGCCGACCCAAGCACCACCAGCAGGGCGGCGGCCGTCATCACTTCGCGGGCGCGGGCATCGGCTAGGATGCGGAAGAGCGGGTTGAGCAGATAGCGACCGGCCACGACGAGGCCGATGATCGCCGCGATCCCGATCCCCACTTCGGTCAAGCGCTCAGACAGGCTGGTCTCCGCGCCCCCCGGCGCCAGGAACGCCACCAGCGCCAAAAGCGGCACGATCATCAGGTCTTCGAGCAGAAGGATCGAGACGATGCGCTGCCCCTTGGGCGCGGCGATCTCGCCGCGCTCCTCGAGCAGTTGCATGACGATCGCGGTCGAGGTCAGCACAAAGCCGGCGCCGGCGACGAAGGATTGCGCGATCGGAAAGCCTCCGGCCAGGCCGACGAGCGTCAACAGAACGGCGCAGACGCCAACCTGCAGCGCGCCGAGACCAAAGATTTCCCGGCGCAGGCCCCAGAGCCGCGACGGCTGCATTTCCAGGCCGATGATGAACAGGAACATGACGACGCCAAGCTCGGCGACGTGAAGGATGGCTTCCGATTCGGAAAAAATGCGGAGGCCGAACGGCCCGATGACCACACCGGCAGCGAGATAGCCGAGGATGGAGCCCAGCCCGATGCGCTTGAAGATCGGCACGGCGATCACGCCGGCAGCGAGCAGCGCCACTACCTGTACGAGATCGCTGCCCGATGCTTCAGCCGCCATGACTGCCGTCCTTTCGTTTCAGCACTCCTTGCATGCAGCGGGAGTGCGAGGCAAGGGCAGGGGGCCTGGCAGGAAGAGCAGGGGTGTCGGCCCGAAAACGAGCGTGTGCCGTCAGACAAACTCGCGCTGCAGCTTCGTACACAAGTTTACGCAGCCCGGTCGTTGCGCGCCGCCACAATCAAAGGTTAAGGCCGGTAGGCTTTGGCTATGGAGCTTCAGCCATTGGAGGGCAGCGGCGATGGGCCGCTGCCTTTTTTTGAGGAGATGACTGACATGAAGAAGTTTTTGCTCGTTGCCGTTGGCGTTGCGGCGCTGGCCGTTTCGGCCTGTTCGAAGGGACCGGAGTGCACACAGGAGATCGCCGCCAAGAAGGCGCAGGACATGGCTGCCGCGCTTCAGGAAGCAATCACCAAGGATCCAAGCAAGGCGGCTGATCTGACGGCCAAGGTGCAGGCCGTGACGACGAAATATCAGAATGCCACGACGCTGGACGAAGCCTGCAAGGCATATGACGAAGTGACTGCCGCCATCAAGGGTTGAGCCAAGTCAAACGAAAGAAGGCGGTGGCCATTGGCTGCCGCCTTTTGTCTTCCTCGATCGCGCTTTGCTCAGTTCTTCGCGATCGAGCCGACTTCGACCGTGTCGACCCGCTTTAGGCTCATGCCGATGACCGGCACCAGTTGCTTGTCGACGCGCACGGCGACCGTCACGGTCATCGAATTGTCGTCGGGGACGCGCGCCTGCATGACGCCGTTCAACTGGTTGCGGTTAATGGTGAAGACGACCTTCTGGGGATCGACGACATTGCCGCCGACAATGTCCATGCCGTTGCCGGTCGAGCCGCCCATGAAAGTGCCTTTGTAACCATCCCGGCCCCGACGTTCGACCGTCGCCGACATCTTCTGGGTGAAAACGCCGACCCGGCAGTCGCCGTCCAGCGTCATGCCGACCTTGCCGTCCGGCGTGGAACCGTTGAAATTGCAGGTGAATTTCGTGCCCTTGTATTTGCCGGCGATGATTTCGCCAGGGCCGACCCATTTGCCTTCGACCGAGCGGAAAAACTGCTTGTCAGCCTCTGCTCCAAAGGCCCTTTCGACGAGGCCGAGCGGTACGGCGGCCGCAACCGTTGCGGTCATGACGCAGGACAAGATTACGCTTCTCATTGACAACACCCGGCACGAACGAGTCTGCTGTTGGAACCAGAGTGACCATGAAGAAGATTGGTTAATGCTTCGTCACTGGCGACCGTTTCTGCATTTACCTTACTGCTCGCTTTGGCCATCCTTTCGCGACGCGAACGAGGTCAATGCCGAGAGGAAATCGCCTAGCCCCGGTCGCTTTACCGCAATGAACGGCAGCGGGCGCGTCGTTTCCATCGCCGCGATGCCGATGCGCGCCGTCATCATGCCGTTGACGACGCCTTCACCAAGCTTTGCCGAGAGCTTCGCGGCAAGGCCGTGGCCGACGATCTGCTGCATGAAACTGTCGCCGACGGCGATCGAGCCGGTCACCGCGAGATGGGCGAGCACACCGCGCGCCAGGCGGAAGAAGCCCAGCGTACCGGGACGGCCGCCATAAAGTTCCGACAGGCGCCGGATCAACCTGCCGGCTTCGAACACGACATAGGCGACGTCGACCAACGCGCGCGGGCTGACCGCCGTCACCAGCGAGACCCTCTTCGCGGCCTCCAGGATCATCATCTTGGCGCGGGCATCGAGCGGCGACAGGATCTCGGTTTCGGCGAGCCGCACCAGATTGGCGCCATCGATGATCTCGCCGCGCAATTCGGCGAGCGAGCGGCGGCCGGCCGCGGTCTCCGGTTTAGCTGCGACAAAGGCGGAAAGCTCGTCGACCAAAGCGCGCGCGGCCTTGGGGTCGTCGCGCGCAACCGCATCCACGGCCCGTCGCTGTAGTTTCTCGACCTCAGCGAGGCGTGCGATGGCGAGGAACTCGCGGATCAGGACGATAAGCAGCGACAAAAGCGCGATGGCCGCCATGCCGGCCGCCAGCCAGCCCAGCCATTCGGCGCGCGCGAAAAGGTCACGGATGAGCTGATCCATCCACAAGCCGACCGCGAGCGAGACAAGCACGCCGAAAGCTCCGAAAAACAGGCGTGCCAGCAGTGAGCGCCTCCTTGGAGCGGTAGCCGGTGGCGGCGGGGCCTGCTCGATATCCGGCTGGTCGAAAACGTCGATCTCCGAGGGAATGACGACGGCGACATCGGCCCTGGCGGCGCGTGGCCTGCGCACGGGCTGTTCGGCGCCACGCTTCTGCGGCGCCTCGTGCCTTGGCGCGGACTCGGGCTCGATGCGGAAGGCCGCCGGTTTGCGGGGCGGATTCATGCCAGACGATCTCCGATCAGGAACTGAAGCGCGCGGTCGAGGCGAATATGCGGCAAAGACAGCGTGACGCCTTCGGCCGTCCGCTCGAGCTTCGGCGGACGAAAGCGCACGAAACGGATCGCCGGTTCATTGTTTTCCGCCTGCTGCCCGGAAGCGTCGAACACGGGATCGACCTTTTCCGGCAAGTCACCGGGAAATATGGCTGTTTCGGCTTTGCCGTCGAATATCTCGCCGTTGATCTTCTCGCCTCTCAAGGGCGTGCCGATGATCACCGGCAATGTCTCGCGGCCTTGCTTCACGGTGCCCTCGCGGGTCGAGCGCACCGCCGCCATGGCGACCACATCGACATCGGCGCCGCTGAAATTGGCCCGCGCCACCGCCCGATCGGCCAGGCGGCGCACGATCGCCTGCAGCCGGTCATGGCTTTCGTGGTGCAACTGGTCAGCTTTGGTCGCCGCCACCAGGATGCGGTCAATGCGCCTCGAAAACAGGTCGGTGACGAAATTGCCCCGCCCGGGTCGGAAGCAGGAGAGGATTTCGGTGACGGCCCGTTCGAGGTCGGCCATGGCGGCCGGGCCGGCGTTGAGCGCCTGCATGGCGTCTATCAGCACGATCTGGCGGTCGAGACGGGTGATATGCTCGCGAAAGAACGGTTTTACGACATGCGTCTTGTAGGCCTCGTAGCGGCGCTCCATCATCGCCTGCAGCGATCCGGGGCGGCGCCGTTCGGACAATTTCATCAGCGGCGCGAAGGTCAGCGCCGGCGAGCCTTCGAGATCGCCCGGCATCAGGAAACGACCCGGCGGCAGCGTCGACAGCGCACGTTCGTCGAGCTTGCAAGCCTTGAGATAGGCGGCGAAGCTTTCGGCGAGACGGCGCGCCGTCATCTCGTCCGCGTCGGCGTCCGGATCGAGCGAGGAGGCCAGCTCCTGCCACGCCTGTGACAGGTCGGAGCGGACCGGCAGGGCGGCCAACTCCACCGCCTCGCGCGAAAAATCGGCGAAAGATTTACCGAGCAGCGGCAGGTCAAGCAGCCATTCGCCGGGATAATCGACGATGTCGATCGACAGCTTTCCGGCCGAAAACAGCCGGTTCCAGCCGGAGGCCGACTCGTATTCGATGGTCAGCCTCAGTTCTGAAATGGCGCGCGTCGAATCCGGCCAGACACGGTCGTCGACCAGGGCCGCGACATGGTCCTCGTACTGGAAGCGCGGGACGGCGTCGTCCGGCTGCTCCTCGAGCAAGGCGCGGGCGATGCGGCCCGATTTTTGCGCTTCGAACAGCGGCAGCCGCCCGCCATGGATAAGGTTATGCACGAGAGCGGAAATGAACACCGTCTTGCCGGCGCGGGAGAGGCCGGTGACGCCCAGTCGCAGGGATGGGGAGAAGAGCCCGGCGGCCCGGCCCGACAACGTGTCGAGCGCAATCCTCGCCTCGTCGGTGAAAGTGGTCAGCGATGATGCCAAATCTGCCTCTGGGTCGCCCGTCAGGGCCCGATATAGGCCTTGGGCAAGGCGTTTGAAATGGTGTCAGAGATCGGCGGGACTGAGAAAGGCCTCGAGATAACCAAGGCCTTGGCCTGCTTCACCGAGATTGCCGGGAAAACGCACGACGGCGAGTCCGGAAGTAGGAAAGCCGTGGTTGAGCATGCCTCGCGCGGTCTCATCGCCTTCGCCCGACACCGCCATGGCTAGGTCCTCGGTCATCGGATTGTGGCCGATCACCAGCAATGAGCCGGCCCCGCTGTTCTTACGAATGATTTCGAGGTAACCGGCGGCATCTTCGCTGTAGAGTGTGTCGAAGAACAGCACCCGGCCGGTGTCGGTGCGGCCCGCAAGGCCTTCCAGGGTCTGCCGTGCTCGCTTGGCGTTGGAGCAGAGAGTGACATCCGGCACGTAGTCGCGGGCCCGCATGGCGTCACCCATCGCCTCAGCGTCGGCCATGCCCGATTCGTCGAGCGGACGATCGAAGTCACGAACGCCGGGCAGCGCCCATCCGGCCTTGGCATGCCTCAACAGATAAAGTCTGCTCAACCGGCTCCCCCTTTATGTTGAATACGCTGAGCGTTTTGGCGATTAGTCACCAGAACGGTGTCGTGCACAATGGCATAGGACGCGCAACCGCGCCGAATCGCTGATGATTTCGATCTCGACCGTTGAGAAATGGCCGCCGCGAATGCCTGCTGCTGCGAAGACTAACAAATGCGTGAAACTGTTATTGTTTCCGCTTGTGCAGCCCCTTGTCCGCGAATATATAGGCGCCAAATTTGGGGTTGTTGGGTGAGTCGAATGAACGACATCGTTACCGCCGATTACGTACCCTCCGAAGACGAGCCGTTCATGAACGAACGGCAGAAATCATACTTCCGCCAGAAGCTTATCACATGGAAGAATGACATCCTTCGCGAAGCGCGTGAAACACTCGAAATCCTCCAGCAAGAAAACGCCAACCATCCCGACCTAGCCGACCGCGCCTCTTCCGAAACCGACCGAGCCATCGAACTGCGCGCCCGCGATCGCCAGCGCAAGCTCATCTCGAAAATCGACTCCGCGCTGCAGCGCATCGACGAAGGCACCTATGGCTATTGCGAGGAAACCGGCGAGCCGATCGCGCTGAAGCGGCTCGACGCCCGCCCGATCGCGACGCTGTCGATCGAGGCGCAGGAGCGCCACGAACGCCGCGAGAAGGTCTACCGCGACGACTGACGCGGGTTGGGACAGACGCAGGTTTTGCGAAAATGGCCGGATCTTTCCGGCCATTTTCTTTTTTGAGCGGCAATCGTTTGGGGGTCAGCGTTTGTGGCTGGCCAGCTCGCCGAGAAGCTTGGTCATCTCGTCATCGAGCGAGGGCTTCGCCGCCGGCTTGCTTGCCGGTTTGGAATGGGACTCCTCCAACGATGCCTCGAGCTCGTGCATCAGTGTGTCGTCGATCGAGTCGTTGGAGGGCTGCGGCGGGGCCTGCCGGCCAGTGCCATTCGTCCCATACGCAGGGAGCGGCATGACTTTCGCGGCCGGGGGAGGCGGTACCAGCGGCTTTGCCGGAGGGGGCGCCGCGCGCGGGCGCGACACGGGCTCGCTCACGGGAGCCGGCGCCGGTGCGGTCGGCTGCCGGGCCGCGGCGGGTGCGGGCTGAGGCGCCCGCGGGCGCGGCGCGGCGGTCTGCTGCTGGCCGCTGTCTCCGGTCAGCGCCGGGCGGCGAGGTGCTGCCAGCCTTATGTCGCGCTCGACCACGACATCAGTCGGGCCGCCGATCAGGATGAGGTGTTCGATATCGTCGCGCCGCACCAGCACCAGCCGGCGGTGGCTGTCGACAGCGGTGGCGTCCATGACGGCGAGCCGTGTCTTGCGATTCCGGCCTCCGGCAACGAAGGTGCCGAAAGTCAGGTTGCGGACTACCTTGATGACGAGCAGGACCACGACCAGCAGAACAAGGGCCGCGAACGTCCATAGAATTGCAGCGACGTAACCCGGCCCCGCTACGCTATCCAGCCACTGCAGCATCGGTGCACCCAATCGCCTTTGAAGTGACGCGACACTAGACCTTAGGGACTAGCCTCCGCAAGGCGACATCACCCATCGTGAACAGTTTGAAACATGAATCGTTGATTTTATCGGACATTTGCCGTCCGGGCCTTTTCCGCTACAGGAGAATGTGATTCAACCGGCCGTTCGCGGGTGTCGGGGTATCGGAATCACGAGCAGGGGGCACATGGCCAAGGAAACGCGCGGCGATTTCTATCCGGTACCGATCGTCGACCAAAACACGCGTCCGGGCGCCATCGCCAGGCTCATCATCTTCATCGTCGTTTTGACCGGCGCGGCGGTCGTCTTCGGGTTGTTCCGCGAGCGCCTCGGCGATCCGTTCCTGCTCGGCATGCTTGGCGTGCTCGCCATGATCGGCGTCGGCTTTCTGTTCGCGACGGCGATCGGCTTCGTGCAGATCGCGCCGCGTTCAACCGGAGACGAGCTGTCCAAAGCGTTCGTCGATTCAATGTCGCAAGGCCTCCTGGTCACCGACACCAAGGGTCGCGTAATCTACGCCAACCGGGCCTATGCCGAGATGACGGGTGCCGCTTCGGCGGCCGACCTCAAGACGGTCGAGGGGCTGCTTTCGGACGTCCCCGAGGCTTCAATGACCATCTACCGGCTGGCGTCCGGCCTGCGCGACGGCCAGGCCGGCGACGGTGAATTCCGCCTGGCGCAATCGATCAAGCCTGGGGCCGAGCCGGGCGCGCGCTGGTACCGCGTCCGCGCCCGCGCCTTCAATGTGCCGGGCCAGCGGCTGCCGATGCTTGCCTGGCAGATCGCAGACATCTCGCAGGAGCGGGCGGAACAGGAGCGTTTCTTCCTCGACCTGCAAAAGGCGATAGACCATCTCGACCACGCGCCCGCAGGCTTCTTCTCGGCCGACCAGGAAGGCCGCGTTACTTATATCAATGCGACGCTTGCCGAATGGCTGGGCATCGACCTTGCCAGCTTCACCCCGGGCGCGGTCACGCTGCCGGAGATCGTCGCCGGCGACGGTATGGCGCTCGTCCGCTCGGTCAAGGCTGATCCCGGCGCCACGCGCAACGCCGTCATCGACCTTGATCTGACGACAATGAGCGGCCAGGCACTGCCGGTCCGCTTCATGCACCGCGTTTCGGCAAGCCGCGAAGGAGTGAACGGGCCGACGCGCACCATCGTGCTCAACCGCACCCAGGGAGAGGACGCGTCCGCCGACCTGCGCGCCTCGGAGGTGCGCTTCACGCGTTTCTTCAACTCGACGCCGATGGCGATAGCCGGCGTCGATGCCGGCGGGCGCATCCTGCGCACCAATGCGCCGTTCCTGTCGCTGTTTTCGTCCGTCGTCGACCGAGACGCTGTCGACCGGCGCGTGCGTTTCGAGAGCGTGGTGCATGAACGCGACCGGCCGGCCTTCGCCGCCGCCTTCGAGAAGGCGCGGCAGCGGCAGGCCAATATCGAGCCGATCGACTCGCTGCTACCCGGGCATGAGGAGCGCCACATCCGCTTCTACGTGAATGCCGTCGCCGACGGCGCCGGTAGCGAGGGTGCGGAGGAATCGGCCATCGTCTACGCCGTCGAGACTACCGAGCAGAAGGCGCTCGAGGGCCAGATGGCGCAGAGCCAGAAGATGCAGGCGGTCGGCCAGCTTGCCGGCGGCATCGCGCACGACTTCAACAACGTGCTCACCGCCATCATCATGGCGTCGGACCTCCTGCTCACCAACCACCGGCCGTCGGACCCGTCCTTCCCCGACATCATGAACATCAAGCAGAACGCCAACCGGGCGGCGTCGCTTGTTAGGCAGTTGCTGGCCTTCTCGCGCAAGCAGACCTTGCGGCCGGAAGTTCTCAACCTGACCGATGTGCTTGCCGATCTGCGCATGCTGCTTGCCCGCCTGGTGGGCAACGATATCAGGCTGAAGATCGACCACGGGCGCGATCTGTGGCCGGTCAAGGTCGACATCGGCCAATTCGAGCAGGTGGTGGTTAATCTCGCCGTCAACGCGCGCGATGCGATGCCCACCGGCGGCGATCTTACCGTGCGCACCCGCAACGTCATGGCCGAGGAGTGCAAATCGTTCCCGTATCGCGAGCTTATCCCGGCCGATTATGTGCTGGTCGAGGTCGAGGACACGGGCAGCGGCATCGCGCCGGAGGTGCTGAGGAAGATATTCGAGCCGTTCTTCACCACAAAGGAGGTCGGCAAGGGAACGGGCCTTGGCCTCTCGATGGTGTATGGCATCATCAAGCAGACCGGCGGCTTCATCTACTGCGATTCCGAAGTCGGCAAGGGCACGGTGTTCCGGATCTTCCTGCCGCGTCACGTGACGGAGGTGAAGAAGGCGAGCGAATCTGCCGACACTGCGGCGACGGCAGCTCCAGCCAAGCCGGCCGACACGGCGAAGGACCTCTCAGGTTCGGCGACCGTGCTTCTGGTCGAGGACGAGGACGCCGTTCGCATGGGCGGCGTGAGGGCGCTGACTTCGCGCGGCTACACCGTTCACGAGGCTTCCTCCGGCGTCGAGGCGCTGGAGGTCTTCGAGGCACTCGGCGGCAAGGTCGACATCGTCGTGTCCGATGTGGTGATGCCGGAAATGGACGGGCCGACGCTGCTCGGCGAATTGCGCAAGCGCCAGCCGGACATAAAATTCGTCTTCGTTTCCGGCTATGCCGAGGACGCCTTTGCCAAAAACCTGCCGGCCGACGCGCATTTCGGCTTCCTGCCCAAACCATTCTCGCTCAAGCAACTGGCGACGATCGTCAAAGACGTGCTGGAATCTTAAAGCGCATCGGTGAAGCAGATCAGGCGACGCGCTTCAGATCATTGCTTGATGGAGGTCGTTTCCCCAAAAGCGCTGCGCCCTTTTAGGCGACATGTCTTAAACAGCTATCGCTTGCACATTGCAGCGAGCCTGCCATGATGGCGATCGGATGGGTCCTGTCATGGGGGTGATAGCGCGTGACGCCGCACATCGAGGCGGGCAGGGGAGATTATGCCGAAACGGTGCTGCTGCCGGGCGACCCCGAGCGCGCGCAGTGGATGGCGCAAACTTTTCTGGAGGCGCCGCGCTGCATCAATCTCCGTCGGGGCGCCCTCGGCTTCACTGGCCGTTTCCGCGGCAAGCCGGTCAGCATCCAGGCAACCGGCATCGGCGTCTCTTCTTTCCTGATCTATGCCCATGAGTTGCTGGACTATCATGGCGTGAAGACGCTGATCCGCACAGGAACATGCGGCGCATTGTCGGACGACGTTCCGCTGCGGGGCTTGGTCGTTTCAAGCGCCGTGCGCGCCGAGGGCCCGATCAGCGGGCAGGTGTTCGGACTTTACCAGCCGGCCGGCCCCGATGAGGCGCTCCATGCGCTGGCGCTGCAGCGGGCCGCCGATCTCGGCATTGCCTGCAGCGCCGGCCTGACCGTCTGCAGCGACATCTTCCATCATCCCGATGGCCGCGCCCGCTTCGACGAGCCCAGGGCGCTCGGCGCGCTGGCGGTCGACATGGAAACCAGCGCGCTCTACCGCATCTCGGCGCAGTTCGGCGCGCGCGCCCTATCGCTGCTGACCGTGGTCGACCACGTCGCCGCCGACGAGCAGACCGAGTATTCCGAACGCCAGGCGCTGTTCACCGACATGACCCGCCTGGCACTGGAAGTCGCGGTCACTGCTTAGGCGGTTTCCGCTTCAACTGCCCCTCGGCTGTCGGCCGGCGACCCGCAGATAAAGCGGCAGGTTGTGCGCAGCATCGAAGCGAAGTTCCTTGTTCGATCAATGTTTCGTGCAGGTGGAGGCGGTAAAGGCGCCGTCCTGCTGCTTCATGATGATGTCGAAGGAGGGACCGCCTGGATCGTCGAGCGTCGCCTGTGTCAGCGAGATCGAGTTGCCGCCGCTCGTATAGCCGCCGAGCGGGCCGAGCCAGCTGATCTCGCCATTGGCGTCCATCTGGTAGTTGTAGGTTCCCGACGTGCCGAAGGTCACTGGCCCGCTATAGACATTGCCCTTGATGGTGATGTCGCCGAGATTGAGGAAGAGGCCGAGCAGATAGACCTCGCAATGATAGACGCCGTCCGGAAGCTTGCCTTCGGCGAAGTCCGCGCGGGCCTTGCCCACGGCCGACGCAAGAAGCAGCAAGCTCAGAAGAATGCGAATCGGGAAGGCCATGCGGTCGCTCATTTCGGCGGCGACCTTGCCCCATTTTGCCGCTGCCCCGCAACTGGCCGGCGAGTGCCAGCAGGGAGACGAGATTAAGCATTGGGCAATTTCATAATTTGGGCAAAATCTAGGCAGAGTTGCGCAACGTTTTCTCAAACCCAGGGTGCTTGATCGGCGTCGTTTTATTCGCTTCTCAAGCGCTAAGTGTTTGTATTTAATGACTATTTCTCCTGATCCCCGCATGCGTCCGCGTTTGGCACGTCGCTTGCAACCCAGTTTGATGAGATCGGATCGTCAACCATCACCGGTTGACGAGCGGAAGGGTTGCCTTCGAGGGGAAGGCGCTCGACCGGAGCGCGGCGTATGACCGCGCCCGGTCGGGCATCGCATCGTGCCGCAGGGCAGGGAGATTTCTCCGCTGCTCACGGTCCTCGAAAATCTGAAGTCCGGCTTCGCGCCGCTTCGGCGCGGCGACCGCAACATTCCTTCGCATGTCTTCGAGGTGTTTGCGGTGCTGAGGCAGATGCCTTCGCGGCGCGGCGGCGACCTGTGCGGTGACCAGCGGCAGCTCGCCACTCGGGCGGGCGCTGGTGAAGCGGCCGAAGCTACGCACGCCGTCGCCGGTCTCGCGATGCAGAATAGATTCCTCGTGCGGACGCCTAGATCATTGCGGATTATGCACCGTTAATGACGCTTCCAAGTAACGGAATGGATCCTTGGGTCTTCGCTCCGGTTCGAGTCGTTACGCGGAAGGATGACGAAGTGTTCGACGGCTCTGGCGCGACCAATAGCGCATGCTAGTCTTTCATGGCCTTGGTGAGTCGGGCTCTTTCCGTATCAGTCGAGATGAAGGGGGATGGCGCGGGCTCCGCCCGCAAGGTCCGCGCAAGCAAGCCTGCCTAGCTTTCCCCGCAGTGATTGTCGGTCGATGCGTCCAACAAAAGCTTGCCAGGGGAAGGCGATGGAACGTTTTGTCGAGGACTATCAGAAGCGGCGGCTGACCGAGCGGGTCGATATCATGACGGCGATCAACATCCTGATGTCGCAGGGCTACGACGAGGATGATCTGCTCGGCGAAATAACCAAGGTTTTTTACGTCGACCTCGACGCCTATAACGAAGTGATCGGGCACCACTGACGGTTTGAGCAGCAAGACTTCAACCGTTCCGGAATTGCTCTGAGCTTCAGGCGCTGCGGTGGATGTCGAGCACGCGGCTGCGAGCGAAGACTCCGACATTCCGTAAGGTCAGAGGACGAACACCGACAACAGCAGTATGATGCCGACCGCCATCATCACCAGACCTGGCCAATTCTGAGACAGGCCGAGGAAACGGAGTCCGCGTCGCCGCGGCTCCAGTGTGGGGCCTGGTGTTGCCAGGTTCGGCGCCGGACGGTCCGGCGCTGTAGATGCCGGGTCACTCAGGCGTCCGCGCCTCAAAGTGGCGCCTGCCATGTAGACGACGCCTGCGATGGTAAGCAACGCACCGAGGATGACGGTCATCTTCCCTCGCTCCTTTCCGACGCTGCGGGATGTGGCGAGCGTTTCGCGAGGGTCGCCGTACCGAATCTTTCGGCGAGATAACCCTCCGCCGACCTCGCGATCGGCTGGGACAGAACGGTCAACATGGCCGGCAGGTTCCGACAAGCCAACCGCCGACGGCGTTCCGCGCCGGGCAAACTTCCGGCGTTCCAACAAAGAGCCGCGGCAGTTTAGGCCGCCACCCGCTTCATCAGCGCCATGGCACCGGAGGGCGCGCGCACCTTGCCCTCGCTTATGAAATAGGCGAACACGTCGCGCGGCTTGACCGGCGCGTCGGTCTTGGGATCGGCGCGCGGCAGGTCGGCCGGCTGCCTGCCTTCCGCCCAGGTCTTGACGCGGCCGGCCCATTCGTCGAGCCCTTTCGGCGTGTAGCAATCGGGATTGTCGTCGCTGCCGGTTTGCAGGCGCGCATAGACGAAATCGCCGGTGACGTCGGCGATCGCCGGATATTTGGCGTGGTCGGCATAGACGATGGCGGCATTGTATTTGCGCGCCAGAGCCGGAAATTCCGGCACGATGAAGCTGTCATGCCGCACTTCGAGCGCATGGCGCAGCGGCACGCCGTCCTGTTTCTCGGGCAGCAGCTTCAGGAAGGCCTCGAGATCGTCCGCATCGAACTTCTTTGTCGGCGCGAACTGCCACAGGATCGGTCCCAGTTTGTCGCCGAGCGCGACAATGCCCGAGCCGAGGAAGCGCATTATCGATTCCCCGGCCTCGCCGAGCACGCGGCGGTTGGTGACGAAGCGGTTGCCCTTGAGCGAAAAGACGAAGCCGTCCGGCGTATCGTTCGCCCACTTGACGAAGGTCGGCTCCTTGAAGCTGGAATAATAGGTGCCGTTGACCTCGATGCTCGGCACCTGGCGGCTGGCATAGTGCAACTGCTTGGCCTTGGCTAGCTTGTCCGGATAGAAGGAGGTGTCCCAGGGCTCGAAGGTCCAGCCGCCCATGCCGGAGCGGATCTTGCCTTGGCTCATCGTCTTCCTCCTCCGAGTTTTGAATGCGGCTCAGGCTGCTTTGTCGACCGGCTTGGCCATGTCGACCAATATCCATCCTGGCCGGTAAGGGTTGGCGCGGCGACCCGTTTCCCGATAGCCGTAAGCCGAATAGAGCGCGATGTTCCGCTCCATGCGCGAATTGGTGTAGAGCCGCACCTCCGGCACGCCCCATGACCGCGCCTGCTCGTCGGCGAAGTCGAGCAGCGCGATGCCGAGTTTCCTGCCCTGGAAGGCCGGCGAAACGGCAACGCTGAAGATCATGGCATGATCGTCGTGCCGCTCGAGGACAAGCAGCCCGGCCAGATCGGAACCATCCTCCAGCAGCCAGACCTCGCCGCGCGCAATGCGGGGTGCATAGTCCTCGGTCACCGGGATCGGTGGCGCGCCGAACAGGGCGGTATAGGGGCGTAGGCGTCCGTGGTTATCGCGACGACAGCTTGGAGATCACCTGCAAGCGCTTGCCTGATCTTCATTTGAGACTGTTCCAAACGCTTGCCGACCCACTCGCTCACTCGGCCGCTTCGCGCTTGCCCCCGGGGCGCCGCTCCAGAAGCTCCTTCAGGAACTGGCCGGTGTAGCTGCGCTTTTCGCGCACGATCGCTTCCGGGGTGCCGGAGGCGACCAGCTCGCCGCCACCGTCGCCGCCCTCGGGGCCGAGGTCGAGCACCCAGTCGGCTGTCTTGATGACTTCGAGATTGTGCTCGATCACCACCACCGTGTTGCCCTGGTCGACCAGCTCATGCAGCACTTCGAGCAGCTTGGCGACGTCGTGGAAATGCAGGCCGGTGGTCGGCTCGTCGAGGATGTAGAGCGTCTTACCGGTCGCCTTGCGCGACAGTTCCTTGGCCAGCTTGATGCGCTGCGCCTCGCCGCCGGACAGCGTCGTGGCCTGCTGGCCGATATGGATGTAGCCGAGCCCGACCTGCTTCAGCGTATCGAGCTTGTCGCGCACGCCGGGCACCGCCGAGAAGAACTCGACGCCTTCCTCGACCGTCATGTCGAGCACGTCGGCGATCGACTTGCCCTTGAACAGCACGTCCAGCGTCTCGCGGTTGTAGCGCTTGCCATGGCAGACGTCGCAGGTGACGTAGACGTCGGGCAGGAAGTGCATCTCGATCTTGATGACGCCGTCGCCCTGACAGGCCTCGCAGCGGCCGCCCTTGACGTTGAAGGAGAAACGGCCCGGCTGATAGCCGCGGGCCTTGGCCTCCGGCAGACCGGCGAACCAATCGCGGATCGGCGTGAAGGCGCCGGTATAAGTGGCGGGGTTGGAGCGCGGCGTGCGGCCAATCGGCGACTGGTCGATATCGATGACCTTGTCGAGGAACTCCAGGCCCTCGATGCGATCATGCTCGGCCGGATGCTCGCGCGAGCCCATGATGCGGCGTGAGGCCGCCTTGAACAGCGTCTCGATCAGGAAGGTCGACTTGCCGCCGCCGGAGACGCCGGTGACGCAGGTGAAAGTGCCGAGCGGGATCTCCGCCGTGACGTTCTTCAAATTGTTGCCGCGCGCGCCGATGACCTTGATACGCCGGTTCTTTTTCGCCTCGCGGCGCACCGCCGGCGTCGCGACCTCGAGCTCGCCCGACAAATACTTGCCGGTGATCGAGGCGGGCGTCGCCATGATCTGCTGCGGCGTGCCTTGCGCGATGATCTCACCGCCATGGATGCCGGCGGCGGGGCCGATATCGACGACATAGTCGGCATGCAGGATGGCGTCCTCGTCATGCTCGACGACGATCACCGTGTTGCCGATGTCGCGCAGGTGCTTCAGCGTATCGAGCAGGCGCGCATTGTCGCGTTGGTGCAGACCGATAGACGGCTCGTCCAGCACGTAGAGCACGCCCGTCAAGCCGGAGCCGATCTGCGAAGCCAAACGAATGCGCTGGCTCTCGCCGCCCGACAGCGTGCCGGAATTGCGCGACAACGTCAGATAGTCGAGGCCGACATCGTTCAAGAAACGCAGGCGCTCGCGGATTTCCTTCAGCACCCGGACGGCGATCTCATTCTGCTTCTCGTTGAGCTGCGCCGGCAGATCGGTGAACCACCGGTCGGCCTTGCGGATCGACAGCTCCGTGACCTCGCCGATGTGCCTGCCGGCGATCTTGACCGAGAGCGCTTCCGGCTTCAGCCGGTAGCCGTTGCAGGCGGGGCAGGGGGTGGCCGACATGAAGCGCTCGATCTCCTCGCGCATCCAGGCCGATTCCGTTTCCTTCCAGCGCCGGTCGAGGTTGGGGATGACGCCCTCGAAAGTCTTGATCGTTTTGTAGGAGCGCAGGCCGTCGTCATACTGGAAGGTGATCTCGCGCTCGCCCGTGCCGTGCAGCACCGCCTGCTGCGCCTCGGCGCTCAGATCCTTGAACTTGTCGCCGAGCTTGAAGCCATAGGCCTTGCCCAAGGCCTCAAGTGTCTGCGCGTAATAGGGCGAGGTCGATTTCGCCCACGGGCTGATGGCGCCGTCGCGCAGCGAGACCTTCTCGTCCGGCACAATGAGGTTGGCGTCGATGGCGCGCTGGCTGCCGAGGCCGTCGCAGGTCGGGCAGGCGCCGAACGGATTGTTGAAGGAGAACAGCCTGGGCTCGATCTCGGGAATGGTGAAGCCGGACACCGGGCAGGCGAATTTTTCCGAGAACATGATGCGCTCATGCGTCTCGTTCTTCGACTTGTTGACCGAGTCCTCGCCCGTCTGGCTGGCGTCGAGCGGCTTGTCGGCGAACTCGGCCACCGCAAGCCCGTCGGCCAGCTTCAGCGCCGTCTCCATCGAATCCGCAAGCCGCGTCGCCAGATCGCCGCGAACTACGATGCGGTCGACGACCACGTCGATGTCGTGCTTGTATTTCTTGTCCAGCGCCGGCACGTCGGCGATCTCGTAGAAGACGCCGTCGACCTTGACGCGCTGGAACCCCTTCTTCTGCAGCTCCAGAAGTTCCTTGCGGTATTCGCCCTTGCGGCCGCGCACGATCGGCGCCAGCAGGTAGAGACGCGTGCCCTCGTCCAGCGCCAGCACGCGGTCAACCATCTGGCTGACCGTCTGGCTTTCGATCGGCAGGCCGGTGGCCGGCGAATAGGGAATGCCGACGCGGGCGAAGAGCAGGCGCATATAGTCGTAGATTTCGGTGACGGTGCCGACTGTCGAGCGCGGGTTGCGCGACGTCGTCTTCTGCTCGATCGAGATGGCGGGAGACAAGCCGTCGATCTGGTCGACGTCCGGCTTCTGCATCATTTCCAGGAACTGGCGGGCATAGGCCGAAAGGCTTTCGACATAGCGACGCTGACCCTCGGCATAGATGGTGTCGAAGGCAAGCGACGACTTGCCGGATCCCGACAGGCCGGTCATGACGATCAGGCTGTCGCGCGGCAGGTCGAGATCGACATTCTTGAGATTGTGTTCGCGCGCGCCGCGAATGGAAAGATATTTTTGGTCGGCCATCGCCGGTCGCCGCCTCAGGTCTGGAATTTGCTGGATTGGCGGGTTTGTCCCGGCCATCCCCTATGTAGGTAATCTCGTCGCCGCGTCGAGAGACGCCACAATCTCGACCAAAGCGTTTAACCGCCTTTCGCGCGAGCGGGCAAGCGGAAAGAACAAAGGCCGAACACCCTCCTGACAAAGCGCTGTGGAAACAGCGGCTGCAAAAACCGTCGCGACCGATCAGTCGAAGGCATTCGACTTACCTGGACGTACCTCCGATCGATCACATTTTTCTGTAACCGGCTCTTCAACGGTTGACGTCTCGGACCCATGGGGGCAGTCTCAAAGGCGTCAACGAAGCCGGCCGTCTGTCGATGGCCTCGTCACCCAGAGGTGGCCTGCGAGACGCCGCAGGCTTCAGCGATTTGCGCTTCGGACGACATTGCCACAACGGACCAGGAGCGGAGCATGACGCCACCGGACAGTCCCTTGAGGCTCCACGAAGCGATGGAGCCGCGGCGGGCATAGTGCCAGGGTAGGCGTGAGCGCCTCCCGAAAAACGTGACCTGCCGATTCCTACAATCAGAGACCATAGTCGGATCGTCGGCTGAAAGCCGCGTTGCATCCGAAACAGAACGCCGGCAGTCCACTCCCGGCTAAAATTGGGTTTCAGATCCATGAAAGCCCCGTCCACCTGCGGAAGCAGTGGCGGGGCTTGCATTTTGCGAGCCGGAGATCCGTCGCTGGCGTCCGCAATGCGGGGTAAGCTTCAGTGGTTGGGAGGCCTGATGCCACCCGTTGCCATGTCGATGGTTATGCTGCCCGAAATCCTGACATCGGTGTCGCCGATCTTGAACGTGCCGTTGCTGCCGGCTGGCAGTGAGTCGTCAGGCTCGGGCTGCGGCGCGGGCTTGGCGATACGGTAGTCGCTGCTCACGCCGGGCAGTTTTTGTGTCGAATTGTCGTCGGCAAAAGCGGCGGTGCCGACCGCAAGCACGCCGGCGACTGCGACAACGGCAAAACCCAGATTCGTCAAGGAACGGGCTCGGATCATGCGCGAACTATAGAGGCGCGCCGAAGGCGAGGCCAGACGCGCCGCAATCAATTTGCCGCGCGGTCAGGCCGCCTTCTTGCGCGTGTCGTAGACATGGTCGACGAGGCCCCAGGCCTTCGCTTCCTCGGCGGTCATGAAATAGTCGCGGTCGAGCGTGCGCTCGACCTCGTCATAGCTCCGGCCGCAATGCTTGGCGTAAAGTTCCGTCATGTGGCGCTTGGTGCGCAGGATGTCCTCGGCGTGGCGCTGGATGTCGGAGGCCTGGCCCTGGAAGCCGCCGAGCGGCTGATGCAGCACGATCCTGGTGTTGGGCAGCGCGATGCGCCGGCCGGGCGAGCCTGCCATCAACAGGAACGAGCCCATCGAGGCGGCAAAGCCCATGCACACCGTCGACACTGGGCAGGAGATGTACTGCATGGTGTCGTAGATGGCGAAGCCGCTGGTCACCACGCCGCCCGGCGAGTTGATGTAGATCGATATCTCCTTGTCGGGATGGTCCGATTCCAGCGACAGGAGCTGCGCGCAGACCAGCGCCGACACGCCGTCATTGATCTCGCCGTTGATGAAAACGATGCGTTCGCGGAGCAGCCGCGAGAAAATGTCGAAGGCGCGTTCGCCGCGGCTCGACTGCTCGATCACCATCGGCACGAGATTGGCAAAGGCGCTCATCGCAGATCTCCTCGGTTCTTTGGTCAAGCCGCGCGCAGCATCATGCTTGGCGCGTTGGCGGCAGCTGGGCTCTTGCGCGTGTGGAGCGAAATCCCGCAGCCGGCGCTGGAAACGGCGACGACAGGTTGCGCGACCGTCGCGAAACCATCATGGAGGATGCTGAGATGCGTGCCGCCGGAAACCGTGCGCGCGAGCGTGAAGGTGACAATGCTGTCGAAGATGGGACCGTCGAATGCCGGTAGCCGGTCGGCAGCGTCCTCGCCCGGTCGCTCGCGCCAGGAATAGCGCAGCAGCTTGCCGGGCTCGGCCTCGAGCACTTCGCACTCGATCGGCGCGTTTGGTCCGGCAAAGGCAAAGCGCTCGCCGATCGCTGGCTTGATGTCGTTGGGCATCAGCCAGGCGGCGAGCAGTTCCGGCTCGGTGAGCGCCCGCCAGACTTTTTCCGGCGGATCGGGAAGCTCGCATTCGAAGCTGAGCGGCGCGTTGGCCGCTGCCGGGTGTTTGGTAGTCGTCATTGGTCCATTTCCTTCAGAACCCGCTTCAAACGCTCGATGCGCTCCGGCCAGAAGGCGCGGTAGCGTTCGATCCAGCCGAGCAAGGGATCGAGCCCTTGAGGGTCGGCGCGGTAATAGGCGTTGCGACCGGCGCGCCGCTCGATCACCAGTCCGGCGCCGCGCAGCACGGCAAGATGCTGCGAGACGGCCGGCTGCGACACGCTCACGCCGGCGCGCAGCTCGGACACCGTCAATTCGCCGGCCGCGAGACGCTCGTAGACGGCGCGGCGTGTCGGATCGGCCAGGGCCCGGAAAATCTCTGCTTCGATCATGCGCAAAGCATAAGTCGATACTTATTGGTTTGGCAAGCGCCGTTTTAGGCCGTCCAGCGTCTCACCGGCTCCGCCGCTCCGTCGAAGCTTGCCTCGAAGATTGGCGATGCGAGCACGGCATGAATGTGAAGCGTGCCGGAAGCCACGTTTCCATGCTTGCGGTGCGCGGGAATGATCAGGGACTGCCCGGCGGCAAGCACGGCCCGTCGGTCGTCGACCCACATTTCGGCTTCGCCGGTAATCACCGTCAGTACTTCCTCGACTTTATGCGCATGCGTTGGTGCGCCGGAACCCGGTCCGACCCACTGCTCGAATATGCAAAGGCCAGCCGCGCCATTGGCGGCGGCAACATGCATGCGGGTTTCGATCCCGGCGCGCCACGTTTCGCGCGGCTGATCCTCATGCGAAACAATGTTCATTCCGATGTTCCCCTTTGTTTCCTGCCCAGGAATACTACCTGTTGCTGACATTCCTTGACAGAAACAGCGGTCAAGACTAGAACGAATAGAGAACAAAAACCTTGTGGGAAAAGCCAGCCTTCACGGGCATGGGCGAACCACAGGCTGTAAGGTGAGCGACTTAAAATTTGTTTCGGATGAGCGCGGAGAAGTATGATGGCGGGTAGCGTCAACAAGGTCATTCTGGTCGGCAATCTCGGGGCGGACCCTGAAATCCGCCGCCTGAATTCGGGCGACCCGGTCGTCAACATCCGCATCGCCACGTCGGAAAGCTGGCGCGACAAGAATTCCGGGGAGCGCAAGGAAAAGACGGAGTGGCACAATGTGGTCATCTTCAACGACCAGCTCGCCAAGGTGGCGGAGCAGTATTTGAAGAAGGGCATGAAGGTCTATGTCGAGGGCCAACTGCAGACGCGCAAATGGCAGGACCAGACCGGCAACGATCGCTACACGACCGAGGTCGTACTGCAGAAATTCCGTGGCGAGCTGCAGATGCTCGACGCGCGCGGCGAAGGCGGCGGTCAAGTCGGCAGTTATGCCGGCGGCGGCAACAGCCGGGGTTCCGATTTCGGCCAGTCGGGCCCGAACGAAGGCTTCAGCCGTGGCGGCGGTGGCGGTTCCAGGGGCGGTGGCGGTGGTTCGTCGCGCGAGCTGGATGACGAGATTCCGTTCTGAAGGTCTCGCAATCGTCGTTTGAGGGGAAGGCGCGATGTCGCTCGGACCGTTGCTGACAGCGCCTCCTCCCATTCCATGGCACGCGTTCGCCGCCTTCGCCGCGCTGGCGATAGGCGGGGCGCAACTGGCATTGCCGAAAGGCACGACACGCCACCGCGTCTTGGGCTATGCCTGGGCCGCGCTGATGCTGGTCGTCGCCGTCTCGAGCTTCTGGATCCAGCAGATACGCTTGATCGGGCCGTTCAGCCCGATCCACATCCTGTCGATCCTGGTGGTTGTCACCGCCCCGCTGGCGGTCTGGTATGCGCACACCCATAAAGTGGCCGCGCATCGCAGCGCCATGATCAAGCTCTACCTATTCGCGCTGATCGGCGCCGGCATCTTCACGTTGCTGCCCGGCCGCATCATGCACACGGTCGTATTCGGCCAATAAACAATTTCCAGCGAAAGTGCGTCGCGGTTTTCCGTCCGGAATTGCCTATAGTTGACAGTTGCAGCGATAGTCCGCTGCAAAGCAGCGTTTAAGGAAGATCATCGTGAAAGCACGCGTCAAATGGGTTGAGGAACGCACCTTTGTCGGCGAGTCCGGCAGCGGTCACAAAGTCGTGCTGGGCACGGCGCATGGGCCGGAAGGCCGGACGCCAGGGCCGAGCCCAATGGAGCTGGTGCTGATCGGCACCGGCGGCTGCTCGGCCTACGACGTGGTCCATATCCTCGAAAAAGGTCGCGAGGCGGTCGAGGACTGCGTGGTCGAGCTGGACGCGGATCGTGCCGAGACGGAACCGCGCGTCTTCACCCGCATCCACATGCATTTCATCGTCAAGGGTCGCGCGCTGTCGCGCGACAAGGTGAAAAGGGCGATCGACCTGTCGATCGAGAAATACTGCTCGGCCACCGCCATGATGGCCAAGACGGCGGCCGTCACGCATGATTTCGAGGTGGTCGATACAGCAGTGAAATAAGGCAGTAGGGATGCTGCTCAGGCAGCCATCAGCGCCCTGACGCCGTCGGCGACGAACTGCACCGCAAGCGCCGCCAGGATGACGCCGAGCAGCCTCGTCAGGATCGAGCGGCCGGTCTGGCCGAGGATGCGGTCGATGCGCTCCGCCAGCACGAACACCAGAAAGGTGAGCACAAGACAGATCGCGATGATGCCGACCAGCGCCGCTTGCGCGGCAAAGCCCTCGAAGTGTCCTGACAGCAGCACTGTCGCCGATATCGCGCCGGGACCGGCGATCAGCGGGATCGCCAGCGGAAAGGCGGCGATGTTGTGGATCATGTCCTTGGTGATGGCAACGTCGCCGATCTTCTCCTTGCGGTCCTGACGGCGCTCGAACACCATTTCGAAGGCGATGAAGAAAAGCAGGAAGCCGCCGGCGACGCGGAAGGCCGGCAGCGTGATGCCGAACACCGACAGGATCGACGCGCCGGCTACGGCGAACAACGCCATCACCAGAAAGCCGATCACCGAAGCTCGCACCGAGACCTGCTGGCGCTCGTCCCGGTTCATGCCACGCGTGACGGCGAGGAAGAGCGGTGCCAGCCCGGGCGGATCGATGGTCACCAGGATGGTGACGAAGGCGTTGAACAGGGTGTCGAAGCTCGGCATCGCTGGTCCCCTCCCGCCTGGCGAAGCCCAAGCCCTGCATTCGTAGAGCAAAGCGGGAGCGGTGGGAACAGGACGGGAGGATTTCAGCCGGCTATTCAGCTTTGCTGCAATAAGCCTCGAGCCGGTAGCCGTCGGGGTCGATTACGAAGGCGGCATAGTAGTTGTCGCCATAGGCGGCGCGCAGGCCGGGCCGGCCATTGTCCTTGCCACCCGCAAGCAAGGCCGCCGCATGGAAAGCGTCGACGCCGGCGCGTGTCGGTGCGGCAAAGCAGAAATGCAGGCCGGAGTGCGCGTCGGCCGGGACCGGCCGGCCGGCCTCGTTGACCCAGAGTTCTACGGTCTTGGCGCCGTAGCCGAGCGAGCCGGGTGACTGGCTGAGGCACGAGTAGCCGAGGGGCTCCAAAGCGGCGTCGTAGAACCGTTTCGAGGCGTCGCAGTCGCGGACGCCGATCGAGATATGGTCAAGCATCGTTTTCTCCATGATTACAGGTGGTTGATCGGTCAGGCTGGAGTCGAGCGCCGCGCCAGGAACTCGACCTCCATGCGCCAGGTTTTGCCGCCGTCATGCGAACGCTCGCCAAGCCAGCGGAAGGCGTTCTCGGTGATGTGCGAAAAGCTCCAGCGCACCGAGGAGCCGGTGCCGTCGGCGCCGATCTGCACGATCGTGTCGCCTTCGGCGCGGCCGAGCTGGCGGCTGTAATACTGGTTGCGCGGATCGCTCCAGAAGATATGCCAGGCGTCCGCACCGGGGTCGTAGACGCGCAACGTCATGCCGTAGAAGGTCCATGGCCCGAGAGAGGCTTGCACCCCGGCATTCCGCGCCGGCAGGATCCAGACGTCCTGGACCGCCTTGCCCTCCAGAACCCAGCCGAAATGCACCTCGCCGCGCCCGGTTAGCCTGGTGCCGTCCTCCAGCGTGCGCGTGGCGTCGAACGTCCAGGCGCCGATGAAACGGCCGTAGAGTTTCAGCTTTTCGGCGAGATCCGGATTGGGAGCGTCGCTGTGCAGGGCTTCGGCAAAGGGATCGGTCATGGTTGCTGCCTCGTTTGTCAGGAGAGGCGGAGCAATAGGGGCATGGCGGGGTTCTGGGCTTGGGAAAAATTGCTATTTTTCGGCGATGGCGACGACTGAGAAAAACCTGGCCTCAGGGCATGGCTGGCAGGTATCCGACGTGATCTGCACGGCTCGCGCCGGCGACCGCCCGTTTGAAGAACAGCATCGCGGTTTCTGCGTCGCCGCCGTGACCAGGGGCACGTTCCGCTACCGGACGCGCCAGGGCACGGCAATGCTTGCTCCAGGCGCCATCCTGCTCGGCAATCCGGGCGCCTGCTACGAGTGCGGCCACGAGCACGGCGCGGGCGACCGCTGCCTCTCCTTCCATTTTTCGCCGGCCTATATGGAGCGCGTCGTCGCCGATGTGCCGGGCGCAAGCCGGCTCGGCTTTGCCGACCCACGCCTGCCGCCCTTGCCGGTGCTGGCGCCGTTGCTGGCGCAAGCGGAGGCGGCGCAGCAAACGGGCGACGGCGAGGCGTTCGAGGAACTCGGTCTGCGCATTGCCTGCGCGGTGGTCGGGGCTGCGGCCAATTCGTCCGAGGTTGCCCGGACACCCAGCCCCCGCGACCAGAAACGCGTAGCCGAGGCGGTGCGTTTGATCGAGCTCAACGCCGATCGCCCGCTTTCGCTGACCGAACTCGCCGACGGCACGGCGACCAGCCCGTATCATTTCCTGCGCACGTTCCGTCATGTCGCCGGCATGACGCCCTATCAGTTCCTGTTGAGGACCAGGCTGCATCGGGCCGCGGTGCGGCTGTGCGCGTCGAACGAAGCGATCTCGACAATTGCTTTCGATGCCGGCTTCAACGACCTTTCGACCTTCAACCGGAGGTTCCGGCGCGAGATGGGAGAAGCGCCCGGCGCCTACCGCTGCAAACGGGCGGGCGGACGCGGGCATTAGCCAAGGCCGTTCGAGATCGACTTGGCCTGCGAGCTCAAAGTGTGGCTTCGGCCATATCGTCGCAATCAGCGGTATCCATTTGAAATTGCCGCCGAAATTGTCTTTGGAAAAGTGTCGTAGCCATTGGAGTTTCAGCCCGGCTTCCTATATAAGCGGCGAGTGATTCCCGACTGGATTGTGACCTGATTTGACCGACCAGAAGACACCGCGCGGGCCGGAGGGCGGCCCCACCGGCATCGAGCCGATTTCGATCATCGAGGAGATGCAGCGCTCCTATCTCGATTACGCCATGAGCGTGATCGTCAGTCGGGCGCTGCCCGACGTGCGCGACGGCCTGAAGCCGGTGCACCGCCGCATCCTCTATGCCTCGCATGAGAGCGGCTACCACTGGAACCGCAAATATGTGAAGTCGGCGCGCCCGGTCGCCGACGTGATGGGTAAATACCATCCGCATGGCGATGCCTCGATCTATGACGCGCTGGTGCGCATGGCCCAGGATTGGTCGCTGCGCGTGCCCCTGATCGACGGTCAGGGCAATTTCGGCTCGATCGACGGCGACCCACCGGCGGCGATGCGCTACACCGAGTCCCGGCTGACCAAGGTTGCGCATGAGCTGCTGGAGGACATTGACAAGGAAACCGTCGATTTCCAGGACACTTACGACGCCTCCGCCACCGAGCCCAAGGTGCTGCCGGCCCGCTTCCCGAACCTGCTCGTCAACGGCTCGGGCGGCATCGCTGTCGGCATGGCCACCAACATCCCGCCGCACAATCTGGCCGAAGTCTGCAACGGCGCCATCGCCATCATCGACAATCCGGCGATCGACCTGCCTGCGCTGATGGAGATCGTGCCCGGTCCGGATTTCCCGACCGGCGGCATCGTGCTTGGCCGCTCCGGCATCTACAATGCCTATTCGACGGGCCGCGGCTCGATCGTCATGCGCGGCCGCGTCAACATCGAGGCGCGCGGCAACGACCGTGAATCGATCATCATCACCGAGATTCCCTATCAGGTGAACAAGGCGGCGATGATCGAGAAGATGGCCGAACTCGTGCGCGAAAAGCGCATCGAGGGCATCTCCGACATCCGCGACGAGAGCGACCGCCAGGGCTACCGTGTCGTCGTCGAGCTCAAGCGCGAGGCCGTCGCCGACGTCATTTTGAACCAGCTTTACCGCTTCACGCCGCTGCAGACCTCGTTCGGCGCCAATATGGTCGCGCTGAACGGCGGCAAGCCGGAAGTGCTGACGCTGATCGACATGCTGAAGGCCTTTGTCGGCTTCCGCGAGGAGGTTATCAGCCGGCGCACGAAATATCTTCTGCGCAAGGCGCGCGAGCGCGCCCATGTGCTGGTCGGTCTCGCCATCGCCGTCGCCAACATCGATGAGGTGATCAAGCTGATCCGCACCGCGCCAGATCCGCAGACGGCGCGCGAGCAGTTGATGGAACGGCGCTGGCCATCGCACGACGTCGCTCCGCTGATCCAGCTGATCGATGATCCGCGCCACCGCATCAACGAGGACGGCACCTACAATCTATCCGAGGAGCAGGCCCGCGCCATCCTCGACCTGCGCCTGCAGCGCCTGACCGCGCTCGGCCGCGACGAGATCGCCGACGAGTTGAACAAGATCGGCGCTGAAATCCTTGATTACCTTGACATCTTGTCTTCTCGCGCGCGCATCCAGCAGATCGTCAAGGATGAGCTGATCGCCGTCCGCGACGAGTTCGGCACGCCGCGCCGCACGGAACTCGCCGAGGGCGGGGCGGACATGGAAGACGAAGACCTGATCCAGCGCGAGGACATGGTCGTCACGGTCAGCCATTCCGGCTACATCAAGCGCGTGCCGCTGTCGCTCTACCGGGCGCAGCGTCGCGGCGGCAAGGGCCGCTCCGGCATGTCGACCAAGGAAGAAGATTTCGTCACCCGGCTATTCGTCGCCAACACGCATACGCCGGTGCTGTTCTTCTCCTCGCGCGGCATCGTCTACAAGGAAAAGGTCTGGCGCCTGCCGGTCGGCAACCCACAGTCGCGCGGCAAGGCGCTGATCAACATGCTGCCGCTCGAGCAGGGCGAGCGCATCACCACCATCATGCCGCTGCCGGAGGACGAGACGAGCTGGGGCGAGCTCGACGTGATGTTCGCAACCACGCGCGGCACCGTGCGACGCAACAAGCTGTCCGACTTCGTCCAGGTCAACCGCAACGGCAAGATCGCCATGAAGCTGGAGGAAGAAGGCGACGAAATCCTCGGCGTCGAGACCTGCACGGACAATGACGACGTGCTGCTGACGGCGAATTCCGGCCAGTGCATCCGCTTCTCGGTCTCCGATGTGCGCGTCTTCCAGAGCCGCAATTCCGTCGGCGTGCGCGGCATCGCCATGGCCGAAACCGACCGCGTGATCTCGATGTCGGTGATCGAACATGTCGATGCTTCACCGGCTGAGCGCGCGGCCTATCTCAAGCGTGCGGCATCCGAGCGTCGGCTTGCCGCCGGCGGTGCGGCCGAGGAGGAAGAGATCGCGCTGACCAATGAGGAGATCGGCGAGGAAGCCGAGCTTTCCGACGAGCGCTACGAATTCCTCAAGATGCACGAGCAGCTTGTGCTGACGGTGACCGAATACGGCTACGGCAAGCGTTCCTCGTCCTATGATTTCCGCCTGACGGGTCGCGGCGGCAAGGGCATCCGCGCCACGGATGTCTCGAAAGTGGCCGAGATCGGCCGGCTGGTCGCGACCTTCCCGGTCGGCAACGACGATCAGATCATGCTGGTATCGGATGGCGGCACCGTCATCCGGGTCCCGGTCGATGGCATCCGCTTCGCCAGCCGCGCCACCAAGGGCGTGACCATCTTCAACACCGCCGAGGGTGAGAAGGTGGTGTCGGTCGAGCGGATTTCGGAGCCGCAGTCGGACGAGGAAGCCGAGGAAGCGCCTTCGGGTGAAGCCGACACTGCAGAAGATCCGGGCGAGGGAAATCCCGAATAGCCTTACTGCGCGCCACCGGCCCCCGGGCCGGTGCGATCATGGCTGGAAGTCAGCGGCGATGGTACAGGTTGCGGCCTACGAAGCCATCGAGCCGCTTGGTGTTGGTCTTGATGCGCACCCGTGCCGCTTCCTGGTGCAACCCGAATGCGGTGGCGATCAGCATCACAATGGTCATTGCAGTGGCAAGCATGTAGATCAGCATTTGCGTGTTCTCCTGCGATCACAACGATAAAGATGGTGCTTTGGTTTCATCTCCTGAAGCGGCAAGCTGGTGAATGCTGCGTGAAGCGTTCGTGATTGTCGCATTCGTCTGTCGTTGACGTCCGTGAAAAGGTTCACGACCGGGTGCAGCAATGGGATTTGCCTTTGTCGGAGAGGCTCGCTAGAAGCCTGCCATGACCGAACGCACCGCCCTTTACGCCGGCTCCTTCGACCCGCTGACCAATGGTCACCTCGACGTGTTGAAGGCTTCGCTTGCCGTGGCCGACACCGTCTACGCTGCAATCGGCATTCATCCCGGCAAGACGCCGCTGTTTTCCTTCGAGGAACGCGTGAAGCTGATCGAGGCCGCGACCAAGGCGGAATTCGGCCGCGACAGCGATCGCATCGAGGTCGTCTCCTTCGATGGGCTGGTCATCGACGCCGCCAGGAAGCATGGCGCCTCGATCATCATCCGCGGCCTGCGCGACGGCACCGATCTCGACTATGAGATGCAGATGGCGGGCATGAACGAGACCATGGCGCCGGAGCTGCAGACGGTTTTCCTGCCGGCCAGCCCGTCTGTGCGCACCATTACCGCCACACTTGTCCGCCAGATTGCGTCGATGGGCGGCGACATCCGCCCGTTCGTGCCGGCGGCCGTCGTAGGCGCCCTCACTGCCAAATTCGCGAAATAGTGCATGTCGCCCAAAGGTGAATCCCGGTTTTGGGGCAACGACATGCACCCAAACAAAGACTTTCGGAGAACCTCATGCAGCTGAAAAAGCTCGCTTCGTTGCTTGTCGTGCTTGCCGGCGTTTTGGCGGCGTCCTTGCCGGCCTCGGCCGCCGACAAGGAAAACACCATGATCATCACGCTGAAGGACGGTGACGTGACCGTCGCGCTGCGTCCCGATCTGGCGCCGAAGCATGTGGCGCAGATCAAGAAGCTGGTGCGCGAGGGCGCCTATGACAATGTCGCCTTCCACCGCGTCATCGACGGCTTCATGGCCCAGACCGGCGACGTCAAGTTCGGCAACATGAAGAAGGGTTTCAATCCCGAGGCTGTCGGCACGGGCGGATCCGACCTTCCCGATCTGCCTGCCGAGTTCTCGCAGACCGAGCAATTCACCCGCGGCGTGGTCGGCATGGCCCGCTCGCAGGACCCGAACTCGGCCAATTCCCAGTTCTTCATCATGTTCGCGCCGGCGCCGAACCTCGACGGGCAGTACACCATTGTCGGCAAGGTGGAGAGCGGCATGGATCTGGTGGACAAGATCAAGAAGGGCGATGAGGCGGACAACGGCACGGTCAAGGACCCGGACCGCATGATCAAAGTTCGCATCGCTGCCGACAACAAGTAACTGCTCGATTTTCAAAAGGATTTTCTGACATGGCTGAGATCAAGGACCGCGAGAACGCGCTCATCATGGAAACGACCAAGGGCGAGGTCGTCATCGAAATGTATCCGGACCTTGCGCCCGGTCATGTCGCGCGCATCAAGGAATTGGCGCGCGAGGGCGCCTATGACGGCGTGGTGTTCCACCGTGTCATCGACGGCTTCATGGCGCAGACCGGCGACGTCAAGTTCGGCAACTCCTCGAAGCCGACCTTCGCCCCGTCGCGCGCTGGCATGGGCGGCTCCGACAAGTCGGACCTCAAGGCCGAATTCTCCAACGCCAATCACGGCCGCGGCACCTGCTCGATGGCGCGGGCGCAGAACCCGAACTCGGCGAACTCGCAGTTCTTCATCTGCTTTGACGATGCCTCCTTCCTCAATCGCCAGTACACGGTCTGGGGCCAGGTCATCGAAGGCATGGAGAATGTCGACAAGATCAAGCGCGGCGAGCCGGTGCAGGATCCCGACAAGATCGTGTCGCTGAAGGTCGCGGCCGACGTCAAGTAAGGCATAGTACGATGATGGGCGCAGTCTGGTCCCTGCTCGGCATCCTGTCCGGCGCCTTCATCGCCATCCAGGCGCCGATCAACTCGCAATTGGCGCGCGGTCTCGGCCTTCCGGTCGCGGCCGCCGCTTTCTCGTTCCTGTCGGGCGCCGTCGTTCTCGGTATCATCGCGATCGCCGTGGTGAAGCTGCAGGGCCTCTCGCTCGACTGGAAGGCGCCGGCACCCTGGCTGTTCGTCGCCGGCGGCATGCTCGGCGGATTCTACGTCACGCTCTCCACCATTCTTACGCCGCGCATCGGCGCGGCGGCGCTGATGGCCTTCCTGGTCGCCGGCCAACTGATCGCCGGCATGCTGGTCGACCGGGCCGGCTTCCTTGGTGTTGCCGTGCGCGAGGTCTCGCTTGGCCGCGTGGCCGGCGCCGTGCTGCTGCTCGTTGGAGCGCTGCTCATCCGGCTCTACTGATGCGCGTCGATCTTTTCGACTTCGACCTGCCGGAGGAGCGCATTGCGCTGCGCCCGGCGGAGCCGCGCGACAGCGCCAAGCTATTGGTGGTCAAACCGGGCGAAACGCTGCGCGACCGCACCGTCAGCGATCTGCCGTCGCTGCTGAGAGAAGGCGACGTGCTGGTATTCAACGATACCAAGGTCATTCCGGCCCAGCTGAAAGGCATCCGCAAGCGCGGCGAAGCGATGGCGCAGGTCGAGGCCACGCTGCATATGCGGCTCGCGCCGGACCGCTGGCGGGCCTTCATGCGGCCCGGCAAGCGCATCGCCGTCGGCGACCGCATCCATTTCGGCCACGACCAGAACTCCTGCTTCCTCGGCCAGCTCGACGCGACGGTGATCGAGAAGGGCGAGGCGGGCGAGGTGTTGCTCGGCTTCGACCTCTCGGGCGTCTTTCTCGACGAGGCAATGCACGCCGTGGGCCATATCCCATTGCCGCCATACATCGCCTCGAAGCGAGATGACGACGAGCGCGACCGCAGCGACTACCAGACCATCTATGCCAGGGAAGAGGGCGCGGTCGCGGCCCCCACCGCCGGCCTGCATTTCACGCCGGAGTTGTTTGCAGCGCTCGAAGCCAAGGGCATCGAGCGGCGTTTCGTCACGCTGCATGTCGGCGCCGGCACTTTTTTGCCGGTTAAGGCCGACGACACCGCCGACCATAAGATGCACGCGGAAACGGGTTTGGTGAGCCAAGAGACGGCAGACGCGCTCAACGGTGCAAGGGCGCGGGGAGGGCGGATTGTCGCCGTCGGCACGACCTCGCTGCGCCTTCTGGAAAGTGCCGCGCGTGAGGACGGCAGGATCGAGGCCTGGTCCGGGCCGACCGATATCTTCATCACCCCCGGCTACCGCTTCAAGACAGCTGACATGCTGATGACCAATTTCCACCTGCCGCGCTCGACGCTGTTCATGCTGGTCTCGGCCTTCAGCGGACTGGACGCGATGCGTTCGGCCTATGCGCATGCCATCGAGAGCCGCTACAGGTTCTACTCCTACGGGGACTCCAGCCTGCTTTACCGAGCGGAGACGAGCGATGGACGATGATCTAGAGAGAATGGACCGCGAGGCGCTCATCGCGGAAGTGACAAAGCTGCGCGCCGGTATCCGCGCGCATCGCGATGCGACCGGCCATGATCTCTGCTGGCATCATCCCGACCTCTGGGACCTGCTGCCGGAGAAGACCGAGCCGGCGATCGCCGTGCCGCCGTGGCCGAAATTCATGCGCGGCTGCATCCGCTACCGGCAGTCGCTCGACGAGCAGGCACCCGGCGCCCCGGTGCACGACAAGGAATTCGATGGCTGAGACTTTCTCTTTCAAGCTGCTCGCCACCGACGGTAATGCGCGGCGCGGCCTCATCAGCATGCCGCGCGGCGAGATCCGGACGCCGGCCTTCATGCCGGTCGGCACCGGCGGCACCGTCAAGGCGATGTATATGGATCAGGTGCGCGGCGTCGGCGCCGACATCATCCTCGGCAACACCTATCATTTGATGCTCAGGCCAGGCGCCGAGCGTGTGGCGAAGCTCGGCGGCCTGCATGAATTCGCGCGCTGGCCGCACCCGATCCTGACCGATAGCGGCGGCTTCCAGGTAATGTCGTTGTCGAAGCTGAGGAAGCTTAGCGAAACGGGCGTCACCTTCCGCTCGCATATCGACGGTGCGCGCTACGAGATGTCGCCGGAGCGGTCAATCGAAATCCAGGGGCTGCTCGATTCCGATATCCAGATGCAGCTCGACGAGTGTACGGCGCTTCCCGCCAAGCCGAAGGAAATCGAGCGCGCCATGGAACTGTCGCTGCGCTGGGCCGAACGCTGCAAGGCGGCGTTCGGCGATCAGCCGGGCAAGGCGATGTTCGGCATCGTGCAGGGCGGCGACAGTGCTGTGATGCGCGTGCGTTCGGCGCAGGCGCTGGCGGCGATGGACCTCAAAGGCTATGCCGTCGGTGGGCTGGCGGTCGGCGAGCCGCAGGCGGTGATGCTGGAGATGCTGGACATAACCTGCCCGGAACTGCCGGCCGACAGGCCGCGCTACCTGATGGGTGTCGGCACCCCGGACGACATCTTGAAATCCGTGGCATGCGGCATCGACATGTTCGACTGCGTGATGCCGACGCGCGCCGGCCGCCATGGTCTGGCCTATACGCGCCGCGGCAAGATCAACCTGCGCAACGCCCGCCATGCCGACGATCCGCGTCCGCTGGACGAGGAAAGCGACTGCCCGGCCGCGCGCGACTATTCGCGCGCCTATCTCCATCATCTCGTGCGCTCGCAGGAGTCGCTCGGCGCAATGCTGCTCACCTGGAATAACCTGTCCTACTACCAGAAGCTGATGCAGGACATCCGCGCCGCGATCGAGGCAAAAGCCTTCGAGACGCGCGCTGCCGAGATTTCGGAATGCTGGGCGAGGGGCGATCTGCCGGCGCTATGAACGCTTTTATGTGCTCACCGAAGTCGCGGCGCGCAGGCTGCAGCCGGTGATCTTAAAGCTGCCGTCGGGCTGCTGTTCGAGCGTGTACACCGCCTCATAGTCCTTGCCGTCGGGCCCGACGATCAGCACCTGCTGGACGATCGAGGCCGGCCCGGTCTGCTCCACCTTGCCGAAGGAATAGTTCTGCGGCCTGCGCACCGGCGCATAGCCGTTGGTCACCATGTTCATGAAGGTGTCGACGGTCGGGAAGATCCGCTTCACATTTGGCGCGGCGAAGCTGTAGGCGGTGGCGCCGTCATCGGCGAGAAAGGCCTTGAGCTGGCTGTCGATGACTGTTTGCGCCGCTTTGATCTCGGCGTCACCGGCGAAGGCCATGGATGCAAGAACCATCGGAACGAGAGCGAGTGCGAACAATACGCGGCGCATGGCCTGTCTCCAGAATTCGCGTGGAACAACTATCATACGCTGGCCGGCGTGCCGTGGTTTCACCGTTTCGCAGATTTCTTGAATGCATGGATGCCTCCGCTAGGACCTGACCTGAGGTGTTCCCGAACTGTCCTTGGTGGCGTCCCCGGGCCAGTGTGGCATGCCGATGGCGGAGTTGCGGCAAGCGGCCGCCAAGGCGCGTGCAGCCTGATGCTTGAAAGCCCGTCGCCAGTCTGCCACAAGGGCCGCTCATTCGCGAAGACTGGCAGGACCGGGAAATGAAGGCATTTTTCGTGCAGATAAAGTGCGATCTGGGCAAAGCCTATGAGGTCGCCAGCGCGCTCGCCGATGCCGAGATCGCCTCCGAAATCTATTCGACCGCCGGCAATTACGACCTGCTCGCAAAATTCTATGTCGACGACGAGGAAGACATCGGCCACTTCATCAATGAACGGGTGCAGATCCTGCCTGGAATCAAGGACACCTTCACCATCGTCACTTTCCGGGCGTTCTGATTTGCCGTTTGATGCCCGCTCACCGGGCATGAACTGACCCGGCGTCGCTCCCGCTGCCCTAATCGTAGGCATTTTGCATAGGGCGGCCGCCAGCGCCGCCCAAATCACCGATTGCGCTTGATTTTCTCCAGCCGGGCCAGTGAAATGGCTTCAGAGGGGAGTACGCGATTGGCAGCGTTCGACGAAATGCTTCCGGAAGTCTCCGGATTGAGAAGACCATACCAGGCTTATGATCGCTGGCTGAAGGAACAGGACCCGGCCAGGCTCACCCAGAAAATGGAGGACGCCGAACGCGTCTTCCGCAAGACCGGCATTACCTTCGCCGTCTATGGCGAGCAGGAAGCTTCCGAACGGCTGATCCCCTTCGACATCGTCCCGCGCATCATTTCCGGCCAGGAATGGCGCCGGCTGACGCAGGGCATCGAGCAGCGCGTGCAGGCGCTCAACGCCTTTCTCGACGATATCTACCACCGCCAGGAAATCCTGCGCGCCGGGCGCGTTCCCAAAGAACTGGTGGCGAAGAATGAAGCGTTCCTGCCGGAGATGATCGGTGTGAGACCGCCGGCCGGCGTCTACACCCACATCATCGGCGTCGACATCGTGCGCATCAGCGAGAATGAATTCTACGTGCTCGAGGACAATGCCCGCACGCCGTCGGGCGTCTCCTACATGCTGGAGAACCGCGAGACGATGATGCAGCTCTTCCCGGAGCTGTTCCAGCAGATCAAGGTGCGGCCGGTGGAGAACTATCCGCAACTGCTGCGCCAGTCGCTGGCGGCGGTGCGGCCGCAGAGCGCAAAGGGCGCGCCGACCATCGCGGTGCTGACGCCGGGCAGCTACAACTCCGCCTATTTCGAGCACGCCTTCCTCGCCGACCAGATGGGCGTGCAACTGGTCGAAGGACAGGATCTGCGCGTGGTCGACGGCCATGTCACGATGCGCACCACCGAAGGCTACAAGCAGATCGACGTGCTTTACCGGCGCGTGGACGACGCCTTCCTCGATCCGCTGACCTTCCGGCCGGATTCCGCGCTCGGCGTGCCGGGCATAATGGATGTCTATCGGGCCGGCAACATCACCATCGCTAACGCGCCGGGCACCGGCATTGCCGACGACAAGGCGATCTATTCCTACATGCCCGAGATCGTCGAGTTCTACACAGGCCGCAAGGCGATCCTCGGCAACATCCCGACCTGGCGCTGCTCGGAGCCCGACAGCCTGAAATATGTGCTGGAGCACATCGGCGAGCTTGTCATCAAGGAAGTGCACGGCTCCGGCGGCTACGGCATGCTGGTCGGCCCCGCGGCGACCAAGAAGGAATGCGAGGCGTTCGCCAAGAAGTTGCAGGCCAAACCCGGCAACTACATCGCCCAGCCGACGCTCGCGCTGTCGACATGCCCGATCCTGACCGAGAAGGGGCTGTCGCCGCGCCATGTCGATCTTAGGCCTTATGTGCTGGTTTCGGATCGTATCCAGATTGTCCCGGGCGGCCTGACTCGCGTCGCGCTCAAGGAGGGGTCGCTTGTGGTCAACTCCTCGCAAGGCGGTGGGACGAAGGATACGTGGGTGTTGGATGATTAAAGAGCGAATAGAGAGTAGCGAATAGCGAATAGGGAAAGAGGGGGATCCGGCGCAATCAATTCTTACAGAGACCTAATTGTTTGGAAGGTGGCCAAACTGACGAAATCGGAAAAATGCTGCGATCGATGATCAGGAGCCTTCAACAGAGATCATGAAATCTTTTTTTTGCTACTCGCTACTCACTATTCGCTATTCGCCCGACACCGGAGCAAGCTGACATGCTTCTCGGCCGCACCGCCAACGGTCTCTACTGGATGAACCGCTATATAGAGCGGGCCGAAAACATGGCGCGCCTGGTCGATGCCGGCCTGCGCATGGCGCTGACGCGCACGCAGAACGCGTCGGAGGAATGGAACTCCGTCCTGCTCAGCGCCGGTTCCGACCTGGCCTTCTCGCAGAAATACCAGGACTACACCGTCGCCAACGTCTCGGATTTCCTGCTGCGCGATACTTCGAATCCGTCGAGTACGATGGCCTCGATCGAGACGGCGCGCAACAATGCGCGCATGGTGCGCACGGCGCTGACGCGCGAGACCTGGGAGAGCATCAACGAGGCCTGGATGTCGCTGAAGCGGATGCTGGCACGGCCGATCGACGAACGCGATCTGCCGACGGTGCTCGACGCGATCAAGCGCGAGACCGCGCTGATCCGCGGCTCGTTCTACGGCACGATGCTGCGCAACGAGATCTTCGACTTCTCGCAGCTCGGCACCTATGTGGAGCGCGCCGACAACACGGCCCGCATCCTCGACGTGAAATACTATGTGCTCTTGCCGTCGATCTCCTGGGTGGGCTCGACACTCGACAATTATCAATGGGAATCGATCTTGCGCTCGGTGTCGGCGCACCGCTCCTATCGGTGGGTGTATGACGCGGACTACAAGCCGACCAACATCGCCGACTATCTGATCCTCAATGTCCGCATGCCGCGTTCGCTGACCTTCTGCTATCGCTTCCTGGGCGAGCATCTGAGATTCCTCGCCGACGACTATGGCGAGCGCCATGCCTGCCACGCCACCGCCGAGAAAATTCAGACGATGCTGAAGAAGGGGTCGATCAAGGATATTTTCGACCACGGCCTGCATGAGTTCCTGGCGGAATTCATTCGTGACAACACCAGGCTGGGGGATGAGATCGCCCTGGACTACCGGTTCTACTGAGCGCTGGAGAGACAGGCGCCATGCGGCTCAAGATCACACACCGGACCGAGTACCGCTACGATGCACCGGTGCAGTACCTGTTGCAGCGGCTGCGCCTGATGCCGGTTAGCGGATCGACTCAGACGGTCGCGTCCTGGGTGATCAAAATCGACGGCGCGCGAGAGGAGGTTCGCTTCACGGACCATTTCGGCAATGACACGCGGGTGGTGAGCGCCGAGGGCGGCCAGCACACCATCATAGTCGAGGCGGCGGGCGAGGTGACGACGCGCGACACCGCCGGTGTGTCCGGTGCGCATCATGGTTTCGCGCCGCTCTGGCTGTTCAGCCAGCAAACGCCGCTTACGACCGTCGGCGACGGCATTCGCGACCTGGCCGCGTCGGTCGGGGAGGGGACGGATATCGACAGGCTGCACAAGCTGATGGGCGCGATCCGGGAGCGCGTCGCCTATAACCCCGGGACGACCAGCGCCGTGACGCCGGCGGAAGAAGCCCTGACGCTCAAGGCCGGTGTCTGCCAGGATCACAGCCACATCTTCACCGCCGTGGCGCGCGTGATGGGCTTCCCCGCGCGCTATATCAGCGGCTATCTGATGATGGATGCCTCGGTCGAGCAGGCGGCAAGCCATGCTTGGGCCGAAGCGCATGTGCCGGGCCTGGGGTGGGTTGCCTTTGATCCCGCCAACGGTATCTCTCCCGACGAACGCTATGTAAGAGTGGCGACGGGTCGGGACTATCGCGATGCCTCGCCTGTGTCGGGAATACTGCTGGGGCAAGCGGAAGAGAAGCTTGCCGTCACCGTCACGGTAGAGCAGTAGTCTCTGCCAAGATTCACCAGAAGAGCGACCATGACCTATTGCGTCGGCCTCAAGATCGATCGTGGACTCGTGTTCATGTCGGACACGCGCACCAATGCCGGCATGGATTCGATTTCGACCTTCAGGAAAATGCATGTCTGGGAAGAGCCTGGCGAGCGCGTCATCGTGCTGATGTCTGCAGGCAATCTTGCCACGACGCAAGCCGTGGTCAGCCTGCTGGACGAGCGCAACAAGGCGGCCGGCGACCGTCACGAGAAGCTGCTCGAGACCCCGTCAATGTACCAGACGGTGCGGCTGGTCGGCGAGACGGTGAAAGAGGTGATCGCACACTCTTCGCCCGCCGGCGATCAGGCGGATTCCTATTTCAACGCCTCCTTCATCCTCGGCGGCCAAATCAAGGGCAGCCAACCCCGGCTGTTCATGATCTATCCCGAGGGCAATTTCATCGAGTCGACCGACGACACGCCATTCTTCCAGATCGGCGAGACCAAATACGGCAAGCCGATCATCATCCGTGCCTATGACCGTACGATGAGCCTGGCCGAGACGGTGAAGCTGCTGTTGGTCTCCTTCGACTCGACGCTGAAGTCGAACCTGTCGGTCGGCCTGCCGCTCGACCTGCTCTTCCTGGAACTGGATGCTTTCAAGGTCGGCCTGAAGAAGCGGATCGGTCATGACGACCAATATTACCGAACCATATCGGATGGCTGGTCCAACGCGCTAAAGGCGGCCTTCGCCAGCCTGCCCGATTTTCCCGGCTAGGGCGTTCGCCTACGAAGCGGTTGCCTCATTATATTTAACATGTTAATTAAAAGTCGAAGTGGCGGGCCGATCAAGGTCCGGCGGCTGCTGAGAGGATACATGGACAAGAAAGAATTCCGCGATTGGTCGAGGCGAGCCGCCGATTGGGGCGTGGACTACCGGTCCAGCCTGCGCGATCGTCCGGTGCGGCCGGCGATCGCGCCCGGCGACATATTCAGGAGCATCGAAGAGTCGCCGCCCGAGACGGCCGAGCCGATGGAAAAAATCTTCGCCGACTTCGAAACGAAGATCGTGCCCGGGATGACGCATTGGCAGCATCCGCGCTTCTTCGCCTATTTCCCGGCCAACGCGGCGCCGGTCTCGGTGGTGGCCGAGTATCTCGTCTCGGCGATGGCCGCGCAGTGCATGCTGTGGCAGACCTCGCCGGCGGCGACAGAACTCGAGACGCGTATCGTCGACTGGATGCGCCAGGCGCTGGGCCTGCCCGAAGGATTCTCCGGTGTCATTCAGGATTCGGCTTCGTCGGCGACGCTTGCCGCGGTGCTCACCATGCGCGAGCGGGCGCTCGACTGGCAGGGAAACACACAAGGTCTCGCCGGCCAGGCGAAGCTGCGTGTCTATTGCTCCAACCAGGTTCACACCTCGATCGACCGAGCGATCTGGGTCGCCGGCATCGGCGAGGAGAATCTCATCCGTATCCCGGTAACCGGTCGTTTTCGCGCGATGGACACGCCGGCGCTCGAGGCGGCAATTATCGCCGATCGCGAGGCCGGCCTGCTGCCGGCGGGCATTGTCGCCTGCGTCGGCGGCACCAGCACCGGCGGCACCGATAACATCGCTGCCGTAGCGACCGTGGCGAAGCGGCACGGCCTTTATCTGCACGTCGATGCGGCCTGGGCCGGGTCGGCAATGATCTGCCCGGAGTACCGGCATTTCTGGGCTGGTGTCGAGAGCGCCGATTCCATCGTCTTCAATCCGCACAAATGGCTCGGCGCGCAATTCGACTGCTCGATCCAGTTCGTCTGCCAACCGGAAGACCTTGTGCGCACGCTGGCCATCAAGCCGGACTATCTCAAGACCAGAGGTCATGACGGCATCATCAACTATTCGGAATGGTCGGTGCCGCTCGGCCGCCGCTTCCGTGCGCTGAAACTCTGGTTCCTGCTGCGCGCCCACGGGCTGGAAGGATTGCGCAAGATGATCCGAAACCATGTAGCCTGGAGCGAGGGACTTGCCGCACGCCTGGCCGGGGAAGCGGATTTCGAGCTCGTCACCGAGCCGATGTTGTCACTGTTCTCGTTCCGCCATCGCGCTCCTCAGGGTGCCGATCCAGACGAGCACAATTTGCGTCTCGTCGATGCCATCAACACGGACGGACGCATCTATTTGACGCAGACGCGCGTCGATGGTCGGGTGGCGATCCGCTTTCAGGCAGGACAGTTCGAGACCACGGCCGGCGATATTGATGCGGCCTTCGATGTCGTCACAGAGATTGCGCGCCGGCTTACCATTGAGGCAACAAACTGATTGCAGACCGGTTTGCCTTTGCGAGAAGGTGAATTTCCTTAGCCGGCTGTCCCTTTCCATCACTTTCGTTTTCCGATATAGACGGAAAAAACGAAAATGAAGGATAGCGGATGTTCCTTTCGCCCCGTCACGCCGAGATCATCCAGATGGCGAAGGACAACGGCCGGGTGCTGGTCGACGACCTGGCGACACATTTCAGCGTGACGCCGCAGACCATCCGCAAGGACCTCAACGATCTCTGTGACCAGCGGCTGCTGACGCGCATCCATGGCGGGGCGCTGTTCCCGTCCGGCATCGAGAACATGGAATACGAGGCGCGGCGCAAAATCGCTGCCGATGAGAAGGAGGCGATCGGCCGCGCGGCGGCCAGGCTCATTCCCGACAACGCCTCGCTGTTCATCAATATAGGCACCACGACGGAAGCTGTCTCAAAGGCGCTTCTCGACCATAACGGGCTTATGGTCATCACCAATAACATCAACGTTGCCAATAGGATGCGGATCTATCCTTCGATCGAGGTGGTGATCGCCGGCGGCGTTGTACGCGGCTCCGACGGCGGCGTCGTAGGTGAGGCCGCGGTGGATTTCATTCGCCAGTTCAAAGTCGACTACGCCGTCATCGGCGCCTCGGCCATCGACCATGACGGCGCGCTGCTCGACTTCGACTTTCGCGAAGTGAAAGTGGCGCAGGCCATCATCGCCAATGCGCGTCATGTGATTCTCGTCTCCGACCGGACAAAATTCGAGCGCACGGCGCCGGTTCGCATTGGTCACCTGTCGCAGGTGAACACCTTCATCACCGACCGTTGCGACATCCCTTCGGTGCGCCGGATTTGCGAGGAAACGGAGGTTCGTTTGATCGAGACAGCGCTCGGATAACGTCTCTTCACGGACATCTCACGCACCTGTGATATTTCGTTTGACATTCGGATCGAGTTCGAAATAATCCCGCCACGGTTTCGCGAAACACAAAAATGGTGCAATGCGAAATCGTGGAGGAACCCTGTGGACGCATCTCCGATCCATGACATTTTTGTCATAGGCGGCGGCATCAATGGCTGCGGCATCGCCCGCGACGCCGTTGGCCGCGGATTTTCCGTATACCTCGCCGAGATGAACGATCTCGCCAGCGGGACTTCCTCCGGCTCGACCAAACTGATCCATGGCGGGTTGCGCTATCTCGAGTTCTACGAATTCCGGCTGGTGCGCGAAGCGCTGATGGAGCGCGAGGTTCTGTGGAAGAACGCGCCGCATATCATCTGGCCGATGCGCTTCGTGCTGCCCTACGCCAAGGGCCTGCGTCCGGCCTGGCTGATCCGGCTCGGCCTTTTCCTTTACGACCATATCGGCGGGCGCAAGCTGCTGCCGGCGACCAAGACGCTGGACATGGCCACCGATCCGGCCGGCAAGCCGCTGAAGCCGCTGTTCCGCAAGGCGTTCGAATATTCGGACGGCTGGGTCAACGATGCCCGCCTCGTGGCGCTCAATGCCCGCGACGCGGCCGACCGCGGCGCCGTCATCCGCACTCGCACCAAGGTGGTCAGCGCGCGCCGCGAGAGCGGGCTGTGGACGATCAAGATCCAGAACGTGCTGACCGGCGAGATCGAGGAAGTCCGCGCGCGTCTTCTCGTCAACGCCGCCGGGCCGTGGGTCGATCAGGTATTGGCAAAAACCGTCGGCCAGAACGATGTGCACAATGTTCGGCTGGTGCAGGGCAGCCACATCGTCATCGGCAAGAAGTTCGACGATCCGCGCGCCTATTTCTTTCAGAACAAGGACGGACGCATCATCTTCGCCATTCCTTACGAAGAAGAGTTCACGCTGATCGGCACCACCGACCGCGACTTTCCCGGCGATCCGCATGAGGTGAAGATCAGCGATACCGAGATCGACTATCTTTGCGCCGCCGCGAGCGAATATTTCGCCCAGCCGGTCAAGCGTTCGGACATCGTCTGGACCTATTCGGCGGTGCGCCCGCTTTATGACGACGGCGCCTCGAAGGCGCAGGAGGCGACGCGCGACTATGTGCTGAAGGCCGATGGCGGGGAGGGTGCCGCCCCCTTGCTCAACGCCTTCGGCGGCAAGATCACCACGTTCCGCCGGCTGGCGGAATCGATGCTGGAGAAGATCGAAGGCTTTCTCGGCAAGCGCGGCAAGCCATGGACCGCCAACGCGCCGCTGCCCGGCGGCGATTTTCCGGCGACCGGGTTCGACGAGCAGGTATCGAGGCTCAAGAACGCCTATCCGTTCCTCGACCAACGGCTGGCACGCAGGTTGACCCGGCTTTACGGCACGCGCGCGGAGAAGCTGCTTGGCCTCGCCAAGTCGAATGCCGATCTCGGCCGCAATTTCGGTGCCGACCTCTACGAAGCCGAGGTGCGCTACCTGGTCGAGAACGAGTGGGCGATCACCGCCGAGGACGTGCTGTGGCGCAGGACCAAACGCGGCCTGCATTTCAGCCGCGAGCAGACGGCGGCATTGGAAGAATTCATGCGCGGGTTAAGCAGCCGCCATGTCGCCGCGGCGGAATGAGGATCGAGCGCTGATGCGCAAGGCCTGGGAGGAGGCGCAATGCTGGAATTGAGGAACGTGACGAAGACGGTCGGCGCGCAGGAGCATATCCGCGATGTGTCGCTGACGCTTCAGCACGGCTCGCTGAATGTCCTGCTCGGGCCGACGCTTTCCGGCAAGACCAGCCTGATGCGGCTGATGGCCGGGCTCGACGCGCCAACTTCCGGCTCGGTCTGGTTCGACGGCAAGGACGTCACCGGACAGCCGGTGCAGAAGCGCAACGTCGCCATGGTCTACCAGCAATTCATCAACTACCCGGCGATGACGGTGTACGAGAACATCGCCTCGCCGCTTCGGGTTGCCGGCATCGAACAGGCCAGGACCGACAAGGAGGTGCGCAACGCTGCGGCACTTCTCAAGCTCACGCCCTATCTCGACCGCACGCCGCTCAACCTCTCGGGCGGCCAGCAGCAGCGCACGGCGCTTGCCCGCGCCATCGTCAAGAACGCCAGCCTGGTGCTGCTCGACGAGCCGCTCGCCAATCTCGACTACAAGCTGCGCGAGGAGTTGCGCGCCGAATTGCCGAAGATTTTCGCCGCGGCGGGCACGATCTTCGTCTATGCCACGACCGAGCCGCACGAGGCGCTTTTGCTCGGCGGCAACACCGCGACGCTTTCGGAAGGTCGCGTCACGCAGTTCGGCCCAACCGTCGAGGTTTTCCGCAAGCCGGTCGACCTGGTGACGGCGCGGACCTTCGCCGACCCTCCGCTCAACACCATTGTGCTCGCCAAGAAGGGATCGGACTTCCTTCTCGAAGGAGGCGTGAAGCTGCCGGTGCCGCCCGAACTGCTCGGCATTCCGGATGCCAGCTACACGATCGGCTTCCAGCCGCACCATTTGTCGCTGGAGCGTCCCAACCCCGGCGCCGTGCCGGTGCGGGCCAAGGTCACCATCACCGAGATCACCGGCTCGGAAAGCTTCGTCCATCTCGACTTCGCCGACGCGCGCTGGGTGATGCTCGCGCACGGCATCCTCGATTTCGAGACCGACGACGAGGTCGAGGTGTTCATCGACCCGCGCCACATCATGGTCTTCGACCAGAACGGCCGCGCGGTGACTGCGTCGAAGCTGGCGGCTTGAGGAGGGAGCGATGGCACGCATCGACGTCAACCACATCCGCCACTCCTACCTGACCAATCCAAAGAAGGATTCGGATTTCGCGCTGAAGGAAGTGCATCACACCTTCGAGGACGGCGGCGCCTATGCGCTGCTCGGGCCGTCCGGCTGCGGCAAGACCACCTTGCTCAACATCATCTCGGGGCTGCTCCATCCCTCGCACGGCCAGCTCCTGTTCAACGGCCGGAACGTGACCAATCTGTCGACGCAGGAGCGCAATATCGCCCAGGTGTTCCAATTCCCGGTCATCTACGACACCATGACCGTCTACGACAATCTGGCCTTTCCGCTGCGCAACCGCCGCGTGCCGGAGGCCGATGTCGACCGCAAGGTGCGCGAGACGCTCGACATGATCGATCTCGCCTCGATGGCGAACCGGAAGGCGCGCCGGCTGACCGCCGACCAGAAGCAGAAGATCTCGCTCGGTCGAGGACTGGTGCGCTCGGACGTCAACGCCATCCTGTTCGACGAGCCGCTCACCGTCATCGATCCGCATATGAAATGGGTGCTGCGTTCGCAGCTGAAGCAGCTGCATCGCCGGTTTGGTTACACCATGGTCTATGTCACGCACGACCAGACCGAAGCGCTGACTTTCGCCGACCGCGTCGTGGTCATGTATGACGGCGAGATCGTGCAGATCGGCACGCCGGCCGAGCTGTTCGAGCGGCCGCGCCACACCTTCGTCGGCTATTTCATCGGTTCGCCGGGCATGAATGTGCTTCCGGTTGCGCTCGAAGGCAGGACGGCGTTGCTAGGCTCGCAGCGCATCGAACTGCCGGGCGCACCCAGGGCCGAAGCCGGTCCCGTCGAGCTCGGCATCCGTCCCGAATATGTCCGGCTCGGCCGCGAGGGCATGGCGGTTTCCGTCAGCAAGGTCGAGGATGTTGGCCGCCACAAGGTGGTTCGCGCCAATCTCGAGGGCAAAGAGATCGCCGCCGTCATCGGCGAGGACGATGAGGTGCCGACCGAACCCAGGGTCCGCTTCGATCCGGCCGGCATCAACATCTATGCCGATTCATGGCGCGTCGAGATGGGGGCGTAGATGGAAAAGACCTGGAACAACAAAGCCTGGTTCCTCGTCCTGCCGGTGTTGGTGCTGGTGGCCTTCTCGGCCGTCATTCCGCTGATGACCGTCGTCAACTATTCGGTGCAGGACACGTTCGGCAACAATGTCTTCTTCTGGGCCGGCACCGAGTGGTTCGAGGAGTTGCTGGCGTCCGACCGCTTCTGGGAAGCGATGGCGCGCAACCTGATCTTCTCCTTCATCATCCTGGCGATCGAGGTGCCGCTCGGCATCTTCATCGCGCTCAACATGCCGAAGAAGGGATGGGGCGTGCCGGTCTGCCTGGTGCTGATGGCGCTGCCGCTGCTCATCCCATGGAACGTTGTCGGCACGATCTGGCAGGTGTTCGGCCGCAACGACATTGGCCTGCTCGGCTACTACGTCAACGCATTCGGCATCGACTACAACTATGTCCAGGATCCGATCGACGCGTGGGTCACCGTCATCATCATGGACGTGTGGCACTGGACGAGCCTGGTCGTGCTGCTCTGCTATGCCGGCCTGGTTTCGATCCCGGACGCCTTCTACCAGGCGGCCAAGATCGACGGCGCCTCGCGCTGGGCGGTGTTCCGCTACATCCAGTTGCCGAAGATGCAGCGCGTGCTGCTGATCGCGGTGCTGCTGCGCTTCATGGACTCCTTCATGATCTATACCGAGCCCTTCGTCGTCACCGGCGGCGGTCCCGGCAATTCGACCACGTTCCTGTCGATCGACCTCGTCAAGATGGCGCTCGGTCAGTTCGATCTCGGTCCGGCGGCGGCCATGTCGCTGGTCTATTTCCTGATCATCCTGTTGTTGTCGTGGGTGTTCTACACCGTGATGACCAACTACGACGCGGAGCGCTGAGATGGCGAGCGCAAACGAGACGACACGCGTAAGCGAAGCGGCGGTCACCGAGGTAGGCAGCACCCTTTCGCAGGACGAGGTGGCGAAGCTGATGCGGCGCCGGGGCGAGGAATCGCGCTGGTGGTGGATTGTGCCGACACTCTACATCGTCGTGCTGCTGCTGCCGATCTACTGGCTCATCAACATGAGCTTCAAGACCAATGCGGAGATCGTCTCGTCGCTGACGTTGTTCCCGCACAATCCGACGCTGGCAAACTACCGCACCATCTTCACCGATGCGTCCTGGTATTCGGGCTACATCAATTCGATCACCTATGTGGTGATGAACATGGTGATCTCGGTGGCCGTGGCGCTGCCCGCGGCGTACGCCTTCTCGCGCTACCGCTTCCTCGGCGACAAGCACCTGTTCTTCTGGCTGTTGACGAACCGCATGGCGCCGCCGGCGGTGTTCGCCCTGCCGTTCTTCCAGCTCTATTCGGCCTTCGGCCTGATCGACACGCATATCGCGGTGGCGCTGGCGCACTGTCTGTTCAACGTGCCGCTGGCGGTGTGGATCCTGGAAGGCTTCATGTCCGGGGTGCCGAAGGAGATCGACGAGACCGCCTATATCGACGGCTATTCCTTCCCGCGCTTCTTCGTAAAGATATTCATGCCGCTGATCGCGAGCGGCATCGGTGTCGCCTGCTTCTTCTGCTTCATGTTCTCTTGGGTGGAGCTTTTGATCGCCCGCACGCTGACGACGACCGACGCCAAGCCGATCGCGGCCACCATGACCCGCACCGTCTCGGCCGCCGGCATGGACTGGGGGCTGCTCGCCGCAGCCGGCGTGCTGACGCTGATCCCCGGCGCGCTGGTGATCTGGTTTGTGCGCAACTATATCGCCAAGGGCTTCGCCCTGGGGAGGGTGTGATCGATGAACCTCGACTTCTCCTGGATGGCGTGGACGTTGCCGACGGCGGCTTTCTTCGGAACCGTATTGCTGCTGCTGGTCGGCATGGCGGCCTGGGAATATGCCTCGCCGGGCGGCAATCCGCGCGTCGGTATCCTGCGCTTCGAAACGACGCGCGGCGACCGCCTCTTCCTGTCGCTGCTCGGCAGCGCCTTTATCCATCTCGCTTGGCTGGGTCTCGTTGGACCCAACCTGTGGTGGGCTCTCGCTCTCTCCGTGGTCTACGCGATCGGCGTATTCCGATACGTATAGAGGGGGAAATAGTTGGAGCGGCCGCGTGCCTGCGGCCGCTCCAGATCGCACTTGCAACCTAAGACTGGAGGAAACACATGCGACGGCAAATTTTTACATCAACGACAGCCATTGCACTATTGCTGGGCGTAGGTAACGCCTATGCCGGTATGGACGAGGCAAAAGCCTTTCTCGACAAGGAGATAGGTGATCTGTCGACGCTTTCGCGCGCCGATCAGGAAAAGGAAATGCAGTGGTTCATCGACGCAGCCAAGCCGTTTGCCGGCATGGACATCAAGGTCGTGTCGGAAACCATCGCCACCCATTCCTATGAATCGCAGGTGCTGGCGCCGGCCTTCTCGGCCATCACCGGCATCAAGGTCACCCACGACACGATCCAGGAAGGTGATGTGGTCGAGAAGATCCAGACCCAGATGCAGACCGGTCAGAACCTCTATGACGGCTGGGTCAACGACTCCGACCTGATCGGCACGCACTGGCGCTACCAGCAGGTGCGCAACCTGACCGACTGGATGGAAGGCGACGGCAAGGACGTCACCAATCCGAATCTCGACCTGAAGGACTTCATCGGCACCTCGTTCACGACGGCACCCGACAAGAAGCTCTATCAACTGCCGGACCAGCAGTTCGCGAACCTCTACTGGTTCCGCTACGACTGGTTCAACGACGAGAAGAACAAGGCCGACTTCAAGGCCAAGTACGGCTACGACCTCGGCGTTCCCGTCAACTGGTCGGCCTATGAGGACATCGCCGCGTTCTTCACCGGCCGCGAAATCGATGGCAAGAAGGTCTACGGCCACATGGACTACGGCAAGAAGGACCCATCGCTCGGCTGGCGGTTCACCGACGCCTGGCTGTCCATGGCCGGCAACGGCGACAAGGGCATTCCGAACGGCCTGCCGGTCGACGAATGGGGCATCAAGGTCGACGAGAATTCGCGGCCCGTGGGCTCCTGCACCGCGCGCGGCGGCGACACGAATGGTCCGGCTGCCGTCTACTCGATCCAGAAATACCTCGACTGGCTGAAGGCTTACGCTCCGGCCGAAGCGCAGGGCATGACCTTCTCCGAATCCGGCCCGGTTCCGGCGCAGGGTGGGGTGGCCCAGCAGATCTTCTGGTACACCGCTTTCACCGCCTCGATGGTCGACGCCAGCGCCAAGGCGGTGCTGAACGACGACGGCACGCCGAAGTGGCGCATGGCGCCGTCGCCGCACGGCGTCTACTGGAAGGACGGCATGAAGCTCGGCTACCAGGACGTGGGTTCCTGGACGCTGATGAAGTCGACGCCGACCGACCGCGCCAAGGCCGCCTGGCTTTACGCCCAGTTCGTCACCTCAAAGACCGTCGACGTGAAGAAGAGCCATGTCGGCCTGACCTTCATCCGCGAGAGCACGATCCACGACAAGAGCTTCACCGAGCGCGCTCCGAAGCTCGGCGGCCTGATCGAGTTCTACCGCTCGCCGGCCCGCGTGCAGTGGTCGCCGACCGGCACCAACGTGCCCGACTATCCGAAGCTCGCTCAGCTTTGGTGGCAGGCGATTGGCGATGCGTCGTCGGGCGCCAAGACCGCGCAGGAAGCGATGGACTCGCTTTGCGCCGAGCAGGAAAAGGTCATGAGCCGCATCGAAAAGTCGGGCGTCCAGGGCGATATCGGCCCGAAGATGGCCGAAGAGCATGATCTCGAATACTGGAACAAGGACGCGGTCTCGAAGGGCAACCTTGCGCCGCAGTTGAAGATCGAGAACGAAAAGGAAAAGCCGATCACCATCAACTACGACGAGTTGGTGAAGAGCTGGCAGCAGCAGTAACTGCATGACGCAGGCCCGCGAGCCTGTGTAGGAAATGCAGGGGAGGCGGCTTGGCCGTCTCCCCTGTTGCATGAGAAGTGGAGGGACGGAATGAGCGGTTTTGTGCTGGCCATCGACCAGGGAACGACCTCGACCAGGGCGATCGTCTTCGACAGCGAAATGAAAGTCGCCGGCACGGGCCAGCAGGAATTCACGCAGCATTATCCGGCTTCCGGCTGGGTCGAGCATGATCCGGAAGACATTTGGGCAAGCGTGCTCGCGACAGTGAAGGCGGCGCTGAAGGCTGCCGGTTGCGCAGCATCGGATATGGCCGCGATCGGCATCACCAACCAGCGCGAGACGGTGGTCATCTGGGACAAGGCGACGGGAAAACCGATCCACAACGCGATTGTGTGGCAGGACAGACGAACCGCGCCGCTTTGCCAGAAGCTCAAGAAGCAAGGGCTGGAGAAGACGTTCACGAAAAAGACCGGGTTGCTGCTCGATCCCTATTTCTCCGGCACCAAGATCGCCTGGATGCTGGACAAGGTGAAGGGCGCGAGAAAGCGCGCCGAGAAAGGCGAATTGCTCGCCGGCACGATCGACAGTTTTCTCATCTGGCGCCTGACCGGCGGCAAGGTACACGCCACCGATGCCACCAACGCCTCGCGCACGCTGGTCTACAACATCGAGAAGAATGTCTGGGACGACGAGCTGCTGTCCATCCTGAACATACCGGCCGCGGTCCTGCCGCAGGTGAAGGACTGCGCCGATGATTTCGGTGTCACAGAAAAGAGCCTTTTCGGCGCCGAGATGAGGATTCTCGGGGTCGCCGGCGACCAGCACGCAGCGACCATCGGCCAGGCCTGTTTCGAGCCGGGCATGATGAAGTCCACCTACGGCACCGGCTGCTTCGCGCTGCTGAACACCGGCGCCGATCTGGTGCGCTCGAAGAACCGGCTCTTGACCACCATCGCCTATCGGTTGAACGGCAAGACCACCTATGCGCTGGAGGGCTCGATCTTCATTGCGGGTGCCGCCGTGCAATGGCTGCGCGACGGCATCAAGGTGATCGGCAAGGCCGAGCAGAGCGGCGCGCTGGCGGCGACCGCCGATCCGGCGCAACAAGTCTATCTGGTGCCGGCCTTTGTCGGCCTGGGCGCGCCGCACTGGGACGCGGATGCCCGCGGCGCGATCTTCGGCCTGACGCGCAATTCAGGCCCGGCCGAGTTCGCGCGCGCGGCGCTCGAATCCGTCGCCTTCCAGACGCGCGACCTGCTCGACGCCATGCGCAAGGATTGGAAGGGCGCTTCCGCCAAGACCGTGCTGCGGGTCGACGGCGGCATGGTCGCATCGGATTGGACCATGCAGAGGTTGGCCGACATCCTCGACGCGCCGGTCGATCGCCCGACCATCCTGGAAACGACCGCGCTGGGTGCCGCCTGGCTTGCCGGATCCAAAGCCGGCGTGTGGCCGAAGGCGAAGGAGTTTGCCAAGACCTGGGCTCTCGATAAGCGCTTCAAGCCGGATATGGACGCCGCCACCCGTTCCGCCAAGCTGAGTGGCTGGCGCGACGCAGTGCGCAGGACGCTGAGTGTGCAATGAGGGGCGCGGGAGACACGGCAAGGCGAGGGGGCATGAAGCATCCGGACTGGTACCCCGCATGGCGTGACGAGGCTTTCGACCAACTGAACGCCAAGAACCATCGTTTGGAGGATGAATTCCGCCTCGGCAGCTGGCAGCGCTACGACTATGACTTAACCACCGGAAAACTGCTTTTTTCGGCAGATGGTGTCGTCAAGGTGGTCGCTCACATACAGATTGCCGGCTCTACAAGCGCCAAGGCGGACAACTGGCTATGGGCTTGGGCAAATTCAAATTTGCCGGGCGATCTTCTCAGCGACGCCAAACTGGTTCGGTCATTCGGCGAGGAGAAGGGCATAGACGAACTGGCGCAGGCTTATGTGCTCGACGTGGCCGATGACCTCGAAGCGCTTGGTTGGGGACTGACCGGTGCCATGGTTCGGATTTGCAACGCGCTTGGAGCCTATCGCTCACCCCGAGGGGAAGGCGGGGGCCTGTACCTGATATTGAAAAGCGTCAACTGGGCCAGCTGAACGAACAGAGAGCCCGTGCCTTGCGGCACGGGCTCGGTCAACGACCCTGGATACTGACTGGAGGCTGTCAGTAGGGCGAAACGCACTGCTGACGCGGGCCGTTGTAGGGCTGGAAAGTGTTGTCCGAGGCGCGATAAGACCGATAACGGTCATAGCACCACTGCACATGCGCATCGCCGCCACGATAGACGCGGTTCTGGCTGTTGATGATGGCGCCGGTAATCAGCGCGCCGGTGGCGAAGGCAGCGAGCGGGAACCAATAATCGCCATGCCGGCGATAGCCGCGGCGATATTCACGGTAGCCGCGATGGCCATTCCAGTAGACGACGCCGTCGCGACGCGAGAAATCGCGGTTGAAGCTGCGGTGTCGTCTCCAATCCCGATACTGCACGGTCTGGACATCCGACCAGAGGCCCTGGGATTGTGGCACATAAGCTGGCTGAGCGTTGACCGGCACCACCTCCGCCGCGATGAACGACGCCGAGAGGGCGGCTGCCATCAGGCCTGATGCGATCCTTTTCATCGATGTACTCCTCAAGGGTTTGGTAATCGTCCCTGTGTTGCGAAACGGGTCTGGGTTGCAATGGTTCCCGCTTCCCCATCAACCTGTTGTTATCGTAGGGCTTTCTGAAGCAGCCCGGGTCCGGGTGATTGGCGGAGGCACCGAAAGCTTCTCCCGGGCACCTTAACCGCTCCTTTGGAATCCGTTCAAAATCCGCCTTGGAAGCTGGTGTTTTTCCGGTTGACCGGTCGCGGCACTCTCCCTATGTTCCGCGCAATTTCGAGGGCGGTGTTTTGAGCCCGCGGGAGCGCGTAGCTCAGCCGGTAGAGCAACTGACTTTTAATCAGTAGGTCATGGGTTCGAATCCCATCGCGCTCACCAAATTTCCAACCCATTTCAACGAGATAAGGTTTCGACTTCGAGACGGCAGACCGCTTCTCACGCCCCGGCTTATCTGTGGCTGCCAGATTCGTGATTGGCACCGAGAAAGCCCGGCAGCCGAAACGACCCGACCAGGTGGCATTTGGTCTTCCTGTCTCGTTTCAGGACGGGAATGCTTGGCATCGGCTTTGCACCGCAGACATGGCCGGTTTGATCCCCGGCAGCTCGTCGGGCTTGAAGGCCGTTGTTGGGGGCCTCGCCCGGCGAGTTCTTCCCAAAGCGACCCTGTCGGCGCCGCTGCTGCCTTCCGCCTAGGCTCAACAGCCTTCCGTGAATTCTGACTGCCAGGTTCCGCAAGATCGCTTGCGGCGAGTCCCTCATGCTCGGTATGCGGCTTGCGCGGGCAGGACGGTTGCGCGATGCTGCCGTTGGGGAGTGGTGTCGCAATATCGATTCTGTGGAATCACCACTATGTTCGTTGACTACTATGAGCTGCTCGAGATCAGCCCGAACGCGAATTCGGAAACGATCGAGCGGATATTTCGTTACTTTGCCATGCGCTACCATCCCGACAATCGGGATACCGGCAATGAGTCACGCTTCAGCGAAATCGTAGAAGCCCATAATACGCTCAAGGATCCAGTCAAACGCGCCCAATACGATGTCCAGTATAGAGACCATTTCAGCGTTCGCCGCGAGCTCGCCGAAGAAGCCAGCGATGCCAAAGGGCTTGAACGGGACGTTGTCATCCAGGCCAAGCTGCTGTCGCTTCTCTATGTAAAACGTCGACAGGACGTCAACAATCCTGGCATCGGCGATGAAGAGCTCGAACGCTTGTCGGGCTGCCCGCGAGAACATCTGGAATTTCATCTTTGGTATCTGAAGGCAAAGAGCTGGATAGCAAGGATCGAAAACGGGATGTTCGCGATCACCGTAGACGGCATCGATCGCGCCAATTCAGAGCATCGCCGTGAAACCGTCGCAACCAGGCTGCTGGATCATGCAACTTGACGATGCCCTCTAATACTGCCGGCTGATCGGTTGCTTTTACATTCGCGAATGCTTGTGTTCGAATTCGCCGGGGCCATGGTTGCCCGGCGAGTAGGATCGATCCGGTGTGGGCCGGCCGCGCCATGCCTGGTTCCGTGCAACCTGGCAGGTAGCGTCAGGATGGCGGCCCAAGGGGAGGATAAATTGCCCGAGAAGAAGGTGATTGCCGTCAAAGACTGGACTTGCGCCATGAGTGACGAACTCGGCCGCGTGGCCCTGACCGTCAATCCGACAGACGGTGAGCCGATCCTGGTCTTGCTGACGATCTTTCAGGCGGCAAAGATGGGGCGCGAGCTGCAGTCGCCGAAACGCGTTCAGTTTTCCATCTAACTGGGGATCGAGACGTCGGCAAAGGCTGGAGCGGCACCCCAACCTTGTCGCCAGGCGGGGTGGCGGCTAAGCTCGATCCTTCCCGAAGGAGAGCTCGACCATGGCACTTGACCTTTCGGTGGATGCTTCAGCCGCCAAAGCGGCGACGCTGCCTGGCAAATATCTGTTTGGCCCGGTCGCCGATTTCCTCATGCTCGGCGGCAGCGCGTTTCTGATCCTGCCCACCCTGTTCCTGGTGCCGCTCGAATATGAAGGCCTCGTCGCTGCAACCATGGTCGTCGTGGCATATCTGGTCAACTACCCCCACTTCGCCCACTCGTACCAGATTTTCTATCGCAATTTCGGGCGCAAGGTGAGGGGCAACGGATACGAGAAGAGCCTGCAGCTTCGCTATATTTTCGCGGGCATCGTCGTCCCCCTGATCATGGCCGCGTTCTTTGCATATGGCGCGGCAAGGGCGGACACTCGGCTGCTGGGATACGCAGCCAACGCCATGTTCTTCTTCGTCGGTTGGCACTACGTCAAGCAAGGCTACGGCATGCTGATGGTCGACGCCGTGCTGAAGCGTAAATTCTTCGACGATCGTGACAAGAAGGTGCTGCTGGTCAACAGCTATGTCGTGTGGATCCTGGCATGGCTCCAGACGAACACGGCGGTGACCCAGGGGAAATATTACGGCCTGGAATATTACACATTCGCGGCCCCTTCCTGGATAACCAACATTGCCCTGCTGGCGGCCGTCGCCTCGACGGCGGCCACGGTTCTGATGCTGATCAACCGCTGGCACAGAAATGGTCATGCGCTGCCGTATAACGGCATCGTAGCCTATGTCGCGTCGCTCTATCTGTGGATCCTGATTGCGAGGATAAACCCGCTCTGGCTGCTAGTGGTGCCGGCGCTCCACTCGCTGCAGTATCTGGCCGTGGTCTGGCGCTACCAGACGAACGTCGAGCGCGACGTCGCGGATGCCGCACAAAATCCGCAACCGAAGGTACTGTCCTTTCTCGGACCTCTCTACAGGCTTAGGGTTCTGGGATTCATCGTCGGGGGTGGTGCGCTCGGATATCTCGGCTTCTGGCTTATGCCGATGGCGATGACTGCCTTGATCCCCTACGACAAGCAAGTCCTCGGGTCCTCGCTGTTCTTCTTCATCGTGCTGATCTTCATCAACGTGCACCACTATTTTCTGGACAACGTGATGTGGCGCCGAGGCAATCCTGAAGTGTCCAAATATTTGTTCCGCTAACGCTGAAGCCGCAGGTCGGAGCAGCAGCCGGGTTCACGCCACCAGCGACACGTTCCCGCCGGCATGGCGCTCGAGGCGTCCGGCGAGGTCGAGCTCCAACAGCACCATGGCGATCTGCGCGGCGCTCAAGCCTGTGTGGCGGATGATCTCGTCGACCGCGATCGGCGTCGGGCCGAGCGCTTCCAGCACGTCGGCGCGTTCGTCGTCGCCGGGCGGCGGCATTGCCGACAAGTCGGGCGCCTCGGCGAGCGGCATGGTCCTTGGCGGGCGAGTGCCAGCCAGCGGTGCCAGCGCGCCCAGAATGTCGGCCGCTTCGGTGACGAGCGTGGCGCCGTCCTTGAGCAGCGCATTGCTGCCGGCGGCACGCGGGTCGAGCGGCGAGCCCGGAACCGCGAAGACCAGTCGGCCCATCTCGCCGGCCAGCCTGGCGCTGATCAGCGAACCCGAGCGCTGTGCGGCTTCGACCACGACGAGCCCGAGCGCAATGCCGGCGACGAGGCGGTTGCGGCGCGGGAAATCCTGCGCTCGCGGCTGCCAGCCGAAGGGCATTTCCGAAACGATGGCGCCGCCGCGCTCGGCGATGTCGTCGCACAGACCGGCATTTTCCGGCGGGTAGGGCACATCGAGGCCGCCGGCCAGCACTCCGACCGTGCCGGTCGAAAGGCTCCCCTGATGCGCCGCGGTGTCGATGCCGCGTGCGAGGCCGGAGACGATGGCGTAGCCCTCGCGACCGAGGTCGCTCGCCAGCATTCTCGCCATCTTGATGCCGGCGAGCGAGGCGTTGCGGGCGCCGACGATCGCCACCGCAGGGAGACGGAACACCGCGCCTTCACCCTTCACCGCCAACAGCGGCGGCGGGTTGTCCAGGGTCTTCAGCAAAGCGGGATAGTCTGCTTCGCCGATGCCGACGAACCGGGCGCCGGCGCGCCGGGCCGCTTCCAACTCCGCCTCGGCTTCGCCGGCGGAGGGAATGCGAGCGATGCGGTTGGCGCCGCCCGAGATCATCAGCTCGGGCAGCATTTCGAGCGCGGCTTCGGCCGAGCCGAAGCGATTGATCAGTTCGCGAAAAGAGGCAGGGCCGACGTTCGGCGTGCGGATCAGGCGAAGCCAGGCAAGCCGTTGCCGCTCGCTAAGGCGCGGGCCGGTGACCGGAGCACTCACCCCTTCGCCCCGATCTTGCCCTCGGTGCCGGCGAGCAGCCGCGAGATGTTGGCGCGGTGCTTGACGAAGACGATCAGGCTCATCAGCGCGAACAGGCCGGCGATCTGAGGCGTGCTGATGAAGTAAAGCGCGATCGGCACGACCACCGTCGCCGCGAGCGCCGCGAGCGAGGAGTAGCGGAACAGGAAGGCCATGGCGAGCCAGACAACGGCGAAGACAACCATGCCCTGCCAGGCAAGCCCGAGCAGCACGCCGAGGTAGGTGGCGACGCCCTTGCCGCCCTTGAATCCTAGCCAGACCGGAAAGAGATGGCCGAGGAAAGCGCCGAAGCCGGCGAGCAGTCCGAAGTCCGGCGAGAAATGTCCGGCGATCAGCACTGCCGCGGTGCCCTTCAGCGCATCGAGCAGCAGCGTCGCAGCGGCGAGCCCCTTGTTGCCGGTGCGCAGCACATTGGTCGCGCCGATGTTGCCTGAACCGATCTGGCGGACATCGCCGAGACCGGCCGCGCGGGTAATCAAAAGCCCGAACGGGATCGAGCCGAGCAGGTATCCGAAGATCAGTGCGAGCCCGTAACCCATTGTCCCCCACCTATTTCAGCCGATCCAGCTGCTTCCGGCTTTGGTCGATTGATGTTCAGGCCGAAAACACTGTGCGGCCCGCTACCATGGTTTGCAAGACTTTGCCCTGAAGGCGCGCGCCTTCGAAACAGGTGTTCTTCGACCGCGAGTGCAGGCCGCTCTCGCTGACGATCCAGGGCTCGTCAAGATCGACCAGCGCAAGATCGGCCGCGGCACCCGGCTTCAGCGTGCCGCCGGGCAGGCCGAACAGTCTTGCCGGCGCGGTGGACAGGGTCTCAACCAGCCTGAGCAGCGGCACATCGCCATTGTGGTAGAGCCGAAGTGCTGCGCCAAGCAGCGTCTCCAGCCCGATCGCCCCGGCGGCGGCATCCGCGAAAGGCAGTCGCTTGGTATCGACATCCTGCGGGTCGTGCGAGGAGACGATGAGATCGATCGTGCCGTCCTTGATCGCCTCGACCATCGCCATCCGGTCGTCCTCGGCGCGCAAGGGCGGGGTGAGCCGGAAGAAGGTGCGGTATTCGCCGACATCGTTCTCATTGAGCGACAGATTGTGGATGGCGACGCCCGCCGTGACATTGGCGCCGTCGGCCTTTGCCCGGCTCACCGCGCCAACCGCCATCGCAGTCGAGATCTTGGCGGCGTGATAGGCGCCGCCGGTCAGCCGCGCCAGCGCCAGGTCCCGCTCCAGCGGGATGAGCTCGGCCTCGCGCGGGATGCCGGAAAGGCCGAGCCAGCTCGCATAAAGGCCCTCGTTCATCACGCCGGCCGAGGCAAGGTCGGCATCCTGGGTTTCATGCGCGATCACGCTACCGAAATCGCGGGCATAAGTCAGCGCGCGGCGCATGACCAAGGCGTTGGCGATCGTGTGTCGACCATCGGTGAAGGCCACGGCGCCGGCTTCGCGCAGCAGGCCGAACTCGGTCATCTCGCGGCCGTCGAGACCCTTGGTGATTGCCGCCGCCGGGAAGATGTTGACGCTTGCCGTGTCCCTTGCCGTGCGCAGCACGAATTCGACCAGCGCCACATTGTCGATCACCGGATTGGTGTCAGGCATCATGACGATGGAGGTGACGCCGCCGGCTGCCGCAGCGACGCTTGCCGAGGCGATGGTCTCGCGGTGCTCACCGCCGGGTTCGCCGATGAAGACGCGGGCATCGATGAGACCCGGAATAATCGTCTTGCCGGCGCAGTCGATGACGACAGTGCCTTCGGGCGCGCCTTGGTTCAGCGCCGCCTTGCCGGCGGCGGCGATCCGGCGGCCGTCGACGATGACGGCGCCGATCTCGTCGACACCGCGCGAGGGGTCGACGATGCGGGCCTTGTTGAAGAGCGTCACGCTCATGCGCCGCTTCCCTCCTGGTTGCGGCGCGGATCTAACAGGGCTTGCATAACCGCCATGCGCACGGCTACGCCCATCTCGACCTGTTCCTGGATGACGCTCTGCGGCCCGTCGGCGATCTCCGAGGCGATCTCGACGCCGCGGTTCATCGGCCCGGGATGCATGACCAGCGCATCCTCCTTGGCCGCTTTCAGCTTCTCGGCGTCGAGACCGAAATAGCGGAAATATTCACGGATCGACGGCACGAAAGCGCCTTCCATGCGCTCGCGCTGCAGGCGCAGCATCATCACGACGTCGGCGTCCTTCAGTCCTTCCGCCATCGAGCGCGACACGATCACGCCCATCCTGTCGATGCCCGCGGGCAGCAGCGTCGAGGGTGCGACCACCCGCACCTGCGCGCCGAGCGCGTTCAAGAGCATGATGTTGGAGCGGGCGACGCGCGAATGCAGAATGTCGCCGCAGATCGCCACGATCAGCTTCGACAGCGGTCCCTTGGCGCGGCGTATGGTCAGCGCGTCGAGCAGCGCCTGCGTCGGGTGCTCATGCGCGCCGTCGCCGGCGTTGACCACCGAGCAGCCGACCTTTTGCGCCAAAAGTGCTGCCGCGCCCGCCGACTGATGGCGGATGATCAGGATATCCGGACGCATGGCGTTGAGCGTCATGGCGGTGTCGATCAGCGTCTCGCCCTTCTTCACCGAAGAGCTCGCCACCGACATGTTCATGACGTCGGCCCCGAGCCGTTTTCCGGCGAGCTCGAAGGACGATTGCGTGCGGGTCGAGGCCTCGTAGAAGAGGTTGATCTGTGTCCGGCCGCGCAGCGTCGAAGTCTTCTTTTCAGATTGCCGCGAGATCGAGACGGCCCGGTCGGCGCGATCGAGCAGCAGCTCGATATCAGCGGGGGAAAGATCGCGGATGCCTAGAAGATGGCGGTGAGGGAACAGCGGCAGGGACGAAGCGTCGGTCATCTCAAGGCGCTGCTATAGGGTGCGGTCAGGCCAGCCGCAAGCGCCAGCTTTGGATTGCGCGCGTTCTCCCCGGTATTTTCGTCGCGCGCCTTGCATTGCTTGGCTATAAGGCCCGATGGCTTCGGATTCGCGACCGCGGCCTTGAGATGGTAAGGACCTCTCTGCCAACTGAAGGATTGGGCGTGACCGACGAGGTGATCAACCAGCCGCCGCCACTGACGGGCGGCAACGCATGGCGGGGCGATCCGTTGCTCATCCAGCTTGCCGAGCGTTTTTCCGATTCCGTCCGCAAGGATCTGGACGGGCTCGGCAGGTTCGTCATGACGCAGGAGGCACAGGAACTTGCCCGGCTGGCCAACACCGACACACCGAAGCTCAGGACGCATGACCGCCAGGGCCGACGCGCCGATCTGGTCGAATTTCATCCCGCTTATCATGCGCTCATGCGACGCTCGGTTGCCGGCGGCCTGCATTCCTCGGTTTGGGAAAACGGCGATGCCGAGATCGGCCGCCGGCATCAGGTGAGGGCGGCGCGCTTCTACCTGACCGCGGAGCTTGAGACCGGACATCTTTGCCCCATCACCATGACCAGCGCTTCGCTGGCGGCGCTGATGGCGAGCCCAAAGCTGTTCCGCGAATGGGCGCCGCGCGTGACAACGCGCAAATACGACCAGAGCCAGAAGCCGCCGGTGCAAAAGACCGGGCTTACCCTCGGCATGGGCATGACCGAGAAACAGGGCGGCACCGACGTGCGCGCCAATGTCACAAGAGCCGAGCGCGCGGGAAACGGCTTCTATCGGCTGACCGGGCATAAATGGTTCATGTCGGCGCCGATGTCCGACGCCTTTCTCGTGCTCGGCCAGGTGCCGGAGGGGCTTTCATGCTTCCTGGTTCCGCGCATTCTGGGCGACGGCTCGGGCAATGGCTTCCGTTTCCAGCGCCTGAAGGACAAGCTCGGCAACCGCTCCAACGCCTCGTCGGAGGTCGAGTTCGCCAATGCCATCGGCGAGATGGTCGGCGAGCCGGGCGCCGGGATCAAGACGATCATGGACATGGTCACGCTGACCAGGCTCGACTGCGCCGTCGCTTCGTCAGCGCTCATGCGCGCCGGGCTGGCCGAAGCCGTCCACCACGTGCGCCATCGCCAGGTGTTCGGCACCAGTCTGGTCGATCAACCGCTGATGCAGCGGGTCCTTGCCGACATGGCGCTCGACGTTGCCGCCGCGACGGCGCTGTCGTTCCGGCTGGCGCGTTCCTTCGACGAGGCGGCGAGCGATCGCGGCGAGGCGGCCTTTGCCCGCGCCATGACGCCGGTGGTCAAATACTGGGTATGCAAGATCGCGCCGGCCTTGCTTTACGAGGCGATGGAGTGCCTCGGCGGCAACGGCTATGTCGAGGAAGCGCCGCTTGCCCGCTATTACCGTGAGGCTCCGGTCAACGCGATCTGGGAAGGCTCCGGCAACGTCATGGCGCTCGACGTGCTGCGTGTGCTTGGCCGCGCGCCAGGCCTGTTCGAGGAGGTGCTGGCCGGCATCGACCGCGACCTCGGCGCCGGCGGGCGGGGCACCATCAGCGTGCTCAACGCGGCCATGCAGGTGGCTTCGACCGACCAGGGCTCTGCTCGCCTGCTGACCGAACAGCTGGCGCTTTCGGCGGCGGCGGCGGAGCTGCGCCGGCTGGGGGCAGGGCGGATCGCCGACGCCTTCGTCGAAACAAGACTCGGCGGCCAATGGCGCACCACCTACGGCATGCTCGATTCGCGCCATGACGCGCGCATGATCATCGACACGCTCTACCCGCCACTGAGCTGAGCAGCCTGAAAGGCGTTCGATCGCCGGCCTGTGGATTGTCGTTAACCTTAACGAATGGTTTCCATTGCGGGGAGGCTTCGCGGAGCCCACTCTGTCCACCGGAGTAGGGAAATGTTAACCATGGCGATCCCGTGCTCCCCTAGGCAGGAAGCGCATGCGGCACGTTTTGACATCATTTCTGGCCTTGCATTGGGCGCTCGTCTTCGCCCTGCTGGCCTACATCTGCATGGATGGCAATCGCGGCATCGCGTCGGCGCTCGGCGTGCTTGGCGTCTCGCTGCAAAGCAGCCGTTTCCCGGATCTCGATCATGCTCTCGTCGTGGCGCCGCTCGCGGTCGCTATGCTGATCGTCGCGCTGCTGTTCTGCTGGGCCTTCGTCGAGACGCTGCTCAACATCGCGACAAGGCCGGATGCGGGCGATACGGTAGTGCGAATAGCCTTCATCTCCTCCTCCTTCCTGCTTTCGGTGATTCTCGTCGGCGGCGCCGCGCAAGGCATCAACGGGTTGTTCATGGTCGTCGCCATCCAGATGACGGCGCTGCTCGCCTCTTATGTCGCGGTGCTCGCCGAGCGACGCTCGGCTCTCGCCGCTATGACCTTGCATGAAAGCGAAGCCCGCCTGGTTTCCCATCGCATGGCAGCGGGCGTCGCGCACAGCTCGCTCCTGTCCCGCATCTCCAGCCGGCCGGAAACCAGACCCGGAGGTCGCCGCTGATGCGCGCCTTGTTCGCATTCTGGGCGGCTCCGCTGGTCCTGTTCTGGGGCTGGTTCTTCCTGTCTCTCAACGACATCAATTTCGGCTACGTGATGCTCAGCCGCCAATTGCACGACCTGGTCTTCCAACTCTACGGCCAGATGCTCGGCGTCGATCCGGGAATCATCCCCGGTATGGTGGCGCGGGCCTGCGTGTTCGACAGTTTCCTGCTGCTCGGGCTGGTGGCATTCCGCCGCCGGCGCCAAATCGCCGAATGGATCAGGCGGCGCCGGGAAGGCCCTGTCAGCCCCGATCAGCTCGGTCGAGCGACTGGAGTCGGTCCAACGCTCCCTGCAGAATAAAGGCCGCCGCCGCCGAATCGATCTTGCCGGCGCGCTTCTTGCGCGAGAAATCCATCTCGATCAGCGTTCGTTCCGCCGCGACCGTCGACAGCCGCTCGTCCCACAGCACGAAGGGCAGGTCGGACAAGGCGGCCAGGTTGCGCGCGAAGGCGCGGGATTTCTGGGCGCGCGGTCCTTCCGATCCGTCCATGTTGACGGGAAGGCCGAGCACGATTGCGCCGACATTGTCCTTCTCGAGCTGAGCCAGCAACTGGGCGGCATCGAGCGAAAACTTCTTGCGCAGGATGACCGGGCGCGGATGCGCGAAGGACAGGCTTCGGTCCGACACCGCCACGCCGATCGTCTTGTCGCCCAGATCAAGCCCGGCGAGCGTGCGGCCGCCCGCGAGAAGTGCCGGCAATTCCTCAATGCTTATGATGCCCAACAGCTCGTCCTGGTCAGTCTCCGCGCGGCTTTTTGATCGGCCGCGGACTTTCAATTTGCTTTCGGCGTTCTATCCTTTGGCAACGAGAAAATCGAGGAATCCCTTCAATGAAACTGACCTGGTATGGACATTCGGCATTCCGCATCGAGACCAAGGACGCCAACATCCTCATCGACCCGTATCTGGTCGGCAATCCGTCATGGACGGGCGGCTGGGAAAATCCAGCCGAAGGGGTGACGCATGTTCTTCTGACCCATGGCCACAGCGATCATATCAGCGGCGCCGCCGAGGTGCTGAAGAAGAGCGGCGCCATGCTTGTCGCCAATTTCGAGATCTGCATGTATCTCGTCGGCAAGGGCGTCAGCGATAAGAAGATAAATCCCGGCAATATAGGCGGTACCGTCGATTGCGGTCCCTTCACCACCACTTTCGTCCAGGCTTTGCACTCCTCTTCGTTCGGCGGACAAGACGGTACCAACACCTATCTCGGCAATCCGGGCGGGCTCGTGCTGCATTTCCCGGAGGACAAGACGCTCTACCACATGGGCGACACCGACATTTTTTCCGATATGGGGCTGATCAACGAATTGCATGAACCGAAGATCGGCATCGTGCCGGTCGGCGATCGCTTTACCATGGGCGGCGCGGTGGCTGCCCTAGCCTGCCGCCGCTTTTTCCGCTTCGATACGGTCGTTCCCTGCCATTTCGGCACCTTCCCGATGATCGACCAGACCGCCGACAAATTCGTCGCCGGCATGGAGGGATCCGGGGTCAAGGTGGCGCTGCCCGAGATCGGCAAGGCGATCACGATCTAGGCGTTCGCCCTATGTAGTAGGGTACACTACCTAGAGCGGCGCCCGAAGCACCGCATCCCGGTCGGCGGCATGATCTATGTTGCGCCGCAAGCGCGGCGCCGCTATAGCCCGCACTGGTTTTCCCGAGGCAAATAGACATGTCCGTTGATCTTCAGACCGTGAAGCGCGTCGCGCACCTTGCCCGCATTGCGGTGAGCGAGCTGGATGCCGAGCGCATGACAGGCGAGCTGAACGCCATCCTTGGCTTCGTCGAGCAGTTGAACGAGGTGGACGTCTCCGGCGTCGAACCGATGACTTCGGTCACGCCGATGGAGATGAAGAAGCGGCAGGATATGATCACCGACGGCAACAAGGCGGTCGACATCGTCGCCAACGCGCCGGCCACGGAAGAGAATTTCTTCCTCGTTCCCAAGGTCGTGGAGTAAGGGCAGGATGGCCGTCGAAATCGGCGTCGAGACGCCCTTGCAGGACGACGTGCGCGCGCTGGTCGCAGAACTCAACACCGCGCTGCTCGAACTGACGCCGCCGGAACATTGCTATCACCTCACCGTCGAGCAGATGGCTGGCCACGACACGACCGTGTTCGTCGCCCGCGACGCTGGCCTTGCGGTCGGCTGCGGCGCGCTGAAGCGTCATGCGGACGCGGTCGGCGAGGTCAAGCGCATGTACACGCGGCCGACGCATCGCGGCCAGAAGATCGGTGCCCAAATCGTTGCGCGGATCGAGGGTCTGGCGCGGCAGGAAGGCCTGAAGCGCCTGGTTCTGGAGACCGGCGATCGCCACCCTGCCGCCTGGGCCGTCTACGAACGCGCCGGGTTTTCGCGTTGCGGCCCGGTGCTGGATTATCCCGACTCGGAATGGTCGGTGTTTTACGAAAAGAGCCTTGCCTGATGAGCGACCTCACACATCTCACCATTTCCGAGGCCCGCGCCAAGCTGCGCGGCAGGGAGATTTCGGCTGCCGAGATCACCGAAGCCTATCTCTCGGCGATCGAGCGCGCCAATCCGGTGCTCAATGCCTATGTCGCGGTGACCGGCGACAAGGCGCGCGAGATGGCCAAGGTTTCCGACGCGAAGCTCGGCAAGGGCGAGGGCGGGGCGCTCGAAGGAATTCCGCTCGGCATCAAGGATCTGTTCGCCACCGAAGGCGTCCACACCCAGGCCTGCAGCCATGTGCTCGACGGTTTCCAACCGCGCTACGAATCGACCGTCACATCCAATCTGTGGGCCGACGGCGCCGTTATGCTCGGCAAGCTCAACATGGACGAGTTCGCCATGGGCTCCTCCAACGAGACCTCCTATTACGGCCCGGTCATCAATCCTTGGCGGCGCTCGCGCCTCGACACGGTGGTGACGCCGACGACGCATCAGGGCGACGGCGGGTTTGTCTCGGCCGGCGGCGCGAAGACCGCGCGGACGTTGGATAACGCCCAGCTGGTGCCGGGCGGCTCCTCCGGCGGATCGGCTTCCGCGGTCGCCGCCTTCCTCTGCGCCGGCGCCACCGCGACCGATACCGGCGGCTCGATCCGCCAGCCGGCAGCCTTCACCGGCACCGTCGGCATCAAGCCGACCTATGGCCGCTGCTCGCGCTGGGGCGTGGTCGCTTTCGCGTCCTCGCTCGACCAGGCCGGTCCGATCGCGCGCGATGTGCGCGACGCCGCGATCCTGTTGAAGTCGATGGCCTCCTCCGACCCGAAGGACACGACGTCGGTCGACCGGCCGGTGCCGGACTACGAAGCGGTGATCGGCAAGCCGATCAAGGGCATGAAGGTCGGCATTCCGAAGGAGTACCGCGTCGACGGCATGCCCGAGGATATCGAGGCGCTCTGGCAGAAAGGAATTGCCTGGCTGAAGGATGCCGGCGCGGAGATCGTCGATATCTCGCTGCCGCACACCAAATACGCGCTGCCGGCCTACTACATCGTGGCGCCGGCCGAGGCCTCGTCCAACCTCGCCCGCTATGACGGCGTGCGCTACGGGTTGCGCGTGCCCGGCAAGGACATCGTCGACATGTATGAGAAGACGCGCGCCGCCGGCTTCGGCCGCGAGGTCAAGCGCCGCATCATGATCGGCACCTATGTGCTTTCCGCGGGTTACTACGACGCCTACTACCTGCAGGCGCAGAAGGTGCGCACGCTGATCAAGCGCGATTTCGAGACCGTCTTTGCTGCCGGTGTCGAGATCATCCTGACCCCGGCCACACCGTCGGCTGCCTTCGGCGTCGCCGACGAGGACATGAACGCCGATCCGGTGAAAATGTATCTCAACGACATCTTCACCGTGACGGTGAACATGGCCGGGTTGCCGGGGATATCGGTGCCCGCCGGCCTCGACGGCAAAGGCCTGCCGCTCGGCCTGCAGCTCATCGGCAGGCCGTTCGACGAGGAAACGCTGTTCCAGACCGCCCACGTCATCGAACAGGCCGCGGGCAGGTTCCAGCCGGACAAGTGGTGGTAGCGTTGTCTCTCATTTAGTCCGTTAGCGTTGTGGCGTCCTTTGCGCGCCCAAAGGACGCGCGGCGCCGTAATGGGGTGACGGAATGTTCTACTATCTTTCCAAGATCCTCTGGTTTTTCGTCCAGCCGCTCAATCTGGCGATCTTCCTGCTGCTCGCCGGTCTGCTGGCGGCGCTCTTCCGCCGCCCTCGGCTGGCCGGCACCGGCAGCGTGCTCGCCTTCCTGATCCTCGCGCTTTCGGCCTGGACCTCGCTTGGCGCAATGATGCTCAATCCGCTGGAGGAACGCTTTCCCAAGCCGCCGCTGCCGGACAAGGTCGACGGCATCGTCGTGCTCGGCGGCGGTTTCGAGGGCGCGATCAATCTGGCGCGCGGCGGCTATGAGCTGAACAGCGGCGGCGATCGCATGGTCGAGACGGCGATCCTCGCTAGGCGTTTTCCGCAAGCGAAAGTGGTCGTCTCCGGCGGCAATGGCGAGCTTTTCCTGGACGGCGAGGGCGATGCCGACACCGCGCCGCGCCTGCTTGGCGCGCTGGGGGTCGCGCCCGATCGCCTGATTCTTGAGAACAAGTCCCGCAACACGTACGAAAATGCAGTCTTCACCCGCAGGCTGGTCGAGCCGAAACCGGGCGAGACATGGCTGCTGGTGACGTCTGCCTTCCATATGCCGCGCGCCAAGGCGCTGTTCGACAAGGCCGGTTTTCCAACCGTCCCTTGGCCGGTCGATTACCGGACCTCAGGCAAGGAAGGCATCGGTCTGTTCCGCGACAATCCGGCCGATTCGCTGCAGGCGACCACCATGGCGATCCGCGAATGGTTCGGGCTCTCCGCCTATTGGCTGTCGGGCCGCATCGATCAACCTTTCCCGGCGCCGGGCGGCTGACCAAGCACTGCCTGGCGCGCGGCCGAGAAGAACTGACGGCGCACAAGCACGGCAAGCAGCACCAGCGTCGACAACACGAACACCGTCGGGCCGACGAACGAGCCGAGATAGCCGATCGAGAAGAAGACGGCGCGCAGGCCGGAATTGAAATGCTTGCCGGCTAGCACGTTCATGCGGGTGGCCCGCCACACCGCCGTCCCGCTGACCGGATTGCGCGAGGCCTCGCCATGCGGGACCGGCACGGCACCGATCAGGATCGAGCAGTAGTTGAACAGCCGGTAGGCCCAGCCGAATTTGAAGAAGGCGAAGGCGAGGATCAGCACCAGGCCGAACATCTTGGTCTGGAAGGCCTCGCGGGAGGATGCGGAGGCCAACGGCAGGTCAGTCATTATGGTTAGAACCCGGTCGGAAGCCCCGAGAAGGGCAAAGCAGCCGCCGAGCGCGATCAGCGAGCTTGAGGCAAAGAAGGCGGTGCCTTGCTGCAGCCCGGACATGATGGCGGTGTCGACTATGCGCACCTCGCGCTCGGCCATGTTGCGCATCCAGGCTTCGCGCTGAGCGTTCATGGCCGTGGTCAGCGACACGCGGCTAACGAGCTTGCCATCGGAGGCCAGCGTATGCAGCACCCAGACGACCAGAAAAAAGGCTAGTGCGGCCAGGTCTGTCGCCGAAAGATGAAGGGAATCGCCCATACGTTCTTTTACCACAGGCCCCGGGGGCGCTTCGACGGCGGAAGCAAGCGGATACATGTCGCTGCCGGAGCAAACAAGGTCGGCTGACGCCGCGCCGCGACATGCAAAACAGCGGAAACATCGCGAGAATTCCTATATGTAAGTTTTGAGCGGCCTCCAGGAGACAGCGGCGCGTGTTCCTTTCGGTTTTCGACCTGTTCAAGATCGGCATCGGTCCATCGAGCTCGCATACGATGGGACCGATGACGGCTGCGCGGCGTTTCCTTGACGAAATCCTCGCCGACGACTGGCCGCGCCCGGCCGGCGTCAAGGTCGATCGGATCGGCGCCAGCCTGCACGGCTCGCTCGCTTATACCGGCATCGGCCATGGCTCGGACCGCGCCGTCATCCTCGGCTTGGCCGGCGAGACGCCGCAGACGGTCGATCCGGATGAGGCGGATAGCATCGTTGCCCGCATCGGAACGGAGAAACGGATTTCACCGCCTGGGCATCCGGCCTACCGCTTCGACCCGGCCAAGGATCTGGTGCTCGACCGCAAGACGCCGCTGACCGGCCACGCCAACGGCATGGCCTTCTATGCCTACGATGCGTCCGACCGGCTGCTGCTCAAGCGCATCTATTATTCAATCGGCGGCGGCTTCGTCGTCTCCGAGGAAGAGTTGCAGCGCATGAAGGCCAAGGGCTCGGTGACGACGGAAGGCAAGAAGGTGCCTTATCCGTTCAAGAACGCCGTCGAGATGCTGGCGATGGCGGCCAAGAGCGGGCTTTCGATCGCCGAGATGAAGCGGTCCAACGAGGAAACGCATATGTCGCGCGAGGAGCTGGACGCCGGCCTCGACGCGATCTGGAGCGCCATGAAAGGCTGCATCGACCGCGGGCTGTCGCAGGACGGCATCATGCCGGGCGGACTGAAGGTGCGGCGCCGCGCACGCCAATTGCATGACAAGCTGCAGGAACAGTGGCAGCAGAACCGGCCCAACCCCTTGCTAGCCAATGACTGGCTGTCGATCTATGCCATGGCGGTGAACGAGGAGAACGCCGCCGGCGGGCGCGTGGTGACTGCGCCGACCAACGGTGCCGCCGGCACGCTGCCGGCGGTGCTGCGCTACTGGCTGCATTTCCATCCCGAAGCCGACCAGCCGAGCATCCGCGACTTCCTGCTGACGGCCGCCGCCGTCGGCGGCATCATCAAGTCAAACGCTTCGATCTCGGGCGCCGAGGTCGGCTGCCAGGGCGAAGTGGGATCCGCTTCGGCAATGGCGGCGGCCGGGCTTTGCGCGGTCATGGGGGGCACTCCGGAGCAGGTCGAGAACGCCGCGGAAATCGCACTCGAGCACCACCTCGGCATGACCTGCGATCCGGTCGGCGGCCTGGTGCAGGTGCCCTGCATCGAGCGCAATGCGCTGGGCGCGGTCAAGGCGGTGACAGCCGCCTCGCTCGCGATCAAGGGCGACGGGACGCATTTCGTGCCGCTGGATGCTGCGATCGAGACCATGCGCCAGACCGGTCTCGACATGAACAAGAAATATAAGGAAACCAGCCTCGGCGGACTGGCAGTCAACGTGGTCGAGTGCTGACCCTGCCCTTTCCACCGGCGGGTTTGGGTTGCCGAAGCGATCGAAACGGCCACGCTGGCCTCATGAGCTGGCAGCAATCGGCCTGTGCATAATCTCGCTCGGCGTTGAACGCCTCCGGGGCAGTCGCTAGATTGCGGGCATGTCTCTCAGTCTCATCAAACTCTGCGTCGGCTGCGACAGCGTCGAGGACCTGGAAGAGTGGATCGCCTTTCGTCTCGACGAGCGGCGCCGCGCTGGCGAGCCGGCCGAGCACTGGCACACCACGCGCATGGTGCCGACGCGCGGTGGGGAGATCACCGATGGCGGCTCGCTCTACTGGGTGATCAAGGGCAACGTCCAATGCCGGCAGCTGATCACGGAGATCCGGCCTTTCGTCGACGGCGAAGGCATCGGCCGCTGCCATCTCGTGCTTGATCCCGAAGTGGTGCGCACCGACTGGCAGCCGCGCCGCGCCTTCCAGGGCTGGCGTTATCTTAAGCCCTCCGATGCGCCGGCCGATCTCGGCAAGGGCAGGGCCGCATTGGCCGAGATGCCGCCGAAACTGCGCCTGGAGCTTGCGGATCTCGGCCTGCTGTAAGACTGTAGGTCCTCATCTTCCGCTTGCTGGCCCTTCGAGCGGCCCGGTGTGGGGCTTGCAAGCACCGCCCCTGCGCCACATCTTGATTTCGATGCACAATCATTTGGATGGCGGTGCAAACTGATGGGCGTGATCATCGCATTGGCAGCCGTGCTCCTGGTGCTTTTCGGCGCCGCGACAATCTTTGTGCGTGCCGACGCAGCGAGGATGGCGGACAGTCTCAGAACGCTTGGGCCCGCGCTGTTGGGCCTGATCGGCGCGACGATGCTCGTGGTCGGCCGCAGCAGCTTTGGCGGCCTGCTGATGATTGCGGCTGCAGGCTGGTATGCCTGGATGCGGGCGAGGCGACCGCCACCGAAACTTGTCGCGGCCAAACGCTCAACCGTGCGCACCGCGGCTCTCGAAATGGAGCTCGACCACGACAGCGGCAAGCTCGAAGGCCTTGTTCTCGCCGGCCATTATGAGGGGAGAATGCTGAGCGCCATGGGGATCGCCGAGCTGCAGCAACTCCATGTCGAGCTGCGGCCGGACCCGGAGAGCCGCCAGCTGCTAGAGACGTATCTTGACGGCCGTTTTCCCGTCTGGCGCAAGGACGCGCAGCCGGACAGTGGCGAAGGGCTGGGTGTTGCGCCAGGTGCGGGCGCCATGACTAAGGAGGAGGCCTACAAGATCCTTGGTCTTGAAGCGGGGGCTGCCGCGGCGGATATCCGCAAGGCGCACCGCCGCCTGATGCAGCGCCTGAACGCCGATGTCGGCGGCACGTCTGTCCTGGCGGCGCGGATCAATGAAGCCAAGGACGTCTTGCTCTCCAATCACGACTAGTCTCCTTCGACGCGGAACTTCCCGGGAGGTTCAAAAGCCGCCTATTGCTGGACGGCGTAGCACTCGATCTTCTTTCGCTTCAGGGCGTCGCAAGCTTTCCAGGCTGCGTCCTTCGAGCCGAAACCGCCGAAGCGGGCGCGGTAGTAGGTGACGCCGCCCTTGTCGAACGCGACCGTGAAGCCCGATGCGTCGGCCAGCACCTTCGGCGCCTGCTTGGTCGTCTTGTCGAGAAGCGCCTGAGCCCCCGATTGCGTCGGCGAGGACGCGACCTGCACCACCCATCCCGACGGCAGCGAGGCCGTCTTGACCGGATCGATGGCCGGGGCGGCGGCTGCGGCCGGCTCGGCGTAAGCGGCAACCGTCTGGGACGTGGCTTCGGGCTGTGATGCGGTTTCGGTCTCTGAGGTGGTTTCTTGGGGCGCGGGTGCCGGAGCCATGGCGGCCACCGCAACCGTCTTCACCTTCCTGACCTGGATCACCGGCTTGGTTTCCTCAGCGACCGGCGCGCTGTCATCGGCTGACGCGACTTCGGTGTCGTCGACAGCCGGTTTTTCGTCCGGAGTCGGCGCGTCATGCTTGGGCAGGAGGACCTTGGCCAGAGCCTTGATCGGATTGCCGCCGCCCGCCTTGGCGATCAGGTTGCCGCCGCCGCGGGTCGAGGCGCGCGGCAGATAGGTGTTGATCAGTGAAGCCATCTGGTTGTCGCGGCTGCGGCCGGAAGCGCCGCCCATCACCACTGCGACGAGGCGGCGATCGCCATCGGCGACTGAGGAGACCAGGTTGTAGCCGGAAGCGCGCGTGTAGCCGGTTTTGATGCCGTCGACACCCTTGATGCGGCCGAGCAGGCGATTATGGCCGTTGATGCGCTGGCGGCCATAGAGGAACGAGCGCTGCGAGAAATAGCCGTAATATTGCGGGAAGTGCTCGCGGAGCGCGATGCCGAGCATCGCCATGTCGTGCGCCGTGGTGAACTGGCCCGGATCGGGCAGGCCATTGGCGTTGCGGAAGACAGTGCCGTTCATGCCAAGCTGGCGTGCCTTGGCCGTCATCATGCGGGCAAAATTGTCTTCGCTGCCGCCGAGCAACTCGCCCAGCGCGGTCGCCGAGTCGTTCGCCGACTTCGTCACCATCGACAGGATCGCGGTCTCGACCGGCACCGACCCGCCGGCGCGCACGCCGAGCTTGGTCGGCGGCTCGGACGCGGCATGGGCCGAGAACGGCACCGGCGTGTTCTTGCCGATCCTGCCCTTCGCCAATGCCTCGAAGGTGAGGTAGAGCGTCATCATCTTGGTGAGCGAAGCCGGATAGCGCCGGCCGTTGGCGTCGGCCGAATAAAGCACCCTGCCGGTCTTGGCGTCGACGACAATCGCGGCGGACTTTGCCGCCATCGCGGAGGCGACATCGGCGGCGACAATCGTCACCGCGAGCGTGGCAATCATGATCCACTTGAAGGAGAATGAAGATTTGGAGACGAAGCCCGACAACGCCTGACGCACCGTTACTTACCCTGAATTTTCGTTGCCCCGGAGGCGGCAGAGGGGTGCCTGCCTCACTTCCGGCCAAGCTATCGCGGTCAGCGTTACCAATCCGTTTATGGTAACCGCCGCGTTCATCATTTTCTGGCGATTTGAGCCTCTGTTTATTCGAACTTTAGCGGTCGCTGTCGCGCGGAGCCCTTGCGGCTCAAGGCAATCTTGACTTTTGTGCAGCGCACAATATATTTCGGTGCATTGCACAAGGGCGCCCGGGGCTAAATGGGCGTTTCAACCAAGGGAAGGCATGAAATGACCCAGACCTATGAGGACTTCGCGAAATACGGCAAGGAGTTTGCCGACACCGGGCTGAAGAGCTTTGCCTCGCTCACCAAGGGTGCGCAGGCGATCGCGACCGAAGCCGGCGAATACACCAAGAAGAGCTTCGAGGCCGGCAGCGCCGCCTTCGAGAAGCTGTTCTCGGCCAAGTCGATCGAGAAGGCCATCGAGATCCAGACCGACTACGCCAAGCAGAGCTACGAGAGCTTCGTGGCCGAGGCCAGCAAGATCGGCAATCTCTATGCCGAGCTCGCCAAGGAAGCCTACAAGCCGTTCGAATCGGTCGTCGCCAAGGCGAAGTAATTTCGTCCGATCACATCGGGCAGGCTAGCCGGCCCGCAAAAACAACCCGGTCGCGGAAGCGCGGCCGGGTTTTTTCATGCGCCGCCGCAACCACCCGCGCCTTGCCGCATTCACGATTGAGAAATTCGCTGAAGTTTGCGTACCTAGCCATATTGTCAGCTAAACAGAAGGGCTTAAAATCGGCCATCGAAGACCTACATGTTGAACTCGCATGAGGATTCGAAAAGGCAGGACTACGTGACGATCGGTTTGACTGCCACGGCAGGCGTGGTGCGAATGCAAGGTGACGGCGACCGCAACGATCCCGGTCGCGGCACGGCGGTCATCACGCGCACCAAAACCAAGACAAAAAAGCCCAGCCTCTACAGGGTCCTCATCCTTAACGACGACTACACTCCCATGGAGTTCGTGGTCCACGTCCTGGAGCGTTTTTTCCAGAAGGACCGCGAGGCCGCCACACGCATCATGCTGCATGTTCATAATCATGGAGTCGGCGAGTGTGGGGTCTACACATTCGAGGTGGCCGAGACCAAAGTGTCTCAGGTCATGGATTTCGCCCGACAGAATCAGCATCCGCTGCAATGCGTGATGGAGAAGAAGTGAGGTAACATGCCGGCTTTCTCCCAAGGCCTGGAAAAGGCGCTACATCAGGCGCTGACATTCGCCAACGAGCGGCATCATGAATATGCTACGCTCGAACACCTGCTGCTGGCGCTCATCGACGACACCGAGGCGGCCGCGGTGATGCGCGCCTGCAATGTCGATCTCGACGAGCTTAAGCACACCGTTCTGACCTATATCGACACCGAGCTCGACAACCTCGTCACCGGTTACGACGAGGATTCGAAACCGACCGCCGGGTTCCAGCGCGTCATCCAGCGCGCCGTCATCCATGTGCAGTCGTCCGGCCGCGAGGAGGTGTCCGGAGCCAATGTGCTCGTCGCAATCTTTGCCGAGCGCGAAAGTCACGCGGCCTATTTCCTGCAGGAACAGCAGATGACCCGCTACGACGCGGTCAACTACATCTCGCACGGCATCGCCAAGCGCCCCGGCGCTTCGGAGTCGCGCACGCCGCGCGGCGCCGACGATGAGCAGGGCGGCCAGAACGGCGCCGAGCCGCAGGAGGACGGCGGCAAGAAGAAGCCGCAGGACGCGCTGACGGCCTACTGCATCAACCTCAACAACAAGGCCAAGGCCGGCAAGATCGATCCGCTGATCGGTCGCGAAAGCGAGATCAATCGCACCATCCAGGTGCTGTGCCGGCGCTCCAAGAACAATCCGCTCTATGTCGGCGACCCCGGCGTCGGCAAGACGGCGATCGCCGAGGGCCTTGCCAAGCGCATCGTCGAAGGAGACGTGCCCGAGGTGCTGCAGGACGCCACCATCTTCGCGCTCGACATGGGCACGCTGTTGGCCGGCACCCGCTATCGCGGCGACTTCGAGGAGCGGCTGAAGCAGGTCGTCAAGGAGCTTGAGGATTACCCCGGCGCGGTGCTGTTCATCGATGAGATCCACACCGTGATCGGGGCAGGGGCCACGTCCGGCGGCGCCATGGATGCGTCCAACCTGTTGAAGCCGGCGCTGTCGTCCGGCGCGATCCGCTGCATCGGCTCGACGACGTACAAGGAGTTCCGCCAGTTCTTTGAGAAGGACCGCGCGCTGGTGCGGCGCTTCCAAAAGATCGACGTCAACGAGCCGACCATCGAGGACGCCATCGAGATCATGAAGGGCCTGAAGCCCTATTTCGAGGAGTTCCACAAGGTCCGCTACACGAGCGAAGCGATCAAGGCTTCGGTGGAGTTGTCGGCCCGCTACATCAGCGACCGCAAGCTGCCGGACAAGGCGATCGACGTGATCGACGAGACCGGTGCCTCGCAGATGCTGGTGCCTGAGGCCAAGCGCAAGAAGACGATCGGCATCAAGGAAATCGAGGCGACGATCGCCACCATGGCGCGCATCCCGCCGAAGACGGTTTCGGCGGACGACGAGAAGGTGCTGCAGGGTCTCGATGTCGAGCTGAAGCGCGTCGTCTACGGTCAGGATACCGCAATCACAGCGCTGACGTCGGCGATCAAGCTGGCGCGGGCGGGCCTGCGCGAGCCGGAGAAGCCGATCGGCTCCTACCTGTTCTCAGGGCCGACCGGCGTCGGCAAGACGGAAGTGGCCAAGCAGCTCGCGGCCTCGCTCGGTGTCGAGCTGATCCGCTTCGACATGTCGGAATATATGGAACGCCACACCGTCTCGCGGCTGATCGGCGCACCTCCCGGCTATGTCGGCTTCGACCAGGGTGGACTGTTGACCGACGGTGTCGACCAGCATCCCCATTGCGTGCTGTTGCTCGACGAGGTGGAGAAGGCGCATCCGGATCTGTTCAACATCCTGTTGCAGGTGATGGACCATGGCAAGCTGACCGACCACAACGGCAAGCAGATCGACTTCCGCAACGTCATCCTGATCATGACGACCAATGCGGGCGCATCGGACGCTCAGCGCGCGGCGATCGGCTTCGGCTCGACCAAGCGCGAGGGCGACGACGTCGAGGCTATCAACCGGCTGTTCACGCCCGAATTCCGCAACCGTCTCGACGCGATCATCCCGTTCGGCTCGCTGCCGATACCGGTGATCCATCAGGTGGTGCAGAAATTCGTCATGCAGCTCGAGGCCCAACTTTCCGAGCGGGGCGTCACCTTCGACCTGTCGCCGGACGCGATCGCCTGGCTGGCCGACAAGGGCTATGACGAGCGCATGGGCGCGCGTCCGCTCGGCCGCGTCATTCAGGAGCACATCAAGAAGCCGCTGGCCGACGAGGTGCTGTTCGGCAAGCTGAAGAAGGGTGGCACGGTGCGCGTCACCGTCGAGAAGAAGGAAACTGGCGAGACCGGCCTGAAGCTCGAATCGTTGGCCGATGAAGCTCCGGTGAAGCCGAAGAAGGAAGAGCCGGAGGACGCGCCGAAGCCGAGGAAGGCGGCGGCGAAGAAGCCTGCCACCAAGAAGGCGGTGGCGCAGAAGCCGGAGCCGAAGGGCAAGGACGGCGGCAAGCGAAGCCTGGTGCCGCAGCTGCCCCGCAAGGGCTGATCGACCTGAAGCGCGTCCCGCTGAAACGGATTCAGGCGGCGCGCGCTAGGTGCTTGTTACCAAAACGGCCGCCCGCCTTTGGGCGACATGCATTGAAGTCAAAAAGCCCCGGCAACGGGGCTTTTTGATTGGGAGGAACCGGCACGTGATGGCTGGCCAAATCATCCATACGGAATGGCGCGCGGCCCTCCGGAAGTCGAGCATTGCCGCCCCGGAAAATGTTTGCTGGCTGCAGAGTCAAGCAACGCCGTCCGGCGCGAAGCGTGTCAGGAAATATCCGCACGCCTTCCAGATCATGATCGACAAGAGCGCACCCGCGTAGCCGTCGATGGCATAATGCCAGCCAAGCGCGACTGAGCCGACCATTATCAAGGCAGCGAATGCCCACATCAGGATACCGGCCGGCCGGGAGCGCCGCGTTGCGTACAAAGAGAAAAGCACCGCCATCGCCACGTGCATGGACGGGAAAGCGGATATGCCGATGCTGCCGACGGTCGCGCCGGTATAGCCGCTCCATAGCATGTCCTGCGTGCTAAGCGCCCAGATCGGATAGATGCGGTCGGCGGCGGCGAGTGCCTGCATGAGGGGACGGAAGTCACCGCCGAGTCCCAGTCGCTCGTAAAAGCACGGCCCTGCCGACGACAGCCCCATCGCCAGGAAGAAGCCGCCAAGCGTCCATATCAGCATGAAGCTCATCAGGAACTGATGACGCAGCTTCGTATCTGTGCGCGTGATGCAGGCGGTGAAAACCGTGGCGATGAGCACGATGAACCAGAAATTGTAGGCGAGATTGAGCATCCTCAATGCAAATGGCGACTGGACGATAAACCACAGCCATTCGTCTGGGGCTCTACCGAAATGCAGGATCCGATCGGTGTGGGCCAGCGCCTTGTCCCATGCAAAAGGGGAGAGGATTGCGATGGCTCCTTTCAGAACACCGACGGCGGATACGAAGGCGATGCTGGCGGTCAGGCCGTTGAGGCTGTTGGCCGTGCGTTCGGCGTCGCCGAAAAAGCTGCCCAGCGATCTCAGGAAGGTGCCCAGCGGTTCGGGATCCCGTTTGACCAGCGCAAGGTGGAGAAAGATCCCAAGTGCAAAGACGCAACCGCAGATCCAGAAAGCGATCAAAAGGTACTCAATGTATTCTTTCAATATGCCGAAATCCGGCATGTTTCCGGTGCGCATGCCGATCGCTATTGCCAGAAGCAGAGCGCCGATGGCCAAGGCATGGAGCATCCTGTGCCGTCGAAAGGCGTGTGCCAGGGCGATCAGAAAAGCCCGTCCGCCAGCCATCCTCGCAAGGGGGGTCGACGCCGCAACCGAATTGTCCATGGTTCGAAACCCAATAGCTCGCCACGCCCCAGCGTTCTACAGCGAGATGGTTCGATATTTCCTAACCAAACGATTCGAGTGCAAACGGTCGCATCCGGGCGCCGCACGCGGCCGGCCGGGGAAAAACGCGCCGGGGTTGTCGCGGCAAACCGATATAGGATCGTCAGTGCGAGGCTGTCAGTCGGCCTTCAACGGCGACGGGACCGCGCGCTTTAGTTTCCCAGTGCCGCGCGGATCTTGCCGGCGTTCTCGGCCAGCACTTCCGGCTTTTCCATCTGCCCGGAATGGGGCTTCAGCGGCACGCCGTCGAAGCGCGGAATGACGTGGACATGGAGATGGTAGACGGTCTGCCCGGAGGCCGGCTCGTTGAATTGCATCAAGGTGACGCCGTCGGCATTGAAGGCCTTTTTCACGGCAACCGCCACCTTCTGCACCACGGCAAACAGCGGACCGAATGTTGCCGGATCGGCGTCGAGGATATTGCGCGACGGCGCCTTCGGCACCACCAGCGTGTGGCCGACCCCCTGCGGCATCACATCCATGAAGGCTACGACCGCATCGTCCTCATAGATGCGGTGCGAGGGGATTTCGCCGCGCAGGATTTTCGCAAAAATGTTGCCGGGATCGTAGGCTTCGGCCATGGCGGGCACTCCGGATTATGGTCGTCGTCCGGTGTAGCGAAGCCGCTTCCGAGCGGCAAGACGATTGAGCCGATCTGTCGGCAGCGCGGTCGAGCGCCGGCCGCCGCTCGAGCGGAAGGTCATCAGGTAGAGCCAGGCGGCGGTGCGCGGTTCGGCCATCGCTGATGGAGCGACCATGAAGTGGATCGTCGCCGGTCGGCCGTTGTTTATTGTGTCGGCGCTGTTCTTCATCGCCGCCGCGTGGCCCGCAGGCGATCTGCTGGCGCTTGGCGGCGGCATTTTCTTCCTGGTTGCCTGCTTTTCGTTCCTCGTTCCGATCGCGGCTCGAAAGCCGCAATGACTGTGGATGGCAAGGCCCGAGCTATTCCTTGAGATCCTTGCGGAACGGGGTGTGCTCTTCGAGATACTCCCCCATCCGCTCCACCTCGCGCCTCTCGCGGCGAAGGTAGTCGGCGACCGCGTTGCGCAGGCCAGGATGGGCGATGTAGTGCGCCGAATGCATGGTCACCGGCTGGTAGCCGCGCGCCAACTTGTGCTCGCCTTGCGCGCCGGCCTCCACCACCTTCAACTTGCGCTCGATCGCGAAGTCGATCGCCTGATGGTAGCAGACCTCGAAATGCAGGAAGGGGTGGTCCTCGATACAGCCCCAGTTGCGGCCGTAAAGCGCGTCGGACCCGATGAAGTTGATGGCGCCCGCAATGTAGCGGCCGTTGCGCTTGGCCATGACCAGGAGAACGTCCTCGGCCATGCGCTCGCCGATCAGCGAGAAGAACTGGCGGTTGAGATAAGGGCGGCCCCATTTCCTGCCGCCGGTATCCATGTAGAAAGCGAAGAAATCGTCCCAGGCGCGTTCGGTGATGTCCCTGCCGGTCAGCCAATCGATGCTGATGCCGTCGGCCAGCGCCTCGCGACGCTCCTTTTTCATCGCCTTACGCTTGCGTGAGGCCAGCGTGGCGAGGAAGTCATCATAGCTCGAAAAGCTTTCGTTGAAGAAATGGAACTGCTGGTCGGTTCGGTGCAGGAAACCCGCTGCTTCGAGCGTCGCAATGTCGGGCTCGGCGGCGAAGGTGACATGCGCGGAAGACACACCGAGCTTGTCGGTCACCAATTTCAGGCCGGCGGCGAGGCCGGCCCTCACCGCGCCTTCGTCCTCGCCCCTGCTTACGAGCAGGCGAGGGCCGGTGACGGGCGTGAACGGCACCGAGCATTGCAGCTTCGGATAATAGCGCCCACCTGCGCGCTCGAACGCGTCCGACCAGCCGTGGTCGAAGACATATTCGCCCTGACTGTGCGATTTGAGATAGCAAGGCACGGCGCCCAGCAGCTTGCCTTGCGCCGTCTCGAGCCTGAGGTGATGACCCTGCCAGCCGGTGCGCCGCACGGCACAGCCAGAATCCTCAAGCGCGCTCAGAAAACCGAATGAAACGAGCGGGTTGTAGCCGTTTGCTGTGTCGCCGCGCGTGGTTGCGGCGAAGCCGTTCCATTCATCGCAGGTGAATGCGCCGATGGTCGTCGCGATGCGGACCGAATAGTCCGCATTCGCTGTCGGTCCATCGTCGTCGTCACCCTGATCCATCCGGCTTATTTAAGCGTCCTCAGGGCTGCTACAAGTCACGTTTCAGGCACTGCCTCACAGCATGATGCCGAAAGTGCGAAGCGGTTTTCGGACGGCATCATGCTCTCTCTCAGATTGATTTCGGCGGATCTGATCCAGGTCGTTCGACCTGAAATCATCCAGCTCTAGGCGACCTTGACCAGGTCCGGCTCAAAGCCCTCGAAGGTCATCTGGTCGGCATATTTGAAGGTGAGGTCGACCGCCGGCTGGTCGTGCACGGTCCAGGTGATGACCGGCATCTTGAGCTTTTCGCGCACGAAGCTGACGAACGGGTTCGGCAGATCGCCGGCGGCGTAAGAGGTGAAGGCGAGGTTGTGCGCCAGCATGGCAAAATGCGCCTCGATCAGCTGGTCGTCCTTGCCGTAGGCGGTGAGCCCGCCGGGAATGCCCGGCGCCTCCTTGGCGAAGGCGCGGATCAGCCAATGGTCAAACGACATGATCGCCACCTTGCCAGTGTAGCGCTTGAGCAGCCTGCCGACGCTCGCGACCAATCCTTTGTCGTGGCCGGGAACACCTTTCAGCTCGACCACCAGCGGCACGCGTCCGTCGATCAGGTCGAGCGCGTCCTGCAACGTCGGCACATGATCTTTCGTGCCGCCGACCTTGAGCGCGGCAAGCTCGGCCGCGGTGCGTTGCCAGACGAAGCCATCCTCGCTTGTCAGGCGCTTCAGGTCGCAGTCGTGGATGATGACGGGAACGCCATCGGACGAGACATGCACGTCGCATTCGATCGCGTAACCCCGCTCGGCTGCCGCGGCGAAGGCCGACAGCGTATTCTCCCAGCGTGTCTTGTTCATGTCGTGGAAGCCGCGATGCGCGACGGGGCGGGCAATCAGCCAGGAAAGGTCGGTCATGTCAGGCTCGTTCACTCGACTTCGAAGATCGCTTCGATCTCGACCGCGGCATTGAGCGGGAGCGACGCGGTGCCGACGGCGGAGCGAGCGTGCTTGCCACGTTCGCCGAGGACCGCGACGAGGAAGTCGGAGGCGCCGTTGGCGACCAGATGCTGCTCGACGAAGTCCGGCGCCGAGGCGACGAAGACCGTGATCTTGACCAGCCGGCGAATTTTTTCGAGATCGCCAAGTGCCGCCTTGGCCTGCGCCAGAATGTTGATGGCGCAGAATTTTGCGCCCTCCTTGCCGGCGGCGGTATCGATGTCGCGGCCAAGCAGCCCGCTTGCCTGCAGCTTGCCGTCCTTCAGCGGCAGCTGCCCGGCGGTGAAGAGCGTGTTGCCGGTCCGGCAGTAGGGCACGTAGTTGGCGGCCGGCGCTGCGGCGGCCGGAATGGCGACGCCGAGATCGCTTAGCCGCTTTTCGATTGTTTCGCTCATTGGTTTTCCCTATTGCTGGAAGGCGCCGCGTTGGCGGGGCCGAAATTGCTATTTTTGCCTCGCTTCCGCCACGACTTTTTTTAAGCTGGACCATCTTTCCCTGCGGCCTGCCATCGGCCGCGACGATCGGAGCACTGCATGCGCTTGACGCGCCTTTTCCTTTCCGCCGCTCTCGTGTCGGCGGCCATGCCGATGGCTCCGGCCCTTGCCGTGCCAGCGCTGCAGGCGCACCGCGCCGTCTATGATCTCACGCTCAACAAGGCGTCCGACCGCTCCGGCATCACGGGCATCTCCGGCCGCATGGTCTATGAGTTCAACGGCTCTCCCTGCGAGGGCTATACGGTGAAGTTCCGTTTCGTCACGCAGATCGTCACCAGCGAGAACACCAGGCTGACCGACCAGCAGACGACGACGTTCGAGGACGCAGAAGGCAAGACCTTCTCGTTCGTGACGAAGTCCTTCGTCGACCAGAACCTCGACAAGGAAGTCAAGGGTATGGCGACCAGGGAGCCGAAAGGCCTCAAAGTCAACATCGACAAGCCCGAGAAGAACACGCTCGAGCTCGCCGCCACGCAGTTCCCCACCCAACACCTCGTGGAGCTGATCGGCAAGGCCGAGAAGGGAGAGAACTTCTATCAGACCAATCTGTTCGACGGCTCCGAGGATGCCAATAAGGTGATGACGACCACCGTCGTCGTCGGCAAAAGAGCCGACGCCGACAAGGCGGACCCGGAAGCGCCGGCGCTCGCCAAGCTTGCCACCGACAAATACTGGCCGGTCGACATCGCCTATTTCGACGACACCGACAAAAGCGGCGAAGAGGTGCCGGAGTACCGGATCAGCTTCAAACTGCATGAGAACGGCATTACGCGCGACCTCGTCATGGATTATGGCGACTTCTCGATGACCGGCAAATTGGTGAACCTGTCGCTGTTCGATCAGGCCAAGCCCTGTCCGGCCTCGAAATAGCGGCGGGTTAACCACTACGGCGATCCGTCGCCGAGCCTGACTTGAAGACGCCGCAATCCCGTTCCAGCATCCCGTAGGCATTTCGGGGGAAAAGCTTGGGCAGGATCGACGTGTTCGTGGCGCCGCGACCCAATCCGGCGCTGATCAAGGTGATGACGATCGTCAACCGCATCGTCATGCTGCGAGGGGTTCCCGGCTTCCGCGACCTGTTGCCCTTCAATCGGCTCGCCGGCCTGCGCGGCGTCGCCAATATCCGTCACATCGACTTTCCCGTCGCCGACCAGCAGAAGCTGCAGACCTGCTGCGGCGAAGGCCAAGCGACGTTCATCACGCCCAACCATCCGGAATTCTTCACCGACTGGATGATCGACAAGGAGATCGTCTCGCGCGTCAGCCCGCTTGCCGCCTCATGGGCAACACATGGGGTGGTGAACGGGCTCGGTCGGCTGATGCAGAAATTTTGGCTGGCCAACAATCTGATCGCGCAGATTCCCGGCAACAGCGAAGCCGCCAAAGCGCATTCGGTCGATTGGGCGCTGAAAGGCCATGGCGTGCTGCTTCATCCGGAAGGCAGCGTCGGCTGGCACGGCAACTATGTCGCGCCGCTGCTTCCCGGCGCGGTGGAGATGGGACTGGCGGCGCTGAAGCGCGGGCGCGAAACCAACAAGGATTTCAAGGTCTGGGTGGCTCCTGTTGTCTGGAAGCTCGCCTTCATCGGCAATGTCGAGCGGCCGCTCGCCAGGGAATGCGCCTATGTCGAGAAAAAGCTGAAAATGGAAAGTGTTGCAGCCGGCTCCCTGCCGGAGCGCGTCTACAGCATCTATTCAGGCCTGCTCTCCCTCGACGAGCAGGCCTGTGGCCTGACCGCAGAGGTGGGCGCTTCCTTTGCCAGCCGCCAGCAAAGGGTGCTGGCCGAGCTTGGCCTGCGGCTCGCCGATGCCGTTGCGGCCGAACCCGACCTCGATTTGGCCGAGTTGCTGCGGCGTTCACGCCGCTGGCTGCGCGAGGGCAAGGCTGATGCGGATGAGCAGAAACGCGTGCGAAAACTGGCGGAAACGATCCAGCGCGTCCAGCGCGTCGGCTCCTGGGCCTTCGCCAATCAGACGATAACCCAGGAGGAGATCGCCGAGCATCTGAAGCGCATCCGCAACGACTATTGCAAAGGCAACTTGCGCGATTCGATCAACCGCTTCATTCCGCAGCCCGCCGGGCCGCGCTGCGCTCACATCCGCGTGCCCGAGCCGTTGGCGCTTCATGCATATGATGGTTCGGTCGAAGAGGCGCTCGCCGTGCTGCGCTCAAGGATGCAGGAAGCGGTGTCGAGAATCGTGACCGAACTTGAAGCCGCCGGCGGCTTCATTTCCTATCCGAATCCCTTCTATCATCGCTGACTTCGCGTCGGCCCGGGACGATTGTGAGCGGGCCGCCGATGTCGGTTGGAGTGCGGCAAGCTCGATGGCTGTCTATGTCGATGCGGCGATCTGGAAATGGGCCGGCCATCGCTGGTGCCATCTGCTCGCCGACGACACCGACGAGCTCCACCGCTTTGCCGCCGATCTCGGCCTCAAGCGCTCGTCCTATCAGGGGCCGCCGAAGACTTCGGCGCCGCATTACGATATCACCGGCTTCGAGCGCGACCGCGCCGTGCGGCTCGGCGCGGTCGAATGCAGTCGCGAGGAGATTGTCGCCGTCTTCCGCCGCGTCAGAGTGCCGAACGGCAAGACCCGACGCTGACGGAGTTTTGATGCATGTCGTTGTCCCAGAACCGCCGATCACTTCTGGGCGACATGCATAAGTGCGCGGATCGCCGCAGGTGAGGGCGTTTTCCGGTAGCTCGCTTGCGTTTACGAGACTTCCCCTCTATATGCGCGCTCATTCCACACACGGACTTTGGTGTCTGCCCGGGAGAAATCCGGCTGAAACCTCCGGTGGCATCAGGACACAAGTCCGAAATGCCTGTGTCCGTGGAGGCCAACCGGAAAGGAACTAAAGAATGGCTCTGCCTGATTTCAGCATGCGCCAGCTTCTGGAAGCTGGTGTTCACTTCGGACACCAGACCCACCGCTGGAACCCCAAGATGGCGCCCTACATCTATGGCGCCCGCAACAACATCCACATCATCGACCTGTCGCAGACGGTGCCGCTGCTGCACCAGGCCCTGAAGCAGGTTTCCGACACCGTCGCCAAGGGCGGCCGTGTGCTGTTCGTCGGCACCAAGCGCCAGGCTTCGGACATCGTCGCCGACGCCGCGCAGCGTTCGGCCCAGTATTACGTCAACTCGCGTTGGCTGGGCGGCATGCTGACCAACTGGAAGACGATCTCGAATTCGATCCAGCGCCTGCGCAAGCTCGACGAGACGCTGGCCGGCGAGGCCCAGGGCCTCACCAAGAAGGAGCGGCTCAACCTCGACCGCGAGCGCGAGAAGCTCAACAAGGCGCTGGGCGGCATCAAGGACATGGGCTCGACGCCGGACCTGATGTTCGTCATCGACACCAACAAGGAAGCGATCGCCATCCTCGAGGCCAAGCGCCTCGGCATCCCGGTCGTCGCCATCATCGATTCCAACTGCGACCCGGACAAGATCGACTTCCCGATCCCCGGCAATGACGACGCGGCCCGCGCGATCCAGCTTTATTGCGACCTGATCGCCAAGGCTGCGATCGACGGCATCGCCCGGCAGCAGGGCGCGCTCGGCATGGACATCGGCGGGTCGGCCGAGGCTCCGGTCGAACCGGCGCTCGACACTCCGGCCACTGAAGCTCCGGAAGCTTGAAAAACGGAGGCCGGCTTCGGCCTTCATCTTTCCAATAAGTTGGCGCGTTAAAGCGCTTTTGCCGGGCGCATCATCGGGATTCGATGGTGCGTCGGCGCTTTTGAAACAAAGAGGCGACAATGAGCATTTCGGCTGCACAGGTCAAAGAACTCCGCGACTTGACCGGCGCGGGCATGATGGACTGCAAGGCGGCGTTGAACGAAACCAACGGCGACATGGAAGCGGCCGTCGACTGGCTGCGCAAGAAGGGCATCTCCAAGGCCGACAAGAAGGCCGGCCGCACCGCGGCGGAAGGCCTGATCGGCGTCGATTCCGGTGTTCGCGAAGCCGCGGTCGTCGAGGTGAACTCCGAGACCGACTTCGTCGCGCGCAACGCCGCCTTCCAGGAAATCGTCGCCAACGTCGCCAAGGTGGCGCTCGCCTATGGCACGACCGAAGCAGTTGCCGCGGCCAAGTATCCGGGCTCGGACAAGTCAGTCACCGACACCATCAAGGACGCGGTCGGCACCATCGGCGAGAACATGGGCTTCCGCCGCTCGGCCAAGCTCACTGTCCCGCATGGCGCGGTGGCGACCTATGTCCACAATGCCGTCGCGGATGGCCTCGGCAAGCTCGGCGTGCTGGTCGCGATCGAGACCACCGGCAATGAGCATGCGGCGAACGCCTTCGGCCGCCAGGTCGCCATGCATGTCGCCGCCACCAACCCGGTTGCGCTGACTGCCGAGGAAGTCGACCCGGCCCTGATCGAGCGCGAGAAGGCGATCTTCTCCGACCAGGCGCGCCAGTCCGGCAAGCCGGAAGCCATCATCGAGAAGATGGTCGAGGGCCGGCTGCGTAAGTTCTATGAAGAGGTGGTGCTCCTGAAGCAGGCCTTCGTGCTCAATCCCGACATCACCGTCGAGAAGGCGCTGAAGGATGCCGAGAAGGAGATCGGCGCGCCGGCCAAGATCACCGCTTACCTGCGCTTCGCTCTGGGCGAAGGCATCGAGAAGGAAACGACCGATTTCGCGGCGGAAGTCGCGGCCGCGGTCAAGAAATAGCCCGAAGCAAAAGTAAGGCTACAGAGCTCAGGCAACTCGGCCGGGTGTCCGCATGGATGCCCGGCCGATCTCTTGAGCGGTATCGATAAAGGCTCTGAGCTTCGGCGCCATCGATGCCCGGCGCGGGAAATAGAGGAACAGGCCCGGCTCCTCGATCGCCGTCTTCGGCAGGATCTGAACCAGACGACCCGCGGCGAGATCGGCGCGCACCAGCGGCTCGAATACGTAGGCGAGCCCGACACCAGCAAGCGCAAGATCGATCGCCGCAAGGGAATCGGTGACGATGGCCGTGCCGCGCGTCTCGACCACGACATCCTTGCCGTTCTCGTTCAGATCCCAACGATAGAGCCCGCCGGCGCGGACAAGCCGGTAGCCGATGCAATTGTGCTTGGCGAGATCGGCCACCGCGCGGGGACGGCCGTGCTTTTCGACATAGGCGGGCGAGGCGACAACCACCGCCTTGAAGGGAGGCGTAAGCCGCACGGTGATCATGTCCCGTGCGATCATCTCGCCCAGCCTGATGCCGGCATCGAAACCCTCGCCGACGATATCGACCAGGGCCTGGTCGGCGAAGACCTCGACCGTTACCTCCGGATAGCGTTCGGCCATGGCCGCGATCACCGGCGTGACCGCCAGGGGGATCGCGATATTGGACGCATTGATCCTGAGCAGGCCGGAGGGCCTGCCGTTGACGCCGCGGATGCGGTCGATGCGCTCGGAGATGTCCTGCAGGGCAGGGGCCGCGGTCTCCACCAGCGCCTTGCCGGCTTCGGTCAGCGAAACGCTGCGCGTTGTGCGCGCAAACAGCGGCTGGCCGATGCGCTCTTCCACCAGCCGCACCGCATGGCTGACGGCCGACGGACTCATGCCGAGCTCGGCCGCGGCAAGCGCGAAGCCGCCGCGCCGAGCCACGGCGACGATCACCGGCAGATGCGTCAGCAGATCTCGATCCATTCATGAATAACATCGCATAGTCCTTGCGAACAATGCAATCTTATCGATGCCGTCAAGGTGGTCCACATTGTCGCCAAACACATCGGCGGTGGGGCGCGATGCGCAAGGAGAAGAAAAACATGAATGCTTTGAGACACATGACCTTCGCGGCAGGACTGGCACTGGCGCCCGTCGATGCCGGCGGAGCCGAACCAATGGGCTGGCAAACGCTCGCCGACGAGCGCGCCGTCATCCGCATCGCGGATGCCATTGACCGCGCCGTCGATGCGCAGGATTGGAAGCTCGCCCGCAGCTACTTCGCTGACCGGGTCACCGCCGACTTCAGCAGCCTTTCCGGACAGCCCGCGGCCACGGTCGCCTCCGACGATCTGATCGGCGCCTGGGCTGCCAATCTCAAAGGCAGCAAGACGAGCCTGCACCTGCGGACCAACCATCAGGTCGAAATAGAGGCCGATATGGCGACCGTCCGTTCCAACGGCTATGCCTGGAACAGGATGGAAGGCAATGGCGAGCCGCTCTGGGAGGTCTGGGGCACCTATGAGCATCGCCTGACCCGATCGGGTCAAGGCTGGAAGGTCGACGGCTTCACGTTCCGCATGACGCATGAGCGGGGCAATCCCTGGGTGAAAGCGACGCCTGGCCAATAAGCCCATACCAAACACGATCGGAACACGTCATGAGCATGAACTATTACACGCTTGGCAACAGCGGCCTGCGCGTTAGCCGGCTGGCGCTGGGCACCATGACCTTCGGCACCGAATGGGGCTGGGGTGCTGACAGGGAAACCGCCCGCGCCATGTTCGACGCCTATGTCGAGGCCGGCGGCAATTTCTTCGACACGGCCGACCTCTACACCGGCGGGACGGCAGAGACCTGGCTCGGCGAATTCGTCGCCGAGCGCGGCTTGCGCGACAAGGCGGTGATCGCCACCAAATTCACGATGAACACGGAACCCGGCAATCCGAATGCCGGCGGCAATGGCCGAAAGAACATCATGCGCGCGGTGGACGCTTCGCTGAAGCGGCTCGGAACCGACCATATCGATCTTTACCTCATGCATGTCTGGGACAGGCTGACGCCGGCCGAGGAGGTGTTGCGCACGCTGGACGATTTGGTGCGTGCCGGCAAAGTACGCCATATCGGTCTTTCCGACGTGCCGGCCTGGTATGCCGGGCGGGCGCAGGCGATCGCCGAACTGCGCGGCTATGAGCCGGTCTCGGCCCTGCAGCTCGAATATTCGCTCGCCGAGCGCTCGATCGAACATGAATTCGCGCCTTTCGCCTCGCGTCACGGCGCCGGCATGATGGTGTGGAGCCCGCTGGCCAGCGGCCTGCTCAGCGGCAAATACCGCCCGGCGCAGGCCGGCAATGCCGGCCGGCTCGACGGGTTCCGCAACACCACGCATCCGGGTTTCCAGAAATTCAGCGAACGCAATTGGGCGATCGTTACGGAACTCGAGAAGGTGGCTTCCGAACTCGATCGAAGCATGGCGCAGGTGGCGCTGAACTGGGTTGCGGCGCAGCCGGGTGTGGCCACCGTCATCCTCGGCGCGACGAAACTTGCCCAGTTGCAGGACAATCTGCGGGCGCTCGACTTTTCAATCCCTGCCGAACTTCGCAAGCGGCTCGATTCGGTGAGCCTTGCGCCCGCGCCGTTCCCGCATTCCTTTTTTGGACCCGAGATTCAGGTCAGGGTGGCCGGCGGTGTCGTGACCGGCGACAAGCCGTCCGGCTATTCGCTGCCGGTCCTGATCGAAGGCGAGGCGGTCAGCATCAGCAGCAACTGATCGGAAAAGCCTGGAATTTTGAGCGAGGGCGCGGCGTGACATCGCCGCGCCCTTCGTGTATCGGGTCGAACCATCGTGCCAGCGCCGCCAGGCGAAGCGGGGCGCCTTCGCCTCCAGATTTGCCCGCGCCGAGATTTTTCGAGGAACCAGATGACGGTGAAGCCCCTCTATCGACGTGTCTTGCTGAAAGCTTCGGGCGAAGCCTTGATGGGGGAACAGCATTTCGGCATCGACGTCTCGGTCGTCGACCGTATCGCAGCCGACATTGCCGAGGCGCGGGCGCTTGGCGTCGAAGTCGGAGTCGTAATCGGCGGCGGCAACATTTTCCGCGGCGTGGCCGTCGCCTCCAAGGGCGGCGACCGCGTCACCGGCGATCACATGGGCATGCTAGCCACCGTCATCAACTCGCTGGCGCTGCGCACCTCGCTGAACAAAATCGGCGTCGACGCCGTGGTGCTTTCGGCCATTGCCATGCCGGAACTCTGCGAAAGTTTTTCACAGCGCCAGGCGACCGCCTATATGAATCAAGGCAAGGTGGTGATCTTTGCCGGCGGCACCGGCAATCCGTTCTTCACCACCGATTCGGCCGCAGCGCTGCGCGCCGCCGAGATCGGCGCCGACGCGCTATTCAAGGGCACGCAGGTCGACGGCGTCTATTCGGCCGACCCGAAGAAGGATCCGGATGCGGTGCGCTTCGACCGCATAAGTCATGCCGAAGTCATCAAACGCGGGCTTACGATCATGGATACGGCCGCGATTGCACTTGCGCGTGAAAACAACATTCCGATAATCGTCTATTCGATCCACGAAAAAGGTGGTTTCGGCGAAATTCTAAGAGGCGGCGGCCGTTGCACCATCGTCGCGGACAATTGACTGGGGCCGAAGACGGCTGAATGATCGCCGGTCCCGGACGAGACTAGAAGACAAGCAGTGAACCCGGCGAACGGGTCGAGGAGATGATCATGAGTGGCGAGTACGACGATCTCAAGCGGCGCATGGACGGGGCGATCGCGGCCTTCAAGCACGATCTCGCTTCGCTGCGCACCGGCCGCGCTTCCAGCAACCTGCTCGACGCCGTCCAGGTCCATGCCTACGGTACGACGATGCCCATTAACCAGGTGGCCAATGTATCGGTGCCCGAGCCGCGAATGATTTCGGTCTCGGTCTGGGACAAATCGATGGTGAGCGCCGTCGACCGCGCTATCCGCGAGGCCAATCTTGGCTTCAATCCGATCGTCGACGGCACCAATCTGAGGATTCCTTTGCCCGAACTCAACGAGCAGCGCCGCAAGGAACTGGTCAAGATCTCGCACGGCTATGCGGAGAACGCCCGCGTCGCGGTTCGCCATGTCCGTCGCGACGGCATGGATTTCCTCAAAAAGGCGGAAAAGGACGGCACGATCAGCGAAGACGATCATCGCAAGCGCTCCGACCAGGTTCAGAAGCTGACCGATGAGATGATCAGCACCATCGATCACCTGCTTTCCGATAAGGAAGCTGAAATCATGCAGGTTTAGGGTCGGTTTCTCACCGGCTCGAAAGCGAGACCATGACAACCCCCGCGCATGTCGCGATCATCATGGACGGAAACGGACGCTGGGCCAAGGCGCGCGGCATGCCGAGGCTCGCCGGCCACCGCGCCGGCGTCGAAGCCTTGCGCAAGACGGTGCGCGCCGCGCCAGAGCTCGGCATCTCCTATCTGACGGTCTACGCCTTCTCCTCTGAAAACTGGTCGCGGCCGAAGTCCGAGGTCAGCGACCTGATGGGCCTCCTGAAGCTCTTCATCCGCCGGGATCTCGCCGAGTTGCATCAAAACGGCGTGCGGGTGAGGGTGATCGGCGACAGGGAGGGGCTGCAGCCGGACATCAGAGGCCTGCTGCAGGAGGCCGAATCGCTGACCGCGGGCAATGAGGCGCTCACGCTGGTCATCGCCTTCAACTATGGCGGGCGCGACGAGATCGTGCGCACCGCGCGCAAGCTCGCCGATGCCGTGGCTCGCGGCGAAATAACAAGCGACGCCATCACGATGGAGAGCTTTGCCGGCGCGCTCGACACCGAGGGCATTCCCGATCCGGACCTCGTGATCCGCACCAGCGGCGAGCTCAGGCTGTCGAACTTCCTCTTGTGGCAGGCCGCCTACAGCGAGCTCGTCTTCCTGCCTTGCTACTGGCCGGACTTCAGCCGGGAGCACTTGGCCGACGCCCTGCGCGACTTTGCCGGCCGCGAACGCCGTTTCGGCGGGCTCGCCGCCCGCGACGTCGCCTTGTAGCGCGGCATCGATGAGCAATCTCCAGCAGCGTGTCATCTCGGCCATCGTGATGGCAGCCGCCACACTTGCGCTCACCTGGCTCGGCGGGCTGCCGTTCCGCCTGTTCTGTGCGGCGATCGCGGCGTTGATCTTCTACGAATGGACGCGCATGTCGCGCGCTGAGAACGGTGCGACGCTCGGCTTTCTGCCGGAAGTGCTGATTCTGGTCTTCATCGGCGCGCTGGTCGCCGGCCTGCCGGCACTGTGGCTGCTGCTTCTGGTCGCAGCCATCACTGGTATCGTCGCTGTTGCCGCGCGACTGCGGGGAGCAGTGCAGTGGGAGGCCTCGGGGCTGGCATACGCGTCGTTGTCCGGCTTGTCGCTTGCCTATCTGCGCGGGGACAGCCACTCAGGATTGATCGCCATCCTCTTCCTGTTCGCGGTCGTCTGGGCGACCGACATAGCGGCCTATTTCGTCGGCCGCAGGGTCGGCGGCCCGAAGCTTGCGCCATCAATCTCGCCCGGCAAGACGCAGAGCGGCGCGCTTGGCGGCGCTGTCGGCGGCATCGCTGCCGGATTGGTGCTGGCAATCGCGGCCGGGGCCGGCAATCTCACTATGCTTGGTCTCGTCGCCTTGGCACTCTCGATCGTCTCGCAGATCGGCGATCTGTTCGAATCCTGGGTCAAACGCCGGCACGGCTGCAAGGATTCGAGCAATCTCATTCCCGGCCATGGCGGCGTCATGGACAGGGTGGACGGGCTTGTCGCGGCTGCGTTCGCCCTGTACGTCATCGGTTGGATTGCGGCGGGCGCCGACCATCCGGCAATGGGGCTGTTTCCGAACTGACTGGCGTCGCCAATGGGCGAAAACGACGCGTGCCACGGATTCGCCCGGATTGATGCCACAGTCGCGGCGGACTGTCGCGCTGGGCGAATTTTGAGGGCATGACTTGAACGAGATTCTTCACGCGCTCTTCAGCACGCAGGGCTTTGTCCTCGGCACCCTTGTGCCGTTCCTGTTTGTGCTCACCGTCGTGGTATTCGTGCATGAGATGGGCCACTACCTCATCGGCCGCTGGTGCGGCATCGGCGTCAAGGCTTTTGCCATCGGCTTCGGCCCGGAGCTCTTTGGTTTCAACGACCGCCACGGCACACGCTGGAAGCTTTGCGCCATTCCGCTTGGCGGCTACGTGAAATTCGTCGGCGACATGAACGCGACATCGAGCCAGCCGAGCACCGAGGACCTCGAATCGCTGAGCGAGGCCGAGCGCGAGGTCGCCTTCCACACCCAGCCGATCTGGAAACGCGCGGCGACCGTCGTCGCCGGGCCGCTGTTCAATTTCCTGCTGACGATCGCCGTGTTCGCGGTGCTGTTTTCGCTCTACGGCCGCCCGGTGATGGAGCCGATGGTGGCCGAAGTCAGCGCCGGCAGCCCGGCGGCGCGGGCGGGCATTCAGCCCGGCGACCGATTCGTCAGAGTCGACGGCAACAAGGTGGAGACCTTCGCCGACGTTCAACGCCTGGTTTCGGGCCGCGCCGGCGATGCCATCACCTTCACCATGTTGCGCGACGGCAAGGAAATCACCGTCACCGCGACACCGGAACCGATGGAGCAGCAGGATGCGCTGGGCAACAAGGTCAAGGTCGCGATCATCGGCGTGGCCAACAACGCCGAACTCGGGCAGCCGCGACTGGTTTCCTACACGCCCGCGGGCGCGCTGGCGGCGGCTGTCGAGGAAACCGGGCATGTGATCGAGCGCACCGGGCAATTTCTGCAACGTTTCGTCGTCGGGCGCGAGGACAAATGCCAACTCGGCGGCCCAATCAAGATCGCGAAAATGTCGGGTCAGGCGGCCAAACTCGGCTTCGAGTGGCTGGTGCAGCTTGTTGCATTCCTGTCAGTCGGGATAGGGATTCTCAATCTGCTACCGATTCCCCCTCTCGACGGCGGCCACCTCTTGTTCTACGGCGTGGAGGCCGTCATAAGGCGGCCCGTGTCGGAGCGGATGATGGAGATGGCCTACCGGACCGGTCTCCTTCTGGTGCTCGGATTTATGGGCTTCGTTTTTTGGAATGATCTGTTTGGGTGCTGAAATCATGAAGGAATTTGGCTTCGGCCCCATCCAAATTGAGACGCCGTTTACCATGCGTGGGGATATGCGTGACACGAAAGCCACGCAACAGGGTTAAGTAAATACAAATTAACCGGGAGCCTTGCGTGTAGGGGAAATCCGGTTAATACGGTAAGGGAAAATACCGCACGTCCGGTTTTCTCGCCGTGGGGACTACGAGAAAAAGGTACAAAAGCCCGATGAAGGCAGCATCCAAGTTTCTGAGCGCCGCGTCCGCGGCGGCTTTGTCCGCCGCCCTGGTTTTGCCAGGCGCGCTCGCAGTGCAGTTCGTTGCCACATCGGTAGCCGAAGCAGCAGTGGTCAGCAGGGTCGAGGTCAGCGGCAACCAGCGTGTCGATGCCGAAACCATCCGCAATTACATTTCGATCAAGCCTGGCAAGGCGTTTTCAAGCGCCGATGTCGATAGCGCCGTGAAAGCCCTGTTCGGCACCGGGCTGTTCTCGGACGTCCAGATCAATCAGGTCGGCTCGACCCTGGTCGTCAAGGTTTCCGAATACAAGGTGGTCAACCAAGTCCTGTTCCAGGGCAACAAGAAGCTCAAGGACAACGCGCTCCAGGCCGCTGTGCAGCTGAAGCCGCGCGCGACCTTCTCGCAGCAGGCGCTCGACGCCGACGTCGAGGCGGTCAAGGCTGCCTATCGGCGTATCGGCCGCGACGACGCCGCCGTGACCTCCCAGATCATGGACCTCGGCGACAACCGCGTGAACGTGGTCTTCAACATCAACGAAGGCGCGCGCACGCAGATCGCGGCGATCAATTTCGTCGGCAACAGCGCTTTTTCCAGCCGTCGCCTGTCGGACGTCATCAACACCAAGCGTTCGTCCTGGCTTTCGTTCGTGCTGCGCGACGACGTCTATGACGAGGACAAACTGCGCGCCGATCAGGAGTTGCTGCGCCGCTTTTACTACAATCACGGTTACGCCGATTTCCAGGTCGTTTCGGCCGTCGGTGAGTTGGACGAAGCCACCAACAAATACACGGTCACCATCACCGTGCAGGAAGGCGAGCGCTACAACTTCGGCGACATCAGTGTCGAGAGCACGATTCCCGAGGTCGACTCAAAGTCGCTGGAATCGGTGGTCGAGACGCACAAGGGCGATGTGTATAACGCCAAGGACGTCGAGGACACGATCGTTGCGCTCACCGAAAAGGTCGCCGGCTCAGGCTATGCGTTTGCCCAGGTGACGCCGCGCGGCGACCGCAATTTCGAGAATCACACGATCTCGGTCGTCTACACAATCGACCAGGGCACCAAGGCCTATATCGAGCGCATCGAAATCCGCGGCAACGACCGCACGCGTGACTATGTCATCCGGCGCGAATTCGACGTCAGTGAAGGCGACGCCTTCAACCAGGTTCTTATCCAGCGCGCGAAGAAGCGGCTGGAAGCCCTGGATTATTTTGAAAAAGTCGACATCTCGACGGTCCCTGGGTCCGCTCCGGACCAGGTCGTCCTGGTGGTTGACGTGGTCGAGAAGTCGACCGGTGAGTTCTCGGTCGGCGCCGGCTATTCGACCGGCGGCGACACGCCGGGCCCGTCCGTCGAAGGCTCGATCACCGAGCGCAACTTCCTCGGCCGCGGCCAGTACATCAAGCTGTCGGCCGGCGGCGGCAAGAACTCGCGCGACTACGCGATCTCCTTCACCGAGCCGTATTTTCTCGGCCGGCGCATCGCGGCGGGCTTCGACATCTACAAGTCGACCCGTGAGTACAACCACTACGATACGGACGTCACGGGCGCGACCATTCGCTTCGGCCTGCCGATCACCGACAGCATCTCGACGCAGCTGGCGTATAATATCTCGCAGGAGAAGTATTCGATCGCCGATGGCTGCTTGACCAGCGGCGTCTACGATCCGTCCAAGTGCACGATCTCCCAGGCCATCCGCGACGGCGTCGCCGAGAGCCCATGGACCAAGTCGTCGGTTAGCCTCGGTCTGGTTTACAATACCATCGACGACATGAAGAACCCGCACGAGGGTCTTTACGTCACAGGCACAACCGAAGTCGCCGGTCTCGGCGGTGACGCCAAATGGGTGAAGTTGACCGGGCGAGCAAGCGTCTATCAGACCTTGTCCGAGCAGCTGGACCTGGTCGGCCTGGTGTCGGGCGGCGCTGGCTATATCGCGGGCTACGGCAATGGCGATCTGCGCATCTTCGACCACTTCCAGAGCAACGATCGCATGATCCGCGGTTTCGCGTATGGCGGTATTGGCCCGATTGCGAGCGATACCAGCGGCGACCATCTCGGCGGCACGACCTATTTCAATGCCTCGGCGGAAGCCCAGTTCCCGATGCCGGTCATTCCGGAAAGCTTCGGTCTGCGTGGCGCTGTGTTTGCCGATGCGGCAACGCTTTACGGCAGCAAGCTCGATCCTGCTTTGATCAAGCCGGGATCGGCTGACATGCATCTGCGCGCTTCGGTCGGTGTCGGCCTGATGTGGGCTTCGCCGTTCGGCCCGATCCGCATCGATTATGCGATTCCGGTCGAGAAGCAGCCGGGTGACGACGTGCAGGAATTCAACTTCGGCATAGCGACCCGTTTCTAATCGCGGGTTACGATGTTTCCGGGTCGTATGATGGCCCGGAATCGACTGATCCGACCTAGCTGGATAATGTTTGTGGAATGACCGATCCGGTGTTCTTCGCGCCTTCACGCCGGTATACGGCTGGCGAGGTCGCGAATCTGACCGGCGCCAATCTTATTGATTCCTCGCAGGCCGACATCGCCATCGACGCGCTGGCGCCCGCCAATGAGGGTGGCGACGGTGCGCTCGTCTTTGTCGACGGCAAGCGCAATTTCGCCTTGATGCATTCGCTCAGGGCGGCTGCCGTTCTCTGTCCTGCCGACTTCGCCAACAGGGCGCCGCAGGGGATTGCGGTGCTGGCGCATCCGCGCCCGCAGCAGGCCTTCGCCATGGTGGGGCGGCTGCTCTTTCCGCAGGCCGCCACGCCCGGGCCGATGACCGGCGAAACCGGCATTTCGCCGCAAGCGCACATCGATGCGTCCGCGCATGTCGAAGCGGGTGCGATCGTGGAGGCGGGCGCCGTGATCGGTCCCGACGTTTCTATCGGGAGCGGCACGGTCATTGCGCCCCATGCGGTCATTGGCCGCTCCTGCAAGATAGGTCGTGATGGCTATGTGGGTCCGGGCGCCAGCATCCAATATGCGCTGATCGGCAACCGCGTCATCATTCATGGCGGTTCAAGGATCGGTCAGGACGGGTTCGGCTTCGTGGCCGGCGCGAAGGGACCTGAGCGCGTGCCGCAGATCGGCCGCGTCATCATTCAGGATGACGTCGAGATCGGCTCCAACTCGACCGTCGATCGCGGTGCGATGTCCGACACCATCATCGGACAAGGCACCAAGATCGACAATCTGGTGCAGATCGCCCACAATGTTCGCATCGGCCGCAATTGCATTATAGCCGGGCTTTCGGGTATTTCCGGTTCCGTCGTCGTCGGCGACAACGTCACCATGGGTGGCGGCGTCGGCCTCGCCGATCATTTGACCATCGGTCCCGGGGCCAAGCTTGCTGCGAGAAGTGGATTCATGAGCAACGTGCCGGCGGGCGAGGTCTGGGGAGGCTATCCGGCACAGCCAATGGCGGAAGCCATGCGTGAGATCGCGATGCTGCGCAGGCTGGCCAGGACGCGCAAGCAGGGCGACGGAAATGGCTGACACGGTTGCGACGACACTTGAGGCGGTCGACATAATGGGGCTGATGAAGCTCCTGCCGCACCGTTATCCGTTTCTGCTGATCGACCGTATCGTCGAAATCGACGGCGACGACTCCGCGGTCGGCATCAAGAACGTGACCATCAACGAACCGCACTTCCAGGGCCATTTCCCGCAGCAGCCGGTGATGCCGGGCGTGCTCATCATCGAGGCCATGGCCCAGACCGCCGGCGCGATCTGCATTCGCAGCCTCAATGCGGAAAAGCCGTCGCTGGTTTATTTCATGACCATCGACAACGCGAAGTTCCGCAAGCCGGTCGTCCCCGGCGATCAGCTCAGGATCCACGTCAAGAAGATCAAGAAGCGCGGCAACCTGCTGAAATTTGCCTGCGAGGCGATGGTGGATGGCGCAAAGGCCGCCGAAGCCGAAGTTTCGGCTATGATGGTCACCGGCTGACGGTTTCTAATGCTCATGAAAGTTCAGACATCAATCCACCCTTCCTCGGTCGTCGAAGAAGGCGCCCAGCTCGGCGAAGGTGTGCGTATCGGACCCTTCTGCCATGTCGGCGCCGATGCCGTCATCGGCGATCGCGTCGAGCTGGTCAGCCATGTCTCGGTGATGGGCGCGACCACCGTCGGCGGCTCGACCAAGGTCTATCCAATGTCGACGCTCGGGGCGCCGCCGCAGAACACCAAGCACAAGGGCGGGCGCACGACGCTGGTCATCGGCGGAAATTGCACCATCCGCGAAGGCGTCACCATGCATGTCGGCACCGATTCCAGCCGCGGCGAGACGGCGATCGGCGACAATGGCAATTTCCTGGCCTATGCCCACATTGCCCATGACTGCGTCGTCGGCAAGAATGCCACCTTCGCCAATGGGGCGACGCTCGGCGGGCATTGCGAGATCGGCGACAATGTCTATATCGGCGGCCTGACCGCCGTGCATCAGTTTGTCCGCGTCGGCGACAACGCCTTTATCGGCGGCTGCTCGGCGGTCGTCGGCGACGTCATTCCCTATGCGATCGCGGTCGGCAATCGCGCCAAGCTGCGCGGGCTCAACGTCGTCGGCCTGAAGCGCTCCGGCCTGCCGCGCGCCGAAATCTACATGCTGCGAAGGGCTTACAGGGCGATTTTCGACCACTCCCGCACGGTCGGGGAGAATGTCGAGATCGCCAAGGCGGAGTTCGCCTCGTCACCGACGGCCATGAAGATGATCGACTTCATCACCAGTCGCGGCAAGCGGCATTATGCCGTCCCGCCGCTCAAGGGCGGTGGCGGCGATGACGATGGCGATGACGAGGGCTGAGCCCGCCGGGTCAGGGCTTGCACTCGCGCCGGGCTCCAGGGTCGGCATCATCGCCGGTGGCGGCAGCCTGCCGGTCGAAGTGGCGGAAGGTCTGGTCAGACAGGGACATTCGCCTTTCATCATCCTGGCCGAGGGCGAGGTGGATCGCGAAGTGGACTTTGCCGCCTACGAGCAGGCGACGCTTGCGCTCGAAGACATCGGCTTCCTGCTTCCCTTGCTGAAGCGCGAAGGCATTAACCACCTGGTTCTTGCCGGCGAGATCAAGCGCAGGCCGCGGCTTGCGAAGATACGTCCAACGCTCAGTCTGCTGACGATAATCCCCTCCGTGGCAATGGCGCTGGCCCGCGGCGACGACGGGCTTTTGAAGGTTCTGACGCGCGGGCTGGAAATGCGCGGTATCACCGTGGTCGGAGCGCATGAGATCGTTCCAGATCTCGCTGCCGGCGAGGGCACGCTGACCAAGGCAGGACCAAAGCAATCGGACTGGCGCGATATCGAGGCGGGCCGCGCGGCGGCCAAGGCGATCGGCGAGCTCGACATCGGCCAGGCGGCGATTGCTATTGGAGGGCGGGTTATCGCGTTGGAAGGCATCGAAGGCACTAAGGGCCTGCTCGAGCGGACGCGCGAATTGCGCGGACACGGCAGGCTCGCCGGCAAGACGCGCGGCGTTCTCGTCAAATGCGCCAAGCCAGGGCAGGAGCTGCGCGCCGACCTGCCCTCGATAGGCCCGCAGACGGTCGAGGCCGCACATGCGGCCGGCCTTGCCGGCATCGCCGTCGAAGCCGGCCGCTCGCTCATTCTCGAAAGCCCGGTGACTCTCGCGCGGGCCGATGCGCTTGGCTTGTTCATCGTCGGATTTACCGCGACGGAGCCGACCGATGGCCAGTGAGAGGCCGCTCAAGATCGCCATCGTCGCGGGCGAGGAATCGGGCGATCTGCTCGGCGCCGACATCGTGCGTGCGCTCGAGAAGACCACCGGTCGTAAGATCCGGCTCGTCGGCATCGGCGGCCGGCATCTGCAGGAACTGGGGCTGACACCGCTCTTCGACGGCAGCGAGATCGCGCTGATGGGCTTCAGCGCCGTCTTGCGCGACCTACCGCGGCTGATGCGCCGGATCAGCCAAACAGCCGGCACCGTCGCGGCGGAGCGGCCGGATTGCCTGATCACCATCGACAGCCCTGATTTTTCGCTGCGGGTCGCCAAAAGGGTCCGCGCCGCCGCGCCCGCCATCCCGATCGTCCATTATGTCTGCCCGAGCGTGTGGGCATGGCGGCCGGGCAGGGCGGCGGCGATGAAGCCCTATGTCGATCACATCCTCTGCATCCTGCCCTTCGAAGTGAAGGCGCTCACCCGACTTGGTGGGCCGCCCGGCACCTATGTCGGCCACCGGCTGACCCAGGATCCCGGCGTGCTTGGCGCCGCCAAGGCGCAGAGCTTGCCGCGGGATCTGTCGGAGGATCGCGTGAAGACGCTGCTCGTGCTGCCCGGCTCGCGCCGCGGCGAGGTGCGCCGGCTGATCGAGCCGTTCGGCAAGGCGATATCGGTCTTGCATCAGCGCGGTCACCGCTTGCGGCTGATGCTGCCGACGGTGCCGCATGTCGCCGACCTGGTGAAAACATCCGTCACGCGTTGGGACGAGAAGCCAGAGATCATCACCGATCCGGAGCGCAAATGGTTGGCTTTCGGCAAGGCCGACGCGGCTCTGATCGCCTCCGGAACAGTTTCGCTCGAGCTTGCGCTTTGCGGTGTTCCAATGGTCTCCAGCTACAAGCTCGATCCGATCGCGAGGCAGCTGCTGCAGCATCTGGTGACGACCTGGTCGGCGCTGCTGCCCAACCTGATCGCCGATCGCGCGCTGGTGCCGGAGTTCTATGATCAGTATGTCAGGCCGGAGAACCTGGCGCGTCAGTTGGAAGCCCTGTTTGCCGACACCGGCATGCGCGCCTGGCAGCGGGCAGGTTTTGCCGAAATCGCCAGGCGCATGGCGACCGACAGGCCGTCGGGCGAGATTGCTGCAGAGGTGGTGCTGGGGTGCATCAGAAAAGCGAATAGGGAGTAGCGAATAACGAGTAGGCTGGGCGCCGCTCAGCGCCGCCGAGTTCTGTCCCTATTCGCTATTCGCTATTTCGCTATTCGCTCACTCACCGCTTCGCAATCGGCACGTAATCGCGCTCCGTGGCGCCGGTGTAGAGCTGGCGCGGGCGGCCGATCTTCTGGTGCGGATCTTCGATCATTTCCTTCCACTGCGCGATCCAGCCGACGGTGCGGGCGACCGCGAACAGCACGGTGAACATGGTGGTGGGGAAGCCCAGCGCCTTCAGCGTGATACCCGAATAGAAGTCGACGTTCGGATAGAGCTTCTTCTCGATGAAATACTCGTCGGTCAGCGCGATCTTCTCCAGCTCCATCGCGATGTCGAGCAGCGGATCATCCTTGATGCCGAGCTCGCCCAGCACCTCATGCGCCGTCTTCTGCATGATCTTGGCGCGCGGATCGTAGTTCTTGTAGACGCGATGGCCGAAGCCCATCAGGCGGAACGGGTCGTTCTTGTCCTTGGCGCGGGCGATGAATTCCGGGATGTGATCGACATGGCCGATCTCGCCCAGCATGTTGAGGGCCGCCTCGTTGGCGCCGCCATGCGCGGGGCCCCAGAGGCAAGCAATGCCGGCCGCGATGCAGGCGAACGGATTGGCGCCCGAAGAGCCGGCGAGACGAACCGTCGAAGTCGACGCGTTCTGCTCGTGATCGGCGTGCAGGATGAAGATGCGCTCCATGGCGCGCGCCAGCACCGGATTGATCTTGTACTCCTCACACGGCACGGCAAAGCACATGTGCAGGAAGTTGGCGGCGAAATTCAGCTCGTTCTTCGGGTAAATGAAGGGCTGGCCGATGTGGTATTTGTAGGCCATCGCCGCGATCGTCGGCATCTTGGCGATCAGTCGCATGGAGGCGACCATGCGCTGATATGGGTCCGAGATGTCGGTAGAGTCGTGGTAGAAGGCCGACAGCGCGCCGACCACGCCGCACATGACGGCCATCGGATGGGCGTCGCGGCGGAAGCCGGTGAAGAAGCGCGACATCTGCTCATGCACCATGGTGTGGCGCGTCACGCGATAGTCGAAGTCGTCCTTCTGCGCCTTGGTCGGCAATTCGCCGTAGAGCAGGAGATAACAGACCTCGAGGAAGTCGCCGTGCTCGGCGAGCTGGTCGATCGGGTAGCCGCGATGCAGCAGGATGCCGGCGTCGCCGTCGATGAAGGTGATCGCCGACTCGCAGCTTGCCGTCGAGGTGAAACCGGGATCGTAGGTGAAGGCCCCGGTGGTGCTGTACAGCGCGCCGATGTCGATGACGTCGGGCCCGGTCGAGCCGCTTCGCACCTTGAATTCATGCGTCTTGCCGGCGAGCTCGAGCCTTGCGGTCGACTCGCGCGCCTTGCCGCCCGATTCCAGTTTTGTCGCAGCTTCGCTCATTGCAAACTCCTTTATGTTTTCTCATGCCGGCAAGGCAATTCCTGCAAACGACACGTCGAAATCACCGGAATGCGCGAACTTGCCACCGCATTTTAGGAGGTGCGTGCCAGATTGGGCCAAGGCCTAATGTTGCACTGCGAAACACACCTTTCAATGCCAATCTTCTTGGGCCAGTTCGCTCCTAATCGATTTGATCCGCAACCCGCGCCAGGCTCTCCTCACGGCCGAGCACAGCGAGCACATCGAACACGCCGGGCGAGGTGCTGCGGCCGGTGAGCGCAGCTCTCAGCGGTTGAGCCACGGCGCCGAGCTTATGGCCGCCTGCCTGCGCAAAATCGCGAATAGCGGCTTCCGCGGTCGCGGCGCTCCATTGGCTGGAGATCGCGGCGAGCGCGGCATGGGCGCCGCGCAAAATGGCGCGGGCGTCGCTGCCAAGCAACCCCGCAGCCTTTTCGTCGAGCCGCAAGGGCCGCTCGGCGAACAGGAAGCCGGCTCCATCGACAAGCTCGACCAACGTCTTTGCCCGCTCCTTGAGGCCCGGCATGGCGGCAAGCAGCTGTGCCTTGCGCCTGTCGTCGAGTTTGGCCGCGAGCGCCGGGCCACCCTCGAGATAGGGCAGGGTGGCTACGAGAATATCAAACAGCGCCTTGTCGTCCATCTTGCGCATATGGACGCCGTTCAGCGCCTCGAGCTTGGCGAAGTCGAACCGGGCGGCGCCCTTGTTGACGTCGCCGATGTCGAACCAGGAGATCATATCCTTGATCGACATCACCTCGTCGTCGCCGTGGCTCCAGCCGAGCCTGGCCAGATAGTTGAGCAGGGCCTCCGGCAGATAGCCCATGGCGCGATAAGCCTCGACGCCGAGCGCGCCGTGGCGCTTCGACAGCTTGGCGCCGTCGGCACCATGGATCAGCGGGATGTGCGACATCGACGGCACGGTCCAGCCCATGGCGTTGTAGATTACGGTCTGGCGCGCGGCGTTGGTCAGGTGATCGTCGCCGCGGATGATGTGGGTGACGCCCATATCGTGATCGTCGACGACGACGGCATGCATGTAGGTCGGGTTGCCGTCCGAGCGCAGGATGATGAAGTCGTCGAGGTCCTTGTTCGGGAATCGCACCTCGCCCTGCACGCGGTCGTGCACGACGGTCTCTCCTTCGGTCGGCGCCTTGATGCGGATGGCGCCCTTCACGCCGGGAGGCGCCTCGGAGGGGTCGCGGTCGCGCCACTGGCCATTGTAGCGCGGCGGCAGACCCTTGGCCCGCGCCGCCTCGCGCATCGCCTCCAGCTCGGCAGGCGTCTCATAGCTGAAATAGGCCTTGCCCAGCCGTACGAGCTCCTCTGCCACCTCACGGTGGCGCGGCGCGCGCTCGAACTGCGACACGGCCTCGCCGTCCCATGAGAGGCCGAGCCAGGTCAGTCCGTCAAGAATAGCGGCCGTCGCCGCTTCGGTGGAGCGCTCGCGGTCGGTGTCCTCGATGCGCAGCAGCATCGTGCCGCCCGTGTGCCTGGCGTAGAGCCAGTTGAACAGCGCCGTGCGCGCGCCGCCGATGTGCAAATAGCCGGTGGGCGAGGGGGCAAAGCGGGTGACGACCTTGTCGGACATGGAACTCTCGGAAGAAGCACTGAAGCGGGCATGTTTGCGCGGACTTTCGCGCGGTGGGCGTTCATGTAGCATAGGAGGTCTGGGGCGCAAGGGGCAGACCCGATGGCTGGACGTGGCCGGGGTGCGGAGGAGGGCGAGGAGACGACGGCTGGCGTGAGCGAGCGCCTGCTGTTTGCCGCCACCGTGCCTGCCGAGGCTGTACCGGTTTTGGTTCCAGTGCCGCGTCCGGCCGCCGAAATTTTGCCGCCGGACGGCGATGCTTCGCTACAAGCTCGTCCGCCGGCAGCCATCGACTTAATCCGCAGGCGGTTCCGCCGTGCCTCGTTTTCCGCGTTTCGCCGGGGTGTGGCCGAGGCAGCCTCCACCGAGCTCGACCGCGGCATCGGCTTCCTGCTGGTGCCGGTGTTCCTGGCCGCCGGCGTGATACTCTATTATTCCTTGAGCGCCGAGCCGGATCTTTACCGACCGCTGGCGGCGGTGGCGCTGATGGCTCTATGCGCGGCCGTTTCGCGTCCCTGGCTGAAGACACACCTGGTCTTTATGGCGGCTCTGTTTTGCGCGCTGGGCTTCGTCGCCGCGAAGGTCGAGACCTGGCGCGCCGCAACACCGATGCTCGGCTCCGAAATCCAGACGCGGCTGACAGGCCGCGTCGCCGTCGCCGAGGAAATGGCCAATGGCCGCGTCAGGCTGACCATCGATCTCATCTCGACCGCGCATCCAAAGCTGCGCTACGCACCGGATCGCGTCAGGCTCTCGGCACGCAGGATCCCGGCCGGCATGAAGGCTGGATCGCTGGTGACGGGTTACGCACGGCTCCTGCCGCCGACCGGGCCGGTCCGTCCCGAAAGCTATGATTTTTCCTTCGACAGCTATTTTTCCGGCATCGGCGGCAGTGGATTTCTCCTCGGCGACCCGAAACTCATTCCGCCAACCGACCCGATCGCTCAGACGAGCATCGCCTCAGCCATCGAGAACGCGCGCGAAAACATTGCCGATCACATCAGAAGCACCATTGGCGGACCCGAAGGCGAGATTGCCGCTGCACTGATCGTCGGCGTGCGCGCCGGCATTCCCGAGGACATCAACGAGGCGATGCGGCGGACCGGCATCTATCACATCATCTCGATTTCGGGCCTGCACATGGCGCTGGTCGCCGGCACGGTCATGCTTCTGCTGCGCGGCGCCTTTGCGCTGTTCCCGGATTTTTCGTCACGCCGGCCGGTGAAGAAGTATGCCGCGGCAATCGCGCTTATGTCGATCGCCGCCTATCTCGTCATCTCCGGGTTGGTGGTCGCCGCCGAGCGAAGCTTCATCATGCTGGCCGTCATGCTGATCGCCGTGCTTTTCGACCGCGCCGCGCTGACGATGCGCAATTTGGCGATCTCGGCCATCGCCGTCATCCTGGTGTCGCCGCATGAAGTGGTTGGCCCGAGCTTTCAGATGTCGTTCGCGGCAACCGCCGCCCTTGTCGGCGCCTATGCCGGCTGGTCCGACTACCGCGCCGGCAAGGTGAGAGCGCCGCCGGAAAAGCGTTCGTTCCTGCGGTTCATGTCGCACAAACTGGCAGTCGGAGCAGGTGGCGCCGCAATGACGTCGATCATTGCCGGAAGTGCCACGGCGCTGTTTGCCATCTGGCATTTCCAGCGCGTCTCGCCGCTCAGCCTGCTGGCCAATCTCGCGATCATGCCGATCGTCACGATCGTGATGTTTCTGGCCGTCGCCAGCGCGGTCATGATGCCGTTCGGCTTCGACGGGCCCTTCCTCTATTTGATGGGCAAGGGCCTGGCGGCGATGATCGCGATCTCGGCGTGGATTTCGGAGTGGTCGCCGGTCGATGCCGTGGGCCTGATCTCGATCCATTCGGTGCTGCTGGCGACGATCGCGCTCGTCATCGCCACGATGGCGACTACGTGGCTCAGGCTGACCGCAATTCCTTTCGCTGCCGCGGCCGTCATGATCATCCCGCAGGTGCGCACGCCGGACCTGCTGATCTCGGAGGACGCGCATCTGGTGGCGATGCCGATCGGCGGCGGCGAACTCGCCATCAATCGCGCCCGCTCCAACGAGTTCACCACCGATAACTGGAAACGTGCGCTCAAGGCCGAAACGATCGTGCCGCCGGAGACATTCGCCAAGGGCACGCTGGACTTGGCCGATCCGGTCGACCTGCCGCCTGGATCGCCCTTTTACTGCACGGGCGATCTCTGCATTGGCCGGCATCCATCAGGCGCGATCGTCGCGCTCGCCGAGAACCGCGAAGCTGCCCGGCCTGCCTGCGACTTCGCAGACCTCATCGTCATCAACGACGCCACGGCCTACAATCCCTGCCGCGATCCACGTATCCTCGTCGTCACCAAGCGGCAGCTCGCGCGCGACGGCAGTGCCGCCGTCTTCTTCGATCCGCAATCGGCGACGGCGCGAGCAACCATTCAATACGCCGTCGAAAAACCGTACCGCCCTTGGCACGAACAGCGGCGCTACTCGCGTGAGGCGAGGGGGTTGGCGCCTTACAAGAAGCCCGAGAAGGAAGCCAAGCCGCAGCCCCTCAGTAGCGGCGGATGAGCCCGACGAGCTTGCCCTGAACCTTGACGCGATCGGGACCGAAGATGCGCGTCTCATAGGCCGGATTGGCAGCCTCGAGCGCGATGGAGGCGCCCTTGCGGCGGAAGCGCTTCAGCGTCGCCTCCTCGTCGTCGACCAGCGCCACGACGATCTCCCCGGGGCTCGCAGTGCTGGCGTTGCGGATGATGACCGTGTCGCCGTCGAAGATGCCGGCCTCGATCATCGAGTCGCCTTTGACCTCGAGCGCGTAGTGCTCGCCGCCCGCGATCATGTCCGGCGGCACTGTGATCGAATGCGTCTGGTGCTGGATGGCGTCGATCGGCACGCCGGCGGCAATGCGACCCATCACCGGGATGGAGACGGCTGAACCGGCGTCGTCGTCATTGCTGGGCGTCGGCGTGCGGGCGGGCGCCGCGGGTTTGATCTGGCGGCCGAGATTGCCTTGGCCGCCCTGGATGACGCTCGGCGAGAATTTCTTCGCCGCATTGAGGCCGGGCGCGATCGAGTCAGGTAGGCGCAGCACTTCAAGGGCACGCGCCCGGTTCGGCAGCCGGCGAATGAAACCGCGCTCCTCCAGCGCCGTGATCAGGCGGTGGATGCCCGATTTCGAGGCAAGGTCGAGCGCTTCCTTCATCTCATCGAAAGACGGCGGAATGCCGCTTTCCTTGAGCCGTTCATGGATGAACATCAGCAGTTCATGTTGTTTGCGCGTCAGCATGGCGGCCCCCATGGGTTCTGAAACCAGAATCAGAAAAACAAACCCAGAACAAACACTATCTGTTCCAGTTGTGTTCCGCAACCGTTTAAAGTTTAGTGAATGTGTTGACGTTTTGTTCAGCGTAACATCAGAACGCTGCATTCCTCGCCGGCTTCAGCCGCCGGTGCGAAGGGTTGGCGCACGATCAGGCCATTGGCATCGGCGAGAATCCTCAACATCGAGGAATCCTGGATGCCGAACGGTGTTGCGATCAACGCCCCCGCATCTTCGCGGACCACGGCGCGCACATAGTCCTGCCTGAGATCGTTGGCGTGCATTGCGACGCCTAGCCGGGCCATGCGGATTTCCTGCCGGCAGGACCGGCCGCCCAGCCGCGCCAGAAGCGGCTTCAGGAACAGCTGCGAGCAGACCAGGCTTGCGACCGGATTGCCGGGCAGGCCGATGCAGCGAATGTCGCCGAGCCGGCCAAACATCAACGGCTTGCCGGGACGCATGGCGATCTTCCAGAAGTCGAGCTGCATGCCTTCGCCGGTCAGCACGTCGTGGATCAGGTCGTGGTCGCCGACGGAGGCGCCGCCAAGCGTGACGATGACGTCGGTGCCGGCCTTGACCGCCTTCTTGACCAGGGCCGCGATCGCGTCCTTGCGGTCGGCGGCGATGCCGAGGTCGAGCGCGCGCGCGCCGACCGACTGGGCCGTAGCTGTGACGCCATAGGCATTCGACGAGATGATCTGGTCGGGGCCGAGCGCGCTGCCCGGCGGCAGCAATTCGTCGCCGGTGGCGATGATGGCGAGCAGCGGCTGCCGCACCACGTTGAGACTCGGATGGTTGGCCGATGCCGCCAGCGAAAGCGCCGCCGGATCGAGCTGGCGGCCTTTTTCGAGGAGCAGGTCGCCCTCGCAGAAGTCGAGGCCGCGGCGACGGACGTTTCGTCCCTCCGCGGTCGGCTCGGTCACTTCGATGCCGCCGCCGCCGAGATCGCGGACATTCTCCTGGATAACGACGGTATCGGCGCCTTCGGGGAGCGGCGCGCCGGTGAAGATGCGCACGGTCTCGCCCTTGCCGACAGAGCCGGTGAAGCCACGCCCGGCGGGCGCCATGCCGATCACGGAGAGCCGCGCCGGCGCCGAGGCCACGTCGGCGGCCCTTACGGCATAGCCGTCCATCGCCGACGCATTGAAGGGCGGCTGGGTGCGCAGAGCCACCACCGGGTCGGCCAGAACCCGGCCGGCGGCGTCGGCCAGCGGCACGCTTTCGCCTGGCAGCGCGGTCGCGCCGTCCAACAGCCGCTGGAGCGCGTCGGCGACCGGAAGCAAAGCCATGCTACAGACCTGCCTTGTAGTCGCCCGACTTGCCGCCGGTCTTCTCGACCAGCCTGATGCCGGAAATCGCCATGCCGCGGTCCGCTGCCTTGGCCATGTCATAGATGGTGAGGCAGGCAACCGACGCCGCGGTCAGCGCCTCCATTTCCACCCCGGTCTTGCCGGTAACCCTGGCAAGCGCGCTGACCCTCAGGCCGGGAAGCGCGTGATCGGGCTCGATCTCGACGGACACCTTGGTGAGAAGGAGGGGATGGCAAAGCGGGATGAGCTCATGCGTCTTCTTGGCCGCCATGATGCCGGCGATGCGCGCCGTGCCAAGCACGTCGCCTTTCTTGGCGTCGCCGGCCAGGATCATCTCCAGCGTTTCCGGCTGCATGGTGACATACCCTTCGGCGATGGCCGTGCGCGTCGTCTCGGCCTTGCCGCCGACATCGACCATGTTGGCTTCGCCCTTGGCGCCGAGATGCGTAAGCGCGGGCATTCTCAGACGGCCTCGGCCGGCGCCTTGCCCGTCAGCAGAAGGGCGGTCGCGGCGGCCACGTCGGCCTGCCGCATCAGGCTTTCGCCAACGAGGAAGGTGCCGATCTTGCTCTTTTCCAGCCGCCGGCAGTCCTGATGGGTGAAAATGCCGCTCTCGCTGACCAGCAGCCGGTCGTCCGGGACCATGGCGGCAAGCCGCTCGGAAACGTCGAGGCTGGTTTCGAAGGTTCTCAAATCGCGGTTGTTGATGCCGATCAGCCGCGACGAGAGACGAAGCGCGCGTTCCATCTCCTGTTCGTCATGCACCTCGACCAGCGCGTCCATGCCGAGATCGAAGGCCGTGGCTTCCAATTCACTGGCCAAGGCGTCGTCGACGCTCGCCATGATGATGAGGATCGCGTCCGCGCCCCAGGCGCGGGCTTCATGAACCTGATACGGGTCGAAGAGGAAATCCTTGCGCAGGGCGGGCAGGCTAACGGCGGCGCGCGCCGCGGTCAGAAAGCCGGGCGCGCCCTGGAAGGACGGTGCGTCGGTCAGCACCGAAAGACAGGCAGCACCGCCTTGCTGGTAGGCCCTGGCGAGCGCCGGCGGGTCGAAGTCGGCGCGGATCAAGCCCCTGGAAGGGCTGGCCTTCTTGATCTCCGCAATCAGCGCGAAGCCGCCGGCCTTCCGCTTGGCCTCAAGCGCCGCAAGGAAGCTGCGCGGGGGTTCCGCATCCTTGGCCTTCGCCTTGACCTCGGCAAGCGGCTCGCTGAGCTTCGCGGCGGCGATCTCATCGCGCTTGTAGGCTTCGATCTTGCGCAGGATATCGGACAAAATTCTAACCGTTCGAAATCTCGATGAGCTTGTCGAGCACCGCCAGCGCCCGGCCGCTGTCGATGGCCTGCGCTGCTGCCTCGATGCCATCGCCGAGCGTCGTTGCCTTGCCGGCCACCACCAGCCCGGCGCCGGCATTCATCAGCACGGTATCGCGATAAGCGCCGGCAGCGCCGCCCAGCATATCGCGCAATGCCTTGGCATTGTAGGCCGCTTCGCCGCCGCGCAGATCTTCCTTGTTATGCCGCTTCAGTCCGACCGCTTCCGGAGTGAGGGTAAAGGTGCGGATCTCGCCGCCGGCGAGCTCTGCGACCTGCGTCTCGCCCGTGGTGGTGATCTCGTCATAACCGTCGCCGTGCACGACCCAGGCATGATCGGTGCCCAGCGCCTTCAGCGTCTCAGCCACCGGCATGATCCATTCGGGCAGGAAGACGCCAACCATCTGCCGGCCGACGCCGGCTGGATTCGACAGAGGCCCGAGCAGGTTGAAGATGGTGCGCGTGCCGAGCTCGCCCCGGACAGGACCGACATGCTTCATCGCCGGATGATGCGCTGGCGCGAACATGAAGCCGACGCCGGCCTCCTGGATGCAGCGGCCGATCGTCTCCGGTGCGATGTCGACCTTGACGCCGAGCGCCATCAGCACGTCCGCCGCGCCGGTCAGCGAGGACAGGCCGCGATTGCCGTGCTTGGCCACCGGGACACCCGCGGCGGCGATGACGAATGCCGATCCGGTCGAAATGTTGACCGAATGCGAATTGTCGCCGCCGGTGCCGACGATGTCGATGGCGCCGCGCGGGGCTTCGACGCGGAGCATCTTGGCGCGCATCGTGGCGACCGCGCCGGAGATCTCGCTCACGGCCTCGCCACGCACGCGCAACGCCATCAGGAAGCCACCGATTTGCCCCGGCGTCGCGTCGCCCGACATGATGATGTCGAAGGCCTCGCGCGCTTCCTCGAAGGAGAGCGCGGTGCCGGTCGCGACCTTGGCAATATATGTCTTAAGCGCGCTCATCGTGTCTGTGCTTGGGAAACGGCGGCCGGATCGATACGAACGTCATATTGCGACTGCAGCTGCGCCACCAACTGATCGAGCAGGTCGTCGGATATGCCGGCGCTGAAAGATTTCTGCGCGTCTTCCGGGACAGAGCTGCCATCGGCACCGGCAGGTTCGAAGACTTCGGCAACCTTGAACAGGATCTGACCGTCGCCGGTGGGCGAGGGGATCAGGCCCGTGCCGCCTTCGCCGACGCCGAACATGGCCACCGCGCCCTCCTTGCCGAAATCGGCATCGTCGGCTTCGCGCTTCAGGCCGCGCTTGGTCTGCTTCTCGAGCTTCAGCTCGCCCGCGATCACGTCGAGCGTCGCACCGGCCTTGAGGCGCTTTTCCAACTCCCCGGCCTTGGCGGTGAGCCGCTTGTCGGTCTCGGCCGCGGTCCAGTCGGCCACCACCTTCTGGCGAACCTCGTCCAGCGTGCGGTCGTGCGCCGGGGTGATCGACTGGACTTCATAAAAAACGAAGCCGTTGGCGGCAGTGGTCAGGCCTTCATTCTCGGTGTTCGGCTCGGCCTCGAAGACGGCCTTGATGAGGTCCGCCGATTGCGGCAGGTCGTTGACGATCGTGCCGTCCGGCCGCTGGCCGGTGCGGTCGATGGCGTCGATGGTGACGACCTTGAGCTTTAGCTTGTCGGCCGCCTGGGCAAGCGAGGCACCGGAAGCGCGGGTGTCCTCGTAGCTGTCGTGGACGTCGAGCAGGACGCGGCTTGCCTCGCCGAGCGCAAGATCCTTGCGGATCTGGTCGGACACTTCCGAAAGCGGCTTCACCACCTGCGCCTTGATTTCGGTGACGCGCAAGAGCACCGGGCCGAAGGCGCCCTGAACCACCGGGCTGACCTCGTTGACGTTGAGCGAGAAGGCTGCGTCGGCCACCGCCTTGTCGGCGATCTTGTCCTTTGCCAGCGTGCCGAGCACGGTGTCGGCCTGCGTCTTGCCCTCTGCGGTGACGATCTTGTCGAAGGTGGCGCCGGCCTTCAGGGAGTCAAATGCCGCCTTGGCCGCGTCCGGCGTCTTGAACACCAGCTGTTCGATGGTGCGCATTTCGGGCGTCGTATAGCGCGCCTTGTTCTTGTTGTAGTCGTCAGCGATCTGCTGATCGGTCACCGCCGTCGGGTCCATGATGTCCTGCGGCTCAAGCCGGATATAGGAGAATTTGCGGTATTCCGGCGCGGCGTAGTTCTTCTTGTTGGCTTCGAAATAGGTTTTCAGCGCGCTGTCGGACGGCGCCTCGATCGGCTGGACGAGTGTCTTCGGCAGGACGAGATAGTCGATCGTGCGGTCCTCGCCGCGATAGAGCGCGACCGCCTTCAGGAAGGTCTGCGGCGCCTTGAGGCCGTCGGAAATCGCCTCGACGATCTGTTGGCGGACCGCCACCTGCGAGCGGTTCTTCAGATAGTCCTCGGGTCGCATGCCGATCTGGCTCAGCAGATATTCGAAGGTCCTGCGGTCGAACTGGCCGCCTGGACCCTTGAAGGCCGGATCCTCGCGCGTCAGCTCGGACAGCCGGTCCTTGGAAAGGCCAAGCCCGAGCTTGCGAGCCTGCTCGTCGAGAACGGCGCCGGAGACGAGCTGCGCCAGAACCTGGTTGTCGAGGCCGAGCAGCTTAGCCTGTTCATGCGTGATGCGCTGGCCATATTGCTGCGACAGCAGGTTGATCTGGCGATCGTAGGCGAGGCGGTATTCGTTGATCGAGACCGTGGTGCCGCCGGCGGTAATCACCGAATGATGGCCAGCCAAGCTTCCCGACAGGCGCCCGGAAATACCCCAGACGGCAAAGCTCACCACCAGCAAGGACAGCAAAGCTTTCGCGACCCAGGTGCCCGCCGCGCTTCTCAAAATACCAAGCATGCCCACTTCCGATCTTTGCGCATTTTCGCATGCGCCGACTCTGAAACAAGCGCAATAGCGTCCTTCCGGCCCACTGTCGATTGCTTTGTGGCCCGATTTTGGTAGTGAGGGCGCTGCCTTATGTTGCCTGGAGAACTCGACGCCATGACCCCTGGAATCCGTCCGCTCGTTGCCGGCAACTGGAAAATGAACGGCACCAGCGCCTCGCTCAACGAGTTGAGGATGATCGGCAACGGCTTCATGAGCGGCCTCGATGCGGAGACGGAAGCCCTGGTCTGCGTTCCGGCCACCTTGCTTCACCAGGCCGCAGAGATCCTTTCGCGGACACCGGTTCGCGCCGGCGGCGAGGATTGCCACCCCAAGGAGAGCGGCGCCTATACGGGTGAGATTTCGGCCGAGATGCTGAAGGATGCCGGCGCAAGCCATGTCATCGTCGGCCACTCCGAGCGGCGCGAGCAATGCGGCGACGACGATGCGATCGTCAATGCCAAGGCTTCGGCCGCCTGGCGGGCAGGGCTGGTGGCCATCATCTGCATCGGCGAGACGCGCGCCGAGCGTGAAGCCGGCGCGACGCTCGATGTCCTGTCGCGGCAGCTCGACGGTTCCGTGCCGGCGAGCGCCACCGCCGCCAACACCATCATCGCTTACGAGCCCGTCTGGGCCATCGGCACCGGCTTGACGCCGACCGCGGCCGACGTCGCCGAGGCGCATGCCCATATCCGTGGCAAGCTGACGGCGCTGCTCGGCGATGCCGCGGCCAGAATGCGCATTCTCTATGGCGGTTCGGTCAAGCCGTCCAATGCTGTGGAGCTGCTCGGCGTCGAGAATGTCGATGGCGCGCTGGTCGGCGGCGCAAGCCTGAAGGCGGCCGACTTCCTCGCCATTGCCGAAGCCTATATGCACATGTCATAGCCGCAGACGGCGGCAGGGGCGCGGCCCAAATCGTTGCAATGGCCGGATTGCTCCCCATATTCCCGGCCACGGGCTTGGAAATGCCGCCAAAGCATTGTAAGGAGCCGCCTCCAAATCACCGGTCGTATGCGCGGTCGCGCAAGGCCTCGCCAGGATAAATTATGGAAACGGTACTGATCGTCGTTCATCTTATGGTCGTGCTCGCCCTTGTCGGCGTGGTGCTGCTGCAGCGCTCCGAAGGCGGCGGTCTCGGCATTGGTGGCGGTTCCGGTTTCATGACGGCGCGGGGCGCAGCCAACGCGCTTACCCGCGCGACTGCAATCCTGGCCGCGGCCTTCTTCGTGACCTCGCTCGCGCTCTCCATCCTTGCCCGCTACGGCGAGAAGCCGATCGACATCCTCGACAGGGCACCGGTTTCGACCTCGGGCAATGCCGGCAAGGGCGTGCTCAACCAATTGCCGGGCGCCACCGGTCCGGTGGGCAGCTCGCAGCCGGCGGCTCCGGCTGGCGGCACCGCGCCGGCCGCCCCGTCGGGCGGCACGACAACCACGACGCCGCTGACGAACGGCGGCGCCTCCACGGCTCCGGCCACTGCTCCCGCAGCACCGGCGCCCGCGAATCCGACCACGCCGCCGGCCGCGAACGGCGTTACCTTGCCGGTCACCCCGCAGGTTCCGAACCAGTAGCCGGACAAGCATTGCCGCCGCGATCTGTTGTTCTTTGAACACAGTCGCGGCAAATGCCGCTCGATCACGAAGATTCAACCAAATGTAACACGTCGCTCAGCTTGAGGGTGCGCTGGCTAATCGATTATAGATTGCGCGCGGCACTTTTCGGCGTCCTTGGGGGGCGCCGGGCGACGCCGTTGGGCAACTAGCATAGAAAATCGGATCTTCGCCATGCAGCTTCGCAGCTTCATCCTTTTGGGATTCTGTGCCGTATTCGGCATGGGATCCGCGGCCTTTGCCTCACCGGCAAATCTGGCCGCTTCGCCGTCGGTAGAGAAGACCGACGCAATCCCCGTCGCCGCCAAGAGCGACGCATCGCAACTGAGGCTTCTCAAGAAGAAGAAAAACCCGACTCCGGACGACCTCGCGCAGATCGAAAAGCTCGAGGCCAAGATCGCTGCCGACAAGGAAGCGGCCAAGCAGAAGGCGCTCGAAGCCCGCAAGCTGGCGATGCGCGAGGCGGCCAAGGCCAAGGCGGATGCGGCGCGTCAGGAATGGCTCTCCAAGAAGGGTTCGGCCGCGCCGGCCGAAGTGGCCGATGCGAAGCCCGGGAAGAAGACCGTCAAGATCATCGAACCGATCATGCCCGTGGCGCCGATCGCCTCGCTCCAGGCCGAGGAGCCCATCCCGGCCGACGCGATGAACATCACGGCCACCGGCAACAACGGTGAGTTGCGCAGCGAACAGCCCGGCCAGAAGCGGGCGAGCAGCGGCGGGCTGTTCGCCGGCCTGTTCGGGGGGTCCTCGGTGACCTCGATCAACTATCTGCCGGAGACCCGCGCGCTTGATTCGGCGCTCGCCAAGAAGGATGCCAAGAGGCCGTTCAAGGTGAAGCCGGAGTTCGTGCCGCAGGACGTCGCCTTCACCGGCTATGAGCCCGGGACGATCGTCATCGACACGACTGCTCGCCGTCTCTACCTCGTCGAATCGTTTTCCACCGCGCGCCGCTACGCCATCGCAGTCGGCCGTGAAGGCCTTCAGTTCAAGGGGACGGTGGCCGTCGGCGACAAGCAGGAATGGCCGCGCTGGATCCCGACGCTCGACATGCAGAAGCGCGAGCCGAAGCACTATGGCCAGTACAAGGACGGCATGCCCGGTGGCGGCGAAAACCCGCTCGGCGCGCGCGCCATCTACCTCTACGACGGCAAGAAGGACACGCATCTGCGCATCCACGGCACCATTGCACCGCAGTCGATCGGAACCAGCGCCTCCAACGGCTGCTTCCGCATGATCAACGAGCACGTCATGGATCTCTACAGCCGCGTCAAGGTCGGCACCAAGGTCGTTATTATCTAACGCGTTGAAGCAAACTGCCGAAAGGGCCGGCACCACCGGCCCTTTTTCTTTGATCAAAGTGCGTCGCGTTGAAAGACGCTGGTGCGGCGCTTTCGAGTTTCTGTTCCGATGCCTGCCGTTCTCCCAAAACCACTGCACAGTTTTGGGCGGCATGCTTCAGAGAAATGCCCGTCCGGACACCAGCGCCATTTGGGAAAAAGCCTTCGCGGCGGTTTTTTCTCTGGCGGAATCAATCAGGCCGCGTTAAGCGATGACTCCCATGGCGCGATATGTATTCATCACAGGCGGCGTGGTTTCCTCACTCGGAAAAGGCATCGCTGCAGCAGCTCTTGGGGCTCTTCTGCAGGCGCGTGGATATCGCGCGCGGATCAAGAAGCTCGATCCATACCTCAATGTCGACCCCGGAACGATGTCGCCGTATCAGCACGGCGAAGTGTTCGTGACCGACGACGGCGCCGAGACCGATCTCGATCTCGGCCATTATGAGCGTTTTACCGGCCGCTCGGCCAACCAGCAGGACAACATCACCACCGGCCGCATCTACAAGAACATCATCGAGCGCGAGCGGCGCGGCGACTATCTCGGCGCGACCGTGCAGGTGATCCCGCACGTCACCGACGAGATCAAGCATTTCGTCCTTGAAGGCAATGACGATTACGACTTTGTGCTGTGCGAGATCGGCGGCACTGTCGGCGACATCGAGGCGATGCCGTTCCTGGAGGCGATTCGCCAGCTCGGCAACGACCTGCCGCGCAACAACGCGGTCTATGTGCATCTCACCCTGATGCCGTACATCCCTACCGCCGGCGAATTGAAGACCAAGCCGACGCAGCATTCTGTCAAGGAATTGCGCGGCATCGGCATCGCGCCCGACATCCTTCTGGTGCGCGCCGACCGGCCGATCCCCAAGGAAGAGCGCCGCAAGCTCTCGCTGTTCTGCAATGTGCGCGAGAGCGCCGTCATCCAGGCGCTCGACGTGCCGCACATCTACGACGTGCCGATGGCGTATCACAAGGAAGGGCTGGATTCCGAAGTGCTCGCCGCCTTCGGCATCGATCCGGCGCCGAAGCCGCGGATGGAGCCCTGGCAGGCGCTCTCCAGCCGCATCCACAATCCGGAAGGCGAGGTGACGATTGCCGTCGTCGGCAAATACACCGGCCTCAAGGACGCCTACAAATCGCTGATCGAGGCGCTGTCGCATGGCGGGCTTGCCAACCGCGTCAAGGTCAAGCTCGACTGGATCGAGAGCGAGATCTTCGAGAAGGAAGACCCGACGCCGTGGCTGGAGAAGGTGCACGGCATTCTCGTTCCCGGCGGTTTCGGCGAGCGCGGCTCCGAGGGCAAGATCCTGGCCGCGAAGTTCGCGCGCGAGCGCAAGGTGCCTTACTTCGGCATCTGCTTCGGCATGCAGATGGCCTGCATCGAGGCTGCGCGGTCGCTCGCCGGCGTCGAGCATGCCTCTTCCACCGAATTCGGCCCGACCGAGGAGCCGGTGGTCGGCCTGATGACGGAATGGCTGAAGGGCAACATGCTGGAGAAGCGCAGGGCTACCGGCGATCTCGGCGGCACCATGCGCCTCGGCGCTTATCAAGCCGACCTCGCCAAGGGATCGAAGATCGCCGAGATCTACGGCGACACGCAGATCTCCGAGCGCCACCGGCACCGCTACGAGGTGAACATCGACTACAAGCAGCGGCTTGAGGATTGTGGCCTGGTCTTTGCCGGCATGTCGCCAGACGGGGTGCTGCCGGAGACGGTGGAATATCCCGACCATCCCTGGTTCATCGGCGTGCAGTACCACCCTGAACTGAAGAGCCGCCCGCTCGAGCCGCACCCGCTGTTTGCAAGCTTCATCGAAGCGGCGGTGGAGCAGTCGCGGCTGGTCTGAACGATCGGCCGGCGACCATGCGAACTTACGTCGCGCTGCTCTAAAGCATCATCCTGGGCGAGGGGCGGCGCGTTGTCATGTCCGAGCTCAAGGCGATGGCCGAAGCCATCGGGCTGAAAAACGTCCGCACGCTGGTCGCCACGGGTAATCTGGTCTTCGAGGCGCGGACGGCCAGCGTTTCCGGTCTCGAACGGCGGCTGGAAAAGGCCTTCGAAGAGACTTTCGGCCGCCATGTCGATATCATCGTGCGCGACGCAGAAGACTGGCTGAAGCTTGCTGCCGCCAATCCGTTCCCGGACGAATCGGCAAAAGCCGGCGATCAGGTTGCGGTGCGGGTGATGCGCCGGCCGGCGCCTGAAGAAGCCGCAGCGGCTCTTACAGCCTATGCCGCCGCGGACGAGAAGGTGCTGTCGGTCGACGGCGATATTTGGGTCGTCTTTTCGCGCGAGCGGCCAAGCTCGCGGCTGCTCGCCGCAGCAAACCACAAGCGCATGGGGATCGGCACATCGCGCAACTGGAATACGGTGCGCAGACTGTCCGAGATGGTCGCCAAATAGGTTGAAATAAGGGTGGCTTTCGCCGCCCCGACTACTCAAGTCTCAACCCTCCGCGCCGGAGCAGGGCGAATCCGATTCCTCGATCGTTCACCGAAATCTGAGGCAGGCGACCGTTCCGATGAAAGGCCGCTGAGAAACACCTTCACGCAATCTGGAGATGATTCTCCTTTCGAGAAGCTGGCGCAAAACGGGAGATTTGATAAGGTTTGCTCAAGTCTACATGTCAGGGGGCATCGTGAGTTTGTGAGCAAATCTCACCCAGGCTTACAAGTGCCTAGCCGCAAAGCATTGCTTGAGCTGCTTGCGCTCGTGAAGCCGACGATCGTTATTCTTGCGATTCTTGCTGCCTGTGCCCTGACCGTTGGGCCAACGCAGGCTCAGACGATCTCCGATCAAATTGGTTCGGTGGTGTCGGATCAGAACGAAATCATCCGGCGCTACTCGGCCCCGCGAAAGCCCGGCACGATCGATCTTTCGGTTTCCGATGCCCGCAAGGAAACCCCACCCGCTGCGGCTCGAAAAATAAAGTTCATCTTGCGATCGGTAACGGTTCGAGGCGCCGTCACGGTCGCAAATGAAACACTTCGAGCTGCCTGGGCCGGGGATCTGAACAAAAGGATCAGCCTCGCAGAAGTCTACGCGATCGCGGAGAGGATCGACGCCATCTACCAGCGGGAAGGATATTTCTCGTGGGCGGTCGTGCCCAAGCAGGACGTCTCTTCCGGTAACGTGGTCATCATTCTGTATGAATCCTACGTGCGAAAGGTCACCATCAAGAGTGCTGTGCCCAACGTCGAGGAACGTCTGCGGCCCTATATCGATCGCATCGTCGCCATGCGTCCAATCCGCATCAAGGAAGCCGAGCGCGTACTGCTGTTGATGAGCGACCTTGCCGGCCTGACGATTGAAGGCATCTTCACGCGTCCCGAAACGCCCTCGGCGGGCGGGGATCTGAAGTTGGACATCAGCTTCAACCGTGCCAGCGCAACAGGGATATTCGATAATTTTGGCAGCGACGCGGTCGGTCCGTACCAGCTGACCGGCACCGGTACCTTAAACGATGCGCTGAGGCTGTTTGAGGCGACGAAAATCGTTGGGGTCACCATTCCCGCCAGCCCGGACGAGCTCAAATTCGTCCTCGGCTCGCAGGATGTTCCGGTAGGGTATGACGGATTGCACGTGGGCTACAGCCTCGGCCATGTATCTTCCGAACCCGGCGGCGATCTCGGGCCTCTCGAACTCGATATTCAGTCGACCTTCGGGACAGTCTATGCCAACTACCCCTTCCTGCGGACAATCGATCATAGTCTTTTTGGCCGGATTGAGCTGAACTTCAAAGACAACTCGCTGGACGCTAGCGGGCAAAGGGCGACGGACGAAGACCTGCGATGGCTGGCAGCGTCCCTGAACTATATCGGCGAGCTGGACAAGGGCGCCATTTCGTTGACCGGCACTTTCGGCCAAGGTCTCGACGCCCTTGGCGCGAGCGACAGCAGCAACCCCCATGCGCCGCGTGAAGGCGTTCCCGACGACTATCGGTTTTTCCGCGCCGATCTCGACCTGCGCAAGGAGATCGTCCCGCTGACCACCATTCGCTTTCGCGTCGCTGCCCAGTATGCGCCCACGGCCCTTCCATCGGCGGTGCAACTCGTGCTCGGCGGCGATCCCTATGGGCTGGCCTTCGACGGCTCGGCGGCTTCCGGCGACAGTGGGATAGCCTCCGCGCTGGAACTGGGGCGAAACATCCAACTCCCGGAATCTTCGCCCTTCTCGAATTTGAACGTGTTTGCCTTCGTCGACTATGGCGCGATCTGGAACCACGACACGGGCGTGGATTACACCGAGGCAGAACTGGGCTCGGCCGGGGTGGGGGTGGCAGCTTCTTTCGGACAACACCTCAATGCAAGGGCGATAGTCGCAATACCGTTCCAAGACAGCCAAGAGCTGGCCGATACCGGCACGCGATTCCTGTTCCAACTCATCGGTTCATATTAGAGCGATGCTGGAAACCCCGAAACAGACTTCCGCCGTGCTTCAAACGGGGAGACGGAGCGGCTCACAACGGGTGAGCCGCTGCAAAATTGTCGAGCCGTCTCGGCTCTCATCGGGCATTCAGTGGGGGTTGGGCGGCGTATACGGCTGGCCAAGAGCCTCTGAAACCGCAACAAATACACGCGTTGCAGGCGAAGAGCAGACCGTGTCGCGTGGATCGTCGGTCAGCGTCGGCTCCGCCTTGCAATCGCCGGAAGCAATGTCGCTGTTGCTCTGGACCACGGCGGCTATGTCCGCACCTGCCTTGTAAAACAAGGTCGTGTTGTAGCCTGGCAGTTCGCCCGTGTGGCCCACCCAGCCGCCGATGCAACCGACGCCGATCCCGTAGCCGGCCGCGCCCGGGAAGGTCAGCCGCTCCTTCTGCGCAGCTGCCCCCAGCAAGCCGTTCCCGGTGCCCAGTGCCCGAGCATAAACCAGCAAATCGTCGATATTGGAAATCAGTTCCCCTGCAGTCCATCCCCAGGATGGGTTCCAGTTCGTCGCGTTGCTTGGTGCATCCGGCTTGGCAAAATCCCCCTGCAGGGTAAAGCCCTGAGCATAGGGCACCGGCAAATCCACCGAGTCGCCCGGCCAGGACGTATTCTTGAGCTTCAGCGGATCAAAGATCTGCTCCTTGAAAACCTCGCCGACGGTCTTTCCAGTAACCTGCTCCATGACCATGCCGAGCAGGATCGTGTTGGTGTTCGAATAGTTGAACGAGGCTCCGGGCTCGAAGAGAGGCGATTCTGCCACGCCGATGGCTACCAGCTCCTTGGGCGTGAAGATCGTTTGAGGCTTGGAGAACAAGACATCTTGGAATTTTGCACTTTGGGTATAGCTCGCAATGCCGCTGGTCATATCGGCGAGCTGGCGGAGCGTGATCCGATCGCCATTGGGGATGCCGGGCACGTATTTCTGGATCTTGTCGTCAAGCGACAGCTTCCCAGCTTCGGCCAACTGCATGATCGCTGTGCCGGTGAATGTCTTGGTAACTGAACCTATGCGCGTGTGCATCCCCACAGCCATGGGTGTGCCGGCGGAAGGGTCGGCCTTGCCATACGCCGCCTTCCATGTTCCGGAAGGTGTCACCACGCCGACGATGACACCTGGTGCCGCCGTCTTGGGCAGCGCGGATCGAACCGCAGCGTCAAGCTTCGCGCTGAGCTCCGAGGGCAGCGGCGTTGCCTTCGCCGGAACCGACCCATCGGCAATCACTTTTTCGATGTTCGCAACGCATCGCGCGCTATCGGTTGCGAATGCGTTTTGGGAGGAAAAAGCAAACAGGGCGACGGAACCGATGCAGCGGACGATCAGACGAAACCCATTCTCTTCCATTGCCATTCTCCACATTTAGAAAAAGGTCGGACGAACATCATGGTGAGCAGTTAAGGATCGAAAAGTCGGGCGCAGGGCGTTTTGGAGCTCTTGGCGGGGAAGCGCACAGCGCCGGCGTTGGTTGGCGAGCGCAAGTTCGTCTAAACAAACATTCTCAACCCGGACGGGAACTCGCCTCTCCAACTTGCGCCCTCCGCATAAGCTACGTTCCGAGGCAAAGATACGATAAGATGAGGTCCGGAGCCAAGGTGTATCGCTGGGCGTGGAGCGCTTTGGCAGAACTCGCCTAGCTAAGCACGGCGTTAGTGCCAGCAAATGGTGCTCGGCGGCTTGGAGAATGGCGATGTTCGACTTCGAAAATCTTGGTCAGAAACGACAAGCGGGAATTCTTGCGAAAGTATCGGAGACTTCCACCTTTCCGGTGACACGAAGGCACGTGCTCGCAAGCTCAACCCTGCCGTTTCTCGTCGCCTTTGCCGGTGTTCGGCGGGCAGCCGGCGGATCGCAGGATCCGGTGTTTCAATTGACCAAAAGCCAGGTTCCTGATCGCAGGGTCGCGCTCCTTCAATGCGTGCTCGAGGACAAAGGGTTTTACTCTTCCGATGTTGATGGATTGTTTGGCCCGCAAACAGAGAGCGCCACAAAGGCCTTCCAGGCGGCGCATGGGATAACCGCTGACGGTGTCGTGAGCATTCGGACCGGCAAAGCGCTGGGGTTGCCGTTTTGGGACACGAACATCATGCGCCGTCTGGATCCGCCTTTTCGTGACGATGCGAAATATGCGCAAGGCACTCAATTCGACTTCAGAAGCCTGGCCGGCCTTGGCAACTTCTTCAGCGGCCAACCGGACGTCGACTACGACTCGTCAAATACGCTTACTCGAAGAGCTCTCCGAACCAACAATCCGGGTGCCATCAACATTTCCAATTGGCAGAGAGACAGCATGAACGGATATATGGGATGCACGTTGCCGGATCGTCATGGAAATCAAACTGCCATATATGAGGCCCCGGAGTACGGAGTAGGCGCTTGGGGATTCCTGCTACGAAAAATATACTTTAATGGCAGCAAGGATAAGGTCACCGTCGGCGCCATTGTCGACAAGTATCGAGGTAAGAATTCTCGCGATCCTTATATCGATGGCTATAAGAGATACTCGGCCGGAAAATTTTCTGAGGACTACGAGGTCGACCTATATAACAACGCGATTTTGGCAAGGTTGGCTATCGCTTCTTACTCTCACGAATTCGGTTCCTGGTATCCTCTCACGGACGACCAGCTTATGGCGGGCTTTGCTGTTACGGACGGCTATATAGACGCAACAGGCAAGGACGTGGTCGTCGTGTCTCCTGAAGAAATGGATCCTACCATCTACATCATTGAGCCCGAGCTCGAACTGCCCTGACGCAACTTTTTCGAGCGCAAGGACCCCGCATTGGCTGGCCCGAGATGGTGGGCAAGTGAGACGAAGCAAATGGGGCGGCTTTCGCCGCCCCGACTGTGTTAAGCCTTGGCCATGCGTGCGCCGGCGCCGAGCGCCATTGTGCGCAGCACATAGTAGACGGCGCCCGCGATCGCGACCCCGAAGAACCAGCCATAGACGCCCCACCAGGACGGCAGCCAGTTGGTGAAGTTGGGCAGGATCGAGGAGAAGATCGCGCCGATGCCGGCGGCGATGAAGGCGTTGACGTGCCAGCCGCCCTGGAAGCGGAACTCGCCATCTTCGCGGTAGAGCGCGTTGACGTCGACCTCGCCCTTACGGATCAGATAATAGTCGACCATCATCACGCCGAAGATCGGCCCCATCGTCGCGCCGATGATGTTGACGAAGGAGGCAGCGCTGCCTTCCCACGGCGCAAACGGATAGAGCACCAGCGCGATCAGCGCCGCGATATAGCCGCCCTTCTTGAAGTCGATCTGACGCGGGAAGACGTTGGAGAAGTCGAAGGCCGGCGAGACGAAGTTCGCCACGACGTTGATGCCCAGGGTCGCCACCGCGAAGGTCAGCGCGGCAAGGGCCGCCAGGAACCAGCTGTCGAATTTGGCCGAGATCTGGTCGGGGTGGAGCAGCACCTCGTGATAGACGTCGTAGGCGGCGATCGTGGTGATGCCGGCGACCAGCGAGAACAGGATCAGGTTGACCGGCAGGCCCCAGATGTTGCCCTTGCGCAGCGCCGCGTTGTTGGGCGCGTAGCGGGCGAAGTCGCAGAAGTTGAGGTAGAGCGCCGAAAAGTAGGTTACCCAGATTGCCGCCACCGCGAACAGCGCGGTCCACGAACCCGGCTCGCCTGGCACGCCGGCATCCTTGGTCCTGTCGAGCAGCACGTCCATCGGAATATCGCTGGTGAAGGCGAAGGTGCCCGACTTGACGCAGAGATAGATCGCCAGGATCAGCATCATCACCCAAACGGCGGGTCCGGCCCAGTCCTGGAACCGGCGCACCGTTTCCATACCCTTCTGGATGATCAAAAGCTGCAGCGCCCAGATGACGACGAAGCAGATCACCTCCAGCGTGGAATGGCCGAGCAGATGCGAGGTCTTGTTGAACTCGTCGAACCACTGCAGCCGCGTCAGCAGCGCCACGATTGCGCCCGACGCAGCGGCCGTCTGCGCGCCATACCAGAAGCAGGCGACGACGGCGCGCACCAGCGCCGGAATGTTGGCACCCCAGATGCCGAAGGAGGCGCGCGCAAGCACGGGGTAGGGAACGCCGGTCTTCACGCCGGCATAGCCGACAAGGTTCATCAGGAAGTAGATGATCAGCGAGCCGATGCCGATGGCGATGATGAAGTTGACGAAGCCGCCGCAGAACAGAAAAAGGCTCGCGGCGAGATAATAGCCCCAGAGGCTGTGGACGTCGGAAGTCCAGACGTTGAAGATTGAAAACGGCCCCCAGTTCCTGACTGTTGCCGGAGCCAGATCCTCGTTGTAGAGGTCCGGCGAAGCGCCTTGTATGGTCATTGCAACTGTCCCCTTTTGCAAAACGCGGCGTCCCCGCGTTAACTGGTGAGGGTAAGCCTGCCGCTGGGGAACCTACAAGCAATCCATTTGCCGGCTTTGGCCTTAAAGTCATTCAATGAGAATCGCGCTTCTCGTCGCGCCAAAACAGGAATCGCCTTTACTTGAGTCGGCTTGCTGATCGCGCCCTGTCCGGTTCCGAACTTTTTCGAGCAGCAACCAAAATTGTGTGGAACCAAACCCCTGAACATGCGTTTATGCGGGTTCGGCCGCTTTGCGGTCGACCGGGAGGATAGTGATGGATCGCTTGCATTTCTTTACCCCAGTGCGGATCGCGCGTGGGCAGGGATATCCCTTGGAGGAAGTCGACAGCGTCTCTGAAGCGATGGTGTTCCTGCGGAAGTGGCCAACGGGGAGGCGCGGCCCCGTTTATCAATGCGCCGTGAATTGCTGCTCGGCAGCTATGGCTGGCAAGATGTCGGCTGAGGAGGCGAGAAAAGCTTTTGTCGGCTTTGCCCGCATCACTCGGATTCTCGACGACGAGATGGCGCTGCCTTTGGGCGGCGTGTCGATGGACAATGTCTACGCTCTAAGGCGCTAGCACGTTCGAATCCTTCGGCAGCATCAGACGTCGGCCTGAGGTCGACGTCCCGGTGGTGTTGTGTCCTTACTGGCACGAGTTGCGTCGTTTCAATTCTCCCTGAAAGAGCGCGTGAGGGAGGCTCCGACCGGGGCCAGCGGCTGGTCGTGTCACACGCCGGGCTGTTCCATCGCCTGCCGGCGGCGCTCTACCGGCAGATTGTCCACCGGATGCCATGCCGGCTGGAATATCGTGCAGCGGAACTAAAAATCCCACCGCCCCTTTAGGTATGCAGCGTTGGACCGAGAGGCGTGTTGGCGAGGGATGCCGGCACGACGCGGATGCCATCCGGGCGGTTGGAGGCGGATTTGGCAGTTGATGTGGCGCGTGCGAAGAGCGGCATTCGCCTCACGGTGATCGCGGTGGCGGCAGTGCCGCTGCTGTTTTTGTTGAGCGGTCTTGTCATCCGCTACGCCGCATTCGCATCGGTGTCGCCGGATCCGAGCCTAGCGGCCTATGCCCGCGCCTTCTGCAAATGGGATTGCTCCTGGTATGTCGGCATTTCCGAACAGGGCTATGAGCGCTTTCCCATTCCTGGCCGCAGCAATGTCGGGCGCTGGGGGTTCTTTCCGCTTTATCCGATGCTGGTGGCGGCGGTCCGCACGATTCTGCCCTTCTCCACGATCGCGATTGCGACGGCGGCATCGCTGGCGTGCGGCTACCTCTCGTGCCTGGTGGCATGGCCGCTCGTGGACAGGAATATGCGGGCCTATGTGCTTTATTGCGCCTTCCTGCTGAGTGGCCCGTTCTCGTTCTATTTTGCCACCTTCCTCACCGAGCCGCTCTTCGTGCTTTTGACGTCCTGCCTCTTCCTGGCGCTCAAACGCTCGAACCATCTCGCCGCTGGGTTGTCCTGCGCGCTGCTCTCGGCAACGAGGGTCGTCGGCGTGCTGGCCGTGTTCGCGATCGTCATTCGCATGTTCGAGGAGCATCGCGCGAAGGGCGGATCGGTCATTGGCTTTCCGCGCTGGCTGCTCGGCCGGCCGGATCTCATCATCGCCATACTCATCTCGCCCGCCGGCCTGTTCGCCTACATGCTCTACCTTTACGTCACGGTCGGGGACGGCTTTGCCTTCGTGCATGTCCAGCGCGCGTTCGGGCGCGTGGCCGGCAACCCGCTGCTGTTCCTCTGGGCGGGGCTGTCCTATCACCCCGGGGCCGGTTGGTGGCCCAGTGCGCCGCAATGGAGCGCGTCGACGGCAATCGTGGGACTGGCGCTGGCGGCGGTGCTCGCGGCGCGCAGGCAAATTGGCGCGGCCCTGTTCTGCGCCATGGCCATCATCCTGCCTTTGACCTCGAATCTGGCTTCGATGGTCCGCTATGTCGTCGGCCTCGCGCCGCTGACGATGCTGACGGCGGTGCTGTTGTCGGGCTCGAAGGCGACATTGGTCGCTGCGCTGATTGTCTTCCTCTTCACCTGCTACTTCATGACCGTGGCCTGGCTTGGAGGCTATCTTGCGCTGGTCTGAGCTGACGGAATCGACCAGGCCGGTAATCCTGGGTGCCGGCTACGCGCTGGCGGGCGCGCTTGCGGCAGCCGAGATCACCATCCTGGCGCTTGCCCTCAGCCCGAATGTCAACGACGATTACCGCGCCTATTACATCGACAAGACCACCACATGCCTCAACCGGGACGCCGTGGGGCGCTACACGCCAGGCCGGACCGTATCGTTCCGCTCCGACGGCGCCCGGGAAGCAACCACCATGATGGTCTGCGGCTGGTCGGGGCCAGTGGCGGACGGCACCCATTCGCTGGGCGAGAGCTCTCGCCTGCGCCTTACCCTGCCGCCGCTCCGCGACGGGCTTCGGGCAACGCTGGAAATGGCCGCCGTTATTCGCCCGCCGCAGACCTGGCAGAGGATCGTCGTGTCGGCCAATGGGACCGAGGTGTATCGGGGGACGCTGTCGGGCGATGTGGCGACAACTGTGTCCTTCGTCATTCCGCACGCCGTGCTGGCTGGCAAGGCGACACTGGACATGGCCATCGACTATCCCGACGACATTCCGCAAAGCGCCGATGCGAGCAACATCTACAACCGCGCCATCAAGCTGAGATCTTTCCGGTTGGACACGCTTTGATCCTCAGGACGGCCCGTCATCGCGCAGGCGCCGCTCTGCAAAGACCCAGCGATCGAGCACAAGAAGGTTAAGCGCTGGGATGGCCAAGGAAGTGAGGAGAACGGGAACGGCAAGCGGCAGGCCGAATGTCACCGTCAGCAGGTACGGTGCCGCGTAAGCCATAGCGAGGCCGGCAATCGTCAGCAACACGAAACGCGGCGCCTGCGACCCGTGCGAGCCGGCCGACATGAAGGTGAAGGATTTGTGCGCCAGATAGGAAAACAGGGCGGCGGCCGCGTAAGCGGCGAGCGAGGCTTCGACGGGCGCGAGCCCGAGCCAGTTCGATTGGGCAAAGATTGTAGTCAGGACGGCATAGAGGATTGTGGCGACAAGGCCGACTGAAGCGAAGCGCCCCAGGAGCTTCGTGCCGGCGACGCGACGATTCTCAGGCGCGGGCGACACAGGCATACTGCGCTCCGAGCGGCAGCCAAGCGAGCGCGCCTTCCAGTTTCCGGGCAAGCGGCTTGGCCGACGGCAGGAGCAGAAAATGCTCGCAGTGCACGTCGCGGAAGCCCGCCTGCTCAAGCAGCGATGCCGCCTTGCCAGCGCGAAGCAGGACAGCGTCCTTGTCGAACGGACATCTCAACACCGCCATACGGGTCAGCGGGTTGTAGGGATTGTGCTCGATGATGCAGCCAAGTCCGCCTCGCCGAACGACGCGCCGCATCTCGCGGACGAAATCCAGCCACGACTGAGGCGGCACGTGGTGGACGACGCAACTGGCGAACGCCAGGTCGAACATGCCATCCGCGTAAGGCAGGCGTGAGGTGGTGCACACGCTGTATGCGACGTGCGGGTTCTCAGCGCTGGCACGCGCGAGTGACTCCTTCGACACGTCGCAGCCGTCAAGTCGATCGAAGACATCGGCGAGATGCGGATGAAGCGAGCCCACGCCGCAACCGACATCGAGCGCGCGCACGCCTGCGCCGGCCCGCCGGAGGTCCTGCTCGAGGACCAGTCGTCGCAGAAGCTCGGCCTTGGCACGCAGGAAGAAATCATGGCGCAGCCCGGAGAACCGGATCGAGCCCTCGACTGCCTCACTGTAGCTGGACCTATAGCTGTCGAAGAGTTCGGACATCCGCCGTGACCCCGTTCCTGGACTTGCGAAACGAAGCGCGCTTGTCGCGGGAGGCGACGCGCATCGGCCGGTCGAAGCCACTCAGCCTTTCGACGACATAGAGCGGGCGCCGTTTGACCTCGGCATGGATGCTGCCGACGTAGAGGCCCATCACGCCGGTCATGAAAAGATTGATGCCGATTAGCAGCGACACGATCACCACCGTGGATGTCCAGCCGGCAATCACGCCGGTTTCCAGGATCCAGGCCAGGATTGCGTATGCGCCGAACGCCAGGGCGAGAGCGGAAATGGCCAACCCGGTCAACAGCACCAGTTGCAGAGGCCGCTCCGAAAAGCCGATGATGCCATGGATGGCAAGCCGCATCATCTTCCAGAACGGGTATTTGGTTTCACCAAGCGTCCGCGCCGGGCGCTCGAACGGCACCGCCGCCTGCTTGAAACCCATCCAGCCGAACATGCCCCTGACGAAGCGGTCGTGCTCCGGCATGCGCTTGAACGTGTCCAGCGCCTTCCGGCCGACGAGGCGGAAGTCGCCGACATCTCGCGGGATCTCGACCGGTGTCATCCTCTCCAGCAGCCGATAGAACAGGCTGGCGGTAAAGCGCTTGAACCAGGTTTCGCCCTTGCGGCTGACGCGCCTTGCGTAGACGATCTCGAAGCCGTCCTTCCACTTCGCCACCAGGTCGAGAACGACCTCGGGCGGATCCTGCAGGTCAGCGTCCATGACGATGACGGCCTCGCCGGAGGCCGCTTCCATGCCGGCGCTGATGGCGATCTGGTGGCCGAAGTTGCGGGAGAGCTCGATCAGGCGGAAGCTCGGTTCGGCGGCGACCATGCCGCGCAAATAGCTCACGCTTCGATCGCTGCTTCCGTCGTCGACGAAGATGACTTCGGTGTCTCCGTCCAGTTTTGCGGTCAGTGCGCTGATCCGCTCGACCAGCCGGGGCAACACCTCCTCCTCATTGTATATCGGCAGCACCAATGAGTAGCGTAGGGACGGTGCCCGCGTCCGGATCCGCTGGACAGATTCTTGCATGCGATTGCAATGGAACACCGGCCAGAAAGTTCCATAAGCAGGCGCTAATTGCGGAAGAAATGGCGCTGCTCCTCGCCAAAAAAGGCGCGCAACGTTCGGTTGAAATCTAACCGGGTACCGACAGAAGTCCTTGGATCGAGGATTTTGATGCCCATCTTTTTTTAGGCCGGGCGGATGGAGCGCCACCAGATCGCGAAAGATCGGCGCTGCATCGTGCGCCGATCTCGGCGTTCCTGCGGCGCAAAACCTTTCTTGAGATGACGAACCTGGGCTCTCCAAGAGCCGGATTTTAGTTTAGGGAAGGTGTCCAATTCCTCTGCGCCCCGTGTGCACGGACGCATCGGAAACCCGAAAAACGGCCCGTCCCGTGGGAGAAAAGAGCGCACACGACGTGGCCCAACATCCTTGAAACAACAAGAAATGTCGAAGTATCAAGATTTCAAAATAGCCATAGCACCAATGATGGGCTGGACGGACAACCTTGCAAACATTGGTGTTGCGGGGTGATGTTGTAAGAAAAGTTGTAGGGCAGGGGGCAAGAAAAGGCTCGGCAAGCCGAAGCCGCCGAGCCAAGAGAGCCCCAAAGAAAGCTCAGGTGTGACGTATTTCAACTGTATCCTGGGATCCGGTTGTGCGCCACTAACGTGGAGTTGCCTGTCAGCGCCTCACCACGGTGACAAACCCCACCTCGTGATTGAGCATTACCCAGAATTCCGCCCCGTGGACGGCTCCCATCTTCTCGGCAAGGATGCGGGCCAGCACTTCGATTTCCTCACCCTTCGCCTTTGCCTCGGCGGCGGTCTTCTTGAAGTCAGTCGCCATAAGCCGCTACCTCCGCCATATCGCCAGCGTCTTCCTCGCGGTCGCTGCGAGAGCCGGTAGCCCAATCAACCTGACAGACGCGGTTGAGAGCCCCAAGGCTGGGCTCTGCCGTGCCGTCGTCCTCGTGGTCGCTGGTGTCGGCCTCCCTGTCGTCGTTGTAGCCGGACCAGCCGCCGAGATAGGGCTCGTCGTCCGCACCGTCCTCTAGATCGCAATCGGCTTCCATGAGGTCGAGCGCGGTGACCAGCGACATGGCACGGTCGAGCAGATCATTAAGCTGTGCCTCGATCGCTTGGCGCCATGTGCGAGGATCTACGCCGGCCGGGCACCCGAATGGCTTCAGTCTGACAATGGCGTTCATAGCCCCGCCTCCCGATCGAGGAAGGCCAGCGATGCCTTGATGACGTTTTCGGCCACACTGTCAATAAACCCGTCCTCTCGGATGGCGTAACGCAAAGCTTCCGCCACCCCGCGCAGCGTTGTCGGCAGCGGCGTATCTTTCCAGAGCCTATCCCTAGCTGGCCCGTAGGTCGCATCAACGAGAGAATCCTCATTCTCCCGAGTTATCAGCTCGCCGGGGATGGCCGCGAATTCATCCGCCTTGGCGTAATATTCGGCAATCAAGTCGGCGAGCGGATCGGAAATAGTTGCTGGAGCTGCCAGAGCCACCGGAAGCGCTGTTGCGCCTGCCATGGCCGGCAGCGATGCTAGAGCGCCGAGAGCGGCGCGACGTGTCATTGCCTGAGATTTCATTTCCCCAAGTCCCACTGGTAAGGGCTTTCCAAGGCCCTGTGCGCGGCGGTCGGCGCCGCAGCCGGGGGTTGGAAACTTGCCAGTGAGACAAGCCAGACGTTTTTAAGCTCTCGCTCTGGACATGGCGTCTGCCCCCGGCCATATTCATGGCCGAGTTAGGACGCCCGCCAAGGCGTACCTCACGCGCCCCCGGAGCCCGCCAAGGCTCTGAGCGCTACGGTCAAGGCAAGCGCGCCAACGCTGCCGTGCCGTCACTGGTCCGGGTTTCCAAGCCCAAGGACAAATTCCGCTGATTTGCCGAAATCGTCAATACCCCGTTCGGGGGATTGCACGATGTTGCACCGATCGCTGCTAGACCGGAAGTTGCGCCAAATCGTAAGAAAACGGGGGGACCGAATGGACAAGTTGTCCACACGGTCGGGGACCGCTCGGACAGCGAAACGCGAGTTTCCGCGAAATCCTGAGTTTTTTTGCCAACGCCGCGAAACTCTCGAAAATGGGCCAAGCCACATTGCCGGCCGAGACAATCAATCTGGTTTTTTGCGAACTTTTGGTCCGCAAGCGGTCTGGGAGAAAATCGTCAACGTGACGAATTTGCCCGCCCCGCTAGAGCAAGAGCCTTGCCACGACCTGTTTGTTCTTGCGGCCGGCGATGACCAGTTCATCCACCTGAATGTCGAAATGAACGCCCTTTTCCTCCGCTGCCTGCAAGGCGTGGGAAAGTTCCATTGCCGCTCTGACAACACGCTTGCCGGCCTCATCCCGCTCTTTCTGGTCATCGGTCATTTTCGGATCTTCCTCGAAGGGAATTCACAGAATCCAACTTACGATCTATAGTTGCGGCATGGAAACGGTTTTTGACGACATTTCCAGCGCCCTCAGGAAGCCCCACAGCGATGCTTGGGACAACATCCGCGCCATTGCCATGGACATCGCCGGCAAGTTCTTCACAGGCGTCGCTATAGGCACAGGCTTCGCTATCGTCCACGCCTTCGCCGGCTGATCCCTCACTGGAACGAGATGCCCACTGCCCGGATCGTTGACCCTGACGCGTTGATGGTGAAGTCTCGCGTCGTGTCGTTTTCGGTTGTGGGGATCGACCAGGCATTCGTTGGGCCGGGCCGGTCATTGGTAAGATCAGCCTCGTTGCGTACCGGAGTGTCCACACCGCTCCATGAAGCAGAGTCCAATCCACCCGTTGTAAAATTGGAAAGGATGAGCGCGAGACCGGTCGGTTTGACCTCAAGATCAGCTATGGTCGCAGAAGATGCGGAATCTGTTGACGCTACGGCATCCACAGGCGTGCTGCTGATGGGGAATAGCCTGTACGCGACGATAGTGCAGTTGGTCACGCCGCTGCTGGTCGTCACCACGAATGTTGCTGTGGTTCCCGTCGTGATGGTCAGATAGAACCACGCCGCAGAACCATGACCTGTGCTGCCCCCGGTGAGCGAAACTCCGCTCGTCATGGCGCTGCCGTTGGCCGTAACGCCGGTTATGCTCCTCGGAGTTCCGACGTTGCTGACGTTGACGGTAACGCCGATGGCGATCACGCGACCCGATCCGGCAGCACCGATGTTCTTGCCAGTGAACGTGTAGGAGGAGGCGTTCGTGTTATCGACGGTCGCACCCTCATAACTATAGGTCATCACGGACGGAAGCGATGACGAAGGCTCGGCGCGGTTGAGAAAGCTCGTATAGAGCAGCATTCAGGCCACCGTTGCGGCAATGACGAAATTGAGGCCGGCGATCGTTGTATCCGGCGGCGAGTTGATGGGAGCGGTGAAACGTATCTCTGATCCAGCAGCCACGCTCTTCGACGTGCCGCTGACGGTGGTGAAGGTCACCACACCGCCTGTGGAGATCGATATGGTGCCGATGCTGACACCGTCATCTTTTACATCGACATCATAGGTCGCTACCGGGTTCGTGGAGACGCCGCCATAGGAACCTGACATGTTCGCTGCGATCGTAATGTTGCGAGCAATTCGAACGCGCCCGAAAACGCCACCCGAGGTGGAAGGCGCCGCTTCAAAATAGCCGCCGAAATCGTAATAGGTGCCGGTGAGCGAACTCCCCGTTGACGAAGCGAACCCAAAGAGGCCGGGAGAACTGCCGTTTGTATAGCCGAAGAACAGTTGCCCAGGCAGGACAACGACCGTCATGGCGGTTTCGGGTGATGCGCCGTCCGTGCTTTTCAGCGTGACGGTATAGGTCGCATCGCTGTTGTGAAAGGTGAATGGCCGCTTCACCGCCGGCAGGGTCAATGTCCTGGCCGCTGCCAGCGCCGCGCTGGGCTTGAACGTATAGCCTGATCGATACTGAGTGGAATTAAGCGTGACGTTGCCTGCCGAGAAGTCCACCGAATAGGTATCGGTCGTGGCATTCCCGATGGCGGCATCGGCATCATTGCTCGTTTGCCATTGCCCATCGGCCTGACCATCAGCGATGGTCGGAAAAGCGAGATCATGCGACATCTGCGGCGGCCCCCATTTCCTTCTCTGCCAAGGCTATCTCGTAGGCCTGAGCCAGTGCCCGCTGGATGTCCGGAATGAGACTTGCGCGGATGCCGAAGCCTTTCGTCAAAGGTCCGCCGCCTGTCTTGCCGATCGAAAAATTGAGCATCAGCGCGCCGTTGTGTTCGTGTCGTCCAAGCCCAATACGCAATTCGGTGTGAGCGTTCTTGGGGATCACAGCTATCGGAGTGATGTCGTCGTCACGCAGCGTGGTCGTCATTTTTTTGTCATCCGAAACTTTTTTGAGGGCGATTAGCGCAAAAAAAGGGCCCGAGCGGTCTGGCTTCGAATCGCTCGTTGGTTTTTCCCGGCCGCCCGGAGTGAGCAGACATCTGCTGCACAGTCCGGAGCGGGGTGGGCGACGACGGTTCCATATGGTTGCCCTGTCGCGGGCCAGCCGCCGTCGCCCTTTCCTTGCGCAGGAACCTTCATGTCTGCATCACTCTGGTGATGTACGGGACGCGAATGCGTGGCTTCGTCTCACCATCCTTCAGCCAGCCTTTGGCGTGGCAGTAGAGGCGCCAATCGTCACCGGTCGCGAAGAACATCTTGCTGGGATCGCTCTTGAGCTCCTTGCGTGACGTGGTGTCGAAGGGGTCGGGCAGACCGTCACGACGAGACAGCGCTTCGAGCGAATAGTTCTGCATCTGGAGGTAGGGGCTTTCGCCGCCGGCAACCGGCTTGAGATCCAGCTTCCTGCGAGCCTCATTCGGTGCCATCACGCCAGCGCCGACAGCATCCTTGAGGCTTACCACCATTGTCGCGCTATCGAGGCGCAAGAGGCTGTCTATGTCGAACTCGGTGCCGTAGGGCTTCGGAAGCGCTAGGCCCTCGTCCAGGCAAAGCTCGATGTCTTCGAGGTGCCTCTGCAAGCTTTGGCTGTAATAGCTCCTCTCGATCATTTCCCCGTTGCCCACAGTTGGAACCGGGCCAAGACCGATTTTCCAGCTAGGCACGCCGAAGGCTGAACAGACAGCTTCGCCACTGAGTTTCAACTGCTCGACAAGCTGCGCTGCCTCAGCGGTAACCGCCATGGTCTCGTAGGTGAGCCCGTCGCCCAGGACGGCCACCTTTCCGGCATTGGCGCCGCCGAATCCGCTGTCCCAGGTTTCCTTGAGGCGCTGCGCTGTCTCGTCGCTGATCGAGCCGGGAGCGGTCAGGATGCCGCCAGGCTGGCTTTTGTTTTTGAAGAAAATCGCGCTGTTGGTGCCGATGTTGAGGCTGGTCGTTGCCGGTAGTGTCGCGGCATAGAGCGGGGAGACCCCAACGAGCGGGTGAAACAGGCAGTTCCAGCGGTCATGAATGATTTCGGATGCCGGGACTGTCACGTCCTCGGTCAGGCCCGCAACATTGTCGGTGCGGAGCTGATAGAAGACGCTGCCATCGTCGGCGACGAGCGGGGTGACGCGGCAGGGATCGAGCACATAGAGCGCGCGGACGTTGGTGTTGCCGTCGCGTTCTTTCAGGATGTAGGCGTTGCCCTTGGCAAGCTTGGAGATCATCCAGCCTTCGAAGAACTGGATGCGATTCTGCAAATGGTTCGGCTTGCGCAGGACCGGAGAAAAGGCCGGGTGCTCTGTCTCACTCCACAGGCCGTTGCTGTCCTGGCGCACCAGCTTCATGCGCAGCTTTGCAACGTCGCTCGACAGGAGCGAAATGCAGCGGAAGATAGCCACGTCGGACAGGACCGTGCCCTGGTCGAGCGTGATCCCCTGTTGCCAGGCGCCCGCAAAGCTTTCCCGGACGAGCGGATACCAGCCATTGCGCGTAGGGCTAAGAGGAACCGGCACCGCCTTTTCCTCGATCGGTTTCTTGCGTCCCGTGATGAATTCGAGGAGCTTCATTGCGCATTCACCTCACGGGCTGTTAGCTGAACCCCAATCGACTGCCGTCAGTTTGTAGACCGCATTCGATCGCACGACCTTTGCGCCGCCCCAGGTCGAGGCCTGAATGGCGGTGAGGCCGCGCTGGAACAGATTGATGAGCGTCGTGCTCGCCGAAGGCGGGCTGTCTGGGGCATCGTCCATCTGCACGGTGGCATGACGGAAGTTTTCCACAATGATGCCTTCCGTGTTGCCGGCGATGCCGGAGGCGTCGAGCACGTAGAAGCTGCCATAGGCGCACGCATCACAGGGAATGAGCGGTGTTTTCAGGAGCGTGCCGCCGGTGACTGGGTTCACGTCCCCAAAGGCGTAGCCGCCGTCGATGGTCATCGTCGCAAGCATCTTCACGGTGTCAGGATGAGTGACGAAGAAAAGCTTGGACGACGCGCCCAGGTCCAACGCCGCGAGAGCGACTTTCAGATCTTCCTGTGCGGCTGCCACGGTGTTGCCGACACTGGCGGACGTGCTGGCGTCAGCATCGAGGATGGCGAGGAACTTCTCGTCGGCCGAATACGTCACCGCGCCGCGAAGCTCCTGGGAGATCAGCGGATCGGCAAGGGCGCCCATCTTGAGCAATTCGTTACTGACGATGACGAAGCCGGTTGCCCGGAAGGCATCGACGTATTCGCCTTCGAGCGACATGCGGGACAGCTTTTTCGCCGAACCTTCGCCGAGCACATAGGCGTTGGCGCTGGCCGTGACAGCTGTGAGCCTGGACCGGAGCGGCACCTTCATCATGCTATCGGCGATGCGGAAAAACACGCCGACATTCCGCACCGATTCCATGAAGGCATTGGAGACGTTCGAATACGGCGCCAGCTCGGCACCCCATCCATTGCCGTCGATCCTGCCGGCGACGACTGCGCTCTTGAGCGCCTTCACGGCCTCGATGACGCGGGGAGGCGCGTCGGCGGTGTCGATCTCCCAACCTTCGTTGCAGACGGCCAGGACGCGGGCGACGCGCGCCATGTCCATGCCCTTGTCGGTATCGATTGGCGCGAGTGAAATAGCGGCTCGCATTTCTGATGATCTCCGAATAGCGGTTAATTTCATTCTACCTGTGAAAACAATAATACAGCCAGAACACTCAAACAATGAAAAACACCGTTACGCCGTAACACTTGCGTTACGCCGTAACGTTACTTGTCGATGCTGCCCAATATCAGGGAATCGAGGTGCTGTTGAACTGCGTCATACAGCTCCTGCCGTGTGGGAAACCGGTTTGGCAGCCGTCCGGTTTCATAAAGCACGGAGACGGTTTCGGGCCGGATGCCAAGCTGGCCTATGACGATCCGGCCTTCGGCCTCCCTGCTGCGCTTCAGCTTCATCCGCTGGCGCGGTGTCCTGGGGTCATTTTTTGAATTGCAGGGAGATGTCGAAATCTGCGGGGCCGGTACGGGGGGAGATGAGGTTTTCGCCTTCATGCTGCGCCCCTCTGTCCACCACGTGCCAGCAGGAGCTCGGCACGCTTGCCGGTAGATCCTGGGAGGGTTGCTGCTGATCGAAGATAGCTGTGATAGGGGGCGATATCCTTGCGCCGTTCCATCATGCGCTCGATCATCGAGAGCATGGCGAGGACACTGGAATTATCCCCTCCCGAGCCCGCTTCGCGGGATGTATTAATCTTGTTTTTATCTTCTAATATATTCTCATCAGCAAGCCTTTGATCCTGAACGATATTCTCAAAATCCCGGTTACCGATCTGGCGGTTTTCGGTTACCGATTCCGGATTTTCATTAACCGATGCGTTAGCGATGTCTGGAGGCGATCGGTAACCGCCTCGGTTAGCGTTCTGCTGCTTCGCGTATTCAGCATCGAACTCGGTATAGACGACTTTGTAGACGCGCTGCCGGCCGTCCATCGGATGCGGCTTCACGCTGATGATGCCGAGCGCACTCAGAGCTGTGATCGAGCGCGCTACGCTGTTCACATGACTTCCGGTGAGTTGCGCGAGGCGCTTGGGACTGGCGAAGCAGCCAGCCCCGTTAGCGCCCAAGCGGTCATGGTAGCCGATCGCCATCAACACGCGGAGATCCAACGCGGTCAGATTCTCCGCTCCCATCACTCTCGCCGGCACTGGGGAATAGATCGGTTTGCTGGAAGGCCTAGCCATCAGCGCCTCCCTGTTTCCTCTGCTGCGCATGCCAGCGGCGATGATGCTTGCGGCAAAGACAGCGGATCGTCAGCGGAGCATTGGTTGCATCGTCATGATGACAATCAACGCGCTCGTCTCCGCATTCCTCGCAGGGCCAGGGGATGATCTCCCCCTTTTTGATTGCTGCGGCGACGAGGCGATGAGCGCGGCGAGCGAGGGGGTTTGCCTCGTTCCAAGCGCGCTGCGATCGCCATTTCGGATTAGGTTGGCGTTGAGTGCGACGCTGGTTTTTGCTATGTTCGTTGCAGTCATTTCCTGCCAGGGATGATGCTGCTTCGAATGCCGGTCCCGTCGCGAGCGGGCCGGCTTTTTCGTTCTCAGGAGGCCGCAGCATCGGCGCCTCCCTTGTCGTCGGCCTTCGCCGGCCAGTCGTCACGAAGACGGGAGAGTCGAAGGATTGTGCAGGCGTCGAGTGCGCTGACACCGTACTTACGGCGGAGGAAGGGAACGATCGGCCGGCCGCACATGGCGCGGTTCTCTCGAACCCACTGAATCATCTCTTCGAGATGGCCGGCGTCGCTGTTGTGATCGATGGTCGGGATTGCCATTTTTTACGCGGCCTCCCCATGATCGAACTGCCAAACCCTGGTGCGGGTCTTCGAGGCAAGCCACGCGTCTACGTCTTCAATGCGGTATTTGACGTTGACACCGATCTTGAGGAAAACCGGACCTTCCCCGGTCTGTCGCGCGTGATTCAGCCAACTGACAGACATACCGATGCGTTCGGCAGCCTGCGCTGTGTTGAGCAGATGCATGTGGTTGTCTTCCCTGTGCTAACGCGCCGCCCGATTGCGTTGCGTTGCAGGGAAGAGGCCAGAAGTGCTTTGTGAGGTTACAGCGGCCTAGCCCACAAATTTGCCGATGCCGCTGACGGCCGAGAGGATTTCGTCCTTGCTGTAGTTGAGGTCGCGCAGCTCGGCCATAACGGCATCGACGCTTTCTTGCATCCCGGTGGGAACTCGCTGCTTTGGAGGCTTGGCGTTGGGGCGGCGGCGGCGGCTCGGACGTTTGTTGCCGGCGTCTCGGCTCAGATTGTCGCGCAGATTTTTGATTGTGCTCTTGTCGATGCCGGATGCCTTGGAAACGGCCTCAAGCGCATCTGGCAACTTCATGCGGTGCTTGTCCTTCAAGGTGGTGACAGCCGCAGCCGCATAGGCGAGGGCGAGTTTTTCCCCGCTCGCCTTCGGAGTGCCGGTCGCGCCTTCGGAACGCTTTCGCGCGAGCAGCACTGCATCGGCAGTCTGCAACACCATAGCTTCGATCGGATCGATAAGCCGCCGCTCCATGCCGATCGCCGACAGATAATGCCTGAACGTCGTGAGCGCGCGGTATTGCCAGTCGTCCACGCCGTCATCGAAGCACTTGCGGACTGTTTCCAGCGCCTCGCGAAGCTTCACCAGATCGTCGCTCATAGCGCCGGCCTCCACTTCCAGCCGGCGAACTTGTCGTCGCGCTGCCGGATCTGTGCATAGCGCTGGAGAGAAGCCCACGAACGATGCCCTGAGACGAGCGCCACATGGGGGATATTCCACCCGGCCTCAAAGAGCCTGGAAACGCCTTCGTGGCGCAGATCGTGAAAATGTAGGTCGTTGATGTCGAGCAGCTTGCAGGCCCGCGTAAAGGCCGCGCCGATGGCGTCAACGGTATAAGGAAATATCAACTCACCATTGCCGGTCTTTGGCCGCATTCCCTTCACCACCGCTTCTGCCTCCGGCGGCAGCTCGCACCACACGTCATTGCCGCGCTTCGCGCCGGGGTTCTTCATGTCGCGCACCAAGACGCGGGCCGGGTGGTCGCTGGATGCCTCGTAGTCAGGCCAGCGAAGGCGGGTGATCTCCTCCATGCGGCGCGTAGAAAACATGGCGAAAAGGGTGATGTCGATCATCGGCGCGGAATGCGGCGCACGTGCTGATCGGTCCTGAAAGAAATCCAAGATTGCATTGAGTTCTGCGAGGGTAGGGCGCCGCTCTCTCTTATTCGATTTGGCAATGGCATTCTGCTTCCGCAGCACGAACGTAGCATCTGACATTGCAGACTGATCGAGCGGATATCCCCAAGCCTTTTGAGCGATGGCAAACACGCTCGCTAGGTGCGAGAGGTAATTGTTGATGGTAGCCGGTCCGGGATTGGCAAGGCCGGTGACGGTGTGAATGGTTCGGGCGAATGCAACGACATCTTCGCTGCCTACTTCGCCGCAGGCCATGCCGGCGATCGAGTGCCGCTGAATAGCAGCGAGGCAAGCGGACTTGGTCTTGCCGATCTCGCCGCCATGTTCTTCGAGGTACCGGCCGATGGCGTCGCCGAGCGTCTTAACCTCCTGTGTCGCCGCCTTGAACGCCTTCGGATTGTCTAACTCGGCCTCACGCTGGCGCAGCCATGCCTTTGCGGTCTTGTGGTCGCGGAAGGTTCGGTTTTCGCGAACCGTCTTGCCGTCCATCTTCCTGGCGATCTGGCAGAGATAGGAAGGTTTCCCGTCGCGGCGGGTTCTGGTAACAATCGTCCCCATGGCTACAACATTGCCCTTGTTCGCTACAACAATGTTGTAAGCCCTACAACAAACCGCTGCAAAACACAACATCGCGCTGCAATGAGCTACAACATATGAGCGACCAGAGACAGGCCAATCTCTACGCAGACGCCCGGAAATCCGGCTTTCCTGTCGTAGCGGTTGCACCAATGATGGACTGGACGGACCGGCATTGCCGGTTCTTTCACCGTCAGCTGACGCGTCGCACGTTGCTCTACACGGAAATGGTGGTGGCGGACGCAGTCATCCATGGCGCACGCGAGCGCCTGCTCGGCTTCGACGGTGCCGAGCATCCGGTTGCGCTTCAGCTTGGCGGTTCGGATCCGCGAAAGCTTGCCGAAGCGGCGGTGATCGGCGAGGCGTTCGGTTACGACGAAATCAACCTCAATGTCGGCTGTCCGTCCGACCGCGTCCAGTCGGGCACTTTCGGCGCGTGCCTGATGAAGACGCCGGTGCTGGTCGTGGAATGCATCGCGGCGATGAAGGCGGCGGTGAGAATCCCCGTCACGGTCAAATGCCGCATCGGCGTCGATGACCAGGACCCCGAACCCGCTCTCGACACGCTCGCAGACGGCGTGCTGACGGCCGGCGCCGATGCGCTCTGGGTGCACGCCCGCAAGGCGTGGCTGGAGGGGCTTAGTCCCAAGGAAAACCGCGAGATCCCGCCGCTCGACTATCCGCGCGTCTATCGGCTCAAGGCCAGGATGGCCAACGAATTCATCGGCATCAACGGCGGCATTCAATCCCTTGACCAGGCAGAGGCGCACCTCGCTTATGTCGACGGCGCCATGCTCGGCCGCTCGGCCTATCATACGCCCGGCATCCTCACCGGGATCGATGCCACATTTTACGGCGAGGCGCCGGTCGCTTTCGACCACGCGGCGCTGATGGACGCCATGGCCGCTTACGCCGCGCGCCACATCGAGAAGGGCGGACGGCTCGGCCATGTCACGCGCCATATGGTCCGGCTGTTCCACGGTCTCCCGGGCGCGCGCCGCTACCGGCAGATTTTGTCCACCGACGCCAACAGACCCGGCGCCGGGCCAGAGGTGCTGAAGACGGCGTTCGCGGCAATAGATTTCGCGGTGGCGGAAACCGAAGCCGCTTGAGGCGGATCGGCGGTTTTCACCGTTCCACAGAAACGGCGAACCGCTCGATGCGTTTGTCTAGACGCAATTCCGGGCAGAAAACCGAGGATCTAGTCGCGCAGGATCATCCGGTCACCCCGCACCTCGAAGCCCGACAGCGAGCCGATGAAGTTCATGCCCAGCAGGCTTTGCTCGAGCATGCCGGGCGCCGCGACCATCACCGGCATATCCTTGCGCACGATGCCGCCGATCGCCATCTCGTCGGTCCTGACCGTTGCCGCACGCGCCATGCCGTTGGCGGTCGAGACGTCCACGGTGTAGCTGAGCGCCGCTGGGTTGAAGCCGGCCGCCTGGGCGTCCTCCGCCGTCAGCACCGTGCTGGTCGCGCCGGTGTCGACCACCGTGCGCACCGGCCTGCCGTTGACGAGGATTCGCGCCTCGAAATGGCCATTGCCGGCCTTGTCGAGCGTCACGGTGGCACGGCCACTATCGACGCCAAGCGCCAAGGGGCTTCCCGGAACAAGGCCGGCGGTGACGCGGCTGACAACATCCTGCAGCTCGTAGCGGTACTGGTAGCCGGCGATCAGCGCCAGCACGATTGCCGCCCAGACGCCGAAGTTGCGCGCCATGTCACCGAGCGGCCGGCCAGAGCGAATAAGGCTGGCGCCGATTACCGCCACCAGGGCTCCAACCCAGATCAGCCTGCTGAAATCGTTGTTCTCGATGCCGAAGGTGCGGCCGGCGGAATCATTCATCATCAGCAGGATCAAGCCGGCGCCGATCACCAGCATGACGACCCAGAACAGGCGATTCATGGCCAGCCCCTTCTCACAGCCAGCTCTTTCACAGCACGCCGCGCTCGCGCGCCATGCGGGCGCGCCGCGTCTCGCGGCGGGGCCGGCGTTCGACCGTCTCCAGCCGCGCCGGCAACTCGGCCATGACTGCACGCCGGACTTCCGGCGTCATCGCGATCCACCCGGCGATCTCATCGCGCGTGCGGCCGCAACCGAAACAGAAGCCGGTTTTCATGTCGATGGAACAGACGAGTATGCAGGGAGACTCGATGGCGGTCATGCTGTTCTCTTGCCTTCACTCCACATGGTGCAACCGCAACGCCAATGCAAGCCCTTCGCGATGCGCCGTCGACCGGCGCTTTCGCGGCATTGCCGGGCGGTTGTGCCAGGCGGTGAAGGCGGCTATGCCGCTGGCCTGTTCCTGCAAAGAGACCGCATTCGATATGACCGCAAAGCCTTTCGACGATTTCCGCACTCTGCTGGCAACGCTGCCGCCGGCGGACGCCGCCGCCGAAACCCGCGTTCGCACCCTGTTTGCCAAGGCCGACAAGCCGAAAGCTTCGCTTGGCCGGATCGAAGATGTCGCGGCATGGCTCGCCGCTTGGAGCGGGCGTGCGCCGCCGGCCGTCAATCGTCCGCTTGTGGCGATCTTTGCCGGCAACCACGGTGCCGTTCGGCATGGCATTTCGCCGCGGCCGGTTTCGGCGACCGCCAATGCCGTCGAACTCTGCGCCGCCGGAGGTGCGGCGATCAATCAGATCTGCATCGCCAACGATCTCGGCCTGAAGGTCTTCGACCTGGCGTTGGATATTCCGACCGGGGACATCACGGAAGAAGCAGCCCTCGACGAGCGCGGCTGCGCCGCCACCATGGCCTTCGGCATGGAAGCGGTCGCGGGCGGCGCCGATCTTCTTTGTCTTGGCGATCTGGGCGTCGGCAATTCAACCATCGCGGCCGCGCTCAGCGCTGCTCTCTTTGGCGGCAAGGGGTCCGACTGGGTTGGACCTGGATCGGGGGCGGACACGGCGATGATGGCGCGCAAGGCCGAAGCGGTCGACCGGGCGCTTGCTTTCCACGGCGCCGGTCTCGGCGATCCGCTCGAAGCCTTGCGCCGCGTCGGCGGGCGCGAGTTCGCGGCAATCTGCGGCGCCATTCTTGCAGCCCGCATGCAGAAGATTCCTGTGCTGCTCGACGGGTTCGTCGCGACGGCTGCCGCCGCGGTTCTGAACAAAGCCGATCCTTCCGCGATCGACCATTGCCTGCTCGCCAGCCTGTCGCCCGAGCCGGGCCAAGCCAAAGTCGCCGAACGGCTTGGGCTCGAGCCACTGCTCGATCTTGCTGTCAGTCACGGCGAAGGAGTTGGGGCTGGACTTGCCGCCGGTCTCGTCAAGGCCGCAGCGCTCACGAGCTCCGGTATGGCGGCGGCGGTTCGGGTCCAACCGGCGTCCCGGAGCTAACGCCGCCGGGCGGCGACAGCCTTGGTCGGCAGCGCGGGCAATTCCTCCATCACTCGGCTCAGCGGGAAGATGGCGATGGCCTCGGTGCCTTCGCGCAGCTTGGAGTGCAGCTCGAACTCGCCGCCATGCATGTCGAGCAGACCCTGCACGATCGGCAGTCCGAGGCCCGTTCCCTGTTCGGCGCTCTTGATGGCGATCGAGCCCTGGCCGAAGGCGGAAAGCACCACGGGGATTTCCTCTTCCGGAATGCCGGGACCGTTGTCCTTGACCGAGATGTACTGACCGCCGCCCGCCGTCCAGCCGACGCGCACACGCACTTCGCCGCCCGATGGCGTGAACTTGATGGCATTGGACAGCAGATTGAGCGCGATCTGCCGGATGGCACGCTCGTCGCCGAACAGGCGCGGTAGCGCGGTCTCGAACTCCTGGATGACGCGGATGTCCTTGTTGCGGGCTCTCAGTTCCATCATATGGCAGCAATCCTCAACGATCGTCACCAGCGCCACCGGCTCCTCGTTGAGCTGGTAGCGGCCGGCCTCGATGCGCGACAGGTCGAGGATCTCATTGATTAGGTCGAGCAGATGCTGGCCGGATTCGTGCACATCATGCGCGTAATCGCGATAGGTCGGGTTGTTCATCGGCCCGAGCACTTCATTGGCCATCACTTCGGAGAAACCGAGGATGGCGTTGAGCGGCGTCCGGAGCTCATGGCTCATCGAGGCGAGGAAGCGCGACTTCGCCAGATTGGCGTCCTCGGCGCGCCGCCTGGCCTCGTCGGACATGGATTTGGCAGTCTCCACCTCGGCGATCAGCGCGTCCTTCTCGGAGCGGAAGGAGAGCAGCATCCAGGATGACTGGTTGAGATGGCGCGCGACGTAGCCGAAGAAGGGCAGGGCAGCGACCAGAAGCGCCGCCATGATCCCTTCGATCGGCATCCACAGGCGCAAAACGGCATAGACATAAACCGCCACGGGAACGGCGAAGGTCGCCAGCAGCGCGCCGCCCAGCGACGATGCCATCACCGCAGTGGTCGCCATGGCGACCAGGAGCACCATGGCCTTGACGACATGGAACTGGTCGACCTGGCATGTGGCGCAGCCCAGCCAGGCGAACCAGGCCCAGCCGAGGCCGCAGAGCGAATGGCCGATCAGGAAATCGCGGCGCGTCTGCACCGGGTCGAGCTCGGCCGCTTCCGCGCGCTCGACGCGTCGCGCCATGAAGGTGACGATGGCGTAGCAAAGCAGCGTGAAGAGAGCCCAGACGGCGACTTGGTTGCCCAGGCCCGCGAATCGGCCGATGGCCGCTACCACAAGCACAAGCAGAGGAATCGCCGCCGCACTAACCACCATGGCGCGTGCATGCAGCTTGAGCAGCTCGCGGTCGAAATCGAGGCTGCCGGCCTGCTGCGAAAGACGGTCACGCGTCCTGCGCACCGCGCGCGCCACATCGCTGTTGCGATGCGGTTTCCTGCGGTCCACAATGAATTTGTCCGCTGTGTCCGAGCGTAGCAAAGGCATGCAAGTTCAATTTCTGCGCGCAGCGATTTTTCAGTTCGTTAAGCTACGTTCGAATGATTAAGAGACTGTTTGCCATATGAGCCGTTCCTGGTCGCGAAGGCCGCGCCGGCGCTATGTTCCGCGGCCTCCGCGAAGTCTTTTGCGCAGGCTTCTGGATTACGGGCTGGCCGTGGTCCTGCTTGGCCTGTCCATCCTGGTGGCGGCGCGGCTCGACCGGTTCGAGACGCGACAGGAGCAAGGCACGGCCATCGTCAGGGACGGCGATTCGATCACGCTTGGCGCCGAGCGCATCCGCATGCGCGGCATCGACGCGCCGGAATATACACAGACGTGCCGCAAGGACGGGGCCGATTATGCCTGCGGCAGGCTTGCGCGGCAGTCGCTGGTGCGGCTGATCGCCGACAGGCCGGTCTCCTGCAGCGGCTGGCAGCGCGACCGCTACGGCCGGTTGCTCGGCGACTGCAAGGCGGGCGACACGGACCTCAACCGCGCGCAGGTACAGTTCGGATGGGCCGTCGCCTTCGGCGACTTCGAAACCGAGGAGGCCGTCGCGCGGGCTGCCAAGGTGGGCATCTGGGCTGGCTCCTTCGATCAGCCGCAGGACTGGCGCGACAGCCATCACAATCAACCCGTCGAAAGGAAGCACGGCGCACTGGCTTCGCTCGGCGATGCGCTGCGTGAGCTTGTTCGTTTCTGGTGATGCCCGCTTCGGGTGATGCTCTGTTTGTCAACATGTGGTCTTGCCAAACCGCTGTGCAGTTTTGGGCGACATACATTGCAGCGCGCCCTAAGATCGGGATGAAGATCGGAGACTGGAATGAAGCTGTTCGATGGCGGCCGGGCGCCCAACCCCAGGCGGGTTCGGGTTTTCCTGGCTGAAAAAGGGCTAACCGTCCCTTTGGTGCCCGTGGACATGGGCGCGCTGGAGCATCGCGAGGAGCCGGTGGCGTCGCGCAATGCGCTGCGGCGGCTGCCCGTGCTCGAACTCGACGACGGCACCATCATCACCGAATCCATCGCCATCTGCCGGTATTTCGAGGAATTGCACCCCGAGCCCGCCCTGTTCGGAACAGGCGCGCTCGGCAAGGCCCTGGTGGAGATGTGGCAAAGGCGTCTGGAGCTAAACCTGATGAGCTGCGTGGCCGCCGCGTTCCGGCACATCCATCCGGCAATGAAGGAATGGGAGGTGCCGCAGATCCCAGAGTGGGGCGAGGCCAACAAGCCGAAGGCCATCGAGTTCCTGCATCTCCTCGACCGGGAGTTGGCGGACAGGGAATTTGCCGCCGGCGACGCCTATTCGGTCGCGGACATCACCGGGCTGATCGCCATCGATTTCATGAAGCCGGCGCGCATCAAGGTGCCTGAGGAATGCGGGAACGTGCTGCGCTGGCACGCAGCGCTCTCCAGCCGGCCAAGCGCTGCTGCTTGAGGCTTGTTTTTGGATAACCCGCCGGACATGAGCGAAGCGCTGGAGAGCCTTGCCGCCAAGGTGCGGGCTTGCCGCATTTGCGTCGAGCAGCCGCGCGGACGGCCCCTGCCGCATCAGCCGCGTCCGGTGCTGTTGCCATCGTCGAAGGCCCGCATCCTGCTTGCCGGCCAGGCGCCGGGCACGAAAGTCCACATCTCGGGCATGCCGTTCACCGACGCTTCCGGGGATCGCTTGAGGAACTGGCTCGGCGTCACCCCCGACGAGTTCTACGACACGGAGAAATTCGCCATCGTGCCGATGGGTTTCTGCTTTCCGGGCCAGGACGCCAAGGGCGCCGACCTGCCGCCGCGGCGGGAATGCGCCACCGCCTGGCGCGCCGATCTGATGGCGCTGATGCCGCAGATCGATCTGGTGCTGACGATCGGCTGTTATGCGCAGTCCTGGCACATGGGCACGGCGCGTGGGCCGTCGCTGACGGAAACGGTCAGAAACTGGCGCGCTGTCTGGGATGCTGCAGCCGGGCCGAAAGTGCTGCCGCTGCCGCATCCGTCATGGCGAAACACCGGCTGGCTGAAGAAGCATCCGTGGTTTGAAATGGATTTGCTGCCATTCCTGCGCTCGGAAATCCGCTATCGCCTCAATTAGGCATCTTGCAAGAAATCACTCGCTTTTGCCGGCATTGGCAGAATTTCTTTCTTGTGAAAGGGCCTGATAAAAAGGATTATAGCCAAACTATTCCGCTGGAGCCTTCCCATGGACCGCCTAGACAGAAAAATTCTTCGCCTCCTGCAGGAGGACGCGACGCTTGCGGTCGCCGATGTCGCCAAGAAAGTCGGCCTGTCGACCACGCCGTGCTGGCGGCGCATCCAGAAGCTCGAGGAAGAGGGCGTCATCAAGCGGCGCGTGGCCATTCTCGACCATGAGAAGGTCAATGTGCGCGTCACCGTCTTCGTTTCGATCCGCACCAATTCGCACAGCCATGAATGGCTGCGGCGCTTCTCCGAGGTCATCCAGGAATTTCCGGAGGTGGTCGAGTTCTACCGCATGAGCGGCGACGTCGACTATCTCTTGCGCGTCGTGGTGCCCGACATTGCCGCCTACGACGCCTTCTACAAGCGGCTGATCGCCAAGATCGAGATCCGCGACGTGTCGTCCTCCTTTGCCATGGAGCAGATCAAGTACACGACCGAGATCCCGCTCGACTACATGATCCTGGACAAGGAGTCGGGGGCCAACGCGGCCTGAGCATGGCGCTCGCGCTTCCCGCTATGCGCGAAGTTGCGAGACCTAGTTCTTCTTTTTGTTGAGGAAATTCCACGGCGAGTTGACCGGGAGCGTGACGGCGTCCGGCACGCTGTCGACATCAGCCACCTCGGCCTTGCGCACGGTATAGCCGGACTGCACGATCAAGACGCCGTCCAGGATGAAAAGTTGGCTCTTCTCCATACCGGGCTTCAGCACGCCGGTGACGGAGACCGGCTGGTATGCCTCCGCCATCCTGTAAGGATGCGCCGGCGTTACCAGCACGATCTGGTTCGGCGGCGGCGTCGGCATGTGGCTGCAGGCGCCGGTCCAAGGCACCAGCAGGAACTGGTAGACGAGGTCGTCCTCGCGATCGACCGGCAAGGCGTAGCCGGACAGTTGAACGGTCTTGTCCTGCAGATTGAGCGACAGAGTCTCACCGTGATCGGGCAGTTTTGCCGCGATCATCGGCAGGTTGGCGTCCTCGGCGACCGCCTGCGTCGCCGGGCGCAAGTCTTTCCAGAAGATATGCGCGACGTCGGCCGCGGCGTCGGCTCTCGCGGTGGCGAGCATAAGCACGATCGCCAGCGTCGCGCTTGATCTGAAACGCCTGCTCATGGTGGTCATCCTCCGCCAGTCCCATTTCGGAAGCGAGTAAAAGCGTCGTGAGCTTACTTCGCTGAGATCACAGTCGTGTGGTCGCGAGCCGTTCGAGCTGTTTGACATCGGAAAGCTCCTTCACCGCGTCCTTGCCGATCCAGCGTGCCGTCTTGTCGGACGACGCCGCCAGTTTCTCGGCCAGCGCAAGGGCAGGGGCGTGCAGCGTCATCGACCGCTTGCCGATCTGCCGCAGCGCCCAGTTCACCGCCTTGCGGACGAAGTTGCGCGGATCGCCCGCATGCGTCTCGATCAGCGGCAGAGCAGCGAGGAAGCTCGCGTCCGGCTCCTTCTTCAGATGCACCGCCGCCCAGGCCAGCATGGCAAAGGCGGTGCGGCGGACAAATTCGCGCTCGTCCTTGGCGAATTCCTCGACCAGCTCACGCCAGAACGGTGTTTCGGCGAACAGGTCGGCAACGGTATCGACAATCTCCCAACTGTCGAAATCGGCGGCCCAGCGCCGGCATTGACCGATGTCGAGGTTCTTCGGCTCGCCGGTGAAAGCGGCCATCAATCGCGCTTCGCGAATGCCGGTGTCCCACAAGAGCAGCGACCGTTCCTGGTTCTTCTTCAACTTGCGCGCCAGCGGCCGCAGATCGGAATTGCCGACGCCGAGCGCGGTTCTCGTGTTGATGCCGAATCGCGCCATGCCGGCGCGGTTTTTCTCGCTGCCGATCGAACGCAGATGGGCGACGATCTCGTCGGCGCTCCAGCTCGGATCGGGCAGGACCATCGCCGTCTATTTTCCCAGGCGGGCGAGCAGCGAGGATGTGTCCCAGCGCCTGCCGCCCATGTCCTGCACGTCCTTGTAGAACTGGTCGACCAGCGCGGTCACCGGCAGCTTAGCGCCGTTGCGGTTGGCCTCGGCGAGGCAGATGCCGAGATCCTTGCGCATCCAGTCGACGGCGAAGCCGAAATCATATTTTCCGGCGTTCATCGTCTTGTGGCGATTCTCCATCTGCCAGGAGCCGGCAGCGCCCTTGGAGATCACCTCGATGACCTTCTCAATGTCGAGCCCGGCCTTCTTGCCGAAATGGATGCCTTCGGCCAGCCCTTGGACGAGGCCGGCAATGGCAATCTGGTTGATCATCTTGGTGAGCTGCCCGGCGCCCGCGGGTCCCATCAGCCCGACCATGCGGGCATAGGCATCGATGACCGGCCTGGCCTTGTCGAAGGCGGCCTGCTCGCCGCCGACCATGACCGTCAGCACGCCATTCTCGGCGCCCGCCTGGCCGCCCGATACCGGCGCATCAAGGAAGGAAAAGCCGGCCTTGTCGGCGGCTTCGGCCAGTTCGCGCGCGACTTCGGCCGAGGCTGTTGTGTTGTCGATGAAGACGGAGCCCGTCTTCATGGCGGCAAAGGCGCCGCTGGCGCCTGTCGTCACCGAGCGCAGGTCGTCGTCATTGCCGACGCAGGAGAAGACGAAATCCTTGCCTTCGGCCGCCTCGGCCGGTGTCAGCGCCAGGCTGCCGCCATGCTGGGCGACCCATTGCTCTGCCTTGGCGGTCGTGCGGTTATAGACAGTGATGTCGTGATGGCCCTTGTTCCTGAGGTGCCCGGCCATCGGATAGCCCATGACGCCAAGACCGAGAAATGCAACCGATGCCATAACCTGCCTTCCAACAAGAGATTTCAGTGGCGGAAGGTCTAGGCTATGCGAAAAATTCGTCAAGGCGCGCAAAGCCGCATCGACTGGTGCAGGCCCGTCCGCTGACGACGCTCTATCGTTTGAGGTGAATGGTGATCCGGCGTTCGATCCATTCGACGCCGTGACGCAGGATCTCGACCAGCACCAGGTAGACGATCGCCACCCAGATATAGGCCTGGATGTCGAAAGATTTTGCGTAGGCGAGCTTCGCGTTGCCCATCAGGTCGTAGACGGTGATGATGGCGACAATCGCGGAAGCCTTGATCATCAGGATGAGCTCGTTGCCGTAAGGCCGCAGCGCCACGATGATCGCCTGCGGCATGATCACCTTGCGCAGCGTCTGCAGCTTGTGCAGACCGAGCGAGGCCGCGCCCTCCCACTGGCCCCGCGGAACGCTTTCGATGGCGCCGCGCAGGATCTCGGCCTGGTAGGCGGCGGTGTTAAGCGAAAAGGCAAAGACGCCGCAGTAGAACGCCTCGCGGAAGAACCACCATAGTCCGACGGTTTGCAGCTCGGGGCGGAACGAGCCGATGCCGTAATAGACCAGATAGGTCTGCACGAGCAGCGGGGTGCCACGGAAGAAGTAGACGTAGCAATAAGCCAATCCGGAAAGGATCCGGTTCTTGGACATCCGCCCGTAGGCGACCGGCAACGAGAGGATAGCGCCCGCCACCATCGAGATGCCGACCAGCGACAGGGTGGTTCCGAGCCCCTGCAGATAGGCCGGCGCGTATCTGGCGAAGAAATCGGCGTTCCAGGCGTGGACCAGATAGGCCACGATGCCGATGCCGAAAAGGCTCCAGAGGCCGACCAGCGCGTAGCCTATGATGCGCACGCGCGGCCAGCCGCGAGCCCGGGGCGGTGGCCTGTCAACCGCAATAGCCTGGCTGACGCTCATCGTGCCTCCCTCCGCCCGAGCGAGCGCTGGATATAGCCGGTGGCGACCGAGGACAGGATGGCCAGCACAAGGAAGACCAGCGCCGCGACACTGTAGAAGAGGAAGGAATGCTTGGTGACGCGCGCCGCGACACCGGCATTGCGCAGGGTTTCCGCTAAATTGACGACCGACACCAGCGAGGTGTCCTTGAGCAGGCTGAGCCAGCAATTCTCCAGACCGGGGAAGGCGATGCGCAGCAGTTGCGGCAGGATCACCAGGCGCATCGTCTGCCATTTCGAAAGGCCAATGGCGTAGCCGCCCTCATACTGGCCCTTGGGAATGGCGCGAAAGGCGGAGAGAAAGACTTCGCTAGCGTAGGAGGAGAAGATCAGCGCCAGCACGATCATGCCGGCAATGAAGCTGTTCACGTCGATTGTCGCCTCGGGCTCGAACAGGCGGACGACATATTGCAGCAGCAGCGGCATGCCGAAGAAGAACAGGAACAGCGTCACCAGTTCGGGCAGGCCGCGAAAAACAGTGGTGTAGATGTTGGCCGCGAGCCGGAGCGCGGGCTCTTCGTGCTGCTTGGCGAAGGCGACGAAGAACCCGATCGCCAGGCCTATCGGCAATGTCGCAAGCGCCAGCGCAACCGTGACCAGCACACCAGACGCAATGTCGTCACTCCAGCCATCCGGTCCCCAACTGAGAAGTGTCCAAATGCTTTGGGCTGGCATTGGCGGGGCGTGTCTCCGTGGCGATCCCGGAATGGAGGCAGGGCGGCGAGGTGATCCTCACCGCCCTGAGCGCAAATGATCAGGACTCGGCGCCGTAGACGTCGAACTTGAAGTACTTGTCGTTGATTTCCTTGTACTTTCCATTCTTGCGGATAGCGTCGATCGCGGAATTCAGCTTGTTGACCAGGTCGGTCTCGCCCTTACGCACGGCAATGCCGGCGCCCGGTCCGAAAATCTCGACCGGCTGCGGCGAGGGCTGGCCGAGGATCTTGCAGCAGGCGCCGTCGGGCGAATCCAGCCACTGCTGCAGCACGACGATGTCGTCCTCGATGGCGTCGAGACGGCCATTGGCGAGGTCGGCCTGTTCCTCGGGGCTGCTCGGATAGCCCTTGATAGTGCTGTCGGTGTAGGTCTTCGAGGCATAGTTGAAGTGGGTCGTCGTGGTGGCGACGCCGATCGTCTTGCCGGCGAGGTCTTCCTTGGTCACGCCCTTGAGCGGCGAGTCCTTCGGCACGGCGATCGCCGACGGCGTGTTGTAATATTTGTGGGTGAAGTCGACCTTTTCCTGGCGCTCTGGCGTGATCGACATGGAAGCGACGATGGCGTCGAACTTGCCGGCCTGGAGCGCCGGGATGATGCCGTCCCAATCCTGCGCGACGAAGGTGCACTTCACCTTCATTTCGTCGCAGAGGGCCTTGGCGATGTCGATGTCGAAGCCGACCAGCTGGCCGTCCGAGGTCAGGTTGTTGAAGGGCGGGTACGCGCCTTCGGTGCCGATCCTCAGGGTCTTTTCCTGAGCCTGGGCGACGCCAAGTGTCAGCAGCGCGGCCGAAGCGGCAAGCGCGATACGCAGTGCAATACGCATGATAATCCTCTCATATTGTCATGGCCGCTGTCCCGTGCGGCTCTTGTGGGCGGAGCCTTTTTGACCGCCCGCTGCGCGGGATACTCCCACTCTTTGCAAGAAAAAAGCAACTGCAAAAACAACAGCAAACGGCAACCGCCGTGTGCCGCTGCGTTACTTGCCTGGACTGACGAGACCGGTCGCGCGCTCGATAAAATCGGCTATCGATTTCGTATCGTCGAGGTTGAAGACCGGCAGCTTTTCGCCTTCGACCGGAAAGTCGGCGGCGACAGCCACGATGTTCGGGTCGTTGATCGAAAGCGGCGTCCGGTCCTTGGCCTCCAGCCGTCTCGCTTCGATCTTTTGGTGTGATTCGCGCTTGTAGCCTTCGACCAGCACGATGTCCGAGGGCGCCAGCCGCGCCAGGATGTCGTCCAGCGCCGGCTCGTCCTCGTTGCGCAGTTCGTGCATCAATGCCCAGCGCCGTCCGGAGACGACCGCGACCTCCATCGCGCCGGCCTGGCGGTGGCGGAAACTGTCTGTGCCGGGCTTGTCGATGTCGAAGTCATGATGGGCATGCTTGACCGTCGAGACCGTCCAGCCGCGGCGCACCAGCTCGGCGACCAGCTTTTCGGTCAGGGTCGTCTTGCCGGAGTTCTTCCAGCCGGTGATGCCGAACACGCGTCTCATGGCTCAAGGCTTTGCAACAGACGCTCGGCCTCCGCAAGATCGTCGGGCGTGTTGATGTTGAAGAACGGGTCTAGCCGCTCGCCTCCGGCTTCGAGCATCGGAAACTCCACCTCGACAAAACCATGCCGCTCCATGAAGGCCGAGACCCGTCGATTTTCCTCCTCAACCAGGAAATGGCGCAGGGCATCGCGCAGGCCGAGCGGCCAGAGTGCGAAGGTCGGGTGCCACCTGCCGTCGGAACTAGCGACCGCGATCGCGCCCGGCCGTGCCCGAGCGGCAACGGCCAATCGCTCGACGAGATCGCCAGGGAAGAACGGCGTGTCGCCGGCCGCACTGACCAGCGACCGGTAGCCCGTGTCCGCTGCCGCCCATTCAAGGCCGGTGAGGATGCCGGCGAGCGGGCCGGCATGGCCCTCTATCGTATCGGCAAGCACCGGAAGGTTGGTGCCAGCAAACCGTGCCGGATCGCCGTTGGCGTTGAGCGCCAGCGTGGCGACCTGCAGTGTGAGACGCGCGGCGACATGCTCGATCAGCCTGACCTTGCCCAGCGAAAGCAGCGTCTTGTCGCCGCCGCCCATCCGGCGCGACTGGCCTCCCGCCAGGATGATGCCTGCAACGCTTCGGTCCATCGGGACTATATGCCGTCCGGCGCCATGTCGGGTCCAGCGCTTTCGGCGGCAGGCTGGCGCCTGCCGACGACACGCTCGCGGTAGAGCGCGTAGAGGCCGGAGCCGATGATGATCGCGGCGCCGACGATCATCGGCAGGTCGGGGATATCGCCGAAGATGACGAGGCCGAGCACTATCGACCACAGCAGCGCCGTATAGCGGAAGGGCGCGATGAAGGAGATGTCGCCCGAGCGCATCGCCATGATGATGAACTGATAGCCGATGAGCACGAGCACGGCGGCCAGCGCCAGCAGCGCCGTCGCCTTGGCGGTCATGGGCGTCCAGCCGCCCATCGGCGGGAGCAGCAGCGCACCCAGGATCGTCATGGCCAGCGCAGTCGCGGTCGATACCAGCATGGTCGGGATCGCTTGCGGGATGCGCTTGGTGGCGAGATCGCGCACCGCGCAGCAGCCGACGCTCGCCAGCGCCAGCAACGAATAGGCGCTGAAACCCTCGAAGCCCGGCCGCACGATGATCAGCACGCCGGCAAAGCCGACGGCAATGGCGAGCCAGCGGCGCCAGCCGACGCCCTCGCCGAAGAACAGTGCGGCGCCCATCGTCACGGCCAGCGGCAGCGCCTGCAGAACGGCGGAGACGTTGGCGATCGGCAAATGGGCAAGGGCGATCAGGAACGACACGGTCGCGCCGGCTTCGCCGGCGACACGCAGCGCGACCATCGGCTGCAGCATGGCGCGTGGATCAGCAAGCGCGCCGCGCCGCCAGGCGAGCAGACCGACGAAGAGCGAGGCGAAGGCGCCACGCACCAGCATTACCTGCGCCATGTTCATCGATTCGGATGAGAATTTGGTGATCGCGTCGTTCAAGGTGAAGCCGATCATGGCCACGACCATGAACAGTGCGCCGCGAAGATTTGGCGAAAGAGGCAAGGGCGCTTCCGGGTTATGTTCTCTCGCAAGCGTCTAACAGCCAGCGGCAAGACAGCAACGTCAAAGAAATGGGCCACAGGAGGTTCCTGCGGCCCTCAATATCGGCTGCAATCCCTGAGCGATTATTTCGGTGTGCCGTTGCCGTTCTGGCCGGCGATGGTCCACAGCCCGTGCAACGAGCCGTCCTTCTCCACCTTGTAGACGACGAGGCCGATTTCCTTGCCCATCACGTAGCCGGCGGAAAAGGCATCATCGTTGCGCATGCAAATGCCGTCGGAGGACGAGCCGCCGGTTTCCCAATGGATCGTGCAGGTTGTGTCGCTGGTCAGCGTGATGGTTGCCTCGCCACCATATTTCGATCCGTCGAAATTGGTGCCGGCGACAGTGTAGGTGCCACCGATCGACTGAGCGGCCGCAGGCGCTAAGGCAAGCCCGAGCATTGCAAGCGAAGCCAAGAATTTGCGCATGAGAATACCCCCTGAATGCGAAAATCGCTTGATGAGGCTAGGCCGGAACACGTCGGTGGTAAATCGGGTGGAACTCGGCGCGGATGGTCTATTTCCAGTGCGCCGAGCGCAGCTCAAGGGCCGCGCAGGCTGGCGGCGATCGCCCCGGTCAGCGGATCGTATTTCGCCTTAAGCGAGGAAGGATACTCGATCCAGACGGTGCGGATGACGCCATCCATTCCGAACAGGCGCCGTTCGTAGAAGACCTTGTCGCCCTTGATGCCGGAAACCACCGCCCAATTCTTGCCGGTCTTGCTGTAAGTGATCTTGTAGCCCGGCCCGGTGTTTGCCTTTTCGTCGGCGACGAAGCCCTTCGGAGTGTCGTTGTCGATGTTATAAATGCCCGAGCAGGTCAGGCTGGCGCCGTCGGGCGCGCTCCATTGCTGCCCATCGCCGTTTTCTGGCTCGGGCAAGCGGTCGCTGAAAATCTCGTCGGGAAAGGTGCAGGACGTGCCGAAGCGCGCATTGACGTAGGTGAACGGCTTTGCGACTGCCGCTGTCGTCGCAATCGTCAGCAACGAGAAGGCGATCACCAAAGGCGCGCCCTGGACGAGATGAACACACTTCATGATGCCCCCAAGGTCCGTGACCGAGGGTGATCCTGCACCAAATCGGAGAAAAAATCAGCCGCCGGTGACGCTCATATGGCGCGATACCGAAGGTCGGCTGGTGCGGCGGTCGATGACGAAATCATGGCCCTTCGGCTTGCGCCCGATCGCCTCGTCTATGGCCTCACCGACCAGCTCATTGCCTTCGGAGGCGCGCAGCGGCGCTCTCAGGTCGGCGGCGTCCTCCTGGCCGAGGCACATATAGAGCGTGCCGGTGCAAGTCAGCCGGACGCGGTTGCAGCTTTCGCAGAAATTATGCGTCATCGGGGTGATGAAACCGAGCCGACCACCGGTCTCGGCGACCTGGACATAGCGGGCAGGACCGCCGGTCTTATAAGGAATGTCGGTCAGCGTGAACTGGCGCTCAAGCGAGGCGCGCAGCAGCGACAGCGGCAGATACTGGTCCGTGCGGTCGGCGTCGATCTCGCCCATCGGCATGGTCTCGATGACCGTCAGATCCATGCCGCGACCATGCGCCCAGCGCAGCATCTCCGGTATCTCAGCGTCGTTGAAGTCGCGCAGCGCCACGGCATTGAGCTTGACCTTCAGGCCCGCCGCTTGCGCGGCGTCGATGCCTTCCATGACCTTGCCGAGATTGCCCCAGCGGGTGATCTGGCGGAATTTGTCGGCATCGAGCGTGTCGAGCGAGACATTGATGCGCTTCACGCCGCAGTCGGCGAGCTCGGCGGCAAAGCGCGACAGCTGCGAGCCGTTGGTGGTGAGCGTCAGCTCTTCCAGCGCGCCGCTCTCAAGATGCCGCGACAGCTGGCGAACTAGGTGCATGATGTTCTTGCGCACCAGCGGCTCGCCGCCGGTCAGCCTCAGCTTCCTGACGCCCTTTTCGATGAAGACGCTGCAGAGCCGGTCGAGCTCCTCGAGCGAGAGCAGATCCTTCTTGGGCAGGAAGGTCATGTCCTCGGCCATGCAATAGGTGCAACGGAAATCGCAGCGGTCGGTAACCGACACGCGCAGATAGCTGATCGTGCGACCGAAAGGGTCGATCATGTCCATTGCAAGCGCTTCCGTGGCCTGAGCAGCGTCGTTATATACGGCTATGTGATACGATCCAACCGCGCATTCAAGATAGAAGCTCTCGATCTTTGGTAACATTCCCCGACCGACATTCTCTGTCGGCTGCCTTCTATCACCTTTTCGCACTGCGCGAACCGGCGTAGGGAAGGGCGCAACGCATATAGGAAGAAACATGACGGCGCCGAAGGAACTCAGGGTCTCGAAGGACCGCAAGCTGCTCACCGTGACCTTTGCCGGGCATCAGCCGTTCGAACTGCCGGCGGAGTTCTTGCGCGTTGCCTCGCCTTCTGCCGAGGTGCAGGGCCATTCGCCGGATCAGCGCGTGACTGTGCCCGGCAAGCGCAATGTCGCGATTCTTAAGATCGAGCCGGTCGGCAATTACGCGGTGCGCATCACCTTCGACGATTTCCACGACACCGGCATCTTCACCTGGGACTATCTTCACACGCTCGGGCATGAAAAAGACGAGCGCTGGAACGCCTACCTCGCCGAGCTGGCCGAGAAGGGGCTCAGCCGCGACCGCTAGCCTGGCCCAAGACTTTCGACTGGGTGTCGTCAAAGCGTCATGGACATAAAGTAGCGCCGGCAAAAGGTCAGGAGGCGAAAGGATGTCGCTCATCACATCGGTCGAACAGCTCGAAGCCCTCTACGGCCTGCCTGGCGAGGCCTCGGTCGCCAAGGAGCTCGACCATGTGATCCCGCAGTATGCAGCCTTCATCGAAGCCTCGCCTTTCGTGGCGCTGGCGACCTGCGGGCGGAGGGGCTGGACTGCTCGCCGCGCGGCGATCTCGCCGGCTTCGTGCGCCTCCTGGACGAAAAAACGCTGATGATGCCCGACAGGCGCGGCAATAACCGCGCCGATTCGCTGAAGAACATTATTCGCGATCCGCGCGTCGGGCTGCTCTTCCTTGTGCCGGGCTCCGGCACGACGCTGCGCGTCAACGGCCGCGCCCATATCACAGCCGATGCCGAGCTTTGCGCGTCCTTCATGGTCGATGGCAAGCCGGCACGGTCGGTCACCGTCGTCGCCGTCGACGCGGTCTATTTCCAGTGCGCACGCGCCATCGTGCGCTCGGAGCTCTGGAACCCGGCAAAGCATGTCGACCCGAAGTCGCTGCCGACGCCCGGCCAGATCCTCGAGATCACCAGCCGCAGGAATATCAATGGCGCCGCATATGACAAGGAATGGCCGGAGCGGGCCAGAAAGACGATGTGGTGAGGGGTACCAGGTGAGGCCTGCTTGACCTGAACATAGACGCATCAGAGATCAGGGTAGTGGGTCAGTTTGAATTTTCGGCCAGGACGGATGACCGAAGACAGTCAGAATAAGCGCTACCACACCGAAGGCGCAGAAAAACACGATAGCGCCATAGGCAATTATCTGGCGCGCCGTCTGGAAGCGGGGGGACCAAAATTCAGCATGAAGCCTGGAGTCCCGCTTTCCCAGTCGCTCGCTCCAAGGAAGGTTCTGTTCATCAATTGAACCATAGAAGTCGGTGCGTAGAATTATGCTTGCGAGTGAGATGAACATAGCTGCGAAGCTCAGTGCCAACACAACCACGCAGACTGTTACTGGAATAAATAGATGAGGGTTGTCCGCCCATTCATATTTCAAATTTCCCTCCGCTTCTTGTAGGGACCGCGAACCACCGGGCTCTCCGCCTCTTTAGCCTCGATCAGCGCGACATCGCCGATTTCCCAGAGCTTGTCAGTAACCCCAGCTTCTATCGCCGGCGGGACGCGCAGCGTCTTATGGGTGCGCATGAACTTGTAATACCTCAAGCGCAAGGCGACCGCGTTGGCGTGGGCTTCCACCCTCTTTGAGAACCCGTCGGAAAGGGACGTTCTGGCATTTTTCAAACTGACCCACTACCGTGATCAGGCCTCCTTCAGGACATCGGCGATCTTGCGCATCTGCTCGCCGATCATGTCGCACTGCTCCGCCGTCGACTGGCTCATCGCCTTCTCGATGAGCGCCATATGTACTTTCAGCGCCCGCATCAGCAGGGCCTCGCCGGCTTCGGTGAGGTTCAACCGCAGCACCCGCTTGTCCTTTTCGTCGCCCTCACGACGCAGCAGGCCGCGGGCTTCCAGTTGCGGCAACAGCATCGTGATGTTCGAGCGGCCGACCAAGAGCTTGCGGGCAAGGTCGTGCTGCGACATCCCGGGATGACGGTAGAGGTTCATCAGCACGTCGAGCTGCGCCGGTTTGAGGTCGAGCGGCGCCAGCTTCACCGCCAGCGTGCGCTCCAGCACATGGCAGGCGCGCGCCACCGCAACCCAGTTGCGAAAGCGCGGATTGTCCCAGGGCAGCTCTTGCTTAATGTTCATGTTTGAACTATTATGTTCATGCTTGAACGAATGGTTGGACCGACACTATGGCATCATTTGGATTGAAGGTCATCCGAGGCGTCTTCGGCGCGGCCGAGCATGTCGCGCCGCGTCTCAGTGGCCGCGCCGCGTTCGAATTGTTCTGTCGCACGCCAAACGTCAAGGCCTTGAGCGATGGCGAGCGCCGCGCGGTCGAGCGCGCTGCAGGCTTCATGGCCGAGGCGCGCCATCACCGGCTGAAGACGAAGGCGGATTGCGTTGCGGTGCATGAGTTCCGGCCGGGGCCGGGCAGGGGCTCCCGCGGCACCGTGCTCGTCATCCATGGCTGGCGCTCGCGCACCGAATACATGCGAACTCTGATCGATGGGTATCGCGACGCCGGCTACAAGGTGGTCTCGCTTGACCTGCCGGGCCACGGCCATTCGCTCGGGCGACATCTCAATATGGTGACCGCGGTCGACGCCGTGCGAGTCGCAGGCGAATGGTTCGGCCCGTTTGCCGCCGCCGTCGGCCATTCCTTTGGCGGCGCCGTCGCCGCCAATGCGGTTGCCGCTTCGGTGAAAGGCATGCCGCCGCTTGCGGCCGACAAACTGGTTCTGATCGCGGCGCCGAGCTCGCTGCCGGCGATCTTCGACGATTTCAGCCACCGGCTCAATGTCGGGCCGCGCTCTCGGGTCGCCATGGCGGATCGGGTGAAGCATTTGTCGGGACGGCCGCTCAGCGATTTCACGGGCGACCGCCAGCTCGCCGAGGCTCCGGTGCCGACGCTGATCATCCATGCGCCGGACGACCGCGAAGTCCATGCCGATCACGCAAAACGGTATGCGGGAGCCGGCGATCATGTGAGCCTGCATTGGGCCGAAGGGCTTGGTCACCGCCGCATCCTTGCCGACAAGGATGTGGTCGCGCGCGCCGTGGGCTTCGTCGCCGAGGAACGGCAACCGGCGCTGCATTGAAAATTAACGCGGGAGGGGCCTGCTGCCGTCTTCCGTCCGTAGTTGCGAATGGCTCAGTCGGCCTTCTTCTTCTGCCCTGGCTCGACCGGCAGGCCGGCAGCCTTCCAGGCTGTGTAGCCGCCAAGGATGTGTTTGACCGGCGCGAGACCCATGTCCTGCGCCGTCTTGGTCGCCAGCGCCGAACGCCAGCCGCCGGCGCAGAAGAAGACGAAGGTCTTGCCGGAGGCGAAGAACGGCTTGTGATAAGGGCTTTCGGGGTCGATCCAGAATTCGAGCATACCGCGCGTTACATGCTTGGCGCCGGGAATTTTGCCGTCGCGCTCGACCTCGCGGGGGTCGCGCAAATCGACGAAGATGGTGCCGTCATCCTCCAGCAGCCCGGCCGCTTCCTCAGGCGAAACCACCTCGATCTCGGCATTCGCCTCGTCAAGAAGTTCGCGATATCCCTTCTTCACTGCGCATCCTCCAGGCCATGGCTCGCGCCCGCCGGAATTTCGATCACAAAGACCGCTGTTTGTCACGGGCCGATGTTTGTCAGGCAGGAAGGCCGGTCATGGTGGCCCAGGCCGCATGGCGCCAACGCCTGATTGTTACCGAGGCCTCTGAAACCGGGAGCCGCCCTGCCGCATTGTGTCTCACACGGATGTGAAACTGTTCTGCAACACGGTCGCGAAAATTTATGGAAGCTTAACGGAATCAGTATGAATCGGTACAGTCGCGCATTACATCCGCCATGCGGAGGGCGGGACCGTCTAGCGGCGCGGAACGGGAAACCGGTTGCAACCGGTGCGGGTGAAGCATGAAAATCCTCGGGAACAAAAAGGCCGTCATGCCGATCGCGATCGCGGCGGCACTTGCCTTCGGCCAGCAGCCGGCGAGCGCGCAGGGGCTGTTCGACATGCTGTTCGGCGGCGGCATCCGGCACAATTCCCAAGGAGAATTTCCGCCGCCGCCAAAGCCGCGCAAGGTGCAGCCTGGCACAGGCGGTAGCGTCAGGATCAGCAGCCCGACCTACAATACCTACAGGGCCGACAAGCTTGTGCGCGTCGACTTCAAGTCGCTGCTGCCCGCCCCGCCGCCCGCGACTGCGCAAGATGCTGCCTTTGTGCCCTCCGTGAGCGGAAGCGCGTTCCGCGATGCGCTGGCAGGCCTGAGCGATTATGAACTCTTTGCCGAGCCCGATATCGCCAAGGCGCTCATCGCCTACTATTCGGCCAATCCGGATTTCATCTGGGTGACAGGGGATGCACCCAACAGCAGGGCGCAGGATGCCGTGCGGGTGCTTGGCGAAGCGGCGAGCTACGGCCTGACGCCTGCCGATTACTCCGTCGATGTTCCGGCGGCGGCCACGAATGTCGACTTGCCCGAAGCGCGGACCAAGGAACTGGTTCGCTTCGAGATGGCGCTATCGGCGCGCGTGCTGCGCTACGCCCATGACGCCCAGAGCGGCCGAGTCGATCCGAACCGCATGACCGGCTATTACGATTTTCCGGCCAAGCCGCTCGACCTCGAAGGCGTGCTGAAGACGCTGGCGCACACGCAAGAGGTGCGCACCTATCTCGAATCGCGGCACCCGCAGAACCCTGAATATCAGGCGCTGCGCGTCGAGTTGGAGTCTCTTCAGGCAAGCGAGGAGAACGACATCGTCGTCGATCCGAAGCTGCTTCTTAAGCCCGGTGAAAGCAGCCCGGAACTGCCCAAGCTTTTGACGTTGATCGCGCGCAACCTCGATGACGAGATGGGCGGTGACCTTGGCGAGACCCTCGCCCGGCTCGGCAAGAGCGAGCTTTACGATCCTGACCTGGTGCCGGTGATCAAGGCGGTGCAGAAGCGGGCCGGCATGAAGGGCGACGGCGTCATCGGCCCGCGCACCGTCGCCTCGCTCGCCGGAACGTCCAAGGCCGACAAGGTCGAGAAGGTCATGGCGGCGCTTGAAGAGCTGCGCTGGCTCCCCTCCGATCTTGGCAGCCCGCGCGTCTTCATTAACCAGCCGGCCTTCACCGCAAGCTACATCGACAATGGCGAGGAGAAGCTGAAGACCCGCGTGGTCATCGGCAAGATCACCAACCAGACCGCATTTTTCTACAACCAGATCAAGCAGGTCGACTTCCACCCCTATTGGGGCGTGCCGCAGTCGATCATCGTCAACGAGATGCTGCCGAGGCTGCGCAGCGATCCGGGCTATCTGGACCGCGCCGGCTATGAGGTGACGGATTCCAGCGGCAGGCGAGTTCCCTCTGCGGCGGTGGACTGGGGCGCCTACGGTGCCAAAATCCCGTTCAGCGTGCGCCAGCAGCCGAGCGAGGCCAATGCGCTTGGCGAGTTGAAGATCCTCTTCCCCAACAAGCACGCCATCTACATGCACGACACGCCGCAGAAGTCGTTCTTCGGGCGCGACATGCGCGCGCTGAGCCATGGCTGCATCCGCCTGCAGGATCCGCGCGGCATGGCGGCCGCTGTGCTCGGCACGTCGGTCGACGACATCGCCGAGAAGCTGAAGCACGGTCATTCGACCGAGAATGTCACGCGCGTCATCCCGGTCTATGTCGCCTATTTCACCGCTTGGCCGGACATGTCCGGCAAGGTCGAATATTTCGACGACGTCTACGATCGCGATTCGAAGCTGATGCAGGCGCTGGATGCGACCGAAGCGGTGCGCGCACCGTCAACCTAAGCGCTCGATGAGCGGGCGCCTGACACCGGCGTCACGTCCGGCAATGAGCCAATAAACGAAACCGGCCACCAGCCCGGCCGCGACGATGATGCCAAGGTCGGCCCAGCGTTCCGGATCGTGCGGCGCGTCCCGAGAGAGCAGCATGAAACCGGCGGTCGCAACCACGCCGCCGGACAGCATATGCAGCCAGAAGCTCCGCAACGAGAAGACCTCGGCAATAAGCGCAAAGATCAGAGTCGGCATGCCGGTCGCCACAATCGTCAGGAAATAGACGAACATGCCAAGCGGCGGCACGACCAGCACGGCGACGGGCGTGAACTGCATCAGCTCGAAATAGCTTGGGGCGTTGGGCAGCGAGCTCAACGCTGCATAGATCGCGACCAACGCGACCAGTCCGACGAGCACCGCGACCAGATAGCCGGCGAGCACCATCAGGATGCGCTTTAGAACGTAGCCAACCATTGCCATGCACCCCCGTGCCCGCAATCATGGCGCGCAGTCAGCCATCAAACGTGCATCGACGCAAGTCTCGGATAGGGAGGCGCGGCCCAGCTGCGGGCGGCCGTATCAGGCGTTACTTCGGTTCGCCGGTGACCGGATCGTAGGTGATTTCGACCTTGGCCTTGTCGGTCGTGTAATAGGTGACGGTATAGCCGTCGCTGCTCCAGCCGACCTCCTTGATATACTGGAAGTCGCTCCGCTTCTCGACCTTGGTCAGGATTTCCGAGAGCTTCTTGGCATTTTGCGGCGGCAGCGCTTGCGCTTCGGCCGCGAAAGCCGACCCGCCGACAAGGAAAAACGCGATACCGCTTGCCAAAAGAACACCGCGCATGACTGCCCTCAATCTCTCGTGGTGGCATGAACGCGCTGACAACTCGAATCCTGGCCCGTTGGTTCCGCCAACGGCGGGCAACGCCTTGCTCCACAGTTGGTCCGTCACGCCCGGCGCGACCTCTATGCGCGAAAGCTTAAATAAGTAAAACGGCGCGAATCCGCCAAGTAAGGAGGCTTCTGCAACATCGGACTTCAGGTAACGAACGACTAACCATGGCTTGCGCCGAAACCGCCTTCCATTAGCTGTTCGTGGTAGAGCTTTTGGCCAGACCCTGTTAGAGTCCCGGACCAACAGGGTGGCAACGGCGCGCCGAGCCTGCCGGGGATCTTCCATCGGCAAACGGCGAAGTGTTTTTGGGAGCGGAAGTCGCCTGTTCTGGACCGAAAACAGGGACCGGGGGCTCAACCATGGCTGAACGGAACTATACCCGTCAGCTTGCGACAATCATTTCTATCGACGCCGTTGGTTTTTCGCGGCTGATGGGCATCGACGACGAGCGCGCCGTCGCGGCCTTCGAGGAAAGGCGCGATATCATCACCGACAGCTGCGGCGCCTTTGGCGGCCGCACGTTTGGTGTTGCCGGCGACAGCATCATGGCCGAATTCGGCAATCCAATCGAAGCCTTGCGCGCGGCGTTCGATTTCCAGGGCCGGATCATGGCACTCAATGCCTCGGCCGCGGATGAGATGCGCATGCCGTTCCGGGCCGGGATCAACACCGGAGGCGTCATCGTCCGCGAGGGCCGCCTCTATGGCGACGACGTCAACATTGCCGCGCGCCTCCAGGAATTCGCTCCGCATGACGGTCTAGCTATCTCAGAGACGACCTGGCACCACGTAAAGGACAAGACGGCGGCGGTTTTCACCGATCTTGGCGAGTTCATGCTCAAGAACATCGCCCTGCCTGTACGTGTGCTGATCGCCGGACGCGGCGGCAACGGCGCGGCCATGGCTGCGCCGCTGGCCGCCATCCCTACCGCTCCCGTCCATGACAGACTCGCATCGAAGGGCCCGCCGGCAATCGCGGTGCTGCCGTTTCACGGCAGCAACGGAGGCGAGCCTGACGTCGGCTACATGGCCGACGGCATTGCGGAAGACATCATCTACGGCCTGTCCAACACCCGCTGGCTCTCGGTGATCGCGAAGGGCTCCAGCTTCCAGTTTCGCGACGACCAGCTCGGAACCAGGCTCATCGGCAATGCGCTTGGCGCGCGCTACATCGTCGGCGGCACGCTGGCGCGCCACAGCGGCCAGATACGCCTCAACGCCTCGCTGACCGACACGTCAAACGGGCGCCTGGTCTGGTCGCAGCGCTTCGACCGCGACCTCATCGACATCTTCAGCCTGCGCGACCAGATCGGCAGCGAGATCGTTTCGATCCTCGACAAGGAGGTCGACCGAGCCGAGCAGGTGCGCACCTTCCAGGTGCCGTGGGAAAGCCTCGAGACCTGGCAGCTGGTGCGGCGGGGCCGCTGGCACATGAACAGGCGCACGCGCAAAGACACCGAGATCGCGCTCGAATTCTTCGAGAAGGCTTACCAGGAAGATCCGAATTCCAGCGCCGTGCTGAACGAGCTGGCATGGTGGTATTTCTGGCGGGCATGGCTGCGCTTCGGCGACAGCGACGACCTGGCCAAGGTCGAAGAATTTGCGCGCAAGTCGCTCTTGATGGACAGCCTCGACGCGCGGCCGCACGCCTATCTCGGGGCGGCCGACATCATGCGCGGCCAGCCGGCATCGGCGGCGGAGCATCTGGCCGAGGCGATCCACATCAATCCGAGCTTTGCCTTCGCCCGCTCGGCAATGGGCAGCGCGCGGCTGCTGCTTGGCGATGCCGCCGGCGCGATCCCGTTCTTCCTGGATACCGAGCGGCTGAGCCCGTTCGACCTCTACCGCTTTCACAATCTGGGCGAGCTGGCTGCCGCATACTGTTTGGTCGAGGACTGGCCGGCGGCAATTGCGGTTGCCGATCGCTCGCTCAACCTTTCGCCGGGCTATTTCTACGCCAGGTTCCTCAAAATCGGCGCCTTGATGCGAAGCGGCCGTCTTGAGGAGGCCGAACGCGAACGCGCCATTCTGGCAACCAGGCATCCCGATTTTTCCGAGCAGCGGATTCGCTGGATACCGTTCGTCGATCCTGCGAAGAACAACTTCCTGATCGCGAATTTCGGCCAGGCCAAGTCCATCGCATGATCGCTGGAACCGAACACCGATGATTGTGAAAAAAATCACATACGCCGGACCGAACCAAACCTAGGCCAGACAATAGCCGGCATCGCAGTGACGTGGACAGCCGGGGGGCTCGAACGCGCATGATCAAGTTGAAGTATTTCGCTGCTGTCCGCGCTGCCCAGAAGAGCCAGCGCCCTGTCGCCGAAATGCCGCCCTTCGATATCGACCGGCTCCGCGCCAAGGGGCTTGCGTCCCGTATCGCCGGCTTCCTTTTCAACGACCCGCGCTGGCTGCTGGCGCTGCTGCGCCGCTTCTGGCCGAACCTGGCCTTCGGCAATTTCCTGCTTGTCACCAAAGGCGTCGATGTGCGCGACATTTTGGAGCGCGGCGACGAGTTCGAGACACCGTACGGGCCGGAAATGGCAGAACTGGCCAGGGGGTCGAACTTCATCCTCGGCATGCAGGACGGGGCCGCCTACCGGCAAATGAAATCGGCCGTGCTGAGCGCCTTTCCGCCGGCGGAAGTCGAAGCCGCCGTCAGGCCGATCGCCGAGCGTCATTCGCGCGACATCATGACCCGGGCCAGCCCCGGCTTCGACGCCGTCGGCGGGCTGGTGAAGATCGTTCCGGTACGCATCTGTCGCGACTATTTCGGCCTCGAGATCGACGATGAAACCGAATTCGCCGACTGGTCGATCGCGCTCAGCGCGCTGTTCTTTTCCGATCCGACAGCGAGCCCAACGACACGTCAGCTCGCGATCGTCGGCGGCGATCGTCTGATCAAGGTCATCGACCGCTCGATTGCCGCGGTCAGGGACAGAGGAGGGAAGGACGAACGGCCGCTGGCGCGCCTTGTCGCGCTCATGGATCAAGGGCGCCTATCGCAGCCCGACATCCATTCGATCATGCTCGGTATGATTGCCGGCTTCGTTCCGACCAATGTGCTTGCCGGCGGCAATTGCCTGGACGTCATCCTGTCGCGGTCAGACGCAAGGCAGGCTGTCGACGCAGCCATTGCAGCGGGCGATACCGGCAAACTCGATAGGGCGATCCTGGAAGCCATGCGCTTCAAGCCGATCTGGGTCGGCCCGTGGCGCTACACCGCCCGTGACGCGGTCATCGGCCAGGGCACCCGGCGAGAGCGCCTTGTGAAGGCTGGAACGGTCGTCATGCCGGCGACCCTTTCCGCCATGTTCGATCCCGAAATCGTGCAAAGGCCAAACGAATTCGACACCTCGCGGCCTCATCGCGATTACATGGTGTTCGGCCACGGCATTCATCTGTGCATCGGGGCCGAGATCGCCCGCATTCAGATCGGCGAATGCGTTCGCGCCCTGTTCAGCAAGCCCAAGCTCCGCCGCGCGCGCGGCAGAGCCGGCAAGATGGTCAATGTCGGCGCCTATCCGGCCAGCCTCAAGGTCGATTTCGAGCGCTCGCCGCTTTGCCGCACGGTCGACCAGTCGATGGTCACCGTGGTTTGCCCGATCAGGCGTGCGGTGCCGCTGGGTGCCGTGCGCGACAAGGTCGGCGCACTTGGCAACCCGGCGATCGACGAGGTGGGCAATGCGCTCGACAATGTCGGCACGGTCCACTTCGCCAGCCTGGCTGTCGCCGCCACCGGCAGGGACGAGAAATCGGACCTCGAGACGGGCGCGCTCGTACTCGAAATCTCTGGCGACGGCAGCACCGACGATGTCATCGGTGCCATCACGCAGGCCATAGGCCACCGCCTGCGGCCGATCTTAAGGGCCGTGTGCGGTCTGCCCGACGACTCTTCGCTGCAGGACTTCCTGAAGAAGCATCACATCGAGATCTCGCCGTCCTTCGGCAGCACGGCAGGGCTGGTTTTTTCCGGAACGCCTGGCCATTCGGTGCGTCGCATCCTTGCCGAGGCAGAGCTTGCCGACAGCGTGCGCGAGATCGTCGAAAAGCCGCGCGCGGGTACAGGCAACGCCCTTGCTGTGCTCACCGAGGCGCGCCGGCATGCCCAGTCGCTAGGGCAATTCGGCTGGGCCTTCGAGCCGGCTGAGAGCCTGCTGGAGCGGCCCCCGGGCCGCTGGTGGCGGGCCTTGACGACGACGCTGCTTGCGCCGGCTGTGCTCGCCACCGTCGCGATCGTCATCCTTGCCTGCTGGCGCATGACCTATGTGCTCGTGTTCGGCAATCCGCACGGCGTCACCTTCACCAACGTCGCAATTGCCGGCACCGCGCTTCTGCTGGCGGTGCTGGGGCTGCTCGCGATAGCCCTGCTGTTCATCGGCTTGTGCTTCCTCAGCCTGCGGCGCCTCGAGGACAAGGACCGGCCGCAGAACACGCCGATCGATCTCGGCGCGCTGGACAGGATCCTCGCCAATGAGGACCACTGCGCGCAAAACCATCTCACCGCGATATCGACGATGAAGGCCGGCACCTTGCGGCGGCTGGCGCTGAGGCTTTCCTTCTACCTGATCTCGATATCGGCGCAGAAGGTGTTCAAGCCGGGGTTCCTCGCCACCATAAACACCATTCACTTCGCCCGCTGGGTGCTGCTGCCGGGCACCGACAAGCTGATGTTCTTCTCCAACTATGGCGGCAGCTGGGAAAGCTATCTCGAGGACTTCATCGCCAAGGCCTCAGAGGGCCTGACCGGCGTATGGAGCAACACGGAAGGCTACCCGCGCACGCGTTGGCTCTTCCTCGACGGCGCGCGCGACGGGGACCGCTTCAAGCGCTGGGCGCGGCGTCAGCAGGTGCCGACGCTGTTCTGGTACTCTGCCTATCCGCATCTCAACACCGCGCGCATCCGTATCAACTCGAAGATCCGGCGCGGCATTGCTTCCGCCACCGGCAGCGAGGCCCGGAACTGGGTGAGCCTGTTCGGCTCGCTGGAGCGGCCGCAGGCAAGGCCGGCTGCAACCGTCGGCCGTGAACCGGCGCCTTCGCCCGCGGAAGAACTGGAAGCCGGCGAGATCCAATCCATTTTCTTCGGCCCGTTCGGCGCGCTTGGCCACGCGCATATGCTGGCGATCCGGGTGCCGGAAGAACTGCCGGCGATGCAACGGAGAGCGTGGCTGGACTTCGTCATCGACAAGACCAGTTTCGGCGACGGCGTGCCGGCCGGACGCGCCATGACGGTGGCGTTCGGTCCCGACGGTTTGCGCCGTCTCGGGCTGAAGGGCGGCGTCGACGACGATCCGCTCGACACATTCCCAGCTGCCTTTCGCCACGGCATGGGCAATCCAGAGCGCAGCCGCATCCTCGACGACACCGGCCCCGATGCGCCTGACAAATGGCAGTGGGGTTCGGCCACGGCGCCGGTCGACGCAGTCGTCATCTGCTACGCCGCGGAGCCGGCGGTACTGAAGGGGGAGGTTGCGGCCGCGAAGCGAAGGACGACAGGCGCAGGGATGAAGATCGTTGCCGAATTGCCGCTTGTCGTGAACCGCGAGCCAAAGAAGGACGGTGGGACAACGCAACATGCCGGCAACGACGGCAAGCCGGAGCGCGCCCGCGCCTACGAGCATTTCGGCTTTGCCGACGGCGTCTCGCAGCCGATCGTCAGGGGTACGTCGCGCGCCAGCAAGGGTGCCGCGCCGATGCACCTGGTCGCGCCGGGCGAGTTCCTGTTCGGCTATCGCGACGAGCATGGGTTCTATCCAGCCTCGCCCTCCGTCCGGGCAGCACAGGATCGGACCGGCATCCTGTCTCAGGTGCGGCGCAACCGGCAGATCCCCGGTCAGCCCCCGCCGCCGCGCGATTTCGGCCGCAACGGCTCGTTCCTGGTCGTGCGCCAGTTCGAGCAGCATGTCGAGTTGTTCGATGACTACTGCAAGCATGCCGCCGCGCGGGCTGCGCGCGAGACCGGCGACAACGCCATCACGCCGCGCTGGGTCGCGGCCAAGATGCTCGGCCGCTGGCAGGACGGCAGTTCGCTGGTGCGCAACCCCGATGGCCGCCCGGGTCGTGGCGTCGACAACGACTTCGGGCTCGGCGCCGAGGACCCGCAGGGGCATCGCTGTCCGCTCGGCTCCCATATACGCCGTTCCAATCCGCGCGACTCGCTTGGCGAGGATCGCGAGACGCAGATCAGGATCGGCAAGCGCCACCGCATCCTGCGCGTCGGCCGCACCTATGAGAAGAAGGACCGCAGCGGGAAGATCGAGAAGGGGCTTCTCTTCATGTGCCTCAACGCCGACATCGAACGCCAATACGAGTTCATTCAGCAGACCTGGGTCTCGTCGAGCTCGTTCCAAGGCCTTGTCGGCGAAAAGGATCCGACGATCGGCGCGCGCGACGGCGGCGGCCGGTTCTCGATTCCGTCCTGGGAAAAGGTGACGGTGCTCAGGGACATGCCGCAATTCGTCACCACGAAAGGCGGCGGCTACTTCTTCATGCCGAGCCGGTCCGCGCTGCGCTACCTGATTTCGCGGCTCTGATTCGGGTCACAATCGTTCAGTCGTCGTCCTGCGAATCGGCGATGTGGTTCAGCGCGGCGGCATTGGTGATGCGCAGCCCGCCGCGTTTGATGTCGATCATGTGCCGGTTGCGCCAGTCGTTGAGCGTCTTGTTGACCGACTCGCGCGTCGCGCCGAGGAATTCGCCGAGTTCCGATTGCGAAATCGGGATCCAGCCGGCGGGGTCGGCCATGACGCCGCTGAGGAACACCAGCCGTTTCGCCAGCCGGGCCTCGATGCCGAAGAAGGCCTGGTCGCCGAGTTCCCCGCTGACCCAGCGCAGCCGCGTGCACAACAGCTCGATCATGGCGCGCGCCAGCGGTGGATTTTTTTCAATGCGATCAAAGAGTTGCGCGCGACTGAGGGAAACCAGCTCACATGCGGTGAGGCAGATGGCGGTTGCCGTGCGCGGGCGTCCGTCGAGCGCGCCGATCTCGCCGATCAGGCTGCGCGACAGCTCGATATTGGCCACCAGCTTCTGCCCGCCCGGTGAATAGAGCGAAATCTCGACCGTGCCGCTCATCACGCCGTAGATGCGGTCGGATGCGTCCTCCTGGACGAACAGGTGCTGACCGGCGGCATAACGTTCGACCTTGCAGCCGCCGAACAGCAAATCGAACTGGCGCGGATCGATCCGCGCCAGACGCGGCAGGGTGCTCCTGTCGTCTGCGCTGGCTGTGGACATGATGCGGTTCCGCCTCTCGTTGAGCGGAAATTGTATGACAAGTGCATGCTCGATCAAAGCCTGTCTCCTTCGATTGCGGCGACACACGACGGCCTTTGGAGATCGGGCGCCAGACGTGCGCTGCCGGCATCAAACTGGCCGGCAACTGTCCCTTGCATCGGGAACCGGAGCGCGCTGGCGGACGCGAACCGAACTACGAAACGCCGTTCGCGCGCGTGGCGGGAGGCGACCGACGCGCGCGAACAGCAAATCTGAAAATGGCTAGGTGATCGAAACTCCCTGCCGAGCTTTCAGGTCCGGAGGCCGTTGGAGCCCATGCATTGAAGCAGAAGCCAATGCCCCCGGTGCGATATCTGTGCGCGACGCCTCCGCGGCGTATGTGAAGGCGATCACAGAAGCGTCGCCATTGTCCAGCAGCGGCTTGCCGCCGCCCCGCATGGACCAGGCCGACGACCCCGACCGACGAACTCAGCGCCTTCGAACGCAATGTCGGCGACAAGGGCAGCGGCCCGGTTGTCGGCACCCGCCGCAGCAGGCACCACATTGCGGCAGTGCTTCAAAGGCAATTGCGGAAAATCGAAAACCGATCTATGGAGCACGCGGCTGATTGAGGGCAGCTATCCATCCTATTTGCATAGGTTCGCTGCCCCATGCCCGATAACTTCTCGCGTGTAATCGCATTTCTTGCCGTGGTTATGGCCCTGCTGTTTGCCGGGCTGCATTTCCATCAGGGCAACATCATAGCCACGCTCTACTTCATGACCGGCGCCATTCTGGTGACCGGAGTAACGCATTTGAATGTGCGCCGAGGCCTGATCTAAGCGGCCTCCCGGACGCGAGCTGCCCCGCTGCACGAAATTGAAGAGGTTCATCGCGGCCGGATCATCCAACTTTCGGGAAGTTGGATGGTGGGCGATGCAGGGATTGAACCTGCGACCCCACCCGTGTGAAGGGTGTGCTCTCCCGCTGAGCTAATCGCCCGCTCGTTGCCCGAAGGCCGAAGCGAGCCGCGATATAAGGGAGGCGCGTGCGCGAAGTCAAGGCAATGTGCCGACGTTATCCTGCGGACCGATTTCGGGTTCCTGCCGGCTCGATCTGGGCAGGCGCTCAGCGCGCCGCCGCGATCAGACGCTGGGCCAATTCCGGCGTCAGCGTGTCGAAATGCGAGATCACCAGCGTCGGTTCGAACTCGCGCACATGACGATCCGTATAGCCGAAATCGACCGCCACCACCGGAATACCGGCCGCCTTGGCGGTGTCGATGTCGGTCTGCGAATCGCCGACCATCAGGGCGTTGTGCGGATCGCCGCCAGCCAGTTTGATGGTTTCGGTCAGATGGCGCGGGTCGGGTTTGCGGAAGGCAAAAGTGTCCTGGCCGCAGATCGCGGCAAAGTATTTGTCGAGACCGAGCGCGCCGATCAGCGTCGCCGAATTCGCTTCATACTTGTTGGTGCAAACCGCCATCAGATAACCGGCGGCCTGGAAGTGGTCGAGAGCCGCGACCACGCCGGGATAGGGGCGGGACTTGCCTGGAATGTTGATCGTGTAGTGGTCGAGGAAAAGCTTCAGCAACCGGTCGTGCTCTTCCGCCATCAGCGCCTTGTTTTGCGCCGCATGCGCGCGTTCGATCATCACGCGGCCGCCATGGCCGACGTAGCGCTTGAAGCCGGCTTGGTCGACCGCGGCAAGCTCCGCGGCCGCCAGGCTGTGGTTGAGGCTGTCGAGCAGATCCGGCGCAGTGTCGATGAGCGTCCCGTCGAGGTCGAACACGATGATCGGTCGGGTCATGGCCAGTCCTGAATAATTGAGGTTCCGCAGCCGATACAAGCTGGGCGGTGGTCAAGCAAGCCGCCTCCATCGGTCCACAGGCAGAGCCTTTGACGGGACAGGCAAAAATGCTAGGAGGCGCGCCAAACCATGGAAATCGGGGACAGGAGCGGCATGGACGCAAGGCAGTTGAAGGTCGAGGCCGCGCGTGCGGCGCTCGCCCATGTCAGCAGCGGCATGCGGCTCGGCATCGGCACGGGCACGACCGCCGACGAGTTCGTCCGGCTGCTCGCCGAAAAGGTCGCGACCGGCCTCAGCGTCATCGGCGTGCCCACATCCGAGCGCACCGCGGGACTCTGCCGCGAGCTTGGCGTGCCGCTGTCGACGCTCGAGGAAACGCCGGAGCTCGACCTCACCATCGACGGCGCCGACGAGATCGATCCCGCGCTGACGTTGATCAAGGGTGGGGGCGGGGCGCTGCTGCGCGAGAAGATCGTCGCGGCGGCGTCGCAGCGCATGATCGTGATTGCCGACCAGTCCAAGATGGTCGAGACGCTCGGCCGTTTCCCGCTGCCGATCGAGGTCAACAAGTTCGGCCTGCGCGCCACCGAGATCGCGGTCGGCGCGGCGGCGGCAAGCCTCGGCCTTGCCGGCCCGGTGACATTGAGGATGACGGGGGAGCAGCCATTTGTTACAGACGGCGGCCACTTTATCCTCGATGCATCTTTTGGCCGCATTCCGGATACAAGAGCGCTTTCGAATGCTCTCTTCGCCATTCCAGGCGTTGTCGAGCACGGTCTATTCATCGGGCTGGCGTCAACCGCCGTCATCGCCGGCGGCGACGGCATCCAAACCGTCCATGCCGCCCGAAAACCAGGGAGTTCTATCGACCATGATGTTGCATAAACGGGTTCGCCGCCTTTCGACCATTCTGGCGGCCTCAGCGGTGCTTGCGCTGTCCTCGCCGGCGTTTTCGCAGGATATCAGCGAATCGCATCTGAAGGCCGCACGGGCCGCAGTTGCGGCTATCCACGCCACCGACCCGTTCGACAATATCCTGCCGCAGGCGGCGGCCGCGCTTGAGAACCAACTGATCCAGAAGAATCCCGACATGCAGGAACTGATCGGCAAGACGGTCACCGAAAAGGCCATGGGCTTGGCGGCGCGCCGCGCCGACCTGGAGAAGGAGGCGGCGCTCGCCTACGCCAAGGTGTTTTCCGAAAAGGACCTCAACGATATCGCCACTTTCTACAGCTCGGAAGCCGGCAAGAAGCTGCTCGACAGCGGCCCGGCGGTCACGCGCGACCTGGTGAAGGCGGCCGACATTTGGCAGAACGGTGTCGCCCGCGACCTCGCCCAGCAGGTCGGCGAAACGCTCGCCGCCGCCGCAAAGGCCGCGGCTCCGGCCAAGCCTGCGAAGGATGCGGCCGCTCCTGCCGACGGCTCCGCTCCTGCCGATAGTTCGGCGCCTGCAGACGACCAGGCTCCCGCCGACAACTCGGCCCCTGCCGACAATTCGCAGAACTGATCCGTTTCAAGCGGCCGACGGCCGACTGGACAGAAGAGCCCGGGTTTCCGGGCTTTTCTTTTGCCTGCTGTCCGCCTACCTGTGACACACTTCCATTGCGCAGGAGTCCTTTCGATGGCCGGTTACGACTATGATCTCTTCGTCATCGGCGGCGGCTCCGGCGGGGTGAGGGCGGCCCGTGTGGCTGCCTCGCTCGGCAAGCGCGTCGCCATTGCCGAGGAGTATCGCTATGGCGGTACTTGCGTCATCCGCGGCTGCGTGCCGAAGAAACTCTATGTCTATGCCTCGCAATTCCCCGAACATTTCGCCGATGCCGCCGGCTATGGCTGGATGGTCCCCGAGGCAAGCTTCGACTGGCCGACGCTGGTCGCCAACAAGGACAAGGAGATCGCCAGGCTGGAGGCGATCTACAAGAGGAATGTCGAAGGTGCGGGCGGCGAGGCCTTCCATTCGCGCGCCGTGCTGGTCGATCCGCATTCCGTCTATCTCACTGCCGAAGACCGCACCGTCAGCGCCGACCAGATCCTGATCGCCACGGGCGGCCGTCCGGCTCCGCACCCGGCGCTTTCCGGCCATGAATATTGCATCTTCTCCAACGAAGCCTTCGATCTCAAGGAATTGCCGAAGGCGATCATGATCGAGGGCGGCGGCTATATCGCCGTCGAATTTGCCAACATCTTTCATGGACTGGGCGTCGACACCACGCTGGTCTACCGTGGCCAAGAAATTCTTTCGCGCTTCGATATGGACCTTCGCCGCTCGCTGCACGAGACAATGGAGAAGAAGGGGATCAGGATCCTCTGCCGTTCGATCTCGGAATGGGTGCGCAAGACCGCTGAGGGCAGACTGGACGTGCTGCTCTCCAGTGGCCAGACGCTGACCGTCGACCAGGTCATGCTGGCGATCGGCCGCATCCCGAACACGGAAAATATGGGCCTCGAAGGCGTCGGCGTGGAGCTCGGCAAGACCGGCGCGATCATCGTCGATGAATTTTCCCGCACCAGCATCGACAATATCTGGGCGATCGGCGACGTCACCCACCGCGTGCAACTGACGCCCGTGGCCATCCACGAAGCGATGTGTTTCATCGAGACAGCCTTCAAAGGCAATCCGACAGCGCCAGACCATGATACCATTCCGACGGCCGTGTTCTCGCAGCCCGAGATCGGCACCGTCGGCCTGTCCGAGGACGAGGCCGTCAAGCGCTTCCCGGACATCGAGATCTATCGCGCGTCTTTCCGTCCCATGCGGCACACGCTGTCGGGCCGCGATGAAAAGATGCTGATGAAGCTCGTGGTCGACGGCGCGTCGCGGAAAGTGCTCGGCGCCCATATCCTGGGACCTGACGCCGGCGAGATGGCGCAGCTGCTCGGCATTCCGCTGAAGGCGGAGCTGACCAAGGACGATTTCGACCGCACCATGGCCGTTCACCCGACAGCGGCGGAGGAGCTGGTCACCATGTACAAGCCGACCTATCGCGTGAAGAACGGCGAGCGGGTTTGAAGCCAAGCCGGGAGGCGCCGCCGGCCATGCGGGCGGCGCGAAGCTTCTTGGCTAGAGGAGCGTGCCGCGCAGGATCACCAGAGCCACCGAGAAATAGATCACCAGCCCGGTGACATCGACCAGCGTGGCGACGAACGGCGCCGAGGCGCTTGCCGGATCGAAGCCGATGCGCTTCAGCGCGAAAGGCAGCATCGATCCCGACAGCGAGCCGAAGGTGACGATGCCGACCAGCGCCGCGCCCACCGTTGCCGCGATCAGCATCCAATGCGAGCCATAGTCGTAGAAGCCGAAATACTGCCAGAGCGCGATGCGGCAGATGCCGACTATGCCGAGGATCGAGCCGAGCACCAAACCGGTCGGCAGCTCGCGCAAGGCGACACGCCACCAGTCGCGAAGGCCGATCTCGCGCAGCGCCAGCGCGCGGATGACGAGCGAGGTCGCCTGCGAGCCGGAGTTGCCGCCCGAGCTCATGATCAGCGGGATGAAGAGGGTGAGCACGATCGCCTTCTCCAACTCGCCCTCGTAGCTCTGCATGGCGTTCGCCGTGAGCATCTCGCTGAGGAACAGCGCGCAGAGCCAGCCGGCCCGCTTCTGGATCATGGCGAGGAAGCCCATCTTCATATAGGGCTCGTCCAGCGCCTCCATGCCGCCGAAACGATGAACGTCTTCGGTCGTTTCCTCGACCATGGTGTCGATGATGTCGTCGATGGTGACGATGCCGAGGATCTTGCCGTGATCCACAACCGGCAGGGCGAGCAGATCGTATTTGGAGATCGTCTGCGCCAGCGTTTCGCGATCGGTCAGCGGCGTGACCGTGACCGGCATGCGATCCGCCACCGACAGGATCGAGTCCTGAGGCTCGCCGGTGATCAGCCGGCGCAAGCCCGTCGCCCGCAGCAGGAGCTGCGTGTCCTTGTCGGTGATGTAGATCGCATAGACGGTCTCGCGCGTGCGCTCGACTTTGCGGATGTAGTCGAGCGTGCGGCCGACGGTCCAGTCCGAAGGCACGCTGACGAACTCGGTCGTCATGATCGAGGCGGCGCTGCCCTCGGGATAACCGAGAATCGAAAGCAGTGTCGCGCGCAGCGGTGGGGCAAGCGCGCCAAGCAGTTCCGAGCGCGCAGGCTCATCGAGCTCGCGCAGGATGTCGGCTGCGCGGTCGACCGACATGGCGGTGAGCAGCTTGCCTGCTTTCGCGCGCGGCAGGGCTGCGGCGAGTTCCGGCGCGCTTTCGAGCTCCGGCTGGTCGAAGATTTCGACCAACCGCTCGAACGGCACCGCGCAGAGCAGCTCGATGGCCGTCTCGCGAGGTTCGCGGTTGAGGGCTTCGACGACGTCCGCGACGTGGTCGTTGGCAAGAACACGGGCGACAGCGACCGCTTCATCGTCCAATACGGATGCGAATTCATTCATGGCTCACTCCTTGCCGTCCGGCAGGACGTGAGCCGTCAGGTCACGTCAAGGCGGACGGCGGTTGCGTTCGACTGTGACTGTCGCCAGGCATGGCGGGTTTGACCTTTCTGCTCGCGGGGTAGCGCATGACCCCCGAAAATCGGCTTCGATTTTCGGAAAGGCGCATGCGCAATTCTAAGATTCTACAGCGACCGCGTCCGAAGGACGCGTGCCGCAGGTTGGAAACCTGCGAGCGGGCGCAACATAGGAGCGCGTTTTGCCGAGTCAATCGCGACGAGCGCTGAAAATGAGCGAAGCATTGCCGAATCGCGAGACTGTGATCGACAGTGGCCGCTGCCGAGGCCACGGACCAGGGCTGGGCTGATTGCTATTTCTGCTTGAGCCGCCGGAAGCGCAACCATTTGTCCTCGGCCGACCGGGGCTGCGCGAGGATCGTCGTGAGCTCGCGCGGCAGAGCGGGAGCGAGCGGCTTCTTGGTCGCGACGCCATCGGAGATCGCCACGACGCTATGATAGAATTCCTCTCCGGAAAGCGACCGCGGCGGAACGGCCTCGTGCATCACGCTGATCACGGTTACATCGGGGCAATTGACCTTGATCGCTTCGTGGAAGGCGATCTTGCCTTCGGGGTCGAGCGCGCCGGTCGCTTCGTCGAGGAAGAGCAGTCCCGGCTGCTGCAAGATGATGCGGGCGACCACCAGCTTCTGCTTCTGCCCGCCCGACAGGACCTGATCCCAGAGCTTGCCTTCGCGGCTCTCATCGGCCAGGTGGCCGATGAATTCGCCGAGGCCGGCCTTGTGCAGGGCGGCCGCCACCAGCACGTCGGTGTGATCGTTTTCCGAACCCGGCAGACAGACGAGCTGCTTCAGCGAGACCTGCTGCAGCTTGACCTCCTGGGCGGCATAGAAGCTCGTCACCCCTTCCGGGAACACGATGGTGCCGCGGCCATAGGGCCACAGACCATTGATTGCCTTGATCAGCGAGGTCTTGCCGCAGCCGGACTCGCCCTTGAGGAATGTCCACTCGCCGCGGCGGAAGCGCAGGTTGGCGGCGCTCAGGAAGGGCGTTGCGTCCTCGCCCTGATGCGCGAGCTCCAGCTTCTGGATGGTCAGGCCGAAGACGGGATTTTGCGTGGCATAGCTGAAGTCGGAGCGGCCGGTCTGGCGGTAGAACTCCTGCGGCTGCTGGACGTTCTCGATGGCGCTGGCGAGCTCGGTTACACGCTGGCTGTTGGCCCTAAGCGTGGCGATCGCGGGCATCACATGGATGAACCACGAACACTGGCTGATCAACTGCGCGACCATTTCGGAGCCGGTTATGTAGCCCTTGAGATCGAAGCCGTTGTGAATGAAGGGCACGAGACCGGGTCCGTAGGAAACGATGCGGGCGCCGATGAAATTGTAGATCAGCTCGAACGACATGTAGCTGGTGTTGACGACGTTCAGCCGCCCCCAGGTCTTGTCGATGTCGACATAGAGCTTGTCGTGCATCGTTTTCTGCACATCCTCGCCGTGAGAGGCGGCGACGTGGAAGCTGCGGCGCAGGAAGGTCGTCAATTCGCTGCGATAACTGCCCTCGGCCTGTTGCATGCGGATGTTGAGACGTTCGAGCAGGCCGCCGAGCTTCACCGCAATCCAGGTGTTGAGCGGCACGTAGGTCGCGACCGCCAGAAAGGCCAGCACGGCACTGCCATAGCTGCCGAGGAACTCCAGCCCTTTGACCTCCACCGAGGCCCCGATCAAATTCTCGCCGACGAAATAAAGCGAGGTCGCCACGCCCAGCACGCCCATGGCAAGGCCGATGGCGCCGCCCGTCATGTCCTTGATCGATTCCTGGATGCGCTGGTCGATGTTGTCGGGAGCGACGATACCGCCGGCAACCGAGCCATGCTGGGCATGGAAATGGGTATGGTTGCCGTCGAGCAGCGCTCGGTTGAATTGGCTGTTCAGCCAGCCCCGCCATTTGCGATGCAAGGTTGCGGAAACGAGATTTCGCACTCCGGTGAAGCCGGCGTCCTTGAGCACGACCAACAGCACCAATATGCCGGCATTGGTAAGAAGCGTCTGGAGCGGATTGATATTGGCGGCGTCGTGGAAGAAGGCGATCGAATTCACCAGCTCGCCCGATGCCATGGCAAACCACACGCCAGCCTTGCTGGAGAGCGCTGTCAGCAGCGCGATGACGAGGGTGAGGGTCCAGGCTTCCTTCCACCGGTCGGAGAACCAGTAGGCTCGCATCAGCCCCCAGAATGTGCGCATCGACGATACCGGCGTCAGGGGCGAGGGCCTTGCCGCCTCGCTGGATGTTTGCTCCGGTACTGTACGTCGCGGTCTACCGACCCGAATCACGATCCCGCCCGAACCTTTCCTGTTTTGTTACACATGGTAACACCAATTGATCATTTTCCATTAATTTTCTTCCTCCGAATGGGAACAGGGTTACCGGCCGTGGCATGAAGGCAACAGAAAAGCTTTGCCGGCTGATATCCATCGGCGGGGAATTCGTGTTTTGTTTCAGCCGTTTGGGAACAGAGTTTCGGCTGGAAAGGACTTTCCCCAGGGGAAGCCGAAAACACGGTTTTGTGAAGGGATATTCAGCCCGATGCTCGGTTGGTCCACGGGTTGAAGGGCTCGAAAGTGGCCGTCAGGAGACCTCGGGCTACCTCGAATCAACGCCGTAGACCGCGGGGATCTCTCTCAGCAGACTTCCGCGTCCGCTAGGCGGAGGGGTGATGCGAACTTGGTTTAGCCCGCCGTTTCGAGCTCACCGCGCGCCTTGGCCGCAGCGACCTGGCGGATAGCATCGGCCAGCGTGTCGGCGTCCTGCGCGCCCATAACGGCATATTTGGCTTCGAGCAGGAAACAGGGCACGCCGGTGATACCCATGCGCGAGGCGGTGGCGATTTCGTTGCGCACCGCCTCGACATCGGCATCCGTGGGCAGCAGCGTCTCGACCACGGAACCGTCCATGCCGGCTTCGCGGGCGGCGTCGGTTAGGACGGCATGGTCGCCGAGATTGGCGCCTTCCTCGAAATTCAGCTGGAAGAGGCGTCGCACCAACCGGTTCTGCACGTCCTCGCCGGCAGGCCCCGCCCAACGGAGAACGCGGTGGGCGTCCAGCGTGTTGGGAGCGACCTTGATGGCGCCGAAGGCGAAATGGATCCCTTCCGCCTCGCCGAGCGGCTCAATGCGCGCATGGATCTGCTGGATGCGTTCCTCGCTGCCGAATTTGCCCAGCATGTATTCGCGGCGATCCATGCCGCCTTGCGGAATGGTCGGATCGAGCTGGAACGGCCGCCAGCGCACGTGCACGTCGATATCGCCGGCAGCGGCGATCGCCCTGTCCAGCCGCTTCTGGCCGATGAAGCACCAGGGACAGACGACATCCGACACCACATCGATGGTGATCGAGTTCTCCGCGCTCATGCTCGTCTCCTTGCTTGGTCCGTGTCAGGCGGGGGATCGCGTCAGTTGGGCTTTCGCCACCATGTCGGCAGCTGATAGCCGAATATGGGCGTCTTTTGCGGATGTTCCAGGTAGCTCCAGTAAGCCAGCCACTGCTGCGTGTTGTATTGCATGGGCACCATGTAGTTGCCCGATATCAGCAGCCGATCGAGAACGCGCACCGCGGCGACATAGTCTTCCTTCGTGCGGGCATTCAGCATCGCATTGATCGCCGTGTCGACCGCGGGATCGGCGACGCCGGCCAGGTTGAATGAACCCTCCTGCTTGGCGGCGACGGATCCCCAGCGCCCCACCTGCTCGCTGCCGGGCGAGAGCGAATTGTTGAAACCGCTTGTGCCGATCAGCACCTCGAAGTCGAAGCGCTGCTTGCGCGACTGGATTTGATCGCCGTCGAGGCCGCGGATGGTAACATCGATGCCGATCTTCTCCAGCGTGCGCTGATAAAGAGCGGCAAGCCGCTCCTCGTCCTGCGATGACGTCATGATCTCGAAGCCGAAGGGATTGCCTTCAGGGTCGAGCATCCGGCCGTCCTCTACGTGATAGCCAGCGCTTTTCAGGAGCTCGAAAGCCGCTCGCAGCACCTTGCGGTCCTGGCCGGAGCCGTCGGTGATCGGCGGCCGCCAGGTGCCGTCCATCACCTCGGCAGGGACGCGGCCGGGGTAGGGGGCAAGCAGCGCCTTCTCCCGCTCGTCGGCGGGATGGCCGAGCGCGGACAGCTCGGAGTTCTGCCAGAAGCTCATGGTGCGATTGAACTTGCCGGCGAACAGGTTTTTGTTGGCCCATTCGAAGTCGTAGAGCATGCCGAGGGCGCGCCGCACGACCGGATTGGAAAACTTCGGCAGCCTGGTGTTGAACAGGAAGCCCGTCACCACGGGCGGAATACCGGTGTCGAAATATTCCTGCTTCACATCACCCTTGCGAAAGGCCGGGAAGTCGATATCGCGGTCGCGCTTGACCGGATCGGTCTCGTCGTCGAGGGCGCAGATGCCTTTCTTGAACGCTTCCGTCTTGGCGTTGGCATTGAGGAAATACTCAATGGTGATCTGGTCGAAATTGTCGAAGCCGCGCTTCGATGGGATGTCCTTGCCCCAATAATCGGGATTGCGCTTGAACACGATGCGCAGTCCAGGCTGCACCTTGTCCACGGTATAGGGGCCGCTGCCGGTCAGCGGCTTCAGCGTGGTCTTGTCGAAAGTCTCCTTGTCGAAGGCGTGCTTGGGGATGATCGGCGTCAGCGCGACGATCAGCGGAAATTCGCGATTGGCCTTTTCGTTGAAGGTGAACTTCACGCTGTGGTCGCCGGTCTTCTCCAGCCTGGCGATCATGCTCATGCGATCGCTGTAAGGCGGGCGGCCCTTGTCCTTGAAGACATCGTAGGTGAACAGCACGTCCTCCGGCGTCACGGGCTGGCCGTCCGACCATTTGGCATTGGGATTGAGGTGGAACTCGATGCTCTTGCGACCCGGGTCCATGTCGGCGCTGTCGGCGAGCAGGCCGTAGAGGCTGAAGGGCTCGTTGTAGTTGCGCTGCATCAACGGCTCGAAGACCAGGTTGCCGTAGACCGTGTCGATCATGCCGCGCGCGGTGGTGCGCAGGCTCTTCAGGATGAAGGGGTTGAGATTGTCGAAACTGCCGACGACGCAATAGGTGACGCTGCCGCCCTTCGGCGCATCGGGATTGACGTAGTCGAAATGCGTATAGTCCGCAGGCAGCGCCGGCTCGCCCTGCATGGCGATGCCGTGCTTCGGTTTCGACAAAGCCGGAAGCAGCGAGAGAGCCAGAAACGAGGTCGCGGCGATCAGCCGAACGAGAACGCGGTCCATGACCGTCTCCTTGCCGGGCAGCTTGGTGATTCGACATGCACCCTAGAGCATTTCGCTCCCCGATTGAATCGGCGCACGCCGGTCGCTTGGTTCAGTCGGCGCATCGCCGATGGAGGTTCGTCCAGGGCAGGAGAAGCGGCAAGAAAACGCGGAAACCGGGCTGGATTCGGCGTCGCTGGCAGTGTAACACGCGCTCCGAAGTCATGCTGTTGCCTCATTTGGGCAACAGGTAGCGGGACCACACGGCAGGAAGAAGCCGGTCCCCGGGATCATTTGAGAGGAAAGTGCACCATATGACGAGCAACGCGTATCGCCTTTCGGTGCTGGCCGCAGGCGTGGTCGGCGTTCTGGGCGCCGGGCTTTTCACCGCTTCCGCCCAGCAGCCGCCGCAGATTCCGCAGGGCTGGTTCAAGGCCTGCACCAAGCAGGAAGACGTCGATATCTGCAACGTGCAGAACATCGTCACCGCCGGCAATGGCCAGCTCGTCACCGGCGTCAGCCTGATCGAGCTCAAGGGCAAAGTGAACCGTAAGGTGTTCCAGGTGACGGTGCCGACCGGCCGTCTCGTTCCTCCGGGCATCGGCCTGCAGATCGATTCCGGCAAGGCGCAGAAGCTCGACTATGTGATCTGCTTCCCGGATCGCTGCGTGGCCGAAGTGCCGCTGACCGACCAGCTTGTCGCGTCCTTCAAGAAGGGCCAGCAGATCACGCTCACCTCGGTCAATTTCCAGAACCAGCCGAACCCGATCAAGGTTGCGCTGACGGGCTTCAGCGGCGCCTATGACGGCCCGCCGCTGCAGCAGTCGGACATCGAGGACCGCCAAAAGAAGCTGCAGGACTTCGTCGCCAAGAACAACCAGGACTTCGCCAAGAAGCTTAAGGAAGAGCAGGACAAGGCGAAGACCGCCAACTGATTGTTGGAGCGTTTCTCCAGCATGCAAAAAGCGGGGCAGGCGCCCCGCTTCAGACTGCTGACAAACCCCTGGCGTTTGCCGGGGGTTTTTGATTCACTGGGTCATGTTGAAGCGACCCGCCCCTGAACAGACCGCGCTTGAGATCGTGACGTTGGATCAGCTGGTTCCGGCCGATCACCTGTTGCGCAAGATCGATCGATCGATCGACTTCTCGTTCATCCACGATCTGACGGCGCCATTGTACTGCGCCGACAATGGCCGCCCGCCGCTGGACCCGACCTTGATGTTCAAGGCGCTGTTCATCGGCTACCTGTTCGGGGTGCGCTCGGAGCGGCAATTGGTGCGCGAGATCGAGGTCAACGTCGCCTACCGCTGGTTCCTGCGGCTGAAGCTGACCGACAAGGTGTTCGACGCCTCGACGCTGTCGCAGAACCGTCGGCGGCGCTACCAGGACGAGGCGATCGCGCAGGCGATCTTCGACCGCATCGTGGAGCAGGCGATCCTTGCGGGGCTGGTGGATGGGACGGTGCTGTATACCGACAGCACGCACCTGAAGGCCAACGCCAACAAGGGCAAATACGACCTGGCCATGGTCGCCAAGTCGCGTGCCGACTACTGGGGCGAGCTCGACCGCGCCATCGAGACGGAACGGGCGCTGCACGGTCAGAAGCCGCTGAAGCAGAAAGAGCGCAAGCCGCCGGTCAAGCAGACCAAGGTCTCGCGCGCCGATCCGGAGGCCGGCTACATGGTGCGCGAGGGCAAGCCGAAGGGCTTCTTCTATCTCGATCACCGCACGGTGGACGGTCGTTGCGGCATCATCACCGACACCTTCGCCACGCCGGCCAACATGCATGACTCGATCGTCTATCTTGGCCGGCTCGACCGCCAGGTGGAGCGCTTCGGCTTCGTTGTGGCGGCGGCGGGGCTGGATGCCGGCTATGCCACGCCAGGCATCGCCAAGGGGCTGGAGGACAGGAACATCCGGGGCGTCATCGGCTATCGCAACCCGACCCCGCCAAGGCCCGGCAAGATGAGGAAGAGCGCCTTCGTCCATGAGCCGGATCGGGACGGCTATCGTTGTCCGCAGGGCCAGTTGCTCACCTACGCCAGCACCGATCGCGGCGGCTATCGTCATTACAGAAGCGATCCGGCCATCTGCCGCGACTGTCCGCTGCTGGCCTCCTGCAACTCAAACGCCAAGGCCGAGCGCACCATCACACGCCATGTCTGGCAGGATCAACGCGAGCGCGTCGATGCCAACCGGCTCACGGCTTGGGGCAAGGCCATCTACCGGCGTCGCAAGGAGACGGTCGAGCGATCCTTCGCCGATGCCAAGCAGCTGTTCGGCCATCGCTACGCCCGCTACCGAGGGCGAACCCGCGTCGCCTGCCAGTGCCTGATCGCAGCCGCCGCCCAGAACATGAAAAAGATCGCAATCAGCCTCTGGCCAAAGCCCAAACCGGTCCTCGCCTGAGGCCAAATCTGCGTCGGCGGCCTCCTGACATCCGCTCCCGCCACCAATTTCCCAAGCGCAATCAATCTGCAAAACAAAACCCCGCCGAAAATCGACGGGGTTCGTCAGCAGTCTGAAGCGGGGCAGGCGCCCCGCTTTTTTGTTGTCGCTTGTCCAGCCGTCAGTGTTTCGAGTGACCTTTCGGCTCGTAGCGCCCGTCGGGCAGCTTGTCGAACATCTCGCCGATCTGCGGGTGCCGCACCGGCTCGCCCGACCGGTCCTCGAGCAGGTTCTGCTCGGATACATAAGCGATGTACTCTGTCTCGGAGTTCTCGGCGAGAAGGTGATAGAAAGGCTGGTCCTTGCTTGGACGCATGTCCGCCGGGATCGCTTCATACCATTCTTCGGTGTTGGCGAATTGCGGATCGACGTCGAAGATCACGCCACGGAACGGAAACAGCCGGTGGCGAACAACTTGTCCGATCGCGAATTTGGCCGTCTTCATCGCACTCACCACTTCGGTCCCGAGGCGCCGCAGCGGCTTGCGCGCACAGGGCGCCTAAGGTCTTGAATCTACACGTCACGCGCTCAAAAATCGACCCCGACTTTCGGCTTGGTACGATTTGGCGCAGACGTTGCTCCAATGCAATGCTTTACCGACGCCCTGGCCCACCAAGCTACCTATCAGCAGGCGCAATCCTCGGCCGAAAGCGGTAGTTTGCAAATGTGCCTCAGCGCGCGGCCTGTTTCCTGAAGCCGCCGGCGAGCGCCCGAAACCCGCTTCCCGGCCGCAGGCCTTCGCGCATGAAGAAGGCGCGCAGCGGCGCGAAGCTGCCCAGCACGTTGAGGCCGGCGCTGCGGGCAAGCTGCGCCGGGAGCATGTCGGATAGCAGTGACATGTTGAGCAAGTTCACCGCACTGCTGCGCGCCAGGATGTCCGGACGGCGCCGCGTGTCGTAGGCGGCAAGGCTCAGCCTCGACCCGGGATCGTCGCGATTTTCGCTGGCGATTCCAATTAGATCGTCGATATCCCTGATGCCGAGATTGAGGCCTTGTGCCCCGATCGGCGGGAAGACATGAGCAGCCTCGCCGACAAGCGCCACACGGTTTTGCGCGAACCGACCGGGCGAGGCCGCCGAAAGCGGGTAGACTTGGCGGCCGGGCTCGACCGAGACCCGGCCGAGCATGGACTGCATTTGCTCTTCGACCCGAACAGACAGCGTGGCATCGTCGAGCGCGGCCAGTTCCTGTGCCGTTTCCGGCTTCACCACCCAGACGAGACTGGAGCGCTTGCCCGGCAGCGGCACCTGCGTGAACGGCCCGGTCTCGGTATGGAATTCGGTCGAGATGAAGCCATGCTCGCTGCGATGGCTGAAATTGAGAACGAGCGCCGACTGAGGATAGGGTCGGGCGGAGGCTTTGATACCGGCGGCCTCGCGCGCCGGCGACAGGCGCCCGTCGGCGGCAACCGCCAGCGATGCCGAGACCTCACTGCCATCGGCGAGGCTCGCATGCGCGTGGTCGGCGTCGAGCCGCCAGGCATCGACCATCGACTTTCGCCACTCGATGCCGGGATTTGCGGCGACCTTCTTGGCAAGCACCGGGCTCAGGATTTTGTTCGGCAGGTTGAGCCCGAACTGCTCCTCGCCGATTTCGCTGGCGCGGAAGGTGACGGTCGGGCTGCGGATCAGCCGGCGTGTTGCGTCGACGATGCGCATCATTTTCAGCGGCGCCGCCTGCGGTCTGAGTTCGGCCAGCACGCCCAGGCGGTCGAGCACCTTGAGAGCAGGGTTCATAAGGGCGGTGGTGCGGCCATCGCCGCCGGCGGCCTCGGGGCCAGCCAACGTCACGGCAAAGCCTGCCTCGGCAAAGCCGAGTGCCGCGATCAGGCCGGCCGGGCCGCTGCCGGCGATCAATATGCGGGCTTTGTCACTCTGCTCCACACCAGGCTTCCATGTTGATGGCGGCCCGTCGGCCTGCATGCGGTATAGGGCAGATCGGCGGGCTTGATCAACGCGGCGATTCGGCCCATTCGATTGGCATGAGCGCCCAGGAGCACGATTTCCGCCATCTCGACCGCGCCGGCCGCGCCACGGCGGGACTGGCGCGCAGCCCCCGCCTTGCCGTGATGCTCACTATCGGGGCGGGCGTCGTGCTTGCCTGGTGGATCCTCGCTGCCATGGCTATTCGCGGCGCCGAAAGCCGCGTTGCCGGCGGCGCTCCGGGCGATGCGCTGCTCAAGAACCTGCCGCCATTGCCGCTGCCGGATTTCCTCGGCCGGTTCTTCGCGTTGTGCCTTGCGCCGGCGCCGCTTTCAGGCTCGTTGGGGGCGTCGGCGCTCGTCCTGATGTGGTTCATAATGGCGGTGGCGACGATGCTGCCCTCGGCGGCGCCGATGATCCGCACCTATTGCGAGATTGCCGATACCGCCCGGATCAAGGGCGAGCCCGTCGTCCATCCGCTGGTTCTGGTGATGGGATACCTCGCGACCTGGCTTGCCGCCTCAGTGGCCTTCGCCGCGCTGACGCTCACGGTCTATGGCTTTGCCGCCGCGGGACAGGTGCTCGATCCCGTCGTCGGGATTGCCGGGGCCGTCGCCTTGGCGATCGCCGGCCTCTATCAGTTCAGCGGCTTAAAGCAGGCGTGCCTCAAGAGATGCCGCAACCCGTTCTCGATCCTGTTTGCCAACTGGAGCGCGAAGCCGGGGCGTGTCTTTCGCCTGGGAGTGGAGCAGGGCGTCTGGTGTCTCGGCTGTTGCTGGGCGCTGATGCTGGTCATGTTCGCCGTGGGCGCGATGAACATCTTCTGGATGGCGCTGATCAGCCTGTTCGCTTTGATCGAAAAACAGACCGCGGGCAGGGTGGCCAGCCAGGTTTCCGGTGCGATACTGCTTGTGTGGGCCGCCGCCCTGCTATTAGTTTCCGCGTGAGGGAGAATTCGATGGCCGATCAGAGCTGGGCGATGAAGGGAGAGCTGGTACTCTCCTGCAATTGCACGGTTTTCTGCCCCTGCGTTCTGTCGCTCGGCAGCCATCCGCCGACCGAAGGCTATTGCCAGACGTGGGCCGGGTTCCGCATCGACGCCGGCCATTTCGGCGAGGTTGATCTTTCCGGCCTTAATCTTGGTCTGGTCATGGAAATCCCGGGCTATATGAGCCGCGGCAACTGGAGCGCCGGCCTGTTCATCGACAAGCGCGCCTCCATCTATGCCGTGAAAGCCCTGACAAAAATCTTCACCGGCAAGGCGGGCGGGACCACTTCGCTGCTGTCGATTCTGGTTGGAAACTTCCTTGGCGTGGAACAGGTGCCGATCACCTATGAGACGCGTGACAGGACGCGCGTTTTCCAGATACCGCGGATTATCGACGGCGCGGTGACGCCGATACCCGGCAAGGACCGCGATAAAGACACCGTCATTACCAATTCCGAATACTGGATCGCACCGGAAATCATCGTGGCGAAGTCCGACAAGAGCAAGATGCGCGCCTTCGGCCGCAATTGGAATTTCGCCGGCCGTTCGGCCGAGATATGTAAGCTGGATTGGCGAGGCCCGTGAGCAAGAACACAGCGGCCCGGAATGCGGCCAAGAAAATCGCGGAGCGGATTCCGCGGCCGAAGAAGAAAGTGACGTGGCCGCAGGCGCGGGCGTTCTCCGTGCACCTGCTGACTGCGTCCGGCTCGTTCCTCGCCTTCCTCTCGCTGGTGGCGGCGAGCGAGGGACGCTGGACGGCAATGTTCTGGTGGCTGGGGCTGGCGCTCTTCGTCGACGGCATCGACGGCCCGATCGCCAGGAAACTCGAAGTCAAGGAGATCCTGCCGACATGGTCGGGCGAGCTGCTCGACAACATCATCGACTACGTGACCTACGTGCTTATTCCGGCCTTCGCGCTCTACCAGCGCGGCTTGATGGGCGAGAACCTGTCGTTCCTGTCGGCGGCGATCATCGTCGTCTCCAGCGCGATCTACTACGCCGACACCGGCATGAAGACGAAGGAGAACTTCTTCAAGGGGTTCCCGGTCGTCTGGAACATGGTGGTGTTCACGCTCTTTGTCATCGAGCCGGGGCAGTGGGTTTCCTTCGCCGTGGTCGTGGTCGCCGGTATTCTCACCTTCCTGCCGATCAACTTCATCCACCCGGTACGGGTGGTGCGGCTCAGGCCGGCCAATCTCGGCATGACGCTGTTATGGTGCGCCTTCGGCGCGCTTGCATTGGCACAGGCCGCACTTGCCTCGTTCTATGACAAGATCGGGGTTCTGAGCGAGCAGGTCAGTATCTTCACCAAGGCCGGCATTACGGTAACCGGCCTCTATCTCGCCTGCATCGGGGGCATCATGCAGATGTTCCCCAATCTTGGCGCCAGGAAATCCTGACTCGATATCCAGCTTCCGTCCTTTTCCGAGAAAGTTGAGCAATGTCCAAAGCGATCCGCATTCACGCCCATGGCGGCCCCGAGGTCCTGACCTATGAGGATTCGGATCCCGGCCAGCCGGGCGCCGGGCAGATTCTGATCAGGCATACCGCGATCGGCCTCAACTTCATCGACGTCTACCATCGCTCGGGCCTCTACCCGCCGCCGGGCGGGTTTCCGCTGATTCCGGGCGGCGAAGCGGCGGGTGTGGTGCTGGCCGTTGGCGTCGGCGTCGACTGGCTGAGGCCCGGTGATCGCATCGCCTATGCCGTCAATGTCGGCGCCTATTCGGAAGAACGCGTGATCGCCGCCGACCGCGTGGTCAAGGTGCCGGACGGCATCAGCGACGAGCAGGCGGCGGCCATGATGCTGAAAGGCATGACGGCCGAATATCTGCTGCGCCGCACCTATAAGGTGAAGGCGGGCGACACGATCCTCTACCATGCCGCGGCCGGCGGTGTCGGCCTGATCCTGGGCCAATGGGCAAAGCATCTCGGCGCGACGGTGATCGGCACGGCGAGCTCCGTCGACAAGGTCGAGCTCGCCAAGGCACATGGCTTCGACCATGTCATCAATTACAAGGAGCAGGATTTCGTCGCCGGCGTCGCCGCCATCACCGGCGGCAAAAAGTGCGACGTCGTCTATGATTCCGTCGGCAACGACACTTTTCCCGCTTCGCTCGACTGCCTGAGGCCGCTTGGCATGTTTGTCAGCTTCGGCCAGTCGTCCGGGCCGATCCCGCCTTTCCCGATGTCGCTTCTGGCGCAGAAAGGCTCGCTCTATGCGACCCGCCCGACAATCTTCGTCTACAACGCCAAACGCGAGGACCTTGTGGCCTCGGCGCAAGCGCTGTTCGAGGTAGTGCTGAGCGGCGCCGTCGAGGTTAAGATCAACCAGCGCTACGCGCTGAAGGACGCGGCACAAGCGCAGTCCGATCTCGAGGGCCGCAAGACGATGGGCACAACCATCCTCATCCCCTAACCCGCCTGCCTTGTTTTTCAGCGCCTTGCCGCGCCTCAAGGCAGTGGTTTCCCCGACAAGCTTACCGGTTTCCCTCTTGCCCTGAACAGGCCTATCTTACCCCTTGAGTTTCCGCTGGAATTCTTGAAGCTCTTTCAAGTTGCGTGCCGCTTTCCGACCGAAGCCGGCCGCGCATAAATACCAGCGGGAACACAGAACATATCCGGGTAACTGGATGGGAGGCACTGTGAGTGCAAATCATGACAGGGCGAACCTGCTGGAGGTTCGTGGCCTTACGAAGATTTTCGGCACGCTGACGGCGTGCAACCATATCGACCTCAACATCGCGAAGGGCGAGATCCACGCCCTGCTCGGCGAGAACGGCGCCGGCAAGTCGACGCTGGTGAAGATGCTGTTCGGCTCGCTGGAACCGAATTCGGGTGAAATTTTCTGGAACGGCCAAGCCGTCAGGATCACCAGCCCCGGCCTCGCCAAGAAGCTTGGCATCGGCATGGTCTTCCAGCATTTCTCGCTGTTCGAAGCGCTGACGGCGGCCGAGAACATCGCGCTTTCGCTGAACGACGGCTCGCCGATCAGCGCGATTGCCGCGAAGGCGCGGGCGCTCTCCTACAGCTACGGCCTGCCGCTCGATCCGGAATCGCTGGTCGGCGATCTTTCCGTTGGCGAGCGCCAGCGCATCGAGATCATCCGTTGCCTCTTACAGACGCCCCAACTCATCATCCTCGACGAGCCGACTTCGGTGCTGACGCCTCAGGAAGCCGACAAGCTGTTCGAAACGCTGGAGCGGCTTCGCGCCGAAGGCAAGTCGATCCTTTACATCTCGCACCGGCTGGAAGAGGTCAAACGCATCTGCGATCGCGCCACGGTGCTGCGCCACGGCAAGGTCGTCGGCCACTGCAACCCGCGCCAGGAGACGGCCGCGTCGCTAGCCCGCATGATGGTCGGCAATGAGGTCAAGGCAGTGGTGCGCGCGCCGGCCAAGGGCATCGAGACCGCGCCGGCATTGCTGGAGATCCGCGGGCTTACCCGCAAGCCCGCGACGCCGTTCGCCATTCCGCTCAAGAACATCAATCTTTCGGTACGCGCCGGCGAGGTGATCGGCATCGCCGGTGTCGCAGGCAACGGCCAGGGCGAGTTTTTCGAATCCGTCTCCGGCGAGGTGCTGCAGCAGGATCCCGGTTCCGTGCGCATCCGCGGCAAGGATGCGGGCGGCGTGTCGATCACCGGCCGGCGGCTGATGGGCGCCGCCTTTGTGCCGGAGGAACGGCTCGGTCACGGCGCGGCGCCGCGGATGAAGCTTTCGGAGAACCTTTTGCTGTCGCGCCATGCCACCGACGGCAAGTCCTTCGTCGGCTCCGGCGGCATGGTCAGGAACGGTTCCGTCTACAGTGCCGCCCAGCGCATCATTGCCGCGATGGACGTGCGCAAGAGCGCTCCCGATCCGGAGGCCGCGGCGCTGTCCGGCGGCAATCTGCAGAAGTTCATCGTCGGCCGCGAGCTCGACCGCAAGCCGAGCGTGATGGTCGTCAACCAGCCGACCTGGGGCGTCGACGCCGGTGCCGCCGCCCATATCCGCCAGGCGCTGATCGAGCTTGCCCGCAGCGGCTCGGCGGTTCTGGTCATCAGCCAGGACCTCGACGAATTGTTCGAGCTATCGGACGCGATCGCGGTCATGCACAACGGCGAATTGTCCGCGCCGCTGCCGATCGCCGAAGCCACCTTCGAGAGGATTGGCCTGTTGATGGGCGGGGCCGAGCCCGGCCACGCCGAACACAGGATGGAGACGGCATGATGCGCCTCGAACTGGTCAAACGCCCGCAGCGCTCGGCGCTGTTTTCGGTGCTCTCGCCCTTCATCGCCTTCGCGCTGACGATGATTGCCGGCGCCATCATGTTCGCGTTGCTCGGCGTCAATCCGCTCAATGCGTTCAAGGTCTACTTTGTTCAGCCGATCAGCGAGGTCTGGCAGCTGCATGAACTGGCCATCAAGGCGGCGCCGCTGATCCTGATCGCCGTCGGCCTGTCGGTTTGCTACAAGGCCAACATCTGGAACATCGGCGCCGAAGGCCAGTTCATTCTGGGCGGCATCTTCGGCTCGATCATCCCGGTGCTGTTCCCCGAATTCGAAGGTCCGCTGGTGCTGCCGCTGATGCTCTTGCTGGGCATGGTCGGCGGCGCCCTCTATGCGGCCATCCCGGCGCTGCTGAAAACCCGCTTCAGCACCAACGAGATCCTGACCAGCCTGATGCTGGTCTATGTGGCGCAGCTTTTCCTCGACTGGCTGGTGCGCGGACCGTGGCGCGACCCGCAGGGCCACGGCTTCCCGCAGACCATCCAGTTCGGCGACTCGGCCGTCCTGCCGGAATTGATGCCGGATGCCGGCCGCGCCAATTGGGGCTTCGTCTTCGCGCTGGTCGCCGCTGTCACGGTCTGGCTGATGATGAGCCGCATGCTGAAAGGTTTCGAGGTCCGCGTGCTGGGCTCGAGCCCGAGGGCAGGGCGCTTCGCCGGCTTCGGCCTCAGCAAGATGGTCTTCTTTACTTTCCTGCTGTCCGGTGCATTGGCTGGCCTTGCCGGTATCTCGGAAGTCTCAGGCGCCATCGGCCAGCTACAGCCGGTGATCTCGCCCGGCTATGGCTTCACCGCCATCATCGTCGCCTTCCTCGGGCGGCTCAATCCGCTCGGCATCGTCGCGGCAGGCCTGGTGCTGGCGCTGACCTATCTCGGCGGAGAGGCGGTGCAGAGCGCGCTCGGCATCTCCGACAAGGTGGCGCGCGTGTTCCAGGGCATGCTTTTGTTCTTCGTGCTCGGCTGCGACACGCTCATTCATTATCGCATTCGTCTGATCGGCTTTGCCGCGCCACAACTCGAGGCCGCGCCCAAGCTGGAGGAGGCACGCTGATGGACATCACCGTCAACATCCTTTTGACCATCGCGACCGCGGCGACGCCGCTCTTGATCGCGGCGATCGGCGAGCTGGTGGTGGAACGCTCCGGCGTGCTCAACCTCGGCGTCGAGGGCATGATGATCATGGGCGCCGTCGGCGGCTTCGGCGCGGGCTATCTTACCGGATCTCCCTGGATCGGGCTGCTTGCCGCAATCGTCGTCGGCGCGCTGTTTTCGCTGCTCTTCGCCGTCATGACGCTTTCCCTGGCGACCAACCAGGTGGCGACCGGCCTGTCGCTTACGCTGCTCGGGCTTGGCCTCTCCGGCATGATCGGCACCAGCTTCGTCGGCCAGCCTGGCGTCAGGCTGCCGAACCTCGACATCCCCGGCCTGAGCTCGATACCGGTCGTCGGCAAGCTGATCTTCGGCCAGGATCCGTTGTTCTACGTCTCGATCGGGCTCACCGCCGCCGTGATGTGGTTTCTGTTCAGGACGCGCACTGGCCTGACGCTGCGCTCGATCGGCGACAGCCACGTGTCGGCGCATGCGCTCGGCATCAAGGTCATCCGCTACCGTTACCTCGCCGTGATCTTCGGCGGCGCTTGCGCCGGGCTTGCCGGCGGCCACCTGTCGCTCGTCTACACGCCGCAATGGGTCGAGAACATGAGCGCGGGACGCGGCTGGATCGCGCTGGCGCTGGTGGTCTTTGCGTCCTGGCGTCCGTGGCGGGTGCTGGCCGGCGCTTACATCTTCGGCGCGGTGTGGATCGGCCAGCTTCATGCACAGGCTTTCGGCATTCCTGTGCCCTCGCAGTTTCTTTCTTCGCTGCCCTATCTGGCAACCATCGTGGTTCTCGTTCTAATCTCGCGGAACAAGCGGCTGACGATGATGAACACGCCGGCTTCGTTGGGGCAGCCATTTGTTCCGGATCGTTGACGACAACAAAAAGACGGGAAGCTCCAAGGCTTAACTCAGAGAGGTAACACGATGAAGAAACTGCTTATTGCGCTGATGACCACGGCCGCGGCCCTGTCGCTGGCGGCAACCGCCGAGGCGGCCGACAAGCTGAAGGCCTGCTGGGTTTACACGGGGCCGATCGGCGACTTCGGCTATTCCTATCAGCACGACCAGGGTCGCCTCGAGGTGGAGAAAGCGCTCGGCGACAAGGTCGAGACCGCCTATCTCGAGAACGTCTCGGAAGGCCCGGACGCCGACCGCGCCTTTGAGCGCCTGGCGCGGGAGAAATGCAAGATCATCTTCGGCACATCGTTCGGCTTCATGGACGCCGAGGTTAAGGTCGCCAAGAAGTTCCCGAAGGTGATGTTCGAGCACGCAACCGGCTACAAGACCGGCGACAATCTCGGCATTTACAACGCGCGCTTCTATGAAGGCCGCTATGTGCTCGGCCAGATCGCGGCCAAGGAATCGAAGAAGGGTCTTGCCGGCTATATCGTCTCCTTCCCGATCCCGGAAGTGGTGATGGGCATCAACTCCTTCATGCTCGGCGCGCAGTCGATCAATCCGAACTTCAAGGTGAAGATCGTGTGGGTCAATACCTGGTTCGATCCGGGCAAGGAAGCCGACGCCGCCAAGGCGCTGTTCGACCAGGGCGCCGACATCATCGTCCAGCACACCGACTCGACCGCCCCCCTGCAGGTCGCCGAGGAGCGGAAGCTGCATGGGTTCGGCCAGTCGTCGGACATGATCAAATTCGCGCCGAACGCGCAGCTGACCTCGCTCACCGACGAGTGGGGCCCATATTACATCAGCCGCGTGCAGGCTGCCCTCGACGGCACCTGGAAGCCGGACAATGTGTGGCTTGGCATCAAGGATGGCGCCGTCAAGCTCGCGCCCTTCACCAACATGCCTGACGACGTGAAGGCAATGGCGGAGGCGACCACCAAGAAGATCGCCGACGGCTGGAACCCCTTCACCGGCCCGGTGGCGAAGCAGGACGGCTCGCCCTGGCTGAAGGACGGCGAGGTCGCCGACGACGCCACGCTGCTCGGCATGAATTTTTACGTCAAGGGCATCGACGACAAGCTGCCGCAGTAAACAGCAGCGTGGCATCAAAACAAAAAGGGCGCCCCACCGGCGCCCTTTCATTTTCAGCCAATCCGCTTGTCAAACGGCCGAGCCGTAGAGATCGTAGGCGTCGGCGCGCTCGACCTTGACCGTGACGATCTCGCCGGCGCGCAGCGGCCGGCGCGACTGGATATGCACGGAGCCGTCGATCTCGGGGGCGTCATATTGGGTGCGGCCCTTGGCCGAGGTGCCATGCGCCTCGTCGATCAGCACCGGCAGCCGCTTGCCGACCTTCCTGGCCAGTTGCGTCGCCGAGATCTTCTGCTGGCGCTGCATGAAGCGGTGCCAGCGGGCTTCCTTGATCTCATGCGGCACTTGTTCCAGGCCGAGGTCGTTGGAGCGCGCGCCCTTGACCGGCTCATATTTGAAGCAGCCGGCGCGATCGATCTTCGCCTCGTCCAGCCAGTCGAGCAGCATCTGGAAGTCGTCTTCCGTCTCGCCGGGGAAACCGACGATGAAGGTGGAGCGGATGGCGAGATCCGGGCAGACCTCGCGCCAACCGCGGATCCGCTCCAGCGTCTTTTCGCCATGAGCGGGACGGCGCATGTTCTTCAGCACCTGCGGCGAGGCGTGCTGGAAGGGGATGTCCAGATAGGGAAGGATCTTTCCCTCGGCCATCAGCGGAATGACGTCGGCAACATGCGGGTAGGGGTACACATAGTGCATGCGAACCCAGATGCCGAGCTTGCCGAGCTCCTCTGCAAGGTCGAGGAACTTCGCTCGCACCTCGCGGTCGCCGAACATGCTCGTCTGGTATTTGATGTCGATGCCATAGGCGCTGGTGTCCTGCGAGATGACGAGGATCTCCTTGACGCCGGCCTTGGCGAGCTTTTCGGCCTCGCGCAACACGTCGGCCGCCGGGCGCGACACGAGGTCGCCGCGCAGCGCCGGGATGATGCAGAAGGTGCAGCGATTGTTGCAGCCTTCGGAAATCTTCAGATAGGCGTAATGCCGCGGCGTCAGCTTCACGCCCTGGGGCGGCAGAAGATCGATGTAGGGATCATGACTGGGGGGAGCCGCCTCATGCACCGCCGCCATCACGCTCTCATAGGCCTGCGGGCCGGTGATCGCCAGCACATTGGGATGCTTCTCGCGAATGACTTCCGGCTCGGCGCCGAGGCAGCCGGTGACGATGACGCGACCGTTTTCGGAAAGGGCGGAGCCGATCGCGTCGAGCGACTCGTCGCGCGCGGAGTCGAGAAAGCCGCATGTGTTGACGACAACGAGGTCGGCGCCATCATGCTTGCGGGCGATCTCGTAGCCTTCAGCGCGGAGCCGCGTGATGATGCGCTCGGAATCGACGAGCGCCTTCGGGCATCCAAGGCTGACGAAACTGACACGAGGGGCAGACATAAGCTTTTCCAGGTTTTTCGGGATCGGCGGCGCCATACCACACTAATTGCTGCATTGGTATGGGCTGGTCCTTGCTGCGGCAAAACGCAATGCCAGGACCCAGATCACCGGCCGGCCCAACCCGCGTCAGGTGGCGGCAGTCAGCTCACCGCGTTGTTGACATGCGGCCAGATTTCCATCGCGCCCCTGTAGACCATGTCGAGCGCGACATAGAGGATGATCAGCAGGCCGATATAGGCAATCCAACGGTAACGGTGCAGCAGCCGCGCAATGAAGCTGGCGGCAAGGCCCATCAAGCCGATCGACAGCACGAGGCCGACGATCAGCACCCAGAAATGATCACGCGCGGCGCCGGCGACGGCCAGCACGTTGTCCAGCGACATCGACACGTCTGCGACGACGATCTGCAGCGCCGCCTGCCCAAGCGTCTTGCGCGGCGCCTTGCCGGCAACCGCCTTGTCGCTGTCGAGATCGGAATTGGCGAGCGCCTCCGTCGCCTCGTGCTCGTCGGCATGGGAGGTGCGAAGCTCGCGATACATCTTCCAGCATACCCATAACAGCAGGATGCCACCGGCGAGCAACAGTCCGACGATGGCAAGCAGCTTGACGGTAACCGCCGCGAACAGGATGCGCAGCACCGTCGCTGCCACCACGCCGATCAGAATGGCTTTTTTGCGCTGCTCCGTCGGCAGGCCGGCGGCCGCCAGTCCAATGACGATGGCATTGTCGCCCGCAAGCACCAGGTCGATCGCGATGACCTGGACAAGGGCAGTCAGGCTTGCGGCGCTGAAAATATCCATCGTCTGGAGCCTTCCTGTTTGCGGAATGTCGATCTTCGAATGTTCTAACGCCGGAGCGATTCACCGTTTGATGCGATCGCGTTCTAAGTCTTTGTTTTCACGCAATTCCAGCGGGAAAAACAGCTGCGCGCTTTTCCTGGAATTGCTCTACGTGCATGGTTCCTGCACGTCAAGAGAACTCACGAAACAAGCGGTTGCCGCTCGTCTGGTTCCATTGGGTTCAAATGAGTTTGCACTCGAAAGGCCGGTTTGCGCGCAGCCGACCGCGGCAGTCGGTCAATCGTAAAGGTTGTATTTTGCCCAGTCGGTTTCCGGGATCTCGTCACCGATCTTGTAGAGCAACTGCAGCACCTGCATATGGTCGGGCGCGGTCTGGCACTTGAACTTCAGCCGGAACCATTGACCCTTGCTGCGAAAGGCGGCGCCGGGGCTCCTGATCGCGTCGGCGCTCATCTGGGGCGTGGCGAAGGCATAGGCCACCACACGGTCGGCCTTGAATTTGCGATCGTCGTGGCTGATCCGGTCGAGCACCTCGGCGTCGCAACGCTGTTCGAGACGAGTCTGCGGATCGAGTTTCAGCAGGCCGGCACGAAGTGCGTTGTCCATCGCCTTGGCCGGCCAGGCCAGCGCCAGAGGCGCCAGAACCATCAGGCAGAGCTTTTTCATGGGCGCGACAAGCAGCATATTCTGTCTGAGAAATCAACCAAACGCACGCGCTTGTGACATGGGTGCCGGCCCGGTCGGGCCAGCCTTGGGCTCAGGCCAATCTCGGGCTTCGGCGACTGCGCTACTGCCTTTGTTCCGGGGGTTCCGCGATGAAACGATCTCCGCTGCCGAAGAACTGTCAAGCAGCCTGTCAGACTTGCGTCGTATACAGCAGGGACTGTAGAGCCTCTTTTTCTCCTCGTCGGGCAGCACTATTGTTCCTTGAAAGTGCTGGAGCACAATCCTGCCCGGTTTCGCAGGCTCAGCCGCCGAACAGATTTGCGTGGGAATACTAAAACGAAGAACCGTCAGCGATGAGGTTTACCTGCTTGCCGGATCCGTGTGACCAATGGATGGTCTATGATGTATTTTTCGACCTTCCGGCGGAATTGTCGGGCCGACTGCTGCTTGGATTAACGCGAAAGGGCGCAGAGCATTTAACTGAGCAAGCGAACATAAAAACTGTGTCGACGTGCCTGACGATGGAAACCGGCCCCGGTGGGAAGGCCGTTAGCCCGAAAGCACTTTACCAAAAATGTTTCGCTGCAGGGTAGCGCTATAGGTTCCGTGGTTTGCAAGATGATCCCATACGGAGAAACAGGCCGTGAGCGCGGCCAGAGCGAGAATCATGCGCATTGGAACTCCCCACGGCGCCCGAAAACGTCCAATGGTAAGTTCGCGTCAGATTGGAGGCTATTGCCAATATAGTGGGTGACCCTACACCGATCGCGGTATACTACAGCAAGCGGATAGCAGGGCGAGCCACGCGGACCTTGCGCAGCCGCCGGTACTTTCCTGGTGACTTAGCGAGCGATAGCTAGCCCGATACCGATGCCAACCCCCACGGCGACTCCTAAAAAGAGCTTGCTGGCGAAGTCCAGGGCGAACGCGCGCACAGCCGTATAAATATCTGCTCGGGGCTGCCTGACAGCAGCCGCAAGGTCATCGAACATCGCTTCCATAGGTTGCCACCCGCGATTTCTTCGACCTGCAAGACTAGATCAGTTCTGGTGAGATGGGAATTCCTCCGATCCATCAAAATTTAATGATCACGAAAGCTCGTTGGTAGGCACGTGTGGTAACGGTTGATTCAACCATTGCTGGTATAAAACAAGCCAGGTGGCGGCCCCGACAGAGGGCGGGGGGTGCTGGGCCTGCCGGAGCCGCCGGCGCGGGAGTGGGCGCTACCCGCGCTGTCCCAGAATAGGACAGCGCGGGTCTACAATTAGTTAAAGCTAATAGAATTTTGCCGGCGTACCGCCGCTTTGTGTCGGCTGTCCGCCAGCGGTGTGTCCGCCCCCGCCCGGCAACGTGCGGCTGAGGGGCGCAAGCCGCCGACCCGTGAGGTCATGAGTCTGGTGCGCTCCTGAGATCGGTCCGGACAAGAAACCTTGGACGCCATGTGCCCTGACGCGGGGCGGCCCAGCAGGCTGGCGGGGTAGGCCAGCAAACGCCGGGCCTGACCGGTGGGCTCGGGGGCGAGACACAGCACCGGCTGCCGATAAATATACGCTTGTGCTGATATGGCCGGTACATATCAAGAAGATGATGCCAAAGCAGCCTAAAGGGGCCTCAGCGCACGAAAGGATGCGGCAGAGCCGCCAACCTGCCGTAGCCAGCTAGTGAAGCTTGCCCTTCGGAGGCTTGGCGGTCAGCCACTTCAATTTGACGTTGTTAAGCTCTTGTTCGAGCTCCAGCGCGAGCCGGACGATGGGGTCCGGAATGGAAATCGCGTCTCTCCCGCCCTTTGCCACCTGCGTCTTCGCCGAAAGCTCCGAGACTGCTTTGGATCCGACCGATTTCGACAACAGTCGGGACAGGTGCTCCCGCTGCAAAGCATGAACCTCTTCCAACAGGCTCAGGAACCTCAACGCATCCACTGTCGGCAGCCTGTTGGTTCTCAAGCGGGCAATCCGCTCGTGCTGACGCGCGATGTGCCGCTCGCCATGTCGAACATGACGCTGCGCCATGCTGATGTGGTCTTCGAGAGACATGGCGCACAACGCGAAAACAGGCATCTCGTTCCTTCGGCAGGATCTTGCAGGACAATCGGATGGGCACGGGACGCACCCAAGGCTCGCCGGACCAATAACGCAAAGCAGGATTGGCGCAGATGGCCGTCCACAGCGAAACGGTCGCCGCGCAGGAGATGATATGCCGATGGGGTTGGGAATGTGGCGGAGGGAGTGCCCGCCACTCCGCCGTTTTTGGTGATTTTGCTGCTCTTAACCCGTTGTAAATCACGATAAAATCAATAAAGTCACGTTTGCGGTTATGGCAACGGGACTCGGAAATGGCTCGGCACAAGCTCTCGGAAGCCGGTCTAAAGCGGATCGATAAGACCGGCATTTACAGCGACGGGGACGGCTTATTCCTGCGCGTCAGGAAGGGCGGCAGCCGTCAATGGTTTTTTATCTATAAACGCGATGGGAAGCGAACCGAACTTGGCCTGGGCGGCTATGGGCAGGGAACAGCGCCTGTTTCGCTCGCTCTGGCCCGCGAGAAGGCCGACGCATTGCGGCAGCGCCTTGCGCGCGGCGAAGAGCTTCGGGTTGAAACCAAACCCGTTCCTCGCGTCATCACCTTTGAACACTGCATGGGTGAGCTTTTGAAGGCGAGGGCAGGGGACTGGAAGAACTCGAAGCATAAGGCGCAGTGGGAAATGACCCTGCGCGAATATGCGCAGCCGCTCCATGCCCTGCCTGTCGCCGATATCGCGCTCGGCGATGTCAAGGAATGTCTGTTACCGCATTGGCAGAAACGGCCGGAGACGGCCGACAGACTTCGTTCGCGTATTCAGGCTGTCATCGACTACGGCATTGCCCACGGGTGGCGCACAGCCGGCAATCCGGCGCGCTGGCGCGGGTTGCTGGATAAGGTGATGCCGAAGCGTCAAAAGCTGTCACGGGGCCACCATGCGGCGCTGGCATATGCTGACACGCCAAAAATGATGGCGAAGCTGCGCCAGTCTACCGGCACAGCTGCGCGGGCAGTCGAGTTTCTGGCCCTGACCGCGACCCGCTCCGGCGAGGTTCGCGGCGCCAAGTTCCCCGAGATCGACACGAAGGCGAAAACCTGGACCATTCCGGCCGAGCGCATGAAGGCTGGAAAGGAACATGTTGTCCCGCTCACCGACCGCGCACTTGCCCTTGTCGAAATCATGCGGCAGCGTGCAACGTCTGACCTCCTTTTCGGCGGCGGCGTTGAGGATCGTCCTATCTCTGATACGGCGATGATCAAGGCGCTGCGGCTTGCCTCTCCCGACAAGGCGGCGACCCTTCACGGTCTTCGCAGCTCTTTCCGTGATTGGTGCGGCGATTGCACCAGCTTCGAGCGTGACGTTGCAGAGGCCGCACTGGCTCACACGATCCGCGACAAGACAGAGGCCGCGTACCGGCGCAACACGGCGTTAGAGAAGCGGCGCGAGTTGATGACGGCATGGGAGGCCTATCTCTCATGATCGAGGATAGAGATCCGCTGTTCGATCGCTTGACTATGATGGTTGAGAAAACCCGCAGCGCCGAAAATCTAGAATACGGCGGATGGTGGGTAGGCGATGTGGCTGGTGAGCGTCGTGCGCTGGACGATTTGGCGGCCGGCCGACTTAGTTGGCGATCGTCTCACGACTTTGCAGAGCAAGGGCTCGAAGCTTTGGCAAATGGGGACAGGGAAGGGGCCTTGCTTTGCGCCTGGGCTTCGACAGACCTTTACATTGCCGCCTTAGAAGCGCGCATAAGACCCGAGGACAAGCGAGCATTGGGGCAGTCTTCAAAAAAACGCGGTCGCCCCAAAAAATAAAATCCAGGCGAGATTTTTCGCCCTCAAAACCCTGCTTACTAAGGGAGCCGTTCAACCGGGACGGCAATTTCAACAATGCCGTTCCAATCAAAGGAACGGTACATGGAAGACCATCCCCTTATCAGCATAAAGCAGGCATCGGCGCTGACTTCACTGTCTCGCGGCGCCATCAATATCATGCGTCGCCAGGGGATGTTCCCCCCGGCGGTGCAGCTTGGCGAAAAGCGCATTGCCTTCGTCCGCTCCGAAGTCGATCAGTGGATTCGTGAACGGATCGCAGCCCGTACCCAGGAGGCTGCGTAAATGGCCTTCGAAACCACCGATCACACCAGCGACGCCGGCCATCTGGAGCCGATGATCGAATGGCTTCGCGAGAACCGCTCCCAGTGCGGCCGGCCCGTGATTCCGTTCCTTCGTCGCAAGTATGGGGTCAGCGCGCTCGACGCCTGCAAGATCCTTCGCCTCGCCCGTCTTCGTGACGATTGGCCGGCGGCGGCCGAGGACCAGGGAGGCGCCCATGCTGAGGCCTCCTGAAAGCGAAAAAGCGGCGGCGTGCCCTAACATCACGCCGACCGCCTTCGAAACGTCATCTTGCCTGGCAGCATCAAATGACAATTCGGAACATAGCAAATCCCGGCGAACCGCTCAACGGCAGCTTGACCCGAAATGGCGGTCGCAGCGCAAATGGAACCAGTCGAACCCAATCGCTCGACGCGCTCATTACCTCGTCGCCGCGGCGATCAAGAAAGGGCAGATCGTCCCCTGGCCCTGCGAAGAATGCGGAGATCCCAAGGTCGATTGTCACCATGACGATCCGGCGGACGCGCTCAACATTAGGTGCCTATGCCGCCTGCATCATCGTCGTTGGCATGCGCAGCAGCGCCGCCGCAAAGGCGGTGCCGAATGAGCCGCGACTTTGCTCCTATCTCACCAGCTATCTGGACCTCGCCGGCCTTTCTGTCGCTAAACGGCGACGGCCGGCAATTGCACCTCTACTTCATCTCTTCGCCGCACCAGACCAGCGCGGGCTGCTGCCGCATCCGAGAAGGATACGCTCTGGCGGATCTAGGCTGGATTTCACAGCAGTATCGAGAGGCGCTCGCCAATGTCATAGGCGCCGACCTGGTGCTGCACGATCCCAGGACTGAGGAGACGTATGTCAAGAAGTGGTTCAAGCACAAAGGCAACATCCCGACCAACAAGGACCACGCCAAGGGGACGATGAAAATCATCTCCAACATCGACAGCGATCAGATCAGAGAGCTTGCCGAGGCGGATTTCCTAGCGACCGAGTGGGGGAGAAAAACCTTCCCCGCTCCGGACCCAGACAACACCGGAAATCACCCGTTCGATAGCGATAGCGTCGTGCAGCCCATCACTTCGGCGCTGGCAAACTCAAGACTGATGAGGGCCGGCCGATGAGAGCCTGTCGAGAGCCTGTCGGGAGAGTGTCGACACACAGATACAGAGACAGAGAAGGAACAGAACACGGACCAGAACATAGACCCGAACAGAAACAAAAAAAGAAACAGAACTTAGACCTTCGCCAGCCGGAAAAGTTGGCAATCGTCACCAGCGTCGCTTGGCTTGGGAGGGAAGCTGAGCCCAGAGCCAATGCCGGCGCTCTACCTTCCCGCGTCGCTGATCTTCCTGAGTCTGCGCCGAGCTGCTTTCGCTCGCGCTTGCCCGTGTCGTATGCGATTGCAAAGCGCGATGGCTACGGCGATCCCGCAATTCTCATCGAGCATTGCCTCCGCTTCCTTCAGGGAGAGTTCCGCCCGTTTCGCGTGTTGCCGCGCCGTCGCCATCTCCAAAACTACAAGTTCAACCATTATCCCGTGTTCCGTGGGTTCGCAGTCCCTTCATTGAGCCAACCGACGCGCGCCGAGATTGTTCCGAATGAGTGGAGGGGGCGGGCATGAAGGCGCTCTCTCCCAAGCTCAACGGACCGGCCCCGCAGCTTTTTGCACCCGTCTGCAATTCAAATGTTGAGGGTGCGGGGGGCGGTGAAGACAGCCAGGCGCATCAGCCTAGACCGCTTGCGGACCCAAAATGCGCAAAAAGCCAAATTGATCATCTGGCGGCCAATGTGGCTTCGCATTGCTGCCGGCGATGCGGCGCCAGTCTCGCCGGCAAGAGATCCGACGCGAAATTTTGCAGCGCTGCCTGCCGTGTTGGCTCCCATCGCCAGGAAGTCGGCCGTGCCGAAGAAATCGCTTCAGGCTTCACCATCGATAAGGCGATGCGAGATGCCTTGATCGAGAGCGATCGGCTCAATCCGCAAGACGAACACGACCCGGTTAAGGTTCGCGAAGCCTTCGCCGCGATGTGCCGTCAGTTCGCAGAGAAATACGCGTAACAGAGTTTCCGGTAACGGCTATCGCTGCCGGGTTAAATTCAGCGTGTGATTTGAATTCCACTGTTCGGAGCCCCTTAATGCTCGCTCGTCTCAAGACCACATCGCGACCCAACTTCGAAACGCTTCTTGTCATCCCTGAACGGCCCGCCTCGATCGCCAAGGCAGAGGAAGCTCTACAGCGCGCCGTCGCCGATCGCGAGGAAGCCCAGGCACGACACATCGAAGCTGGCCGGCGCCTCGCCAATCAGCCCTTGGGCCAGCCGCCTACGATCAGCCAGCGCGACGTTGATGAGATCGGCGCGACCTTGCAGCCGTTGTTCGATGCCGAGAAGGAAGCCAGGGCTGTACGAGACGAGGAAGTCCGGCTTTTCGAGATGAGCATCGGCCCGACATTGGCTGATCCGCTGGCAGCGTATCGACAGGCAGTCGGCGAGGCGCTCGACAATCTCGAAGGCCTTCTGAGGCAGGGCGCCGGTTTCGCAGCCAAAGCCCGACAGGCGCGCTTCGACCTCAAACCGCATTCGCGACTGCCTGCCGTCTCGGAGCAGATGCTCGACCGTCTGGCATTCGTCCGCCAACCCTACGAACGCACCTAAGAAAGGAAACAGTCATGACGGAACAGTGGCACCCGAAAATCACCTACTGCGAAGGTGAGCGCTGCCGATATGCCGGCGAGACCTATGAGGCGAAATTCGATCTCGTGCGCGGTTTAAAGCCTGTCGGTCCTCTGTCGCAAAAATTCTGGCGCAAGGTTTCGACCATCCGCCCCACGAAGGCGAACGATAGCTTCACCGGCAGGAAGCTGACGAACGGCTACTTGACCCGAAGCATGTCGCATCTCTGAGGTTTGACCGGATGGCAAGGCTACCGAAAGCTCCGGTGATCGATCAGCGCTCGGCCGATCTCGCGAGGGTCGGCGCGGAGCTCACGCGGCTGGAAAAGCTGCTCACCGAGAAGCGAGAAGCTTTGGCGGCAAACACTCGTCTGCATGCGCTCGACCAGGACGTGAATTTGCAGGCTCGCTTGAATAGCGAGATCGGCGCCATCGAAGAGTTGATCGGCAAGCAGCGCGACAGCCGCTTTACGATCGAACTTGGCGATCTCAACCCCAAACCTCTTGCTCCGAACACTGCGAAGCCGCCACGACCGAAAAAGGCATGGGAGATCAAGAACCTTCCCAGGCCGACATATCCAACTGGCGCTCGTCAACGCGGTGATCAGAAAGCCCTCGCAACGGCCTTCGCATCGTTTGTCGAATATCACATCGACCAAGCCAACATAGCCATGCAGAAGGCCAACGTGGATGCCGCCGCTAAGGTGTCCATCGAACTACTGATGGACGTGGCGGGCGAACATCTTGGCGTTCAACATTGGATGACTGCGCGCATTGCCGAGTTGGAAGATCGCATAAACGAGATCGAGGCAACCGGCATCAAATACGTGGGCACCTACCAGCGCGCCAGCTCCTACAAGCGCGGCTCTGTCGTCTCTCATAGCGGCAGTTCCTGGGTAGCCATCAAGGACGTGGGCGAAGGCGTCGCGCCGATCGAAGGCCACGACATGTGGCAGCTCATGGTCAAGAGAGGCAGAGACGGAAAGGACGCGTCACAATGACAAAGCCAGCAACGATCGAGAGCATGCACATTACCGGACGCGGACCGGACTGGAACGGAAGCGTCGAGGTACTGGTCAACACCCTGCGCGGCTACCTCCGCACCTTCCGCCAGTCCGAAGGGCGCCTGCCCAATGAACGCGAAAGCCTTTTGATCTGGGCAGCGGTGCAACGCTGGCACGGCGTGCCCGAGCAATCCCTGGTGCCTGCGGAGATGAGGCGCCAATGACCAGCGCACACATCGCCGAAGCAGTCGCATGGTTCGCGGAGCACGAAGCCGATAGGCGCGGCGTTGACGGCTCACCGTATGAGCGCCTGAAGCGCACATTCAATTTGAGCTTCGCCGAAGCCGTGCAGGTCTGCCGTGAGGTTCGCAAGCTTGTAGGGCCTTACCCAAGCACCCCCTGGGGGGGCGATCACCAATTCAGGGCGCACACCTCGTGGACCGCTCTGGCAGCTTTTTTCGCATGAAATTGAGCAAAACATTCACGAGGTAAAACCCTAGTGGCAAAAAACCTTCAACTCGTTGCCAACAACCCGCCCGTGACCGGCGCGCCACCCAGGCCGCTCGGCCAGCACGGCATGGCCTTGTGGCAGTCGGTCAACGGCCAATACCAGATCGAAGATGCTGCCGGGATCGAGTTCCTTGTGACTGCCTGCCAGGCGCTCGATCGAGCCGAGGCTCTGAAAGCACAGATCGATGCTGACGGCGCCGTCATCCGCACGAAGGCCGGTTTGAAGGACCATCCGGGCCTCAAACATGAGACCGCAGCGCGTTCCCTCTGCATCCGCACTCTGGCAAGGCTTGGCCTCGATCTGGAGCCCCTTCATGGCGGTCCTGGGCGGCCTGCCGGTGCTGGCTATAGGAGCTAGGCATGCCGACGAAACGCACGCCACGGAACCGCAACGCAAAGCGCAGGGTCACGCCGGCAGCAGTCGAGGCTTTTCAGGCGAACGACTTCAAGGCCCTGCATCGTGCCTTGGGTCTGAAACCTTGGGAAATGTCACCGCTGCCGCGCGATATCGAGCCGCTCGGCTGTGATCCCGAACGTCCACCGAATTCCAGAACAACCCTTTTCGACCAATCCTTCGAACAGGCGGTAGAGCTGCAGCGCGCTCTTTTGGAGGCAGTGCAGTGACCCAGGAAGAGCGTCTGCACATTGCCAGAAACGATCTATCTTCGCTCGATAACGGCGGCAGTTACAACCAACAGGTTTCCGTTACCCGGCCCGGCTCCGATGTCACGCTGAACTATTATGCGGCGCCCGGAGACAACCTCGAAACAACCAAGCAAAAAGCACGGGCCGCATACGATGCGCTCGTTGAAGCGGTAGCGAGCGCCTGATGACCGATACCGTCGCCATCAATAACAAGTTCGCCCTCGACATGAAGAATGGAGGCCCACCGTATGACGACCACGCTGCGTGACGACGACATCACCCCTGTAGCCGTGATCCCCAAGAACGCTCACACCGAATTGCGCATAGGCCTTGGACGACACGAACATAACGGCGCGCTGATGCTCAATTTTTCGATCGGCAAGACAGGCGGCGGACCTTTGACAAAAGGCTTCGGCGTCCGCGCAAGCCTCATTCCGGACATCCAGCGGGCACTGGCTCAGGCTCACGAGATAGCCTTGGCAGAGAAGGAAATGGGGGCCGTCGCCGATGTCGAATGATCTGAACCTGAGCCTTATCGCTGATGGCCAAGCCGATGGGCAATGGCAGACCAGTAATGACGGTCTGACACAGTTGGCGAACGCGACGACCGATACCTATTCGGTGGACTTCTCCGCCGGAAACGTCACGCTGACCTCGACGCAATACCGCTCGGCCATGGTGTTCAAGCCGAGCGCCGCATTAGCTGCGGCAAGGACGCTGATCGTTCCGGCTGTGAAGCGACCGTTCGAGTTTCACAATAGCGATACGAGCTACGCCGTTACCCTGAAGAGCACCAACGGCGCCTCTCCCGAGACCGCCACGACGATCGTTGTTCAGCCTGGCCAAATGTTCACCGGCTATACGGATGGCAACTCTCCCGGCCTCTTCGGCGCCGTAATGGCGCTGGCGACAGGTGGCAGCGCCGATCCGAGCGACCGGGTTCGCGTGGCGACCACCGCCAACATCACCATAGCAACTGCGCTGAACAATGGTGACACCCTCGACGGCGTGAGCCTGGTTACCGGCGACACCGTGCTTGTCAAAGATCAGTCCAGCGCCTCGGAGAACGGCATCTATGTGGTCGGCGCCTCGCCAGCGCGCTCGGCCAACTATGACACCTATGACGAGCATCCTGGCGCGCTGATCGCAGTCGAGGAAGGAACGGCCAACGCCGACACCCTGTGGCTATGCACGTCCAATCGCGGCGGCACCCTGAACTCGACCGCAATCAACTTCAGCGCCCTCACTGCCGGATCTTCAATTACCGCAAAGGACGAGGGTTCCACGCTCACGTCAGCCATGACATCAATCGATTTCGTCGGTTCTGGCGTTGTCGCGACCAACTCCGGCGGCGCAGTTACCGTAACGATCGCAAGCGGACCTGGCACCGGCTCGGCCGGCTTCGCCCTGGCCGGAAGTTGGACCTATTCCAGCGATGTCGCACAAGTCGATTTTACCAGCCTTGGCTCTTATCAAGAGTTCGTTCTTATCGGAATTGGGCTCACGACATCGGTGAGTGGCTTTAGGGCTGTGAGATTCAGCATCGATGGCGGCTCGACCTATTATTCCACTTCGGGCGACTACGCCGACATAACGTCTTCGGGCACCGTCACGAACAATACCGCGATCGGAACCCACTCCGTGTCCGCAACCGCAGCCCGTGACATCGCGCTCCGCATCTTTCCGAATGTCAGCGGCGCCTACAAGGTCGCGCAGAACCAGCAAGGTCTCTACAGCAAATTCGTCGCTAGCACGTCCGCCGTGAACGCGATCCGAGTGTTTAATACGGCTGGCGGCAACCTGACGGGCGGGGCTCTTTACCTCTATGCTAGATGACCGATCAGCTCACCGAACGGGTAAGCAGGCTCAAGCCGGGCCAAAGTTGGCATATGTTTAGGCACCACCCGGCATATCCGCAGCGGCCTGTCTGAGACTTCGCTCGACATCGGCAATGTAGGTGCTGTCATTGGCAAAGTGGTCCCAAAGGACCAATCCAACAAACAGGGCGATAACGACCAAAGGCCATCGCATCGGACCCTCCCTCAAGGCGGTTCCTCGCAAAGGCATTATCTTCCTAAATTGCTGTATTTACAAGCATTGCCTAATATAATGGCAAACCCGCCGGGCGAGGCCCCGCAACCTCAAGCCCGACGAGTTTGCAACCCGATGAGGAATGCGACCGGGGCCGGGATCAGCCGGCAAGCTTTCTCATGCAAGACCGGTGCCAGCGTTTGCCGTCCTGAAATGAGACAGCTCACCACGGCTTGTAGCGTCCACGGCTCTTGTTCTCTTTCCATTCTGGCATCTGAATAGGCAGGCAACTTACATAGCCAAGGCTATGGCCTGTGCAGTAGCGCGCCGCTTAGCGAGGCTGTAAACGACCCGGCAGCCGTCTTGCTTCGGGGGGGAAGTGGTGGACGCGCCGCCGGGCCTGATGTCGTCCGGGAGTGGGGTAGCCAAACCCCGGACGGCGTTAACCATAGCGTCGTGGCGGGCGATAGCAATTGTTGTTTTGTCAGCCCGCGAGTGCGTGAACGATCGCGAAGCCCATGCCGATTGCAACGCCGGTAAAGAACTTGCCGGCAGCATCGAGGGCGATGGCGCGGACCTTACCCCAGACGTCTGTTCGAGGCTCCTTGAAGGCGCTGGAAATGTCGTCGAAAGCCGTTTCCATGCCAAGATTCTAGATCGAAACGGATTCGCCGTGAATCCCCGATCGCTGGCGTTTTCGCACCAGTGTTTAGCGACCGCTTGAAATATTTCCGGCATCGCGGAACACCTCGCTTTCAACAAGGTTTGGTGCGCGGCAGCGCTATTGCTCTCCGCTCTGTCTGCTGGTGCGCTGCCGGCGGGGCCTCCTGTCTCCGCAGGCCCACCCCTTGGCTCCAATCCCCAGGGGGCGGGCCTATTTTATTAGGGCTATGCGATATTGGTTTCAGCGATTGCTAATGGAACCTTTCCACCGTCACTCGGTTCCGGCGTCGCGGCGAGTGTTCTGGCGGCTGTTATGGCTGGGCCGCAAGCTACGTCGCGCGGGGGAAGCACCTCCCCTCGGAGCCCGCTCACTTCCCGCGGGCTTGCTTGCCGGAATCAGTGCAGGAACGCCGCGTGCGTGATACCGTCACCGTCAATGGCTCTTGCCGATGACATCCGCATGGTGCGCGGGCATGTTAGCCTGGGTAGACGACACATCGCCCAGCAGCGGGAGCACATAGCCCGTTTGGAACGGCTCGAATCTCCCATCACCAAGGCGGTTGAATTCCTCGAACTTCTCGAAAGCATGCAGGAGCTTCACGAACAGCACCTGTCGCGCTTGCTGGAAAGGGCGGCGCGGGGTACAGCCTAGAAATGAGGTGCCCGGCCTGCTGGAGTCGGGGGATGGGCAGGCAGGCCGGGACTTTGCCCCGTTGGGCAGTGGGGCAGGTCTGGAATATGGGCCACCTTGCGGCGACTGACACCAGACTTTAGGCGTAGCTAACAAAAAGCCCATCGCAGCTAATGAGCGTAAGCGATGGGCTTTTTAGGTCGCGACTGAGACGGCTACATTCCTGAACGAACCGACCGCTCCTTTGTTTAATAACTGAGGCCTGAATCCGTTCCACAATGGGACTGTTCTGTGAGATAATGGCAGATGCCTCGCCGAGGGCGACGCTCATGTCATTGGCGCGTTGCAGTCGCGTCTACGGGCCCGCTGATCTGGACATGCTCCAGCGGGTGTTTAACCGGTTGTGCGACGAGCGACGCCTAGCCAAGAAGGACCGGGAACAGCGGGAATATCTGGCTAGGGAACTCTTCCAAACTTTTGATGACGGCACCACCGACGAATCTGACCTGCTCCGAGCGCTTTCCAAGCGTCGGAGCGCGTAGCTGGCCTTCCGCATCGGATCATTCGCGCCGGCAAAAGAAGGTCCACGTTGGTTATGGCGGTTTCTAAAGGCCTTTTATTAGCTAAGCCTTAGAAAATGTTAATGTCAGTCGCTGCGAAGGCGGCGCATAATGTGCATCTGCCCCGGGTCGCAACGGGGTATGAGGCCCGGCCTGTCCCGCTCATGTCGTCCCCCGCGACTCCCCGCACGCAGGCCGGGCCGCCTCAGCTTCACCTGATGGGTAAACTGCATTCGGAGCGGCTCGCCAGGGTCAACAGACAATCCACAGGTCACTTGAACGCGTACCTGTTAACAACCCCATCTGCGTCATTCGTGACCCGGATCCAGCGCTGTTCGTCACCGCGCACGTTCGTGACCTCACTGCCTGTAGCCGTTTCCGCTGCCACCCATGGAGTGTTGGCATTGACGGTACGACCCGCACACCCGATAGGTCTTCATTTGCGACCTCTGCTCCGTTCATTCCTTATCTGAACAGAGAGCGAGGAAGCTTTGTTCCTGGGCGAAGCGGCGGCCGGGCAAGGATGCTGGTTACAAGACGATGCCCGTCACTCCTGGCAGAAATGGCGGGCATCCGTCACTACTCTCGACTGCCGCCGAACGAAGGGACCTCATGCTCGGCGGCAACGATCAAACTAGGCAACGGGCCTTTTGTTTCAGCATGGGACCAAAGCGTCAGCGGGTGCGACTTCGGTCGCATCGCGCGGAAAAGATTCCTACCAGTGTCCCGGTTAAGTGTCGCGGCGTGTGTCTCCGGCACGAGGTTCACCCGCCGCGCTGGGGCGCTCCCCCACGGGAGCCCGTTCGACCCCCTCAGGCGAGCGGGCTCTTGCCTCTGAGGTTCCCCCTCCACAGTCGGCATTCGCTCTCGCACTTTGAATTACTTGATTGATCTGCTTGCGAAGGCTCAAGCCACCAATCATCTGACGAATGTCGTAGCCTTCGCGTTTGATCTTTGTACGCACCTCACCAAAATTGGCGTAAACGCCAGACTTGGCGAGTTCGAATGCGCGCTCAAGGGTCGTTTTCCTGTGATCCATAGCAGCGCTGAGCATATAGGAGTTTGGGGAAGGCTGCGAGTACGGCTTTCGCCGCCTCAAATTTCAAACCGAGACACAACCAGCCTACATAACTGGGCATGGGTAACGGCTGGACGCTTCAGGGGCTGATCGACGCGGGCATGTCCGTCACGGGCGGCTGCCTCGACTGCCATCGGCATCAAAAGCTCGATCTGCCAGCGCTCCGCAATCGGTTCGGGCCTAACGCTCCCGCTATGGAATGGGATCTCCGGCCAAGGATGAAATGCGCCGTGTGCGGCGGCAAGCGCATCACCTTGACCTATTCGCCGGACACCAGCCCGAAAGACCTTCACCGCAAGAGGACGTAGCCGGGCTTGCCCTGACCCTCAAATTTAAATGCAGGCCGATCCGTCGGAATTACAATGCTGAAATGCCGCGTTATCTGTTCGAAGTCGTTTGGGATGGGCAAAGCCTCGGGGACGCCTGGGTGGAACTGGCCACCATCGGCGCCGCGCGGAAGGAAGCGCTAAAAGCTCTGCACGACATCGCTGGCGAGGAAACGGCGGTCGTCGCGCAGGATCGCACACTGGTCGTGTCGGTGCAGGACGAAGCTGGCCTGGGTGTCTATTCTGCGACGCTGACGCTGTCGCAGTCGCCCTAATTGTCTGCCGAGTATCGGATGACGGCAATGGAAACGGAAAAAACACATCGCTTACTGAGCGAACTCCGCCAGCTGGACATGCGTAACCGAGATCTGATCGACCAGACTCGGGCAACAATTGCCGAGAGCGCCAGACTGGCCGAGCAATCTAGGGAGCTCCTGTCACGTCACCGCAGCGGCGCATACAACACCGAGCCAGCAATTCTCAGGCTTGCCGCCATGCCGACCATATCACGCTGCCGGTAGCGCCAGACCGCGCTGGCGACCATCGCAAGGCCGATTGCGGCGATGTAGTGCGGGACGACGTTCATTTCCGTTGGTAGGGTGAGCGCGGCTTGATGAACCCTCTTTGTTCCAGATCGCTCTGATCTTCGATGGAGGACCGATAAGCCTTCCTTCTAATTTCCTCGGCATGCTTTGGGTTCAACTGCTCTGCAATTTGCATCTGATGCAAAAGCGAATAGTCGGTAAAGGTGGTCGGAAGCCTCGTCAAAAACATGAACAAAAATGAGAAAATGCCGCAGATGGCCACGTAAATGACAATAAGATTGCTATAAATCCCGATCGATGATTGCTTCCAGATACTTAACATCAAGGCTACATTGAAGCCGATGATTATGATTGCTACGACCAAGGCAATGACTACCATGAAGTAAGCAAGAAATTTGCCTAGGCGCCAATGAAAGTCCGTGAGCAGCAGATGAGGCATATTAAGTGGGTAATATTTGCCAATGGAAGCCTCAGTCAGGAGTGCAGCCCGCATAACGTTTGACATCCCGGCAGGGAAGATCTTTCCAATTAAGTGGCTGATTGCACCCTCAAGTATGGACACGTTGCCTTGTAGCGACGATATGTACAGCGCCATCGTGGCATTTGTTGCAAGGAGGAATTCAGGCACCCCGGCAGAGTCCTTGATTGATATTCCGAGCACGCTCACATCTGCGCCAACCTTGAAATACGTAGCCAGGAGGAAAACCGATAGGGAAAGGTTGACGACAGACACCCTGCTACTGTTGGCCTTTATCTGGTCTCTTCTGGCGACCAGAAGGTCCAGCAGGCTGCGATCCATCCTGGGTTGATCGTCATCGTCTATCAAATCGAGATCAAGGCTGACGATTTGTTGGGGGCTGAGCCATCGCCTCGGAAAGCGTAAGCGGTCTCGCTTTCGCTCCCGCAAATAGAATGCAGCTCGCACGAAGGGGGCAGTGAGCCAAAATCCCATCCTGGCTGCCGCCTTCTCAAGGAGGAACAGCACGTGTCGTAGCCGGTGATTCAATCTGGCTGTCTCTCTATCGTCGCCTAGGTGATGTGTTCAGTTCTGTGGGGGCGGCGGAGGCGGCAGCGATGACACCGCAGCAGCGGGAGCCGGTGCGCCTGAAGCTGCTCCGCCCGGCCCTTGCTTGTACTTCTGAACGACAGCGACACTTCGCGCGCCGTCTCCCTCGATCTTCGTATTGTTCGAAGCGGGATTGTAGGGATCGACTGTTTGCAGCAATTGGTTCTGCTTATTCGAGTCGCCAGAGGCCAACGTCATTGTGTCGTAGTTGTTCAGGTAATCGGCTGCGCAGCCGTTCAGAGCCAGAAGCGCGACGACGCCAAGCATCTTTTTCATTTCAGCATGTCCCCTCGAAAACCTGGCCCTTGCGGGCGCGCAGATAGCAGAGCCGTTTGCCGCTAGCATTTCCAAAAGCCGAATGTTGCTCTACGGCCAACAGCAACACAGGCGCCTGGCTCATGAGACTTGCCCGCTGCGCTGTATCCCACATGACATCGCTGAAATTGGAGACGAAGGTATCTACGCCGACGATGACTTGAGTGCGGACACCTTCGGCTCGGACTTCGACGGTCTCAATGCCGTAGCCAACTTTCAAGTAAGCCAGCTCGCTCTCAATTTGAAACTGCAAAGCTTCGTCGTTTGCTGATGCCAGAGTCGGCACCAAACACGCGACAACTGCCAATGCTGCTTTGAACAACATCCCCAGATCCCCCCGGATCAACTGGTGAGACCGTATCACCTCTTAGCCGGTGCTGAAAAGCACCTTGCACAAAGAAATACTTCCCCCAGGAAGGGGAGCATTCTTGACGAAATCAGCAAATCAGATGATCGTGTCCGTGGGCTTGAACACCCGGACTAGGACTTTGCCCGTGCAGACCTTTGGCGAGGTCGTTCTTCCTTTGGCGAGGAAGAGCGGGCGAGAGTGTGCAGGTTTCCTGCGCACAACGGACGCGCTTGGCGGCGCGGCTCCGACCGGCCTTTTATGGCCGGGAGCTAAGCCGCTGTCCAGTGGGGGAAACCCCTAAAAAGCTTAGGCCTGTCGTCCTGGCAGGTGTTCAACTCCCGGCTTCGGCGCCGTCCGCCGATATTTGCTGCAGGGGTTTGCAGCCCGGCCTTGAACAGCCGGTGAAACCAGGGGACTGAACCTATGACTTCTCAGGCAATGACACGTCGCGCCGCCCTCGGCGCTCTAGCATCGCTGCCGGCCATGGCAGGCGCAACAGCGCTTCCTGTGGCTCTGGCAGCTACAGCAACCATTTCTGATCCGCTCGCCGACTTGATCGCCGAATATTATGCCAAGGCGGATGAATTCGCGGCCATCCCCGGCGAGCTGATAACTCGGGAGAATGAGGATTCTCTCGTTGATGCGACCTACGGGCCAGCTAGGGATAGGCTCTGGAAAGATACGCCGCTGCCGACAACGCTGCGCGGGGTGGCGGAAGCTTTGCGTTACGCCATCCGAGAGGACGGGTTTATTGACAGTGTGGCCGAAAACGTCATCAAGGCATCGCTGGCCTTCCTCGATCGGGAGGCGCAGTCATGAACGCGGACCGGCAAGCTCTCAGCGACCTGGAACCCTTGGTGTGCGATAGCGACGACATGAACGACGTGCTTGCCAATTTGCTGGAGGACGCTTTACGGAAGTCCGGTCATGAAAGCATCTTCCTGACCGCCGGTGAGGCCAACCGGCTGCTCTTCGTTGGCTACAAAGCCGCCGAGTTTTCACAGAAGCTACGAAAGACCTTCTACGAAAAGTTCGAGGCCGAGACGCAGGCGGTGCAGTCGTGAGCGAACTCATCGAACCGATCGTCATCCTCGACACCTTCGTGCAAGGCGTAGGACGCGTCGAGGAGATCTCAGCCAACCTGTTCCGCGTGTCCTACTTTGCCCATCAGCGCGGCTACGATGGCAGCCAGGAGCGAATCTGCGTGGCTAAGTTCATCGTGACCGCCGAGACGATGATCGCGATGGCGAACGCGACGGGATTTCAGGAGATGGCTCGGCGCCTTATGGGCCGGACGCACTCGGCCCTAAGCTGATATCATCTGGTTTTTGTTCATTTTGAACAAGAACCGGCCCTTCGGACACTTGAAGGCCCGGCTTACTTCGGTTGGCCGGGCTGTTCTAATGGGTGCGGCAACCCCACGTTTGTGGCGCTCAACCGGATCCGAGGATACAGTCGAAATACGTCACACCTGAGCTTTCTTTGGGGCTCTCTTGGCCCGGCGGCCTTCTTCGGCTTCCGGGCCTTTTGTTTGCCATCTATGTGGCGGGGCGATTTTCAGATCTCGGGACGTAAATGGCATCGCCCGAGGGAATCTTTGCCCCGAACTGGAGTGTGAACAAGAGTCGGCTCTCACCGTCCGTCACATGCATGATCCAGGGCGTCTGATGGTTCCAGAAGGACTGCTTTGCCTCATTGATCATTTCGCCGGCAGCGCGCACTGCCTCGATCTGAGCGGCGGCCAAGTCAAGGAGCTCGACGCCGTTCGCGTCGGGAATGAACTCACCGTTGTCGACATGAAAGTGATAGATTGGCATGCGGCTCAGCGGATTTTGGATACTCCCGAAGGAACGCCCTCGGCCGGATTTTGTTTCGGCAGCACCCTTCCGGGCCTTTTTTTGGGCATGGCATCGGTTATGGCAAGGCCTCGAATCCGTTCCTAACTGATTGATTTTCCTAAGGTTGTGGCGGAGGGAGTGGGATTCGAACCCACGGTGAGCTTGCGCCCACGCCGGTTTTCAAGACCGGTGCCTTAAACCGCTCGGCCATCCCTCCAGCATGGTCTTTCAACCACTTACGATCGTCGCTATCGGTCAATTTTCAATGGTCGGCGCAAAATTGACGCCGAGGCATTTGCGACCGGCTCGCGCTTCATTGCTGTAGTGCGGCGGTCAGGGCTGCGTCAACCACCGCGACGTGCCTTCCTGCGGTCGGGACAGACGATGCATTGCCCGGCTGCCCGGTTGGCCGGGCACTTTTATGTCTGTGGCGAAAATGTCACGCAACCAGAATATGCGGCGGCTCAACCTTAGCGCGCTTATTATCCAGCCAAACGAGGCGTACCGTCCTTAGCGGGCAAGGGGACGACCCAGACCGCAAGCGTCTCTCACTTCCTCCCGAACTAGCGCCCGCTACGGAAAACGTGGTGGGCGTCTTCTTGTCCAGTCCGACGGCAACGCCTCCGGCTAGGCGCGAAAGCGTCTCCCAACTGATCCGTGAAACCACTGCTCATATGGATGAACCGAGTTCATCCCTTCGATCTAGGCAGGCCTTGCGGACGCCCATGCTAAACTCCTGGTTGGCGCGGGCAATTCCAGCGCTGTGAGCGCCGGTTGGAAATGGAAGTCCCCCTCCAAAAAGCTGCCCCTCCATCCGGCGCTCATCCACGCAAGGCTCACCCTCGGTGGCAGTTTTTTCCCCGCCATAATCTCGCCCGGTTCCGGCCGTAATCGATTAACATCGTAATAAACATTTCCTGTGCACAAAGATATTGGGGATCAAGGTGTTGCTGCATTCGGGGGCGCTTGGCTCCGATTGATGGCGGCGAGACTTTAGGGGACAATCGAAAACATGCAGACTTCGGCGCGCCCGCGTCTTCGTCGCGCTCCTGCCTTCGTGCTGTGCGCCCTCTCGGCGGTGCTGCTTGCCGGCTGTACGTCGACGCCGCAACCGAAAGGCATGGTCGACAAGCGGCCGCGTTCCAAGGAGTATTTCGCCGAATCCGAATATGGCGTGAAGGCGAGCCCGCGCGTTGCCTTCATGCGGCGCGGCGGCGGCCGCGACCAACTCGGCAAGCCGTACCAGGTGCGCGGCAAGTGGTACTATCCCAAGGAGGATAAGAAATATGCCAAGGTTGGCCTGGCTTCCTGGTATGGCGATGCCTTCCACGGCCGGCTGACCGCCAACGGCGAAGTCTATGACACGATGCAACTGACGGCGGCGCACCCGACCATGCCGCTGCCGAGCTATGCCCGCGTCACCAATCTCGAGACTGGCAGTTCGATCATCGTGCGCGTCAACGACCGCGGCCCATACCATGAGGGCCGCATCATCGACGTCTCGGAACGTGCCGCGCAAATGCTCGACTATGGCAAGGTCGGCACGGCAAGGGTGAAGGTCGAATATGTCGGCCGGGCGCCTCTCGACGGCAATGACGACCAGTATCTGATGGCTTCCTACCGTCCCGGCAGCAGGCGGCCCGATCCGTCCGACGGCCTGCCGACGGGCGTGATGGTGGCCATGAACGGCCCGTCGCCCAGCCTGTCGATGAGCGATGCACCTCCAGCGGCCGTGCCGTTCCCCGGCCAGCTGACCAGTTCTGGGCAGGCTTTTGGCACGCAGTCCGGTCTGTCGGAGCAGCTTGCCGCGCAACCGGCGATGTCAGGGCAGGCGCAGGGCGCCAGCGAAGTCGTGCTGCCGGATTTCGGGCCGATCGTGCCGGAGCGGCCGCAGTTCAGGCTGCCGCCGAACTCGCCCTTTGCCATGGCGTCGCTGTCCTACGCGGGTGAGCGCGTCAATCACGCCGACGTCTTTGCCGTCCTCGACGGCAGCGGCATGTCGCCGGCCGACATCCTCCAGTCGTGGAAGAAGTCGAACGGCCAGGAACAGGCGCCGGCCTCCGATTATGTGGCCGCCGGCTCCTTTGACAATGCGGCGCAGGCAAACCGCGTGGCGGCGGCGCTCGAGCCGTTCGGCAGGACTGAAATCCAGCGCACCGAGCTTGACGGCAACGACTGGTACGCGGTCAACGTCTATCCGGATGGCCATGGCAGCATCGACGACCTGCTGCAGGCGGCCTGGTCGCACGGCGCGCCGGACGCATTGGTTGTGCGAAACTGATCAATTTCGCGCCCGCCGTTGATCCAGCGGAAAGAACCCTGATAGCTTGTCGACGCCAGCACGGCTAAGTGGGTCGATTTTTCATGCAGTTCCGCATCTTTCAGCCTTTCGCCGGATTACTAGGCCTGGCGCTGATACTGCTTTGGGCAGCCCCGGCCGGTGCGCAGCTTTTCGAGACCAAGGCGGCCCAGGCCTTCATGATCGACGCCGACACCGGCACGGTGCTTTTCGCCAAGGATGCCGACAAGCCGATCCCGCCGGCTTCGATGGCCAAGCTGATGACGATGGAGGTGGTCTTCAACGCCATCAAATCGAAGCGGATCACGCTCGACGATACTTTCGTGGTCAGCGAAAACGCCTGGCGCACCGGCGGCGCGCCGTCGGGCACCTCGACGATGTTTGCCAAGCTCAAATCGGCGGTCCGTGTCGAGGATCTGATCCAGGGCGTGACCGTGCAGGCCGCCAATGACGGCTGCATCGTGCTTGCCGAAGGCATGGCAGGCTCGGAGGCGAATTTCGCCGCGCAGATGACGGAGCGTGCCCGCGAGCTTGGTCTCTCGAAATCGACCTTCGTCAATTCGACCGGGCTGCCGGCAGATGGCCAGCAGACGACAGTGCGGGAGCTCACGATGCTGGCACTGCACATCTGGCGCGACTATCCCGAGTTCTTCCACTACTACGGCCAGCCCGACTTCACCTGGAACAAGATCTCCCAGCGGAACCGCAATCCGCTTTTGGCCATGGGCATCGATGCCGACGGCTTCGTGGCCGGGGCGAGCGAGTCCGCAGGCTTCGGCATTGTCGGCACGGTCAGCCACAACGGCATTCGGGTGATCGCGGCGCTGAGCGGTCTGGCGAGCGACCGGGAACGCTCCGAGGAGGCGCGCAAGCTGCTAGACTGGGGGTCGCGCTCCTTCCAGAAGACGGAGATCTTCGCCAAGGACGAGGTCGTGGGCGAAGCCGAAGTGTTCGGCGGCGCCAAATCCGGCGTGGCCTTGAAAGCCAAGGGCCCGGTGGACATCTTTCTGCCGATAACCAACCGCGACAAGCTGACCGCCAGGATTGTCTATGACGGCCCGGTGGCGGCGCCGGTGGAGCAGGGGCAACCGGTCGGGGAGCTGCGCGTTTGGATAGGCGACACGCTCAGCCAGCGAACGCCGCTTTTCGCCGCCGAGGCGGTGAAGGTCGGGACGCTGCCGCAGCGTGCGCTTGACGCCGCCAAGGAACTGGCCGTCGGCTGGCTGCGTCAGAAACATTTGTGATCGGGCAGGCTCGTGGACCTTTTGCCGGACGGGAGCTATGACAGCGGCCAGCACGGGCGAAGGCATTCACGATTGGCGAGCGGATTTTTCATCACCTTCGAAGGCGGCGAAGGAGCCGGCAAGTCGACGCAGATCGAGCGGCTGGCACGGCGCATGCGCGCCAAGAAATACGAGGTTCTGGTGACACGCGAGCCAGGCGGCTCGCCGGGCGCCGAGGCGGTGAGACATGTGCTTTTGTCCGGCGCCGCCGAGCCCTTCGGCCCGAAGATGGAGGCGATCCTCTTCGCCGCCGCACGCTCCGACCATGTCGAGCAGGTGATCCGGCCGGCGGTCGAGCGCGGCACGATCGTGCTTTGCGACCGTTTCATCGATTCCTCGCGCGTCTATCAGGGCGTCACCGGCGGGCTCGATCCGGATTTCATGCAAGCGCTGGAGGCGGTCGCCATCAACGGCATGGTCCCCGACATGACGCTGATCTTCGACATCGATCCGGCCGAAGGTCTCAGGCGCGCGGCGGCACGGCGTGGCGCCGGCGACAGCGCCGATCGCTTCGAGAAGGAGACTTTGGCCATCCACCAGCGCCGGCGGGAGGCTTTCCTGGCGATCGCCGAGGCGGAGCCGGACCGCTGCATTGTGATCGATGCGTCGGCCGATCCCGAAACGGTGGAAAACGTCGTCACCGCGGCCGTGTTCGCGGTGCTGGAAAAGCGGATGCCGGTGCAAAGGAAGCAGACGGCGCCGGCATGATCTTCGAACGCATCGCCCCCGAACAGCACGACACGCTTGACGGCGTTCCCGAGCCGTCGGAAACGTCGCGACTGATCGGCCACGCGCAGACGGCGGGCATGCTTGCCAGCGCTTACCGCGCCGGCAAGCTGCCGCATGCGCTGATCCTCGCCGGGCCGCACGGCATCGGCAAGGCCACGCTTGCCTTCCACCTGGCGCATCACCTTCTCAGACATCCCGATTTTGCGTCTGCGCCCGAAGCGCTTGCCGTGCCAGATCCGGCCTCGTCGCTGTTTCGCCAGATCGCTACCGGCGCGCATCCTTCGGTGCTGCATCTCACCCGTCCGGCCAACGACAAGACCAAAAGCTTCAAGACGGTGCTAACCGTCGACGAGATACGCAAGGTCAGCCGCTTCCTGTCGATGACCTCGCATGACGGCAGCTACCGCGTCGTCATCGTCGATCCGGCCGACGACATGAACACCAATGCCGCCAATGCCTTGCTCAAGAATCTTGAGGAGCCTCCGGCGCGCACCCTGTTCATCCTCATCGTCCATGCGCCGGGCAGTCTGTTGCCGACGATCCGGTCGCGGTGTCAGATGGTGCGGCTGACGCCGCTTGCGCCGGACGACTTGATGGCTGTGCTGGAAGGCATCGAGCCGCCGCCGCCGGTCGATCCGGCGGCGCGCGCGGCTTTGGCCGAGCGGGCAGGGGGCAGCGCGCGCAATGCGATCCTGCTTACCCAGTATGGCGGGCTGGAAATCGCCGGCGCGCTCGACGCGCTGGTGGCGGCGCAAAAGCCGGACATTGCCGCTGCCCATCGGCTTGCCGAAGCCGTTGCCGGCCGCGACCAGGCGATCCAATTCGATGTCTTCAACCGCCGCGCGCTCGATCTGCTGTCGGCCGCCGCCAGTGAAGCGGCATTAGCCGGCGACCTCGCCAGGGCCAAAACGCTGTCCGACGCTTGGCACGAGGCCGTGAACACGATATCTGAGGCAGAGACCTACAATCTCGACAAGAAGCAGCACGCCCTGACCATGATCGACCGCCTGAATTCTGTGATGCGAATGTGACGGTTTTCTTGGTGCATGCCGCTGCCCCGAAATCGGGCACCACTTTTGGGCGGCATGCATCGGGATGGCAATCGCCATGCCGATAGTTTATCCACCGCCACAACTCACATTCAGACCTTCATGACGGTTCATTCATGTCACGCGAAAAATCCTATCTGACCACGCCGATTTTCTATCCGAATGGCAAGCCACATATCGGCCATGCCTATACGGTCATCGCCAGCGACGCGCTGGCCCGCTTCCAGCGTCTCGACGGCAAGGATGTGTTCTTCCTCACGGGCACCGACGAGCACGGCCTCAAGATGCAGCAGACGGCCGAAAAGGAAGGCATCGCGCCGATAACGCTCGCCGACCGCAATTCGGCAATCTTCCGCTCGATGACCGAGACAGTCGGCGGCTCAAACGACGAATTCATCCGCACGACCGAACAACGTCACTACGCATCCTGCCAAGCGATCTGGAAGGCGATGGCAGCCAATGGCGACATCTATCTTGATCGCTACAGCGGCTGGTATTCGGTCCGCCAGGAAGCCTATTTCGACGAAAGCGAAACCACGCTCGGCGACGACGGCGTACGCCGCGAGCCGCTTGGCTCGCCGGTTGAATGGAACGAGGAGGAAAGCTATTTCTTCCGGCTATCCGCCTATCAGGACAAATTGCTGGCACTTTATGAGAGCCGGCCAGACTTCATCGGTCCAGCGGAGCGCCGCAACGAAGTGATCAGCTTCGTCAAGTCCGGCTTGAAGGACCTGTCGATCTCGCGCACCACGTTCAAATGGGGCGTGCCTGTACCGGGCAACGACAAGCATGTGATGTATGTCTGGGTCGACGCATTGACCAACTACATCACGGCCGCTGGCTATCCCGACACCAAATCCGAGCAATGGCACTACTGGCCGGCGACGCATATCATCGGCAAGGACATCGTGCGCTTCCACGCGGTCTACTGGCCGGCCTTCCTGATGTCGGCCGGCATCGAATTGCCGAAGCGCGTCTTCGCCCACGGCTTCCTGTTCAACCGCGGCGAGAAGATGTCCAAATCGGTCGGCAATGTCGTCGATCCGTTCGCCATGATCGAGCATTACGGCCTCGACCAGGTACGCTATTTCTTCCTGCGCGAGGTGCCGTTCGGGCAGGACGGCAGCTACAGTCACGAAGCGATCGTCAACCGCACCAATGCCGATCTCGCCAACGGCCTCGGCAATCTGGCGCAGCGCTCGCTGTCGATGATCGCCAAGAACTGCGGCGGCGCGGTGCCGAAGCGCGGCGAGCTCACCGAAGCCGACGCGGCGATCCTCGACCAGGCGGTGGAGGCGCTTGCGGTGGCACGCAGAGCGATGGCGGAGCAGGGCATCCATCTGGCGCTGGCGGCGATCTTCGGCGTGGTGGCCGATGCCGACCGCTACTTCGCGTCGCAGGAGCCCTGGGCGCTGCGCAAAACCGATCCGGAGCGCATGGAGACGGTGCTGTGGACGACGGCCGAGCTTGTCCGGCGCGTGACGGTGCTTTGCCAGCCCTTCATTCCCGGATCGGCGGCGAGGCTGCTCGACCTGCTGGCGGTGCCGGCGGACAAGCGCAATTTCACGCATGTCCACGCAGACCATGCGCTGGTGCCCGGCACGGCACTGCCGGTGCCTGAGGGCGTGTTTCCCCGCTACGTCGAGCAGGACACCAAAGCCTGATGCTTGTCGACAGTCACTGCCATCTCGATTTTCCGGATTTTGTCGAGGAGCGGGCGGCTATCGTCGCCCGCGCTCTCGCAGCCGGGATCGGCCGCATGGTGACCATCTCAACGCGCGTGAAGCGTTTTCAGCAAATCCTTGAAATTGCTGAAGCTTTTAGTGAGGTCTATTGCTCAGTTGGTACTCATCCGCACAATGCGGCGGAAGAGCTCGATGTGACCGCAGAGGAGCTGGTACGGCTTTCCGACCATCCCAAGGTGGTGGCGATCGGCGAAGCCGGCCTGGACTATTTCTACGACCGCGCGCCGCGCGAGGCACAGGCGCAAGGCTTCCGCACTCACATAGCCGCCGCGCGCCGGACCGGCCTGCCGCTGGTCATCCATTCGCGCGACGCCGACGGCGACATGGCGGCGATTCTCGAGGAGGAGACAGGGAAGGGCGCTTTCCCCTTCATCCTGCATTGTTTTTCGTCCGGGCGTCGGCTGGCGGAAGTCGGCGTGGCGCTGGGCGGCTATGTCTCCTTCTCAGGCATCCTGACCTTCAAGAACTCGACCGAATTGCGCGCGATTGCCGCAGATGTGCCGCGCGAACGGCTGCTGGTCGAGACCGACGCGCCTTATCTTGCGCCAATCCCGCATCGGGGAAAACGCAATGAGCCCGCCTATGTCGCGAATACGGCGAAGGTGCTGGCCGAGACCATCGGCGTCAGCGAGGCGGAGATCGCCGACATCACCACCGACAATGTCTTCCGGCTGTTTGCCAAGATGCCGCGACCGGACGTGACGGCGGCCTGACATGGGCGACCAACTGCGCCTCACCATTCTCGGCTGCGGCTCGTCGCCCGGTACGCCACGCATCACCGGCGACTGGGGCAATTGCGATCCGGCCAATCCGAAGAACCGCCGCATGCGCACGGCTGCTCTTGTCGAGCGGATCGCAGGGAATGGCGGCCGCACCACCGTCGTCATCGACACCGGACCGGATTTCCGTGCCCAGATGCTGCTTGCTTCGGTCAAGCACATCGACGCGGTGGTTTATACCCATCCGCATGCCGACCACATTCACGGCATCGATGATCTGCGCGGCTTCGTGCTCGAGCAACGCCGTCGTATCGATATCCATGCCGACCAGCCGACCATGCTGCGGCTGCGCCAGGCGTTCGGCTACTGCTTCGAGACGCCCCCGGGCAGTTCCTATCCACCGATCGTCAGGCCGCATCTCATAGACCATGCCAGGCCGGTGGTGATCGAAGGCGAGGGGGGCCCCCTCACCCTTGAGCCGCTGCCGCAGATCCATGGCGACATCATTTCGCTCGGTTTCCGCGTGGGCGAGCTCGCCTATTGCCCCGATATCAGCGACTTTCCAGCTGCCACAGCAGGAAGGCTTGAAGGCCTTGACGTGCTGGTGATCGACGCGCTGCAGTACAACAGCCATCCAAGCCATCTGTCGCTTGCCGAGGCACTGGGCTGGATCGAGAAGCTCTCGCCGAAAAACGCGGTGCTGACGCATATGCATGTGCCGCTGGATTATGCCGCCGTGATGGCCGAGACGCCGGACCACGTGGTGCCGGCCTATGACGGCATGACGATCGAAATTCCTTGTGAATCACAGCGATAAAGACGCCTGTTCACTTTGGCGCTTAGTCGTCAATCCGATTCTCTTTGGTGCTTCGGAAACTGATCGATGGTTGAGAATGTGTTTGTTCTGCTGCTCGGTTTCCCTGGCGTCGGCAAGCTGACGATCGCACGGGAACTCGGCACGGCACTTTCCGGCCAGGTCATCGACAATCACTGGATCAACAATCCTATATTGGCACTGCTTGCCGATGACGGTCGCCGCACACTGCCTGATGCCGTCTGGGAGCAGACCGCCAAGGTCCGTCAGGCTGTGTTGGACACCGTCGCAACACTTTGTCCTCCCGCCGCCAACTTCATCTTCACGAACTCCGGCACCCAAGGAGACGCGAGGAGCCTCGCGTCCTACCAGCAGATGAAAGATGCGTCGGATCGACGAGGCGCTCACTTCGTGCCTGTGCGCTTGCTTTGCGAAGAGGCCGAACTGGTTCGTCGCGTGATGTCGCCAACGCGACGTGACCGTCTCAAGTCGATCGATCCGGAAGCCGCGCGCCACCGCAGCCGGACAGTCGCTGTCCTTGACCCGAAGCACCCGAACAGCCTGACGATCGACGTAACAGCGATCTGCGCGGCGGAGGCGGCTACAAGGATTCATGAACACATCAAGGACCGCGTTGACGCCTTTGAAGCACGCACGGGAAGCCCAGGAGAACCGTAGCAAAACCAGCTTCGTGCTGGATGTGTCAGTTCCATAATCTATCTTATGCGACTTTCTGATATGGATCACGTAGAGGCGATAAAGCGATCCTATCGACGTGCCCCTCGCCGCGAGAGCTCACATTCGGACTATTGAACAATGACCTCTTCATCTTCCTTTCTTGGCTTTCCCGATTGCCTCGCCGGAGGCTGCGCGCCTCGCATGGTGATCTACGGTGCCGGTCATGGCAGCACCTACCCGGGAAAGGACAGCAGCGGCTATGTTCTGGCCGCCGACGCCATCCGCGCTGCGAGCCAGGACGATGCGCCGCTGGTCGAGCATTGGGATTTCGATCTCGGCGGTCCATTGTTCGACGGCAAGGCGGTCTGCTGCGTCGATGCCGGCAACATCTCGACCGTCATGCATGACAATGAGGGAAACCGGGCGCGGATCGAGGCGAAGACGCGCGAGGTCCTGGCCGCGTCGGCCGTGCCGATCCTGCTCGGCGGTGACGATTCCGTGGTCATTCCCTTTCTCGCCGGCTTTGCCGGTCACGGGCCGGTCTGGATCCTGCAGATCGACGCGCATATCGACTGGCGCGACGAGGTCGATGGCGAACGCTACGGCTATTCGAGCCCGATGCGCCGGGCGAGCGAGATGCCGCATATCGCCGGCCTCGTGCAAGTCGGCCTGCGCAGCGTCGGCAGCGCACGCCTGGCTGAAATCGAAGCGGCGCGACGCTATGGCAGCCGCTTTGTGACTGCCCGCGAGCTTCATGCCCAGGGCGTCGACGCAGCTCTCAGCCACATTCCGGACGGCGCGCGCGTCGTCGTGACCTTCGACTGCGACGGCCTCGATCCCAGCATCATGCCGGGCGTGGCGGCGCGCACGCCAGGCGGCCTCACCTACACCCAGGCGATCGACCTGATCGCCGGCCTCGGCAAGCGGGCCAGGATCGCAGGATTTGATCTGGTCGAATTCTATCCGCCTGCCGACCTTGACGGCCTGTCGGCGCTGACTGCAGCCCGGCTTCTCGTCAATGTCATCGGCACTGTCGTCCGGCAGGTTTAACTCAGATGGCCTGATGCCCCGACGAGATTCCCCGTTATGGCCGACCGATGTCGCTTCGAGCTCATGCCGGACCACCCTACTCGGTGGGACTGCGCTGCCGGCATCAGCGTTGACGCCACATCCGCGTTTATCTTTGCCAGAAGGGCAGCTTGGCGATCTCTTCCTCGGCCTGCTGTTTCGTCAGTCCGATATCGTCGATCAGATGCGGGTTGGCCTCTGATATCCGCTTCAGATCCCAGCGAAACCGTATCTGCTCGCGCCGGGCCGCGATCATGCCTCGCAGGGTCTGCAGGCTGTAGCGCCGGCGCAATGCCTGCCCGACCAGCGTTGCCAGCTGCGGGATCGATGCAAACGTGTCGTTCATGGCAACCTCCTATGGTTTGCGGCCCCATGCTTTTCGAGTTGGGCCTTCCACCTGAATGAGGTTGGATTCTGCAGGATGCGGGCTGCGCCGTAATTAAGCGCATCCAAATAGTTCTCAAAACTTCCAAATCGGCCTGAGCGGTTCATCGGACATGACGAACTGCTCTACCCGTCTCACACTTTTCCTGGAATTGCTCTATAGATGCGCCGCATGCAGGGATCGCGCTTTGCCTTCGGCCCGTACGTGCTTGATTCAGCTGCGGGAACGTTGCTTCGGAACGATGTCCCCGTGGCCGCCGGCTATCGGGGGCTGAAGCTGCTTGCCGCGCTCGTGGAACGTCCCGGCGAAATCCTGGCCAAGGCCGAGCTGATGGACGCGGCATGGCCGGGCACGGCCGTCGAGGAAGGCAACCTCACCGTCCAGATCGCGCAGCTCAGAAAGCTGCTCGGCCCCGCCGCCGACGGCGGTGAATGGATCGCTACGGTGCCGCGCGTCGGCTATCGCTTCACGGGGGTCATCGAACAGCTTGGCGAGACGAAACGAAAACCTTTGCCACTGCCCGGCAAGCCTTCGATAGCCGTGCTGCCCTTCGTCAATTTCGGCAATGATCCCGAGCAGGAATCCTTCGCGGACGGGTTGACCGAAGACCTGATCACCGACCTGTCCAGGAACGCGGGACTGTTCGTCATCGCGCGCAACTCGGTCTTTGTCTACAAGGGAAAGCCGATGGATGTGCGCGCGATCGCCGAGGACCTTGGCGTGCGTTACCTGCTTGAGGGGAGCGCAAGGCGCGCCGCGGGGCGTGTGCGCATCAACGCGCAGCTTGTCGACGCGGTGAGCGGTGAACATCTGTGGGCGGAACGCTTCGATCGCAGTCTGGAAGATATTTTTGCCGTCCAGGACGAGGTAACGGCCAAGATCGTGGAGGCGCTGCTCGGCCGGCTGCGCACGCAGCCGCCGCGCAATCGGCCCAAGAATCTCGAGGCCTACGATCTGTGCGTGCGGGCGCGAAAACTGATCGACGACTCGCCTCAGACGGCGCGGGAGGCGCATCTGATGCTGACGCGCGCGGTCTCGCTCGATCCGGAGTATGCCGAAGCCTATCGCTGGCTCGCCATGAACCATTGGATGGGATGGGTGCATTGGGGCGAGCCTGTCGACCCCAACCGGAGCATTGCCTTGGAGTTGGCCCGCAAAGCCGTGACGATCGACCCAAACGACGCCGGCTGCCGCTGGGTGCTTGCTAACCTGCTTGCCTATGAGCATCGCTTCGGCGAGGCGGATGCCGAATTCGCCAAAGCGTTCGAGCTCGATCCGAACGAGGCCGACGCCTGGGCGACATTGTCCGACATCGAGGTCCTAGCCGGGCGGATCGAAGAGGGCCTCGAGCATATTCGCAAGGCGTTCCGGCTGAACCCGTTTCCGCCGAGTTGGTACTATCTCACGCTCGGCGCTGCGCAATATGCGGCCCGCGACTATGAAGCCGCCATCGAGACGCTGCGCCGGGACGAGACCTATCGGACCAGCTCACGCCGTTTCCTGGCGGCAAGCCTTGCGCAGCTCGGCCGGTTCGAAGAGGCGCGCGCGGAGGTCGAGATGTTCCTTATCGCCAACCCGCATTTCACGACCAGCCACTGGGTCTGGACCGAGCCGTTCCGCGACGACGCGATGCTCGAGCATTTCGTTGACGGGTTCCGCAAGGCCGGGCTTCCGGACTGACGGCCAGAATGGAATGGCGCGACCTATTCTTCGAAGCGGCTCGTCGCCTCGCGATCGCGCTCGTATCGTTTGGTGACCGGAAACGGCGGCAGCCACGACTCGCGACGGATGATCCAGCTTTCGTAGGTCGGGGCTAGCTGGTCTGGGGCGTCCAGGGTCCCGAGATGCACTTCGATCTCGTCCGCGGTGCGTGCGAAAACGGACGAACCGCAGCGCGGACAGAAAAACCGCCCGGCATAGTCGCGCGTCTCACCGTCGATCGTAACCGCGTCCTGAGGGAATACCGCCGAAACGTAAAAGAGCGCGCCATGATGTTTGCGGCAATCGAGACAATGGCAGATGCAGACCCTGTATGGGCGGCCCGACGCCACAAGTCGGACATTGCGACACAGGCAGCCGCCGGTGAATCGGTCCATGTTGCGTCTCCTTCAAATCACGTGGCCGGAATGTTTGCAACGAAGCGTGTTGCGCCGTCGATGCAAGCTGCGCCAGCCTTTCGGCTGGCGCCCTGCCCGTCGGCGCCGCATGTCTTCGGCGGCCGCCGCCATCAAGGTTGATACAGTCTCATTTTGCAATCTTTGATTTTATCGCTGTGCGACATAATCGTCACAGCTTAGCCGGCGATACCTTGCTATGATCGCGCTCTCAATGGGGTCTGATTTGGGTCGGAGGAACATTCAGTGAGAACTTTTCTTGCAATCGCCGCGCTGGCTGGGCTCAGCGCGACTGGGGCTTCGGCTGCGGACATGACCGGTCCGGTCGCCGGCTCGGCTTACGACTGGAGCGGCTTCTATGCCGGCGCGCATATCGGCGTCGCCAACAGCCGCATCAAAGCGACGGATGTTAGGCCAGGCGGCGGCTTCTATACCGACACTGTTCCGCCCAATGGCACAGACTTCAACTTCAGCGACACGAATGTCGCGGGCGGCGCGCACATAGGCTACCAGGCGCAGTGGCACCCGTTCGTTTTCGGCGGCGAGGCGACCTGGACCGCCACCGGGATCGACAAGACAATCACCAGCCCTTATTTCCCGGATAGCGACACCGAGACCACCAAGATAAAGCATTACGCGACGGTGGTAGGCCGGGTTGGTTACGCCTTCGATCGTTTCATGGTCTATGCCAAGGGCGGCTACGCTGGCGGCGAAGTCAGCTTTAGGGCTCATGATTGTTGCACGTTGGCGATGGCCGTCTCATACGAGCAAAGCGCGTGGCAAAATGGCTATGCGGTGGGTGCCGGCGTAGACTACGCTCTCACTAACAAACTTGTCCTTGGTGTCGACTACACGCATATCGATCTCGGCTCCAAGACCAGCACGGGTAACAATGTATTCGACGACGGCTCGCTCGGAAGCAATCCGGAGCATTTCAGGACAAAGGCCAGGGCCGATGTGGTCATGGCGACGTTGAGCTACAAGTTCGGCAACTGATATTCGATCGAAATTGCCTCGAATTCGGCCCGGCCCGCGCCGGGCCTTTCCTTTAGAAAAACCCTTCGAGAAACGCCGCGGTCTCCTCGGCGATGCCGACGATCTTGTTCGTCGCCTGGCGATAGAATTTGAAATTGAGCTCCGTCTCCGGCCGGCCGTCATTCCAATCCTTGAAGTGCTTGAGCTCGTCGCGGCCCAACCGCCTGGTCGCCAGGGCGGCGCGACGGATGGAAACGCTAACACGGGGCGTCTGCCGTTCAAGATCGGGTCGTTTCGCAATTGCCTGCGAGGACCTGACGACACCTCGCGCGATGAGCCCCTGTCCGCCTTCGTTTTCGCTGGCGAACACGAAGATCGTGTCGCCTTCGGCGATATGCTTGCCGCCATACATGGTTTTCTGCGCCGCGAATGAGAATGTCTCGGCCAGCGGATCCTTGACCTCGGCCTTGATCGCGAACGCCATGCCTTACGCATCCCGGCTGATGGTGATCCGGTAGGTCAGCCTGCGCTTGGCGCCTGGCGGGATCAGCATCACGCCCGGCTTGTCGGCGAATTCGCCGTCGAAATCGACCGGGCTTGCAACGCCATGCCAGGGCTCGATGCAGAGGAACGGCGCGCCGCCGGGCTTGGACCAGATGCCCAATTCGTTGAATCCCTGCCACGACATTTCGATCGCCGGCCCCCGCCCGGCGGCATAGCGCACGCTGGTGCTGGCGGGCCGGTCCAGAATGACGGCGTCGTCATCGAACAGCCGCTCGGAGAGGACAAGCGTCTTGCCCTCGACGGGCGTTGGCTGCGGCGTCGGCAGCATCAGCCCGTCCTTCAGGCGTCGTATCGGCGCAGGTTCATCGTCGGCAAAGGTCAGCCGGTAGGCTTCCTTGGGCAATTCCGGCAGCAAAGGCCAGTTGAAGGCCGGATGGGCGCCGACCGAGGCCGGCAGCACCTCGTCGCCTGTGTTGGCGACCTCGAAGGTCACGCCAAGCTGGCTGGGGCCGAGGCTGTAGCTTATGGCCAGCCGAAAGGCGAATGGGTAGCGGGTGCGGGTCTCAGTGTCATCGGTCAGGACCAGCGTGCAAGAGGAAGGCCCCTGCTCCGCCCAGGCAAAGCGCCTGTCGCGGGCGAAGCCATGCTGCGTCATTGGATAGGCTTTGCCGCGATGGCGCAACTGGTCGCCTTTCAGCCGGCCGACTATCGGAAACAGCACCGGCGAATGACGCCGCCATTCAGGCCCCGCCTGCCACAGAAGTTCCGCGCCTTCGGCATCGCGCAAGGAGACCAGCTCCGCCCCCTGCCCGACAATCGTCGCCGAGATGCCGTCACCGTCAAGCGTCAGCTGGTCCATGCGTCCTCGCGACTGGCTGGTCGGGCCGGCAGGCTAGCAAAAGGCCTCGCCTGAACTCAAGGGCAGCAGGCAGTGCGGCATCCCCTCAAGCAGCCGCCGTGAACGACCAGCACTGCCACGCCAGATGCAACGCCAAAAGAAAAACCGTGGCCAGCGGTTTACCCGTCGGCCACGGTACGAAGCTGTTGCCTGCTACGGTCCGGACTATTCGCGCTCGCCGGTGAAATTCAGCAAAAGCTGGAAGATGTTGATGAAGTTCAGATACAGCGAGAAGGCGCCGAAGACGGCGAGCTTCTGTTGCGATTCGGCGTCGAAATTCTCGGCATACTGCTCCTTGATCGTCTGCGTGTCCCAGGCGGTCAGGCCGATGAAGACGGCGATGCCGATCACGGAGATGGCGAACTGCAGCGCGGTCGAGCCGAGGAACAGGTTGACGAGGCTCGCGATCACCACGCCGATCAGGCCCATGATCAGGAAGGACGAGAACTGCGTCAGGTCGCGCCTGGTCGTGTAGCCGTAGAGGCTGGTGGCGCCGAACATGGTGGCGGCGATGAAGAAGGTGCGCGCGATGCTGGTGCCGGTGAACACCAGGAACACGGAAGCCAGCGACAGGCCCATGACCGCGCAGAAGGCCCAGAACATCGCCTGCGCGCTCGCCGCCGACATCGTCTGCATCTTGAAGGAGAAGAACATGACGAAGGCGAGCGGCGCCAGCATCACCACCCATTTCAGCGGCGTGGAGAAGATCGGGACGTAGAGCGCCGGCGTCGAGGCCACAACAAGGGCGACGAGGCCGGTGACGACGAGCCCGAGGCCCATATAGTTGTAGACGCGCAGCATGTGCCGGCGCAGGCCCTCGTCATAGACGGCACCGGCCCGAACGCCGGTGCCCATTCGGTATCCAAGATTAGGGCTGTTCATTTCGTTTCTCCTTGGTTTGGTCGGTTCGATTGGCTGTTTCAATAGAGAGTGCGGGCGAGCTTTTCGGCGGCCCGGTCGAGATCGCCGGCATCGCCTTGTCCGACGACGGCGTAAGCGACCTCGCCGATCTGGAAATAGGCGGACGAAATATCGCCCAAGGGCGCGACGGTGGGCTTCACGACGTCGAACGTGCCTGGCCTGATCGCAAACAGCGACACCAGCCCGAGGTCCTTCGTTTCGAGTGCCATCTCGACGCTCGGCCCGAACCGCGACGGATAGATCTGAACATCGCGGATCCGCCAGTCGTCGGGCAATGACGGCATGACGATCGCGGTCGCGGCGCGGATCTCGTCGGCATTGTAATTTGGCGCTTCGGCCTGGGACGGCATCGTCTCACGCACCAGCGTCGTCCGGTGCGCGCTCACCGCTTCCTCGACATAGGCGGGCGGCTGCGTCGACGCGACCACCTTGCTGACAGCGATCGGCCCGAAGACGCCGTTCGCAAGCCACCCCGCCGCCACCAGCACGGCGGCGGCCGCGGCGCGCCGCAGCACGGAAAAGGCACGGTCCCTGACAAGCACCCTCTCCAGCCGACGCGCCGCGTCGGTCGTCGCCGGGCGCGCCATTGCGCCTGGCCCGGCCAGCGCCACGCGCAACTCGTCGCGCGTTCTGAGATCCGACATCACACGCGCAGCCACTTCGGGACGAGCGGACAGGAACGCCTCGACCTCGATGCGGCGGGCGACGTCGAGCTGATCGTCGACATAGGCGTCGAGATCGGCATCGGTCACCGGATCGACGATGGCGGTCATGATTCACCTCCCACGATCCTCAGGTGATTTTTGCCGCGCGCCGGAGCGCCCTCCTCCATCTCGCGCAGCGCCGCACGAGCGCGGCCGATGCGCGACACCAGGGTTCCGAGCGGGACGCCACTGACGTCGGCGGCCTCCGCGTAGCTCAACCCTTCGATGGCGACGAGATGCAGCGCGGCGCGCTGCTCTTCCGGCAGCGACAGGAAGGCTTCGCGCACCTGCGAAAGGCGCACCGAATGGTCCTGGGACGCCGGCATGTTTTGCTCGGCGAGACGGCCTGCCTGCTCGATGCGCGCTGCCTCGGACCGCCGCGAGCGCATGCGGTCGATGAAGATGTTGTGCAGGATCGCCAGCAGCCAGGCGCGCGGGTTGCCGCCCGAACGAAAGGTGCCGCGCCGCTCATAGGCGCGCACCAGCGCGTCGTGGACCAGATCCTCGGCATCGGCGCTGTCGCGCGTCAGCGAGCGTGCGTAGCGCCGCAGCGAGCCCAACTGCCCGACGATATCGAAGCGTGCCATCGACCGTTTCATGCCCTGTTTACGGAGCATGTGGGGATTTTAATCCCTGGCTGCCGTTTCTTTCTGCGATTCCCGCGAGGAGTTGCGCCGGCTTCGGGTGAGCGAACACCCAAGCGGCATATGGAGGAAACCGCTGGCGAAGCGCGGCCGATTTGCGTATCACTCCGCCGCCACTGGAGCCCGATCGATGTTCGAGACCCTGCAGCCCGCGCCCGCCGACAAGATCCTTGCGTTGATCGGCCTTTACCGCGCCGACACGCGCCCCGGCAAAGTCGACTTGGGTGTCGGCGTCTACAAGGATCGCGACGGCAGGACGCCGGTGATGCGGGCCGTGCGCGAGGCCGAAAAGCGGCTGCTTGCGGGCCAGGACACCAAGACCTATCTCGGCCTCGCCGGCGACACCGGCTTCAACGCCGCCATGATCAAGCTTGCCTTCGGCGAGAGGGCCGATCATTCGCGCATCCGCGCAGCGCAGGCGCCGGGCGGATCGGGCGCCCTCAGGCTGGTGGCCGAGCTTCTGCAGCGCACGCGCCCAGGCGCGACGGTGTGGCTCACCGATCCGACCTGGCCGAACCACCTGCCGGTGATGCGCGCCGCCGGCCTACAGGTGCGCGACTATCCTTATTTCGACGCTGTTTCCGGCGCTGTTCGTTTCGACGACATGCTGGCGGTGCTCAAGACCGCCAATAGCGGGGATATCGTGCTGCTGCATGGCTGCTGCCATAACCCGACCGGTGCCAACCTGGATGCTGCGCAATGGGCGAACGTTGCCGACGTTCTGCTTGAGCGCGGCCTGCTGCCTTTCGTCGACATCGCCTATCAGGGCTTTGGCGAAGGGCTCGACGCCGATGCCGCCGGCCTGCGGCTGCTCGCCGGCAAGGTGCCCGAGATGGTCGTCGCCTCGAGCTGCTCGAAAAATTTCGCCGTCTATCGCGACCGCGTCGGTGCCGCCATGATCATGGCCAAGGACGGCGCACAGGCCGACGTGGCGATGAGCCAGATGCTGGCAGCGGCGCGAGCGCTCTATTCGATGCCGCCGGACCATGGCGCTGCGGCCGTACGCATGGTGCTGGAAGACGCCGATCTGAAGAAGGTCTGGGAGACGGAACTCGAGGAGATGCGGCTGCGCATGCTCAGGCTGCGTGTCGCCTTCGCCGAGGCGTTGCGTCGGCAATCCAACTCCGATCGCTTCGATTTCGTCGCCAGCCATCGCGGCATGTTCTCCCGCCTGGGGCTCACCGAAGCGCAGGTTGAGCGGCTGCGCACCGAGCACGCCGTCTATATGGTGGGTGACAGCCGCATCAATGTGGCAGGTCTGCCTGAGGACGGCATGGACGAGCTCGCCAAGGCGATCGTTTCGGTACTCGACTGAGCGCCGGCGCAACTGTGGACAATCGGCTTTTGCCAGCCGGCGGGATTGGTCGCCCGCCGCGGCGCGAGCTAGGGTTTGTTGCATGAAACCCTCCAAAGACATCTCCCGTCTGATCGAGATCATGGCGGCACTGAGAGCGCCGAAGACCGGCTGCCCCTGGGACATCGAGCAGAACTTTTCCACCATCGCCCCCTACACGATCGAGGAAGCCTATGAAGTGGCGGATGCGATCGCGCGCGCCGACTTCGACGATCTGCGCGAGGAACTGGGCGACCTTCTGCTGCAGGTCGTCTACCACGCGCAGATGGCGCAGGAGATTGGCGAGTTCGCGTTCGGCGACGTTGTGGAGGCGATCACCACCAAGATGATCCGCCGTCACCCGCATGTCTTCGGCGACGAGAAGGCGCGCAGCGCCGGCATGGCCAAGGGCATGTGGGAGAAGATCAAGGCGGTGGAGAAGGCCGACAAGCGCAACGCCCGCATCGCGCGCGGCCTCGACCCGGAAGATCACGGCAAGGGCTATCTCGACAGCGTGCCGGTTGCGCTCCCTGCGCTGACCCGCGCGTTGAAGCTGCAGGAGAAGGCTGCGCGCGTCGGCTTCGACTGGAGCGAGGCAGCACCCATCCTCGACAAGATAGAGGAAGAGATCGGCGAGCTGCGCGAGGCGCTGGCCACGGGTGACGCGGCCCCCATCAAGGATGAGTTCGGCGACATGCTGTTTGCCGTCGTCAATCTCGGCCGCCATCTGAAACTTGATGCCGAAGCTGCGCTGAGCGGCACCAACGAGAAGTTCCGCTCGCGCTTCCATTATGTCGAGCGGGAGTTGGAGGCTTCCGGGAGGTCGTTGGAACAGGCGACTTTGGACGAGATGGAAACCCTCTGGCAGCAGGCCAAAAACGCAAGATAAGCCGCAGTCTAGCCGTGGTTCCTGCGGTTCAGCCGGGTCTCGATCTCCTGGCGGGCGCTGTGCGTGGCCGTCAGTGAGATGGTGACGCTGCCGTCCTCATTGTCGCTCCGCGAGACGACATCGCCATTGCGATAGAGCCAGTCGACCTGGCCGAGCTCAGCGGGGCTCAACGTCACCGTCATCGTTTCCAACTCGCCCGACACTCTGGCCTCGATGAGCGCCTTGAGCGCATCGATCCCCTCGCCGGTCGCTGCCGATATCGCGATCGGCGGCGCCTTGCCGCCGGCGCTCTCGGCAAGCAGGCGCTCGCGATTGCCTTCGTCGAGCAGGTCGATCTTGTTCCACACCTCGATCACGCGGCTGGTGTCCGCGGCATCGACGCCGAGATCGCCAAGGATGCGCTCGACATCCTCGGCCTGCGCTGCCGTGTCCGGATCGGAGATATCGCGCAGATGCAGCACGAGATCGGCCTCGACGACCTCTTCCAGCGTCGCCCGGAAGGCCGCGACCAGATGAGTCGGCAAGTCCGAGATGAAGCCGACCGTGTCCGACAGAATGATCGGCGTGCCGTGCGGCAGGCGCACGCGGCGCAGCGTCGGATCGAGCGTGGCGAACAGCATGTCCTCCGCCAGCACCCCTGCCCCGGTCAGCCGGTTGAACAGCGTCGACTTTCCGGCATTGGTGTAGCCGACGATCGCAATTACCGGAAATGGCACCTTCTTGCGTTTTGCGCGGTGCAGGTCGCGGGTGCGGCGAACCGTTTCCAGCTCATGCTTGAGCTTGGTGATCTTGTCCTGCAGGATCCGCCGGTCGGATTCGATCTGCGTTTCGCCGGGACCGCCCAGGAAACCCGCGCCGCCGCGCTGCCGTTCGAGGTGGGTCCAACTGCGCACCAGCCGACCCTTCTGATAGTTGAGATGCGCCAGCTCGACCTGCAGGGTGCCTTCCTTGGTCCTGGCGCGCTCGCCGAAGATCTCGAGGATAAGCCCGGTGCGGTCGAGCACCTTGGCGTTCAGTTCCTTCTCGAGATTGCGCTGCTGCACCGGCGTGAGCGGATGGTCGACGATGACCAATTCCGCCTTGCGTTCCTTCACGATGTCGGCGAATTCCGCCACCTTGCCGCTGCCGAGCAGCGTTGCCGGGCGGGGATCGGTGACCGTCACCACCGCGGTGTGGACCGGGTCCAGGTCGATGGCGCTGGCAAGCCCGACCGCCTCGTCGTGGCGGGCATCCGCCGAGCGGCTCAGGCGCGGGCGGCTCGAATCCTCATCGCCGCGCGGCTGGCGCGCAAGCACCGGCACAATGACAACGGCCCGGGTCGGATCCTTGGCTTCCGGCCCGAGTTGATGTCCTTGTTTCCCGCGAACTCTGCCGTCCGCGTCCTGCTCACGTGCCAATCAGGCGCCCTGGCCTTCCTCGCCATCAAACATCTGAACCGGCTGGCTCGGCATGATCGTGGAAATGGCGTGCTTGTAGACGAGCTGGGAATGCCCGTCGCGCCGCAACAACACACAGAAATTGTCGAACGAAGTGACCACGCCGGTCAGCTTCACACCGTTGATGAGAAAGATGGTAAGTGGATTTTTGCTCTTGCGAACTGAATTCAGGAACAGGTCCTGAAGGTTTTGCGATCGTTCCGCCATTGTTTTTGTCTTTCGCCGATCCCCTTCGGTCTGCAGGCCAATGCGCCAAATTACGCGGCGCCTGTCAAGCGCGCAAACCCCCTCTTGCCGCCTAAACGACAAGCAGAACGAGATAGTTGAGGTTCATTCCACCTTTGCGGTTATCAGGCTGGACTTTTTTCCGCAATGTCAAAAAATGCCTGCCGCAACGAAAGTGTCATGGAACCGGGGTGGCCGTTTGCGATCGGCGCGCCGTCGATTTGGACTACCGGCATGGCGATCGTGGTCGCGGAACTGATGAAAGCCTCGCGCGCTGCCTTGGCTTCGGCGATCGAAAACCCACGCTCCTCGATCTTCAGACCGAGCTTTTCGGCGACGTCGAACAGTGTCGTGCGGGTGATGCCGCGCAGGATGCCGTGTTCGGCCGGCCGCGTCACCAGAACGCCGTCGCGGGTGACGATCCAGGCATTGGACGAGCCGCCCTCCTTGACCGTGCCGTCGGAGTCGACGAACCAGGCCTCCTGGGCGCCGGCTTCCTTGGCCTTCTGCTTGGCGAGCACATTGGCAAGCAGGCCGGTGCTCTTGATGTCGACGCGGTCCCAGCGATTCTCCGGGACGGTGATGACCTTGATGCCGGTCTCAACCCGCTTGGCGGCAGCAGAGGGGTCGGCCTTCCGGGCGGTTATAACCAAGGACGGGCGGGTGCCGACTGCGGGAAAGACGAATTCACGGCTGGCGACGCCGCGCGTCACCTGGAGATAGACGAGACCGTTGACGACGTTGTTGCGGCGCACCACCTCGCGCAGCAGCATCGGCAGGACGCCTTCCGAGACGGGCCATGCGATCGACAATTCCTTGAGCGAGCGCTTGAGCCGGGCCAGATGGCGCGGCATGTCGACGATAAAGCCGCGCGCCACCTCGCAGACCTCATAGACGCCGTCAGCAAACTGGTAGCCGCGATCCTCGATATGGACGCGGGCTTCGGCATGGGCGACGTAGCGCCCGTTGACATAGGCAATGCGCGGCATGGGCTACCTCAGGGAAATGTCCGGCTCTCTTAAGCGATTCCGCCGCTGCCGTAATGAACAATCGCGTGGGCCAGCCGGCTTTAGGAATTCCAGACGGAAGGCCACGGCGAAGCCGCCGAGCCAAACCGCCGCTGCGCACTTTTCCTGGAATTGCTTTTACACGCCCAGCGACTTCAGCTTGCGGTGCAAGGCTGATCGCTCCATGCCGATGAACTCGGCCGTCTTCGAGATGTTGCCGCCGAAGCGATTGATCTGGGCGATCAGATAGTCCTTCTCGAATTGCTCGCGCGCCTCGCGCAGCGGCAGCGCCATGATGTGCTGGTCCGACTGGTTGGGGGTGCGCGGCATGACGTCGCCGATCTCGGAGGGAAGAAGGTCAGCGGTGATCGGCGCGTCGACGTCGCCGCCTCGCGCCAGGATCATCAGCCGCTCGACATTGTTGCGCAGCTGGCGCACGTTCCCCGGCCAGTTGTGCGCCTGCAGCACGGCCAGCGCGTCGTCACCGATGCGGCGCGGCTTGATACCGGCCTGACGCGCGATCTGCTTCATGAAATTGTCGACGAGATACGGAATATCCTCTCGCCGTTCGGCGAGACCCGGCACCGTGACGGGGACCACCGCCAAGCGATGATAGAGGTCCTCGCGGAAGCGGCCATCGGCAATCATGGCCTCCAGGTTTTGCGCTGTGGAGGAGATGATGCGGACGTCGACCTTGACCCGCTTTGTGCCCCCTACCCGCTCGAACTGCTGCTCGACCAGCACGCGCAGAATCTTGTTCTGCGTCTCGCGCGGCATGTCGGCGACCTCGTCGATGTAGAGGATGCCGCGATGCGCCTCCTCCAGCGCGCCGACCTTGCGTTCGGTGCCGTTCGATTCGGTGCCGAACAGCTCGATCTCCATGCGTTCCGGCGTGATGGTGGCGGCGCTCAGCGTCACGAACGGCCCGTTCTTGCGCGCCGACAGCGCGTGGATGGCGCGGGCCGTCAGTTCCTTGCCGGAACCGGAAGGACCGATGATCATGATGCGGCTGTTGGTGGGCGCGACACGCTCGATGGTCTGCCGCAGTTGGCTCATCGCTGACGACATGCCGATCAGGTCGAAGGTCTCGCCGCTGCGCAGCTTGAGGTCGGAGACCTCGCGCCGCAGTTTCGAAGTTTCCAGCGCGCGCTCGGCGATCAGGATGAGACGGTCGGCCTTGAACGGCTTCTCGATGAAATCATAGGCGCCACGCCGGATGGCCGACACCGCCGTTTCGATGTTGCCGTGGCCGGAGATCATCACCACCGGCATGTTCGGATGCATCGTCTTGATCTCGTCGAGCAGCGCCAGACCGTCGAGGCGCGAGCCCTGCAGCCAGATATCGAGGAAAATCAGCCGTGGCGCGCGATCGGCAATCGCCGCCAGCGCGCTGTCGGCATCGTGTGCCGTGCGGGTTTCGTGACCTTCGTCGCTCAGGATGCCAGCGACCAGTTCGCGGATGTCTTCCTCGTCATCGACGATGAGAATGTCAGACGCCATTACCGACCTTTTCAGTTTCTCGTTCGTGTTCGTCGCGGCCTTCGCCGCGTGGCGGCGCGGGGACGACCGCCGCCGGTGGCAAGATGATCGAGATCATCGCGCCCCGGCCGCCGTGGAAATCGGGCGGCGCGTCGTGCAATTCGAGCCGGCCGCCATGGTCCTCCACGATCTTCTTGACGATAGCGAGGCCAAGGCCGGTGCCTTTTTCGCGCGTCGTCATGTAGGGCTCGAGCAGTCTCTGCCGATTCTCGCGCGGCAGCCCTTTGCCGTTGTCGATAACATCGATTCTTATGGCGCCATCTTGGCGCCCGGCTTGAATCCGGATTGTGCCGTCGGAACGGTCTTGCGCATCAAGTCCGTCGATGGCCTCGGCGGCGTTTTTGATGACGTTGCCGAAGGCCTGCGCCATCAGGCGGCTGTCGAACGTTCCCTTGAGCGGCTCGTTGCCGAAATCACGCTGGAAAGCAATGTCGGAGCGGCTGACTTCCACCAGGAACGAAGCTTCGCGCAGCGACTCGCGCAGGTCTATCACCTTCATCTCCGGCTTCGGCATGCGGGCGAAGGCCGAGAATTCGTCGACCATGCGGCCGATGTCCTCAACCTGACGGATGATGGTGTCGGTGCACTGATCGAAGACTTCGCGGTCCTCGGTAATGACCTTGCCGTAACGGCGCCTGATGCGCTCGGCCGAGAGCTGGATGGGCGTCAGGGGATTCTTGATCTCATGGGCAATGCGCCGCGCCACATCGGCCCAGGCCGAAGACCGCTGCGCCTGCACGAGATCGGTAATGTCGTCGATGGTGACGACATAGGATTTTTCTTCCGAGCCGTCGTCTCCGGCCTCGACGGTGACCTGGACATTGAAAGTCCGTTCCATGCCGGCGCGGAAGAAGGTCACCTGCTCGCGATAGACCGGCTTGCCGGATTGGCGCCCGATCTCGAAGACGCGACCGACATGCGGCAGGATGGCGGACAGGTTCTGTCCGAGCGCGGCACTCGCCGAGATCGCCAGCATCGTTTCGGCCGAGCGATTGGCGATGGTGATGACGCCGTAGGGATCGACGCCGATGACGCCTGCGGTCACGCCGGCCAGCACCGCCTCCGAGAACCGCCGCCGCTCGTCGATCAGGTCTTTGGCCGACAGCAGCTCGTTGCGCTGCGATTTGAGCTCGAGGATCATGTTGTTGAAGGTCTCGCCGAGCGAAGCGACGTCGCCGTCCGATTGACGCACGGGGACGGCGACGTCGAGATTGCCGGTCGCCACCTCGTCGGCCGCGCCGATCAGCTGGCGGATCGGCCGGACAATGCGATCGGCCACGGCGATGCCGGTCCAGATCGCCGACAGGATGACGATCAGGGTCAGCGACAGATAGGGCAGCGCGAACGCGACTTGCGAAGTGCGACGGTTCTCTTCCAGTCCGCGATACTCGTCGGTGTTCGACCGAACGATCTGCCGCGCCTTGATAACGTCCGGGTCGACGAGCCGGATCGTGTAGAGATAAAGACCTTCGATCTCGCGCAACTTGACGATGGCGCCCATGATGTTGCGGGTGCGCGGCTCGATCAGCACCGGCTTGCCGTCGGCGGCCGTGTTGACCGCGCCAGGGGGCGGCTCCGGCATGGCGAAGTCGGCGTCGGTCTTGGCGCTCATGACGAAGGAGCCATCGGGCTTGATCAGCGCCGCATGCGCCAGTCCGCGGCCAACGGCCTCCTTGTTCATGAGATCGAGGAAGCCGGTGCGGTCGAGCCCGTAGAGCGTGCGCGAGGCGTCGAGGTCGTAGGCCATCGACAGGGTCGTGCCCTGCAGGTTGCGCGCATTTTCCTGGACATAGGCATCGGCGATCGACAGCGACGAATTGACGATCGTTTTGGTGCGGATCTCGAACCAGCGGTCGAGGCCGATATCGAGCGTGATCGAGGCGATGATCGCGACCATGATCGCCGGGATGGCGGCGACCAGCGCGAACATGGCGACGATGCGCACATGCAGCCGCGATGCTGCACGGCCGTGCCTGCGCGCCATGACGATGCGGTGGATCTCGCGGCTGATCAGGGCGATCAGGAACAGGACGAAGACGGCGTTGAGCGCGATCAGCGCCCAGGTGGCGTTTGCATTCGGCGCAATTGGGGTCGCACCGACAAGGATCGCAAACGAGATCGCTGCGGTGATCATGGCGCCGACGATCGCGACCACGCCGGGCAGCGCCAGCAGCCGGCGACCGTCGCGAACGCCGGCCCGGCTGAAAAGCGGTTGGTTCAGTGTCGGAGCCTCAGCAGCCATATCGCCGTCTAGAGTCGGTCATTGCGTCGGATGTATGCAACGCATTGTGGCGATTATGCAACAAGTGTGGCCGGGACGGAAATCTTTCCCCGACTTAATTCCCAAAAGTGAAGGGCAACTCAGGGCTGCCTGGCGGCCTTGTAGACGTTGACGCCAAGCTCGCGGATCTTCTTGCGCAGCGTGTTGCGGTTCAGGCCCAGAAGCTCGGCCGCCTTGATCTGGTTGCCGCGCGTCGCGGTCATCGAAGCCAGCACCAGCGGATATTCGACCTCGGCGAGGATGCGCTGGTAGAGCCCGGACGGCGGCAGATCGCCGGCGAACGAGGCGAAATAGCGCTGCAGGAAATGCTCGACCGCCTGGCCGATCGACAGATCGTCGGGGATCAGCGCGCCGCCGTCCGGCACGACAGATCGCTCGCCGGTCTTCAGTTCGGCCTCGATGATCTCGGCCGAAATCTCGTCCTGCGAATAGAGCGCGGCGAGCCTGCGCACCAGATTTTCCAGCTCGCGCACATTACCGGGCCAGGGATAGCGCTTCATCAGCTCGATGCCACCGGCGGAAATGCGCTTGGTCTGCAGGCCTTCGCTGGCGCCCTGCTTGAAGAAATGCCGGACAAGGTCAGGCACGTCTTCAGAACGCTCTCGCAACGCCGGGAGTCGCAGCGGCACGACATTCAGGCGGTAGAACAGGTCCTCGCGGAACAGACCCTGGTTGATCAGGGTCCGCAAATCCTTGTTGGTGGCGGCGACGATGCGCACGTCGGTCTTGATCGGCGTGCGGCCGCCGACGGTGGTGTATTCGCCCTGCTGGAGCACGCGCAGCAGGCGCGTCTGCGCCTCCATCGGCATGTCGCCGATCTCGTCGAGGAACAGCGTGCCGCTTTCGGCCTGCTCGAAGCGGCCGGTGGAGCGGTTCTGCGCGCCGGTGAAGGCGCCCTTCTCATGGCCGAACAGTTCCGATTCGATCAGGTCGCGCGGGATCGCGGCCATGTTGATGGCCACGAAAGGCCCGCCGCGGCGGCGGCCGTATTCGTGCAGCGCGCGCGCTACCAGCTCCTTGCCGGTGCCGGATTCGCCGCTGATCATCACCGTCAGGTCGGTCTGCATCATGCGGGCCAGCATGCGGTAGATGTCCTGCATGGCCGCCGAGCGGCCGACCAGCGGCATCGTCTCCGGCTGGTCGTCGGCGCGGGAATCCAGCTTCGGCCGCTTCGGCTCGGCAAGCGCGCGATTGACGATGTTGAGCAGCTCGGTCAAATCGAACGGCTTCGGCAGATACTCGTAGGCGCCGGTCTCGGAGGCGCGGATGGCGGTCATAAAAGTGTTCTGCGCGCTCATGACGATAACCGGCAGCTCGGGCCGCGCCTTCTTGATGCGGGGCAGCATGTCGAAGGCGTTCTCGTCCGGCATCACCACATCGGTGATGACGAGGTCGCCCTCGCCGGCAGCCACCCAGCGCCACAGCGTCGAGGCGTTCGAGGTCACGCGCACCTCATGGCCGACGCGCGACAGCGCCTGGTTGAGCACGGTGCGGATCGCCGCATCGTCGTCGGCGACGAGGATATTGCCGCGAACGGTCATTTGCGGTCTCCTTCAGCTTCGTCGCCGGCGTTGGGCAAAGTGTCCTTCCAGGCCGGCATCAAGACGCGGAAAGTGGTTCCACGCTGCGTCGAATCGCATTCGATGATGCCGCCATGCTCGCCGACAATCTTGGCGACCAGGGCCAGCCCGAGGCCCGAGCCGTTCGGTTTGGTGGTGATGAACGGATCGAAGAGGATCGGCAGGATGTCCTCTGAAACACCGGGGCCGTTGTCGTGCACGCAGAATTCCAGCGGCAGCGAGACGCGGTCTTGCGTTCCCGGCACGGAAACGCGGATGCCGGGCCGGAAAGCCGTCGACAGCACGATCTCGCCCTGCGGGTCGGCGCCGATCGCCTCCGCGGCGTTCTTGACCAAGTTGAGGAACACCTGGATCAGCTGGTCACGGTTGGCATAGACTGGAGGAAGCGATGGATCATATTCCTCCAAGATCTTGATTTTTTTTGCGAAGCCGTTCTTGGCGATCGCTTTCACATGATCCAGAACGACATGGATGTTGACGGGAAAGCGCTCGATCGGCCGCTCGTCGGAAAACACCTCCATGCGGTCGACCAGCGACACGATGCGGTCGGTCTCGTCGGTGATCAAGCGGGTGAGCGCACGGTCCTCGTCGGAGGCTGAGAGCTCGAGCAGTTGCGCCGCGCCGCGGATGCCGGAGAGCGGGTTCTTGATCTCATGCGCCAGCATGGCCGCCAGGCCGGTGACAGAACGGGCGGCGCCCCGATGTGTCATCTGCCGGTCGATCTTGTCGGCCATCGACCGCTCCTGGAACATCACCACGACCGAGCCGGGAAACTCCGGCACCGGGGCGACATAGAGGTCGACCATCTTCTCGATGCCGAGGCGCGGCGAAGAGACGTCGACGCGGTATTCGTTGACCGGCGCGCGGCGCTCGCGCACCTGGTCGACTAAGGTCAGCAGCGGACTGCCGAACGGGACCAGCTTGGACAACGTGTTGCGCGCCAGCATGGTCGCGCTGGAGCGGAAGAAATCCTCTGCATCCGCGTTGGCGAAGGTGATGAAGCCGTCGGCATCGACCATGATCACCGGGCGGCGAATGGTGTTCAGCACGATATCGGCGGCATCCGCGGTGTCGGCCGGCTGTGGGAGGTTCGTATTCATGCCGCGCTCCGCAATTCTGGCGATGCCGCGCTTTCGGTAAAAGCTTGACGCAGCCCGGCGATCACTTCAGCCGGCTCGAAGGAAGTGAGGATATGCTTGCGCCGTTCCGCCGAAACACCAGTCGCGTGGCTGTCCAGATACCAGCCGAGATGCTTGCGCGCCTGGCGAAGCCCGCTTTCGACGCCGTAGAGCGAGAGCATGTCCTCGTAATGCGCAACCACGTAGTCGGCGAGCGTCTGGGGCGTTTGGGGAATATCGGTTGCAGACATGCCAGCGGCGGCTGCCGCGATGCTACCGGCGGTCCACGGCGCGCCGTAATGGGCACGGCCGATCATCACCGCGTCGGCGCCTGATTGATCCAGGATCGTCGCAGCCTCTTCCGGCGAGCCGACATCGCCATTGGCCACCACCGGGATCGAGACCGCTTCCTTGACGCGCGCAATGGCGCGCCAATCGGCCTTACCCTGATAGAACTGGCAGCGCGTGCGGCCGTGGACGGTCACCATGCGCACGCCGGCCAGCTCGGCGCGGCGCGCCAACATGGGCGCGTTGAGCGCGCTTTCCTCCCAGCCGAGCCGCATCTTGACCGTCACCGGCACCGAGACCGCACCGACCACCGCCTCGATCAGCGAGAGCGCGTGATCGAGATCGCGCATCAGCGCCGAGCCGGCATAGCCGCCCGTCACCTTCTTTGCCGGGCAGCCCATGTTGATGTCGAGGATGTCGGCGCCCTCGCCCGCCGCGATTCGCGCGCCCTCGGCCATGTGCGCTGCCTCGCGGCCAGCAAGCTGCACCATATGGACGGGCAGCCCGGAATGGCGGATGCGCAGATCGCAGCCGGCCCTGCCCTTGGCCAGTTCGCCGCTCGCCACCATTTCCGACACGACCAGCCCGGCACCATGCGCATGCGCACGCTGACGGAACGGCTCGTCGGTTATGCCGGACATCGGCGCCAGGAACACGCGGTTGCGTATCCTTACGCCGCCGACGTCGAGCGGCGAAGCCAATGTGGTCAATTCAGGCATGCACAAAAACCAAGCATATTCGATTGCTGCACATTGTGTAGCCAGATGCAAGCCATTGTGCAACGCGCAATGACGTCACATTAAGGCGCATTTTGGAAAATGCTGGCCTTCCCTGCGAGCCGCGACTAAGCCTCTCGCCATGACTGACACAAGTGAAAAACCGGACGGCAAGGTCGGCGTGGTCATTGTCGCCGCCGGCCGCGGCGCCCGTGCCGGACAGGCCGAGGGGCCGAAGCAGTATCAGCGCATCGGCGGACGCGCCGTCATTGCGCATACGCTGGAAAGATTCCTGTCACATCCAGCCGTCGGGCCAGTGGTGGTGGCGATCCACGCCGACGACCGCGAGCTGTTCGAGCGCGCGGCGGGAGCTAATGCTACGCGCACGCTCATCGTCATGGGCGGTCCGTCCCGCCAGGCTTCCGTCCGGCTGGGACTTTTGGCGCTGAGGGAGCAGGCGCCGGCAAAGGTGCTGGTGCATGATGCGGTGCGCCCGTTTGTCGATCATGGGCTCATCGACCGAACCATCGAGGCCATCGGCAAGCGCCAGGGCGCCCTGCCGGCGCTGCCCGTCGCCGACACGCTCAAGCGGGAATCGGCCGAGGGCATGATCGAGGAGACGGTGTCGAGGGCCGGCCTGCACGCGGCGCAGACACCGCAAGGCTTCCCGTTCTGGCCGTTGCTGGCGGCGCACGAGAAGGCGCATCATCTCGGCAAAAGCGAGTTCACCGACGACGCGGCGATCGCCGAATGGGCGCATATTCCGGTCAAGATCGTCCAGGGCTCGCCGGACAACATCAAGCTCACCTGGGCAAGGGATATCGCGATGGCCGACCAGCGGCTCTCAAATGCGCTGCCGCGCTTTCCGGACATCCGCACCGGCAATGGCTACGATGTGCACGCGTTCGAAGCGGGCGACCACGTCACTCTGTGCGGGGTCACTATCCCCTATGACCGGAAACTCTCCGGTCATTCGGACGCCGATGTCGGGCTTCATGCGCTCACCGATGCGTTGCTCGCCACCTGCGGCGCCGGCGACATCGGCACGCATTTTCCGCCATCGGACCGGCAATGGAAGGGCGCTGCCTCGAAGATCTTCGTCGAGCATGCCGCGAAGCTGGTGCGCGAGCACGGCGGGCGCATCGCCAATGCCGATATCACGCTGATTTGCGAGGCGCCGCGGGTGGGGCCGCATCGCGAGGCGATGACGGCGGCGCTGGCGGCGATGCTCGGCATTGCGCCGGAACGCATTTCGATCAAAGCGACGACCAACGAGAAGCTCGGCTTTGTCGGGCGCGGCGAAGGCATTGCGGCGATCGCGACGGCCAGCGTCGTCTATCCGGGAGACGTGCCGGCATGAGCAACGCGGAATTAGCCAACGCCCTGCTCCAGGCTTGTCAGCAGCGCGGCATCATGCTGGCTACGGCCGAGAGCTGCACCGGCGGTCTGATCATTGCAGCATTGACCGACATTGCCGGCTCTTCCGCCGTGGTCGATCGCGGCTTCATCACCTATTCCAACGAAGCCAAGATGGAGATGCTCGGCGTCTCCGCGGCAACGCTTGAGGCGCATGGCGCGGTCTCGGGTGAGACGGTCAGGGAGATGGCGGCGGGCGCGCTGACGCATTCGCGCGCGAGCCTCTCCCTTGCGGTCACCGGAATTGCCGGCCCGAGCGGCGGCTCGTCGGAAAAGCCGGTGGGTCTCGTCTGGTTCGGGATAGCATTTGCCGGCCAGCCGGTCGTCGTCGAGTGCCAGCTGTTTGGTCATAAGGGGCGGGAATTCATCCGCCACGAGACGGTCCGGCACGCGCTGCAGCTCGGCCTGCGAGCGCTGGCCTAGGCTATCCGCGGATCAGGCGTGCCTTGCGCTGCGCCGTAGATCACGTTCGCTCGCTTCTCGAATGCTTCGGAAAACATGCGGAAGGCGCGATCGAACATCGTGCCCATCAGCGCGCCGAGAATGCGGCTCTTGAATTCGTAGTCGATGAAGAAATGCACTTCGCAGCCGCCATCGGCCGGATCGAAGCGCCAGATGTTGCTGAGATATTTGAACGGGCCGTCGATGTATTTGACGTCGATGGCGTTCTCGTCGGGCTTGAGCAGCACCTGGGTCGTAAAGGTTTCGCGGATCGCCTTGTAGCCGATGCTCATGTCGGCGACGAGGATGGTGCGGCCGTCGCGCTCCTTGCGCGAGCGCACCGTCAGCGCCTCGCAGAGCGGCAGAAATTGCGGATAGGTCTCGATATCCGCCACCAGCGCAAACATCTGTTCCGGCGTGTAGGCGACGCGGCGGGTGGCTTCGAATTTCGGCATGAAAGCGTCAGCTGGCTTTCTTGAGCTGCGCCTCGCGCGCCGCGCGCAGCCTGGCGAAATCCTCGCCGGCATGATGCGAGGAGCGCGTCAGCGGGCTCGAAGCGACCAGCAGGAAGCCCTTCGTCTTGCCGATCGTCTCAAAGGACTTGAACTCGTCCGGCGTGATGAAGCGGATCACCGGATGGTGCTTCTTCGAAGGCTGCAGGTATTGGCCGATGGTCATGAAGTCGACATTTGCCGAACGCAGGTCATCCATGAGCTGCAGCACTTCGTTCCGCTCCTCGCCGAGGCCGACCATGATGCCGGACTTGGTGAAGATCGACGGATCGAGTTCTTTCACGCGCTGCAGCAGCCGGATCGAGTGGAAGTAGCGGGCGCCCGGCCGCACCGTCAGGTAATTCGACGGCACGGTTTCCAGATTGTGGTTGAAGACGTCGGGCTTGGCCGCAACGACGATCTCAAGTGCGCCGTCCTTGCGCAGGAAGTCGGGCGTCAGGATCTCGATCGTCGTTGAAGGCGCGGCGGCGCGGATGGCGTGGATGACGTCGGCGAAATGCTGCGCGCCGCCGTCGACGAGGTCGTCGCGGTCGACAGAGGTGATGACGACGTGGCTGAGGCCCATCTGCTTGACCGCATGGGCGACACGCGCCGGCTCATCCGCGTCGAGGGCGGTCGGGATGCCGGTGGCGACATTGCAGAAGGCGCAGGCGCGCGTGCAAATCTCGCCCATGATCATGAAGGTGGCGTGCTTCTTGTCCCAGCATTCACCGATGTTCGGGCATCCGGCCTCCTCGCACACCGTCACCAGCTTGTGCGACTTCACGATCTCGCGCGTCTCGGCGTAACCCTTCGAAACCGGCGCCTTGACGCGGATCCAGTCCGGCTTGCGCAGCACTTCCTGGTCCGGCCTGTGCGCCTTTTCGGGATGCCGCGGGCGCGGCGCATTGGCGATCGTGTCGAGAACAGTGACCATTTCGAACCCTTCGCGGCCGCCCGCATCGCGGCCGCCTGTCTGCGTCATCTAGGACTTTTCGGAATAAAGAAAAAGGCCACGCCGGCGCATGCCGCCACGGCCATTTTCGCATAACGGACTTCGCTGGGGCTCAGCGCCGTACCAGCCGGCCGACAAAGATCAGCAGGCAGGCGCCGATGAAACCGGTGATCAAATACGCGAACCAGCCGGCGCCGAAGGACTGGATGTTGAGAGCCTGTAAGATCGCATTGAGAACGATCGCGCCGACGATACCCAAAATGATGTTCATGAGGATGCCGGTGTTGCTCTTCATGACCATTTCGGCGAGCCATCCGGCCAAGCCTCCAATGATGATGGCTGCTATCCAGCCCACGCCATTCACGTCCATATGCCAATTCCTCCTTGATCAGGTGAAAATGCATCCGGATACGAACTGCTTTGCCCTCAGAATCCTCCGGCTGCCGCGTCTGAGTCTCGCGCAAGCAGTCTATCATGCGTTCAAAGCGCGGCCATAGGCGTCGAGCACGCTTTCCTTCATCATCTCCGACAGGGTCGGGTGCGGGAAGATCGTGTGCATCAGCTCTTCCTCTGTGGTCTCCAAGTTCATCGCCACGACGAAACCCTGGATGAGTTCAGTCACCTCGGCGCCGATCATATGCGCGCCCAGCAGCTGCCCGGTCTTCTTGTCGAAGATGGTCTTGATGAAGCCCTGGTCCTCGCCGAGCGCGATGGCTTTGCCGTTGGCGCCGAACTGGAAGCGACCGACGCGGATGTCCTTGCCCTCGGCCTTGGCCTTGGCTTCGGTCAGGCCGACCGAGGCGACCTGCGGGCTGCAATAGGTGCAGCCCGGGATCTTCAGCTTGTCGATGGCGTGCACGCCCGGGATATTGGCGATCTTCTCGACGCAGATCACGCCCTCGTGCTCGGCCTTGTGGGCGAGCATCGGCGGCCCGGCCACATCGCCGATGGCATAGATGCCGGGCACGTTCGTCCTGCCGTAGCCGTCGACCGCGACACAGCCGCGATCCGTCTTGACGCCAAGCGCCTCGAGGCCGAGGCCCTCGATATTGCCTTGCACGCCGACGGCCGAGATCATGCGGTCGGCGGTGATCTTCTCGACTTTGCCGTCCTTCATCTCGACATGCGCGGTGACCGAGTTGGCAGATTTCTCGACCTTGGTCACCTTGGCCTCGAGCAGGATCTTCATGCCTTGCTTCTCGAACTGTTTCTGCGCGAATTTCGAGACCTCGGCATCCTCGACCGGCATCACCGCCGGCAGCAGCTCTACAACCGTCACCTCGGCGCCCATGGTGCGGTAGAAGGAAGCGAACTCGATGCCGATGGCGCCCGAGCCCATCACCAGCAGCGACTTCGGCATCTCCTTCGGCACCATTGCCTCGAAATAGGTCCAGATCAGCTTGCCGTCCGGCTCGATGCCCGGCAGCGCACGCGGCCTGGCGCCGGTCGCCAGGATAATGTGTTTGGCGGTATAGGTTCCCTCGACCTTGACGCCTTTCGGCACCGGCGGCTGCGGCTCCATCGGCTTCTTGGCGGTCTTGGAGACGACGATCTCACCCGGCTTTGAGAGTTTCGCCTCACCCCAAATGACGTCGACCTTGTTCTTCTTCATCAGGAAGGCGACGCCGCCATTCAGCCTGAGCGAAACCTTTCGCGAGCGGTCGACGACGGCAGCGGTGTCGGGGCTGACCTTGCCGTCGAGCTTCAGGCCGTAATCCTTGAGATGGTCCGAATAATGCATGATCTCCGCCGAGCGCAGAAGCGCCTTGGTCGGGATGCAACCCCAGTTGAGGCAGATACCGCCGAGATGCTCGCGCTCGACGATCGCCGTCTTGAAGCCGAGCTGGGCGGAACGCACCGCGGTGACATAGCCGCCGGGGCCTGAGCCGATGATGATGACGTCGTAGTTCTCAGCCACGGGTTTCTCCCTGATTTTTCTTGGGGTTAGAATGAAAGCATCACACGCACGAGGGGGGCCAGTGCCTGACCGATCCGCCGCGTGTTTTCCTCATCGAGATGGACACCGTCGAGCGGCGTGGTCGTCGCCACGGTGCCGGCGTCGAAGAAGCCGCAGCCGGCCTCGTCGGCAAGCGAAGAATACTGCGGCGCCAGCCGCTTCGAGGCGTCATCGCCGCCGGCGAACATTTCCTTGAATTCGGCATTCTCGGTGCGCGTCACCGCGGGCGGCGCGACAATGAGAATCTGCGGAGCCGGCCAGTCGAACGGATAGTCGTGGCCGCGCACGATATCGATCAGGCGCTGCATGCCCTGCTTTGCGGCTACGGGATTGCCGTGGATCCACGGCTTCATGTCGTTGGCGCCCAGCATGATGATGATCAGGTCGAGCGGCGCGTGCGTCGTAAGGATCGTCGGCAGCGTTCTCGCGCCGTTGCGGTCGGCACCGGCGAGGTGATCGTCAAAGGCGGTGGTGCGGCCGTTCAGCCCTTCGGCGATGACCTCGATGCCGTCGCCCAGCGCCGTCTTGAGCACGCTGGGCCAGCGGTCCCCCAGCGCATGGCGCCCGAGGTTGGCAGCGTCGTAGCCCCAGGTCAGCGAGTCGCCGTAACAGAGAATAGTCTTCATGCGCTTGCCCCACCCCTGCCGAACCCCGCCGCCGAGCGCTTGAGCCGCCAGCGCACGAACAGCCATTGCACGATGATCGCCGCTACGCCCGGCAGGATCACCCCGGCAACGATCGAAAGGTCATCTGCGGTCGCCCGGCTCTCGGCCGGCACCGAAAACGTCCAGCCCACCAGCGCCAGCAGCCCGAGACAGAAAAGCGCAAGCAGCAGCCACAGCATCCCATCGAGCGCCCGCACCGGCTTGCCTCGGAATTGAACGAGGACGAAGGCGACCGTGACCACAACGACGATCATCACCGTGGCCGCGAAGACCAGAATGCATTCCTCTGTCGCGCCGGTGATGACCGCCAGCTCTTGAACGACAAGTACGCCGGCCAGACCGGAAAGAATGAAGGCGAAAAGGCTGGTGAAGAAATTCCGCACCGCCTTTTTCCCTTCCTTACACCAGCATGCCCATCGGGTTTTCGATCATGCGCTTGAAGGCGCCGAGCAGCTCCGCACCGAGCGCGCCGTCGACGGCGCGGTGATCGGTCGACAGCGTCACCGACATCATGGTGGCGATCTTGATCTCGCCTTTCTTCACGATGGCGCGCTCCTCGCCGGCGCCGACCGCAAGGATCGTGGCGTGCGGCGGGTTGATAACGGCGGCAAAATCCTTGACGCCGAACATGCCGAGATTGGACACGGCCGTGGTGCCGCCCTGGTACTCCTCGGGCTTCAGTTTGCGGCCGCGTGCGCGGCTTGCCAGATCCTTCATCTCGTTGGAGATGACGGACAGCGTCTTTTCGTCGGCATGGCGGATGATCGGCGTGATCAGGCCGCCGGGTATCGACACGGCGACGCCGACATCGGCGTGCTTGTGCTTGACCATGGCGTTTTCGGTCCAGGAGGCGTTGGCGTCCGGCACCGCCATCAGCGCCATCGCCATCGCCTTGATCACCATGTCGTTGACCGAGAGCTTGTAGGCCGGGACCTCGCCCTTCTCGGTTTTCCGCATTGGGGCCGCGGCGTTGAGTTGCGTGCGCAGCGCGAGCAGCGCATCGAGCTCGCAGTCGAGCGTCAGATAGAAATGCGGAATGGTGCTCTTGGCCTCGACCAGGCGGCGCGCAATGGTCTTGCGCATATTGTCGTGCGGAACGAGTTCGTAAGAGCCTTCCGCGAACAGCTTCAGCACCTGATCGTCCGACATCGGCTTCGGCGCGGGGGCAGGAGCGCCTGCGGGCGCACCGGCAGGAGCCTTGGCGGCAGGCGCAGCCTTGGCGCCGCCGGAAGCGATCGCCGCCTCGACATCGGCCTTCACCACGCGGCCATGCGGACCGGAGCCACTAAGCCCCTTCACGTCGACACCGGCATCCTTGGCGATGCGGCGGGCGAGCGGCGAGGCGAACACGCGCTCGCCGCCGGCGTGGCCGTTGGCGACCGGTGCAGGCTCGGCCTTCGCCGGCGCGGGTGCCGGCTTCGGCGCTTCCTTGGGCGCCTCGGCCTTCGCAGGGTCCGCTTTCGGAGCCTCCGCCTTGGGCGCCGCCCCGCCATCGCTCTTTGCGGCAGCACCGGCGTCCTCGCCTTCGCCGGCCAGGATGGCGATCACCGCATTGACCTTGACGCCTTCGGTGCCTGCCGGAACGACGAGCTTGGCGACTGTGCCCTCATCGACGGCTTCGACCTCCATCGTCGCCTTGTCGGTCTCGATTTCGGCGATCACGTCGCCGGGCGCAACATGATCGCCTTCCTTGACCAGCCACTTGGCGAGATTGCCCTCTTCCATGGTGGGCGAGAGAGCCGGCATGGTGATGTTGATTGGCATGTTGTCCTCCCGACCGGCTCAGCGATAGGTGACGGCTTTGACCGCCTCGACGACCTCGCCGACATTGGGCAGCGCCAGCTTCTCGAGATTCGCCGCGTAAGGCATCGGCACGTCCTTGCCGGCGATGGTGATGACCGGCGCATCGAGGAAGTCGAAGGCGCGCTGCGACACCTGGCTGGCGATGTGATCACCGACCGAGCTCTGCGGGAAGCCTTCCTCCACCACGACCAGCCGGTTGGTCTTCTTGACCGAGGCGATGATGGTATCGAAGTCGAGCGGACGGACGGTTCTCAAATCGATGATTTCGGCATCAATGCCCATGCCGCGCAGTTCGGCCTCGGCCTTCACCGCATAGGTCATGCCGATGCCGAAGGAGACGATGGTGACGTCCTTGCCCTGCTTGTGGATGCGCGCCTTGCCGATCGGCAGCACGAAATCGTCGAGCTTCGGCACGTCGAAGGACTGGCCGTAGAGGATTTCGTTCTCGAGGAAGATGACCGGGTTCGGATCGCGGATCGCGGCTTTGAGCAAGCCCTTGGCGTCGGCTGCCGTGTAGGGCATCACCACCTTCAGCCCGGGGATGTGGCTGTACCAGGCGGCGTAGCACTGCGAGTGCTGGGCGGCGACGCGGGCGGCCGCACCGTTCGGGCCGCGGAAGACGATCGGTGCGCCCATCTGGCCGCCGGACATATAGAGCGTCTTGGCGGCCGAATTGATGATCTGGTCGATCGCCTGCATGGCGAAGTTGAAGGTCATGAACTCGACGATCGGCTTCAGGCCTGCCATGGCTGCGCCGACGCCGACGCCGGCAAAGCCGTGCTCGGTGATCGGGGTGTCGACGACGCGGCGCGGGCCGAATTCCTGCAGCAGGCCTTGTGTGATCTTGTAGGCGCCTTGGTATTCGGCAACTTCCTCGCCAATGACGAAGACGTCGCCGTCGCGGCGCATTTCCTCGGCCATCGCGTCACGCAGCGCCTCGCGCACCGTGGTCGAGACCATTTCGGTGCCGGCAGGGATGTCCGGATCGGCCGCGACTTCCGCCTTCGGCGCGGCGGCGACAGGCGCAGCCGCCTCGCTTTTGGCCGCGGCGGGCGCCCGTGCCGGCGCGGCCGCTTCAGCCTTGGGCTCTTCTTCGCCGATGCCTTCGCCGGCCTTGTCGACGTCTTCACCGTCGACCGCAAGCACGGCGATCAACGCGTTGACCTTGACGCCTTCGGTGCCGGCCGGAACAACGATCTTGGCGAGCGTGCCTTCATCGACGGCTTCGACTTCCATCGTCGCCTTGTCGGTCTCGATCTCGGCGATGACGTCGCCGGCGACGACCTTGTCGCCTTCGTTCTTCAACCACTTGGAAAGATTGCCCTCTTCCATCGTCGGCGAGAGAGCGGGCATGAGAATTTCGATCGGCATGTCCGTGCCCTCCTTAGAGTACGATGTCGGTCCAGAGCTCGGACGGATCCGGCTCGGCGTCGTGCTGGGCAAATTCGGCGGCGTCGGCGACGATGTCGCGGACCTCCTTGTCGACGGCCTTGAGATCGTCTTCGCTCGCCCACCTCTTATCTATCAGGCGCGCCTTGACCTGTTCGATCGGGTCGTGCTCCGAGCGCATCTTCTGCACTTCTTCCTTGGAGCGATACTTCGCCGGGTCGGACATCGAATGCCCGCGATAGCGATAGGTCTGCATCTCGAGGATCAGCGGGCCGTTGCCGCCGCGGCACCATTCGGCGGCGACGTCGCCGGCTGCCTTGACCGCGCGAACGTCCATGCCGTCGACCTGGATGCCGGGAATCTTGAAGGAAGCGCCGCGGTTGGAGAAGTCGGTCTCGGCGGATGAGCGCGACACCGATGTGCCCATGGCGTAGCGATTGTTCTCGATGATGTAGATTACCGGCAGCTTCCACAGCGAGGCCATGTTGAAGCTTTCATAGACCTGGCCCTGGTTGGCGGCGCCGTCCCCGAAATAGGTCAGCGAGACATTCTTGTTGTCGCGGTAGCGGTTGGCGAAGGCCAGGCCTGTGCCCAGCGACACCTGCGCGCCCACGATGCCGTGGCCGCCATAGAAATGCTTCTCCTTGGAGAACATGTGCATGGAGCCGCCCTTGCCTTTCGACAGGCCGCCACGGCGCCCGGTGAGCTCGGCCATCACGCCGCGCGGCGACAGATCCATCGCCAGCATGTGGCCATGGTCGCGATAGGCGGTGATCATCTGGTCGCCCTCGATCAGCGCCATCTTCATGCCGGTAACGACGGCCTCCTGGCCGATATAGAGGTGGCAGAAGCCGCCGATAAAGCCCATGCCGTAAAGCTGGCCCGCCTTCTCCTCGAAGCGGCGAATGAGCAGCATGTGCCGGTAGGCGGAGAGCTCTTCTTCTTTGGTGAAGTCGGCTGGCTTGGGGGTGGAAAGGGCCGACGATTTGCCGTCGGATCTGGATTTGGACTTGGCAGGCGCTTTTCTGGCGGCGGTGGCCATACATCACTCCCTGTTGGCGTCTCTTCGCGGACATTCAAGGGAGAGCGACCCGTCTCCCCACCGATTTGAGCGAGGCTAACACGCAAGAATGCAATGCGCCATGCTGAAAAATGCATGGCTGACATGCATCCTAAGCGATTAGAATCATTGCAAATAAGTTTGATTAACCGAAATTCGGTTATTTTGCCGAAGCCGGAAGCATGATGGTGATTTCGTCCGGATGGGACAGATTGAGCGCCTTTCGGGCCTGCTCGTCAAGCATGTCCTTTTCCAGCGTGCCTTCATGCATGAGCTGGACACGACGTTCGAAGTCGATCCGGCGCGCCTTGACCGCGTCGAGCTGAGTCTGGAGTTCGGCCGCCTGGGCCTGCAGCCGATATTTGGAGTAGATGCCGAACTCACCGTGATAGGCATGGAAGCCGAAATAGGCGAGAAACAGCACGCACAGCGACGGAACGATCAGCTTGCCGGTGTTTCTCTGCTTGTGCTGACGTGTCCACATGACCCGAACCCTTTCGGCCGCGAGCGCAAGCGGCTGTTCGAGTCTTTTTTCGCCCGATTGTGCTTAATGGACGGTTACGGTTGGCTGGACTGAGACTTGCCGAAACAAAAAGAGGCGGGGAAACCCGCCTCTCCGCCTCTTTCAACAACCAAGACAGTTTGTCCGGATCAGCCCTTGACCACCGACTTGCCGGCGTAGCGCGCCTGCCGGCCGAGCTCTTCCTCGATCCGGATGAGCTGGTTGTACTTGGCCATGCGGTCTGAGCGCGACAGCGAGCCGGTCTTGATCTGCCCGCAGTTGGTGGCGACTGCGAGGTCGGCAATGGTCGAATCCTCGGTCTCGCCCGAGCGGTGCGACATGACGGCGGTGTAGCCGGCCTTGTGCGCGGTCTCGACCGCGTCGAGCGTTTCGGTGAGCGAGCCGATCTGGTTGACCTTGACCAGGATCGAGTTGGCGACGCCCATGCGGATACCGTCGCGCAGTCGCGCCGTGTTGGTGACAAACAGATCGTCGCCGACCAATTGGGTCTTCTTGCCGATCAGATCGGTCAGGTATTTCCAGCCCTCCCAATCGTCCTCGGCAAGGCCGTCCTCGATGGTGACGATCGGATAATCGGAAGCGAGCTTGGCGAGGTATTTGGCCTGCGCCTTCGGATCGCGGGTCTTCTTCTCGCCCTCATAGACGTAGTTGCCGTCCTTGAAGAACTCGGTCGCCGCGCAGTCGAGGCCGAGCGCCACGTCCTCGCCCGGCTTGAAGCCGGCCTTCTCGATCGATTCCATGATGAAATCGAGGGCCGACGGCGCGCTCTTCAGGTTGGGGGCGAAACCGCCCTCGTCGCCGACATTGGTGTTGTGGCCGGCATCCTTCAGCTTCTTCCTCAGCGTATGGAAGATTTCAGAGCCCCAACGCACGCCGTCGCGCAGCGTCGGCGCGCCGACCGGCAGGATCATGAATTCCTGAAAGTCGATCGGGTTGTCGGCATGAGCGCCGCCATTGATGATGTTCATCATCGGCACCGGCAGGATGTGCGCCTTGGCGCCGCCGACATAGCGGTAGAGCGGCAGCCCGGCGGCCTCGGCGGCGGCCTTGGCCACCGCCAGCGACACGCCGAGGATGGCGTTGGCGCCGAGCCGGCTCTTGTTCGGAGTGCCGTCGAGCTCGATCATCGTCTGGTCGATATGGATCTGGTTCTCGGCTTCCATGCCGCCGATCGCCTCGAATAACTCGCCGTTCACGGCCTCGACGGCGCCCTGGACTCCCTTGCCGAGATAGCGCGGCCCGCCGTCGCGCAGCTCGACCGCCTCATGCGCGCCGGTCGAGGCGCCCGACGGAACGGCGGCGCGGCCCATCGAGCCGTCTTCCAGCACCACGTCGACCTCGACGGTCGGATTTCCACGGCTGTCCAGGATTTCACGCCCGACAATGTCGATGATGGCGGTCATTGCGATGTCCCCGATTGATCGATTGAAGCGTCGCGCCCCTCTTAGCCAAAGCCCGGCAAAAGGCAATTGGGCGGTCCGCAATAATTGCCGGCGACAAGATTCACGAAGCGCAAATCTTTGTCATCATTAGTCATGCGCACGACTCACCCTTCTGATTTATGGTCGTGTTTGCGCGGGGCGAAACACGAGGAGTTTCGCCATGTCCCAGTTGAGCGGTATCGTGAGTTTGTTCCTGATCGCGGCGGCATTCCTAACGTCCTGCGACACCCAGAAGCCTCAGCAGAACTCCACGGAGCTATCCACCCTTCGGACCGCTGAATAGGTTCCTCAACGCTCGAAGGCCCCCGGACCCGGGGGCCTTCTCGATTCTGGAAGCAGCCGCTCAGGCCGATCAGTGCCAGTAAGGCTTCACGTGGTAGTATTCGAAGGATGCATCGCGGGCCGCTTCACCATCGGCGCCGGTCAATTCCTCGATCGAGTAGGCCGGTGCCGCCTTGAGCTGTTCCTTCGTGAAAGGCACGACGTAGCCGCCCATGTTTTCATCATAGTCGAGGCTTGCCCACGGAATGGCGTGATACTTCTCGCCCATGCCGAGGAAGCCGCCGAAGCCGATGACCGCGAACATGATCCCGTTCGACATCTTGTCGAGCATCACGTCCTCGATGCTGCCGATGCTGTCGCCGGCGGTGTTGTAGACCGAGGTGCCGATGACGCGCGAGGCGGCAATGGCTTCGGTGTGGCCAGACGGAGTGGTCATTGTTGTGCTCCTCTCATTTGCTTGTCCGTTGTGGACAATGAGGGGAGCGGGCGAAGGTTCCAGATTTTCGGCTGCCCTGCTACGGCCTCTTGGCGATCCGATCGAACGCCATCAGCCTTTCCAGCAATGTGGGAAGATTCTTCAAGGGCACCATGTTGGGGCCGTCGGAGGGGGCGTTGTCCGGATCCTGGTGGGTTTCGATGAACACGCCGGCAACGCCGATCGCCACGGCGGCGCGCGCGAGGGTCTCGACGAAGCGTCGTTCGCCACCGGTCGAGCCGCCCTGCCCGCCCGGCTGCTGCACGGAATGGGTGGCGTCGAAGATCACCGGCGCGCCGATCTCGGCCATGATCGGCAGCGCTCGCATGTCCGACACCAGTGTGTTGTAGCCGAAGGAGGCGCCGCGCTCGGTGACCAGCACATTGGCGTTGCCGGAACCGGTGACCTTGGCGACGACATTCCTCATGTCCCATGGCGCCAGGAACTGACCCTTCTTGACGTTCACCACCTTGCCGGTGCGCGCCGCCGCAATCAGCAGATCCGTCTGCCGGCTGAGAAAGGCCGGTATCTGCAGCACATCCACATGCGGCGCGACCGATGCGCATTGCTCCTCGGTGTGGACGTCGGTCAGCACCGGCAGTCCGAACTCCTTGCGCAGATCTTCGAAGATCGGCATCGCCGCCTCGAGCCCAGCGCCGCGCGCGCCGCCGAGCGAGGTTCGGTTGGCCTTGTCGTAGCTCGTCTTGTACACAAGCCCGATACCAAGCCTTGTGGTCAGTTCCTTCAGCGCGCCGGCCATGTCGAAGGCATGCTGGCGCGACTCGAGTTGACAGGGGCCTGCGATCAGCGACAAGGGCGCATTGTTGGCGAAAACGACCTTGCCGACGCTTACCGCGGCACTGGGCGCAAGGGGCTCGCTCATGGGATCTCCCGAAAGATGAAGGCCGCGCCCTGACCGGGTGCCGGCGGGACGACGACATCGTCGCCGCTCATGTTGTGCTCTATGGCGTTTGCCGCAAGTAGCTGAGTGGCTGCGGCGACGCTGCGAACCGCAAAGATGACAGCCGCAAATCGCATGTCCGAAGGCTGCCCTGCCGAAGCACCGCACCGTGCGGCAAAAGCGTCGGGCGTCAGAACGGTCAGGGTCGCGTTTGGCAGGTCAGTCCTGTCGCCGTCGCTCGCGTCCTGGCCGGCAGCGATCGATATCAGTCCCCTGTGGCTCGAAGGCGCGTCACTCACCGCCACGATCTCAACGATGCCGGTCACGCCATTGGCATGTGCCTGCAGTGCGGTGCGGTCGATCTGCGGCGCGTTGATCCGCTGGCAGGCGAACAGGAATGCGTCCGGTGCTTTTCTATCGGCCGCGAATGCCAGTTTGAACGATGCCGTGTCGCTTTTGCCCGTGGTGTCGGTGAAGGCGCGCGAAAAGCTCAACATGCTGCCTGCCGACAGCCCCGCTTCGACATAGCGCGCGTGGTCGGCATCTGCATCGGCGGTCCCGAAGACGACCGCGGAGAAGCCCTCGTCGCCAAGCCTGCTGCGGTAAAGGCGGTCGCGCGCGACGAAGACGTTGCCTTCGCCCATCGCCCGATCGGCCGTTCTGTCATCGCCGACGGCCAGCGGTTCCAGATAGGTGCCGTCGGCGAAGAAGACACAAGCGTTCACGGTCCCGAAAGGATGGACGCCGGTCGGTGCGACGACGAAGCCGAGCGACGAGAGGCGCTGCCCTGCAATGTCGAGGCTCTGCGTGGGCAGAACGAGATGGTCGAGCGGATGGGGCGAAGTTTTCGTCATGCCGGCGCGGTGTGCCCCATTGCGGAAATCGGTTCAAGGCCTGGCGTCCAAGGCGAGCGGACGGCGCGGCTCAGGCGGCGGCCACGACGTCGGCCGAATAACGCAGCTCGCGCAACGGTTTAACCCTGCCGGTCGTCTCCGCATAGATCGGATGCGCCCGGTAGGCCGCGAGCGCTGCCTCGTCCTCGAATTCGGCATAGACGACCACGTCGATCGCGTTTGAGAACAGATCGACCTTGGTATTGAGCGTCACCTCGAAGTGTTTCGAATGTGGAATCTTGCCCAGTTCCTGAAGACCTGACCGGACGGCCTCCACATCCTCCTTGCGCCGCACGCTGAAGAAAACGATGTGCCGGATCAACCCAGCCTCCTTGATCGACGGATGAACGCGTTTTGTGGGAGCAAGGCCGTCGCGTCAACCGGCAACGATGTCGCGCCCGCTGTTCGAGCGGCAGCGTCGGGGCCTCAGGCAGCGCCGGTGACGTAACGCACGATGCGCGACATCTCCCTGACGGTCGCGTCGAGATATTGGCCCTGGTTGTAGAGGCCGTCCCAGATCAGGAAGAACGTGATGGCGACGATAACGATCACATAACGCATGGCTAAAGCTAGCGTATGTCCTCAAACCGAACCAGAGCGCCTTCACGGCAATCGTTCCAATTCACCGCTTTGTAATCGACGCACCTTTCCGGCGTCATGGGACCCATCCAGGCCTACCTGGAGAGCTGCGGTGCGAGCACAAATGTCTCATGCGAACGTGATGCAACCGCGATCGGACATCCGGCATTTTTCCGGCTGTCCGGCGCCGTCACTGCATCCTCGGGCGAGCGCCGAGCGTCGTTCGCAACAGGAGGCTTCCTTGAACCGCACCGTAACCGTCGCCGTGCTGCTGCTTGCCGTGATCTCGGCAAGTGCGGCTGACGCAAAAGTATCCTTGCCCACGGTCACCAATGACCCGCTGGGCGCGCTGACTGCCCCGACGCTGACACCGGGGGCCAGCGACCTTGTCAACAACACGCCGACATCGACCATCCAGGAGATTCGCCACCCGAGAGGAATGGCGCCGCTGACCGTGCCCAGCGATCCGCTCGGCACGTCGATCCAGCCGGCCTTCCCCGGGCCGCTCACCACGCCCGCGACCACCCCTTCGCCTTAGCCAAATCAGGCCGGCCCGGCCGCGCAACATCAAAGGGCAATGCGGTATTTGGCAAACCCCGCCTCACCCTCGCCCGCCGGCTCGATCTTCAGCGACTTCACCTGACCGATGAAATCCTTGGCCCTGGGTCCGGTCTCGAAGACAACGCTGGTTCCAGGCAGCGGCGCGAACGACCAGTTGTCGTCCGCCGACGGATTGATCGTGCCCTCGCTGATGACGTAGCGCACGATCACGTCGCGGTTGGTGTCCGGCGCCTCGTAGATGATCTTTGAAGCATTGATATCGGGGAAATTGCCGCCGCCGCCAGCGCGGTAGTTGTTGGTGGCAACCACGAATTTCGCTGCCGGATCGAGCGGCTTGCCGGCGAATTTAAGATCGACGATGCGGCTGGAGCCGGCATTGGCGACGGCGCCCTTGGTATCGTATTTCGGCGGCTGCGACAGGTCGATCTTGTAGGTGATGCCATCGATGACGTCGAAATTGTAGGAGGGGAAATCGGTGTTGATCAGCGGCTGATCCGCCTTCCCGGGCTCGATCCTGTTGAAGATGCCGGCCGACATCTCCAGCCATTCCTTGACTTGCGAGCCGGTGATTTCGACCGCGCGCACGGTGTTCGGATAAAGATAGAGATCGGCGACGTTCTTGATGGCGATATCGCCGACAGGGACGTCGGTATAGTAGTCGGCGCCGTTGCGGCCGCCTGCCTTGAACGGTGCCGCCGCAGAGAGGAGCGGCACGTCCTTCCACTCTGTGCTCTTCAAAATATCCTTGAGATACCAGCTCTGCGCCTGATTGACGATCTGCACCGATGGATCGTCGGCGACCAAAGCGAAATAGGAATAGAGCGGCGCGGACGTCTTGCCGACGGGGCGGCGGACATAGGCGAGCGTCGCCTCGTGATCCTGCTCGAGCGCCGCGATGATGCGCTTGTCGTCGCCGACCGTAGCCTTGTCCTTGCTGTCGACCCGCTCATAGATCGGCCGCGCCTCGGAGGTGGCCGAGACGACGCGCCATTTCGAGCCGTCGCGCTCAAGAAGCAGGTCGATCAGGCCCATATGCGAGCCCCAGAAGCCGCCCATCACCGCCGGCTTGCCCTGCAGAGTGCCTTTTTCGGTGTCGACGCCTTCCAGCGCCTGGAAATCCTTCTTGCCGGGGAAGACGAGATGCTGGTGCCCGGTGAAGACCGCGTCGATGCCTTCGACGCCGGCGACGAAGAAGGAGGCGTTCTCCATCATTTCGCCCTGCTTGATATCGATGCCGGAATGCGAAAGCGCAATGACGATGTCGGCGCCCTCCTCGCGGATTTGCGGTACCCAGGCCTTGGCCGCCTGGACAATGTCGCGGGTCTGGACGTTGCCTTCCAGGTTTTTCAGGTCCCAGACCATGATCTGCGGCGGCACGAAACCGATGACCCCGATCTTGATCGGTTGCTCAGCGCCGGAACCGTCCTTGATCTTCTTGTCGAGGATGACATAGGGCTTGAGGTAGAGCTTGTCGTCGCGCGGGTTCGTGGCGAGCGTCGTGCCCCGGATCAGGTTGGCGCACACGAAGGGGAAATTGGCGCCGGCCAACACCTTGTCCATGAAGGACAGGCCGTAGTTGAATTCGTGGTTGCCGAGCGTCGAGCATTCATAGCCGAGCAGGTTCATGCCCTTCATGATCGGATGCAGGTCGCCGTCCTTCATGCCCTTTTCATAGGCGATGTAGTCGCCCATCGGATTGCCCTGCAACAGGTCGCCATTGTCGATCAGCATCGCATTGGTGGCTTGCTTGCGCACCCCGTCGATCAGCGAGGCCGTGCGCGACAGGCCCATCGTGTCGTTCGCTTTGTCGGCGTAATAATCATAAGGCAGCAAATTCACATGGATGTCGGTCGTCTCCATGATCCTCAGATGCGCCTGATTGGCTGCGGCACGGGCGGAGAACGGATGCAGCATGATCAGCGCTCCGCTGGCGGCGGCTCCGGCCAGGAATTCGCGGCGGGAGACGGGCAAAAGTGACATTGTTTCCTCCTCTTAGACAACGCGACATGCCCTGCCCCCCAATCGGAACATGCCGTCGAAGGCATTTCGAGTCCATGTCTGTTGGATGCCTGTTGATCACGACACGGTGACGCGTCGATGAAAAGCAATCAGCTCTTGTCGTCGTCACCCTGAGTGATCAGGCGCGCGCTGCGCTGCCCGGTAAAATATATCCACAGCCAACTGAGCGACACCGCGAGCCGATTGCGAAAATCGATCAGGAAATAAATGTGCGCTATCCCCCAGAGCCACCATGCGAGCCAGCCGGTGAGCTTGATCCAGCCGAAATCGATGGCGGCCGCGCGTTTGCCGATCGTCGCCAGGTCGCCGGCATGCTTGTAGCGGAAAGGGCGTGGCGTTGCGTCGCCATCGAGTCTCGCTTTGATCGTCGCCGCAACATGCCTGCCCTCCTGCTTGGCGGACGGCGCCACGCCCGGTACCGGCTTGCCGTCCGGTCGCAGCAGATGCGCCGTATCGCCGATAACGAATATGTCGGGGCTGCCCGGCACGGTGAGATCGGGCTCGACCAGCACCCTGCCCGCCCGGTCGGCGGGCGCTCCCAGCCATTCCGCCGCAGGCGAAGCGGCGACGCCGGCTGCCCATAAAATCGTCTTTGCCGGCAGGTAGGTATCGCCAAAGACGACGCCCTCGGCATCCAACTGCGTGACGGCACGACCAAGCTCGACCGTCACGCCAAGCCGCTCCAGCGCTTTTTGAGCATAGGCCGAGAGCTCCGGTGCGAAATTGGCGAGCACAAGGTCACCGGCTTCGATCAGCACAACGCGCGCCTGCCGCGTGTCGATATTGCGGAATTCGCCGCGCAGCGTGTCCTGCGCAAGCTCTGCAATGGTGCCGGCAAGCTCCACGCCGGTCGGTCCGCCGCCAACGATGACCAGCGTCAGCAATGCCTGGCGCCTGGCGGGATCGGTCTCGCGCTCGGCCTGCTCGAAGGCGAGCAGGATGCGGCGCCGGATGGTGGTGGCATCTTCCAGCGTCTTCAGCCCGGGCGCGAATGGCTCCCATTCGTCATGGCCGAAATAGGCGTGGCGCGCGCCGGTGGCGAGCACCAGCGTGTCGTAGCTGACTGCGCTCCCGTCATCGAGCAGCACGCGTTTGCCTGCGCGGTCAACACCGATGACCGTACCCAGAAGCGTCGTGACATCCTTGCGCTTGCGTAAAAGATGACGGATCGGCCAGGCGATCTCGGAAGTCGCCAGCGCGGTGGTCGCCACCTGGTAGAGCAGCGGCTGGAACAAGTGGTGATTGCGCTTATCGATCATGGTGATGCGCACCGGTGCGCCAGCCAGCGCGCGGGTAAGTTCGAGACCGCCGAACCCGGCGCCGACGATCACGACATGATGCTTGGCTTCGTCCATTTTCAGCCACCTCGCCCAAAGCAACCCGATTGCTTAGATGTAAGCATTTTTGTGCACCGCAACAACGCCACCGCTGGCCATGTCACTGCCCGGGAGTCGTCGCCCGGTGTCGTGTACGCGCATGTCAGCCTCGGAACGCCGGGTATAGCGTGGAGCAGAACGATAGGAGTGGAGCATGTCTGACAAGCGCGATGACGACGGCCCGGCCCAATACGCCTCGCCGCCTTGTTTCATGCATGAGCTCGACCCGGGCTATCAGATGCCGCTGTCCGACTGGACTGATGTCCGGCGCTGGCGCAAGGCGGAGCGTGAGCGGCTGATCGGGGCGCGGCTTGCGGTTTCCGCCGATGCACGCGCGGCAATGTCACAGCGGATTGGCGAGGGCCTCGATACGCTGGTCGGCAACGTTGCCGGCCTTATGGTCAGCCTCTACTGGCCGTTCCGCGGCGAGCCGGACCTGCGCGGCTTTATGGCGTCGATCAATGCGCGCGGCGGCCGCACCGCGCTGCCCGTCGTCATCGAGAAGGGCCAGCCTTTGGTGTTCCGCGCCTACGCGCCGGGCGACCGGCTGGAGAAAGGCGTCTGGAACATCCCGATCCCGGCCGAGGGTGATCCTGTCCTGCCCGATATCGTGATCTCGCCTGTGGTCGGCATCGATCCCAGCAACTACCGGCTGGGCTATGGCGGCGGTTTCTACGATCGTACGCTCGCCGCCATGCCGTTCAGGCCGCTGGTGATCGGCGTCGGCTACGAATTGCAGCGCATTCCCACCATCTATCCGCAGCGGCACGACATCCCGATGACCAAGGTGGTAACCGAGGCGACCGGAGCCTAAGGCAGTTCCACGAAAAGTGTGTAGCGGTTTCCGTCCGCAATTGCGCAAAGCAAAGAGATTGAGCGGTTCGGGTTCCGGTGGAACGCTGAAACGCTCTGACCTCAGCTAAGCCATTTCCGGCCTCAACCCCACCGCTGTCCTGTCGACGATCTCGCGCAGGGCGAAGGATGAGTTGATCTTCGTCACATGCGGCATCGCCGACAGCCATTCCTTGTGGATGCGCTCATAGTCGGCAAGGTCCTTGGCCGCTATACGCAGGATATAGTCGTATTCGCCCGACATCAGATGGCAGGAAAGCACGTTCGGGCAGCGTTTGATCGCCGCTTCGAAATCGGACAGCGTCTTCTCGAACTGCCCCGACAGCGATATATGCACGATCGCCGTCATCTGATGGCCGAGCGCGGCATTCGACAGCCGCGCGTGATAGCCGCGGATGGTTCCGGATTTCTCCAGATTGTCCAGGCGCCTGGAGCAGGCCGACTGTGACAGCCCAACCTTTTCGGCAAGCGCTGCATTGGGGATCCGGCCATCCTTCTGCAAGGTCTCCAGAATGGCGATATCAATCCTATCGAGCGGCATTTTTCGGGATTCCTGCGAATAATCCGGCATTTTGCGCAACGATTATCGAAGACCGGACGCTGCCGCAAGTGCATTCGCAAACACATACGGAACGATTCATGCTTCACTGCGTCTCATGCATGTCGCCCAACTGCGCGGCGGTTTTGGGATTGGCGGCATGCCCGGAAATGTCAGGGAGAGCGCCCTTTCAAGGGCCGGACAGGAGAAGAAGATGCGCGTCGGCTGCCCCAAGGAAATCAAGAACCATGAATACCGTGTCGGTCTGACGCCCGGCTCGGTTCGCGAATATGTCGCGCACGGCCACGAAGTGCTTGTCGAGGCCGGCGCCGGCGCCGGCATAGGCGCCGACGACAACGCCTATCGCGCCGCCGGCGCCACGATCGCCAAGACGGCCGCCGACGTGTTCGCCAAGTCGGACATGATCGTCAAGGTCAAGGAACCGCAGCCCAACGAATGGGTGCAGCTGCGCGACGGCCAGATCCTCTACACCTACCTCCACCTCGCCCCGGATCCGGAGCAGACCAAGGGCCTGCTCGCTTCGGGCGTCACGGCGATCGCCTATGAGACGGTCACCGACGACCGTGGCGGTCTTCCCCTGCTCGCACCGATGTCGGAAGTCGCCGGCCGCCTGTCGATCCAGGCCGGCGCGACCGCGCTGCAGAAGGCCAATGGCGGCCGCGGCGTGCTGCTCGGCGGCGTTCCCGGCGTTTTGCCAGGCAAGGTCACCGTGCTCGGCGGCGGCGTCGTCGGCCTGCACGCTGCCAAGATGGCTGCCGGCCTCGGCGCCGACGTCACCATCATCGACCGCTCGATCCCGCGCCTGCGCCAGCTCGACGACATTTTTGGCGGCCGTGTCCATACCCGCTACTCGACCGTCGAGGCGCTCGAAGACGAGTGCTTCTCGGCTGACATCGTCGTCGGCGCCGTGCTGATCCCGGGCGCTGCCGCACCCAAGCTGGTCACCCGCGAAATGCTCTCCGGCATGAAGAAGGGCTCGGTGCTCGTCGACGTCGCCATCGACCAGGGCGGCTGCTTCGAGACCTCGCACGCCACGACCCATGCCGACCCGACCTATGAGGTCGACGGCGTGATCCACTACTGCGTCGCCAACATGCCGGGCGCGGTTCCGGTCACCTCGGCACACGCGCTGAACAACGCCACCCTGCATCACGGCCTGCAGCTCGCCGACAAGGGCCTGAAGGCGCTGGTCGACGACCATCACCTGCGCAACGGCCTCAATGTCCACAAGGGCAAGATCACCAATCGTGCCGTCGCCGAAGCGCTGGGTTACGAGATGGTCGAACCGAAGGCGGTGCTGGCCGCCTGAAATTATTTGTCACGTAATTCCGGACGGTACCGCTGCTACAGACCTTTCCTGGAATTGCCCTCGATAAAAGCTTCCTTCTGTCGCCCGCCGGTTCTTCCGGCGGGCGTTTTTTATCGTGTTTCCAACCGGTCCTTTGCGCGAAGAGTCCGGGCAACAAAAAAGCGGAGCCAGAGCCCCGCTTCCTCGATGTTGCGATGTGCCGCCGGTCCATCCGCGGTCGGCCATCGATCAACGACTGCCCTTCTAGAGCGGCGGATTTTCATGTGAGTCCATAGCCTGCGGCAGTGAAGTAGTTTCTGCATTCTGTTAGGGAGAACAGATTGCAGATATCGCCGATGGCCTGCCACAGAGCGTCGATGGTTCTGATGGCCTTTGCGCGCAGATGCGCCTTGAGCTTGGCGAAGGCCATTTCGATCGGGTTGAGATCCGGACTGTAGGGCGGCAGGAAGAGCAGCCATGCGCCTCTTGCCCTGATGGCTGCCTCGGCGGCTGGACTCTTGTGGGCGGCGAGGTTGTCAAGGATGACGACATCGCCCCTTGCCAACGTCGGAGCGAGCTGCGTTTCGACGTAGGTCTCGAAGATGCGCCGGTTCATCGGCGCGTCGACGACGAAAGGGGCGGTAAGCCCATGGCAGCGCAGCCCGGCGATGAAGGTCTGCGTCTTCCAATGTCCAAACGGTGCCTTTGAGCGCAACCGCCGACCCTTCAGGCAGCGACCGCGCAAGCGCGTCATCTTCGTCGTGGTTCCGGTCTCGTCGATAAACACCAGCCGATGTGGCTCAAGCCGCATCCGCGGCTGGCGTTTGGCCCGCCACTCCTGGCGCGCCTTGCTGATGTCGGGTCGATCTTGCTCGCTGGCCCGCAGCGTTTTTTTTGAAGCGGTAGCCGTTCCTGATGAGCCAACGTGAGATCGAGGCGGGAGCGACTTGGACGCCTGCAGCAATAACCAGTTGGGCGGCAAGCTCCGGCATGGTGATGTCGTCCTTCTCGGCCACACAACCAAGCAGGAACGCACGATGCGGATCGAGCTTGGAATGGCGGCGGCCACCACTGGCTTTGGGCGCCAGGCTCTCGGTCTCTCGATAGTTCCTCATCAGGATAACGACGAACGAAACCGACACCTCAAAATGTGCCGCCGCCGCACGCCGAGAATGGCCCGCCTCGACAAACCGCACAACACGTTCACGCAAATCGAGCGAATAGGGCTTGGGCATGGCAAATCACCTCCACAAGGAAGTGAATCACAAACCTTACATCAGCGGAATCCTTCGCGATTCAATCTGATGGTCCGACGCTCTAGACCGCCGGCTCGGACCTGGAGGGCACGCGCCTCTGACCTCCTGGGAATCGGCCAAGATGCGCATTGCGCTCGTCCGTTTAACTCGTCGCATCCCCACGAAGGAGTTGGAGAACATAGCGCTTGGCGTGCTGTACCGCCGCCTCCAACGGCAGACCTTGAGCTAACGATGCGGCGATGGCGCTGGACAGCACGCAGCCGGTGCCACGCATCCCCCGATGGACGCGAGGCGCTTCGACCCGAACGGCGCGACGGTCCGGCTGCATGAGAACGTCATTCGCTTGATGTCCGTGCGCGTGCCCGCCCTTGACGAGCACGGCGGTCCGCACCGTCGCCAACAGGTCCTCGCCTTGAACGCACGCGCCTTCTTCGTCCTTCGCAGGTTCTGATCCCACAAACCTTGCGAGCTCAATCAGGTTGGGGGTCACGAGCCGGCAGAGCGGCATCAGATCACGGCGCAACACGTCGACGGCATCGTCCTGCAGCAACACGCGTCCCGAGGTCGAGCCAAGCACAGGGTCGAGGACCACCGGCACCTTCGGATGGGCCGCCAGGACAGAGCCGACCGCCTCAATGGCTGCCGCCGTCCCCAGCATGCCGATCTTGACGGCTGCGACCGGATTGGCAGCAAAGGCAGCGCGCATTTGGGCGGCGATAAGCTGCGGCGGCATCTGCTCGATGTGTTCGACGGCCGAGTGCGTCTGGACGGTCACGGCCGTGACGGCGAGGCAACTGCGCAGCCCAAAGGCGGATACGGTCTCGACGTCTCGGGCTGTTCCGGCGCCGCCACTTGAATCGCAGCCGGCGACGATCAGCACATGCGGCGTCAACGCCATTGGGCTGTCGCCGCCAGCCATTCAGCCGTCCGCGCCTCGGGGTGCGTGTTGCGGGTGATGTCGGTGACGACCGCCGCACTTTGGGCGCCGTGCGCGAAGACAGCGGCAACGCGCTCGACGGTGAGCCCGCCGATGGCCACAAGCGGAATATCGCCGACGCGCTGCTTCCAGGCGGCGATGCGGTCCAGCCCCTGCGGATCCCATTTCATCGCCTTGAGAATGGTCGGGTAGATCGGTCCGAGCGCGACATAGTCCGGCTCGGCTTGGAGCGCGGTTTCGAGTTCGGCGCCGTCGTGAGTGCTGAGGCCCAGCCTCACGCCCGCCCTGCGGATCGCCTTCACATCAGCCTCCGCCAGATCTTCCTGGCCGAGGTGAACGAAATCGCAATCTTCCTCGATCGCAAGACGCCAGTAGTCGTTGACGATCAACCGGCAGCCGTGGCGGTCACAGACTGCCTTCGAGGCGCGAATTTCTCGGCGCAGCGAAGCTTCGCCCTGGTCCTTGATGCGCAGCTGCACCAGCCTCACGCCGAGCGGCACCAGACGTTCGATCCAAGCGGCGGAATCGACGATCAGGTAAAACGGATCGAGCTTCATGAGAATGCTGCCATGCCGATGACGGGGGTGGAGGGAACGGCCATGTCGCGCGGCTCGAGCAGGCCGGCGCAATAGGCCTCGCGGCCGGCCTCGACCGCCTTGCCGAAGGCCGCGGCCATGGCAACGGGATCGCCGGCCCTGGCGACCGCGGTGTTGAGCAGCACTGCGTCGTAGCCGAGCTCCATCACGGCCGCGGCATGCGAGGGCCGGCCGATGCCGGCATCGACAATCAGCGGAATGCCGGGGAAATGGCCGCGCAGGCTTCGCAGCGCATCGGGGTTCTGCGGCCCGCGGGCGGAGCCGATCGGCGCGCACCAGGGCATCAGGAGCCTGCAGCCGGCGTCGAGCAGGCGCTCGGCAACGACGAGGTCGTCGGTGGTGTAGGGAAACACCTCGAAGCCTTCGGAGGCAAGGATCCTTGCGGCTTCGACCAATCCGAAGACGTCGGGCTGCAGCGTGTCGTGGTTGCCGATCACTTCCAGCTTGATCCAGTCAGTGCCGAACACCTCGCGCGCCATCCGCGCCGTCGTGACCGCTTCGCTCACCGAGTGGCAGCCGGCGGTGTTGGGCAGCACGCGAACGCCGAGCGACTGGACCAGCGACCAGAACTGGCCGCCGGCTTTGCCGCCCGATGTTTCGCGGCGGAGCGACACCGTGACGATCTCCGTGCCGGACGCTTTCACCGCCTCCGCCATGACGGCAGGCGAGGGGTAAAGCGCGGTGCCCAGCAGAAGGCGGGACGCGAGTTTCTGTCCATAGAACTCGAGCATGGGATCAGCCTCCCTTCATCGGCGAGAGGATTTCGATGCGGTCGCCATCGCTGAGCCGGCAGCGGTCGCGCTCCCCGGCCGGTACGACGTCACCGTTCAGCGCGGTGGCGAGCCAGCCGCCTTGGAAATCGAGTTCGCGGAGCAGCGCGGCAAGCGTTTCTGCTGCGACTTCATGAGCTTGGCCGTTAACGGTGAGCTTCAAGGGCAAACTCCTTTGCTCCAGGATCCCAGGATGAGGTCGGCTGCTCGCCGCGCCATGGCCGGCGCGAGCAGGAAGCCGTGGCGGTAGAGGCCGTTGATGCGAATATTCCCCCCGTCGCGCTCGACGCGAGGCAAGTTGTCGGTGAATGCGGGACGCACGCCAACACCGGTTTCGACCAGCTCGGCTTCGCCGAAGGCCGGATGCAACGCATAGGCAGCGCCGAGCAGTTCCATGGTCGAGCGCGCGGTGATCGGGCCTTCGGCATCGCACTCGATCATCGTCGCGCCGACCATGAACAGGTTGTCCGCGCGGGGCACGACATAGACGGAGACGCGCGGATGCAGCAGCCGCACCGGGCGGGCCAGCGAGATCTCGTGCGTTCGCAGGATCAGCATCTCGCCGCGTACGCCGCGCAGTTCCGGTCGCTTGTCACCGCTGCCGGTGCAGTCCACCTCAATATCCTGAGATGCGGGCGCCGAGCTGCGGCCGAACTCGACGCGCGCGCTCATCCCGCGCAGCTTGTCGCGCAGGGAAAGCAGCGCCTTGCGTGGGTCGAGATGCGCTTCCTCAGCGAAATACAACCCACGTCGAAACCGGCCGTCGAGGGCCGGCTCGAGTGCCGCGATTTGGCTGGCGTCCAACTGCCTGAAGCCGGACGTTCGGCGGCCGAACCGGTCGAGTTCGCCGGCATCGCGCGCAGACGCCAGCACCAGCGTGCCGCGGCGCGAGACATGGCCGGGCAAGGCCGCGTCCCACCAATCAACTGCGTCGCGTCCGAGCGTCAGCACGGTCTCTTCGGCGCTCTCGCGCTCGCACCAGGGCGCGAGCATGCCGCCGGCCTGCCAGGAGGCATTGCCGGCGATATCGAGGCGTTTCTCGACAAGGGTCACCTCGGCGCCGCGCGTTGCCAGCTCGTGCGCGAGCGTCAATCCGGCAACGCCAGCGCCGCGAACGAGCACCTTCATGGCGTGTCCGTGCGCTCGGAGGTGCTGTCGACCGGCATATAGAGATCGCCGCCGTCGCGGTACTTCGCTGCCATGGCCGCGAGCCCTTCCTTCTGCGCTTCCGCGCGGATGTCATGCGAGATCCGCATCGAGCAGAATTTGGGACCGCACATGGAGCAGAAATGCGCCACCTTGTGCGCCTCCTTCGGTAGGGTTTCGTCGTGGAAGGCGCGCGCCGTCTCCGGATCGAGCGACAGGTTGAACTGGTCCTCCCACCGGAACTCGAAGCGCGCCCTCGACAGCGCGTCGTCCCTGACCTGGGCGGCCGGATGGCCCTTGGCGAGGTCGGCGGCATGCGCGGCGATCTTGTAGGTGATGACGCCAGTCTTGACGTCGTCGCGGTCGGGCAGGCCGAGATGCTCCTTCGGCGTGACGTAGCAGAGCATCGACGTTCCGAACCAGCCGATCATCGCCGCGCCGATGCCCGATGTGATGTGGTCATAGCCCGGCGCGATGTCGGTGGTGAGCGGCCCGAGCGTGTAGAACGGCGCTTCGCCACAGACCGCGAGCTGCTTGTCCATGTTCTGCTTGATCTTGTGCATCGGCACGTGGCCGGGGCCCTCGATCATCACCTGGCAGTCCTTGGACCAGGCGATCTTGGTGAGCTCTCCGAGCGTTTCCAGCTCGGCGAACTGGGCCGCGTCATTGGCATCGGCGATCGAGCCGGGGCGAAGGCCGTCGCCGAGCGAGAACGCCACGTCAAAGGCCCGGGCGATGTCGCAGATCTCCTCGAAATGCTCGTAGAGAAAACTCTCCTTGTGGTGATGTAGGCACCACTTGGCCATGATCGAGCCGCCGCGCGACACGATGCCGGTGACGCGATCGACGGTGAGCGGGATATAGGGCAGGCGCACGCCGGCATGGATCGTGAAATAGTCCACGCCCTGCTCGGCCTGCTCGATGAGGGTGTCGCGGAACACCTCCCAGGTCAGTTCCTCGGCGACGCCGCCGACCTTCTCCAGCGCCTGGTAGATCGGCACCGTGCCGATCGGCACCGGCGAATTGCGCACGATCCATTCGCGGATGTTGTGGATGTTGCGTCCGGTCGAGAGGTCCATCACCGTGTCGGCGCCCCAGCGGATCGCCCACACCATCTTCTCGACCTCCTCGGCCATCGACGAGGTGACGGCGGAGTTGCCGATATTGGCGTTGATCTTGACCAGGAAATTGCGGCCGATGATCATCGGCTCGCTTTCCGGGTGGTTAATGTTGGACGGGATGATGGCGCGGCCGCGCGCCACCTCGTCGCGCACGAATTCCGGCGTGACGAAGTCAGGGATCGCGGCGCCGAAGCTTTGGCCATCGCGTTGAAGTTTCGAACGCAACTGCTCACGGCCGAGGTTCTCGCGGATGGCGACGAACTCCATCTCAGGCGTGATGATGCCGGCGCGCGCATAGGCGAGCTGTGTGACAGCGCGGCCGCCGGCCGCGCGCAACGGTCTGTTGCGAACCGGGAATTCCGGCGTCAGGCGATCGGCTGAGACGAAGCCGTTGTCTTCCGGCTTGATCGTGCGGCCCTCGTAGCGCCCCACGTCTCCGCGCGCCTCGATCCATGCCTCGCGCAGCCGTGGCAAGCCACGCTCGATGTCGGTTTTCACCGTGGCGTCCGTGTAGGGACCGGACGAGTCGTAGACAGTGACCGGCGGCTCGCCGGCGCTCGGGTGGACCGAGATCTCGCGCATCGGCACCCGCAGCTCCGGGTGAAGCTGACCGGGTTTGTGGACCTTCTTCGAAGCTGGGAGTTCGCCGACGGTGACGGTCGGGGTGTGGGCATTCATGAGTGAGCCTCCTTGCTCGAGTGCAACGGAGACCCAGTCCACGCGATGAGGAGGAAGTGACGCTTCGCTTAGAATGCGGGCACTGCCCGAATGCCGAAGCCGGATTGCCGACCCGCGAAGCCTCGCACCGTCCCTACGCCAGTATGAACTGGATCAGGTTCAACGGGTCACTGCGCGCGATAGCAGTATCTCAGCCCCTTGCCGGGACTCCCCTGGTGAGGCGCCTAGGTTGGACGATGCGACGCTATCCTGTCAACTCGACTTCATGACTTCTCCAGCCTGGAACAAGCGACGAGAAGCGGCGCAGCCACGCAGCTTTGATCGAGCATCTCTTACATCGACGCCCATTGAGCCACGACCTTGCGCGCGTCGAGCTGGCAGTCGGGGCCCACTTGTCATCCGCCAAGGAAACGCTTTTGCGATCCCTTGTGGCGGCGGATTGAAGAACGCATTTTTCGCCTCGAAGAGCATCTGTTCGGCGTCTATGGACGCTGGTTCGATTTGTTCAGGACCGAATTATTGCGCAGCCGTAAGGGTCGACTTGCAGCGTTCCTTCAACGGCCTTGCCCGTCAGCAGGTCGAGGCCCTTTGGGACCTTGGGTAAGATCACGGCGACTTCCGTGGTGTTCAGCACGAACATCAGCCGGCGGTCGTCGGCTTCCCTGACAGAGACCTCCACCCCGGCAGGCAGGTCGGGCAGCAAAGGCGCTATACCGGCTTTGGCCAGCACGACATCGACAAGCTTCTCCGTCAGTTGCGGCGTGAGATACGTGCCGACATAGACAACCCGACCTTGCCCGACCTTGCGGGCGGTGATTGCCGGAGAGCCGGCGGCGAAGCGGTTCGACCAGACGCCGAGCACCTCGGTGTCAGGCGCTACGTCAAGCACCTCGTACAAATGCGCAGCCTGGAATTCTTCATTGCCAAGGGTGAACAGGTATTTGCGTTCCGCGGACGAGGCCGGGAGGGGCGGCGGTGCATAGGTGCCCATCGGAGCCGGACGAAACAGCGGAAACAGGCCGCTGGCGCCTTCGGGAACGACGCGGCCGAACTCCGTCACCCTGACGCCGCTCAGGGCTGCAAGGGCCTTGCCGGGAGCCTGCTCGCGAATGATGTGGTTGTTCTCGTCCCTCGTCGCGCTCAATGCCGATAGGATCAGCGTACCGCCGTTGCGGACGAATGTTTCGACAGCCTCGTTCCATTCATTCTTCCACATCACCCAATGCGGGACGTAGAGCGCCTTGAGCCGCGAAAGATCGTCTTCGGGATGAATGAACCCGCATGCAATGCCGTTCTGATAGCAGTGGCGATGAAGCAGCGTCGCGTCTTCGAGCGGACTGGGGAGGCCGATCGGATAGGTCTTGTGAGCCTCCTGGTTGTCGAAGTCCGCGCCGGCGATGCCGAGGTCCATGCGCACTGCGGTGCCAAGAATCTGCTCCTTCGCGGCGGCGATCTCATGGAAGAAGCGGCTTGCCTCGTCATAGCGGCGGCGCGGCACGTCGTCGTGATCGATGACGCCCATCCAGTAGATCTCGGCGCCGAAATGCGCGGGACGCCAACGAAAGAACATGACACCGTCGGCGCCGCGGGCCACCGAGGTCATGGCCATGCGACGCATCTCGCCGGGCTCCGGCGTCATCGTCGAGAAGCCGGGCTGGCTGCCGAAGCCTGAGGCCTGCTCCGGAACGATGAAGTTGCCGGAATAGGCGCGGCATATGTCGAGATGGAGGGCCTGGGTCGCCGCATGCCCGCCGGTTCGGCGCATCTCGTCATAGAGCATCGGATAGATGTCGAAGCCGATGAAATCGAGGTCCTGTCCGAACTGACCGCGGAAGTCGATGTCGGCAAGCTGGCCAAGATTATGGAAGATGAACCAGTCCGGATTGGCGGCACGCAGGATCTCGACCTGGTCATGTTGGAAGGCGGCGGTCGCTGCGGCCAGAAAGCGATGGTAGTCCTGCACATGGCCGGGGCTGGGGTAGGACGGCATGAGCGGTCTCGGCAGGTCGATCTGCGAGAAATCGTCGTAGGCCGTCGCCCAGAAGTGGCCGCCCCAGGCGAAGTTCAACGCCTCGATGGTGCCGTAGGCCTTCTGCAGGTATTTCTGGAACTCCAGCCTTGTCGAAGGCGCGAACGATTCCGACACCGTGGTGTTGAGCTCGTTGTCCGTCTGCCAGCCGATCACACGCGGGTTGTGCCGATAATGCTCGGCCATGGCGCGGGTGATGCGGCGGCTGTGGGCGCGGAATACCGGGCTTGTGGTGTCGGCATGCTGGCGCGATCCGTGGCTCGAGGCCCGCCCGTTCATGTCGACGCGCAGCACTTCGGGATAGTTGACGGTGAGCCAGCGGGGAGGGGTGGCTGTCGGCGTGCACATGATCGTGTCGATCCCCGCGCGGCCGAGAAGTTCGATCGCGCGATCGAACAGGCCGAACTCGAACTTGCCTTCGCGGGGCTCGAAAATGTGCCAGGCGAACTCTCCCATACGCACTGTGTTGACGCCGGCGGCGGCCATGCGCTCGGCGTCACGCTGCCAGCAGCCTTCGTCGACATGTTCGGGGTAATGAGGTGCTCCAAGCAGAAAGCGGTCAAGATTGAGGGGCCGCCATACGGATAGCGGAGCGGGCTCTTTGCGGTTCATGCGTATGGGACTTTCGAAATTTCGAGGTTCAGACTGAGGCGAGGGGTTTTCTTGGCGTGAGCGTGCGGCCATCGGGGCCGAAGAGGTAGGCGTCGCCGGCTTCGAAGCCGACCTGCAACGCGGCGCCGACGCCGAGGGTAGAAACCTTGTTGAGCTGAAGCGTGAAATTGCCGGTGCCGCTGTCGGAATTGGTCGTCTGAAGCGGAGAGCCGTCGACGTAGAGGACAGTTTCGCGCCCCAACTGCTCGACCAGACGGACCTGGCTGGAGAAGGCCGGCATTACGTCGTCGCTTGGCTCGACGACACGCAGGGCCTCCGGACGGATGCCGATGGTCACGGCGTCACCAGCCGAAAGGCCGCCGGCGTCGATGCCATCCAAGGTGATGGCAGGGAGGCCGGCTGCCGCTACCGAGACGCTGGATGCCTCGACGCTCACTGCTTTCGCTTCGATGAAATTCATGCGTGGCGCGCCGAGGAAGCCCGCGACGAAAATGTTGGCAGGGTTGGCGTAGAGCTCCAGTGGCGAGCCGACCTGCTCGATCCGGCCCTTGTTGAGGACCACGATCCGGTCGGCCATGGTCATCGCCTCGACCTGGTCGTGGGTGACATAGATCATCGTCGATCCAAGCTGCGCGTGCAGGCTCGAAAGTTCCACTCGCATCTGAGTGCGCAGCGCGGCATCGAGGTTCGACAGCGGCTCGTCGAACAGGAACACCTCGGGCGAGCGGGTGATCGCGCGGCCGATCGCGACGCGCTGGCGCTGCCCGCCCGATAGTTGCTTCGGGCGCTTGTCGAGCTGCTCCTCCAGACGCAGGATCCGTGCTGCGCGTTTGACGGCGGCGTCGATCTCGGTCCTGGGCCGGTGGGCCATCCGCAGGCCGAAGCCCATGTTCTCGGCGACGGTCATGTGTGGGTAGAGTGCATAGGACTGGAAGACCATTGCGATGCCGCGGTCGCCGGGTTCTTCCCTGGTGACGTCTCGCCCGTTGATCACGATGTGGCCGGAGTTGATGGTTTCCAACCCGGCGATCGTCTTCAGCAATGTCGACTTTCCGCAGCCGGAGGGGCCGACCATGACGACGAACTCGCCCTTTTCGATCGTCAGGTCGACCGTCTTCAGGGCATGGTAGCCGGCATAGTGCTTGTCGACTTTTCGCAATTCCACGCTGCTCATATCGAGGCGCCTTTCCGTGCGTGTCGGGTGCGGCAGGGTTCGCGGCGGATCATCCCTTGACGGCTCCCATGGTGAGGCCGGCGACAAAGTGCTTCTGCATCATGAAGAACATCACGACCGGGGGCAGGGCGACGAAGATCGTGGCCGCCGAGACGATGTTCCAGGCCGATGTCCATTCGCCGCGCAGATTGTTCAGGCCTGCGGTAACGGGTTTGACCGCATCACTCTGGGTAAGGACGATCGCCCAGAAATAGTCGTTCCAGACGAAGGTGAAGGTGAGGATCGCGAGTGCCGCCAGTGCAGGCCGGACCAGCGGAACAACCACGTGGCGCAATGTCTGGAACGGCGAGGCGCCTTCGGCGCGCGCCGCCTGGAACAGTTCGCCCGGGAGAGCGGCGATGAAGTTGCGCATGAAAAGCGTGGCGAAGCCGGTCTGGAAGGCAATGTGGAAAACGATCAGCGCATAGACGGTGTCGTAGAGACCCAGCCTCACCATCAGGTCGCGGACCGGGATCATCATGATCTGCGCCGGCAGGAAATTGCCGCCGACGAAGAGGGCGAAGATGAGGTTGGAGCCACGGAACGGGTAGCGCGACAAGACGAAGCCGGTCAGTGTCGACAGGATGAGAACGCCGATGACGGACGGGATGGTGATCAGCAGGCTGTTGAGGAAAAAGCGCAGCATGGCGGTCTGGTCGAAAACCGCCTTGTAGTTGTCGATCAGGCTGAATTTCTGCGGCCAGCCCCAATAGTTGCCGGCCATCAGCTCCTCGTTGGAACGGATCGAGGTCAGCATCACGGCGAGCAGAGGCAGCAGCCACAGGATCACGACCAGGGTTACACCACCTAGATAGAGGGCTCGCTGGATCCTGGCGTTTTCGGGAATGGGGCGCGGGTACATCAGGCGTTGCTCTGCTCGGCCTTGATGAGGCCACTGAGATACCAGGCGATGAAGACGATCATGATCACGAACAGCACGGTGGCGATCGCGGCGCCGTAGCCAAAGCGGTAGGAAAAGATCGACTCCTGATACATCTGGTAGGCGAGCACGGTGGACGAGCCATAGGGGCCGCCACTGGTCATGACCGCGATCATGTCGAAGGAGCGCAGCGCACCGATCACCGTCACCGCGATGGCGATGAAGCCGACCTGCGACAGTTGCGGCAGGACGACATGGCGCAACATGCGCCAGCCGCGCGCACCGTCGACGCGTCCGGCGGCGATCAGATCGTCGTTGAGGCTGTTCAGTCCCGCCAGGAACAGGATCATGCAGAACGCGATCTGTGGCCATAGACCGGCGGCGGCTACCGCGAAGGTGACGAAGGTCTCGTCTGAAAGCAACGCCGGGGCGGTACCGCCAAAGGCGCCGAAGAGAAGCTGCAGCAGCCCGAAGTTTGGATCATAGACCCATCCGAACACGACACCGACGGTGACGGTCGCCAGCACAAGCGGCACGAAGAACAGCGACTTGAGGATGCGCATGCCGCGGATCTGCTGATTCACGATCAGCGCAAGCGCCAGGCCGATCGGCGGCGCCAGCATGAAGATCAGCAGCCAGATTACGTTGTTCTTGAGCGAGACGTAGAACTGCGGATCGTCGGCCAGTTCGACATAGTTGGCGAGCCCGACCCAGGTCTTGGCGCCAATCCCATCCCAGTCGTGCAGCGAAATCCAGACCGTCTCGATGGAGGCGGCAAGGATCACCGAGCCGAACAGGATGAGGCCCGGCAGCAGGAAAAGTACCGGCGTCAACCAATGACGATTTCTGCGCCAGACAGGAGGCATGGCGTTCCATCCGAAAAAAGAGAGACGGGAGCCGCCGAAAGGCGGCGCCCGTCAGCCAGGGAGGATCAACCGGAGATTCTCTTGCGGGTTTTTTCGAGGCGCTTGAGGATCTGCTCACGTCGCTCAGGCTTGACCATGAATTCCTGCAGCCCCGCCATCCCTTCCTGGGCCATGTCCGGATCGGTATCGCGATCGTAATATTGCGACGTGCCAACCACTTTCTTCAGCTCCTCGACCGCAGCATTGACCAGCGGGTCCTTGCTTGGCGGGCAGTCGTTGCGAGGCGGGATGGCGCCTTCGGCGGCGAGGAATGCGCCCAGATTTTCCGGTTTGTAGAAATAGGCGAGGAAGTCGCGCGCACCCTGCTTGTTCTTCGCATTCGCCGGAACGTGGATGGAGTTGACCGAAAAATCCTCGTAGCGGGCGACCCCGGGAACGATCTCGGGAAATGGCGCGTAGGCAAGCTGAGGCAAGTCCGCTTCCGGAAAGGCGGATCGAACGAAGCCGCCCAGGTCCATCATTGCCGCCTTCTTTTGCGCTAGGGCAGCACCCGCCTGCTCCCAACCGAACGAACTGTGGTTCGGCGAGAAGAAACCCGCCTTGATCAGATCGTTCCATTTGTCGAAGACTGGCGTCAGCATCGGATCGGTGTAAGGAATTTTGCCGTCCATCAGCGCGATGTGTTTGTCGAGCCCGTTGACGCGCAGGTTCATATGGTCGAACCAGCCGCCCGCCGGCCAAAGCTCCTTCGTGCCCATGCTGATCGGGATCATCTTCGCGGACTTGGCCGCCTCGCCAATGGCGAGGAAGTCGTTCCAGGTCTTGGGCGGCGTCCAGTTGTGTTCGGCGAAGACGTCCTTGCGATAGAAGAGGCCCCAGAGAAGACCTCCCATCGGCAGGCCATACTGCTTGCCGTCGACGGTGACCGCGCTTGTGGTGGCGCCGAGAACGCTCTTGTAGTTCTCCTCGGCGAACAGATCGGAGATGTCGTCAAAAAGGCCCTTGTTGACGAAGGCCTTCATGCGGTTGCCGGAAAACCAGAAGCAGATATCCGGAGCGCCGACGACAAGATAGCTGCGGATTGCAGTCTTATGGGCCTCGTGGTCCATGTTGTTGATGACAATCTTGGTGCCTGATTTTGCCTCATACTCGCTCGCCAGCCGCTGCAGGATCTGTCGCTGCTCGACATTGCTGAGGTTGGAAATGATGGTGATTTCCTGCGCCTGGGCCAAGGCCGGGAGGCAAAGACCAGTCGCCGAAGCTGCGAGTGCCGCGCCAGTGCCCTTGAGGAAACGGCGCCTTGTTGTGGTTAACGCGGAAAAGTCGCTGGTCATGGCTTCTATCTCCTCCCTGAGAACAGCCGGATTCCAATTGAACCATGCGAATTCGTAGCGTATGGATGTCGGCATGGTCAATACTTAATTTACAAAATTAATTATGAGGCAGGAATGAAGCTCAAAGGCGATCAGCAAACGGCCCGCGCGATCAACCGGCGGCTGATCTTGAACCTGCTGCGAAGGCAAGGTGCTATAAGCCGCGCCGAAATCGCCTCTGTTACGGGCCTCAGCCCCGCGGCCGTGACGTTCGTCGTGTCTGAATTGCTCGAGGAAAATATTCTGGTGGAAGGGGAGGCGAGTCTTGGCGCGCCGGGACGTCGACCTATCCCGATCAATATAAACTACGCCGGCAGGCTTGTGGCCGGGCTCAAGCTGAAGGCAGGCGGCATCGATTGCGTGCTGACCGATCTTGCCACGACTCCACTTGTTACGAAGCAGGTCGTTGTCCCCGATCCGTCGCCACAAAGTACGGTGGAGGCCTGCGCCTCGGCAGTCGAGGAACTGGTTTCCGACCGCAGGGCACCGACAGGCGCCCAGCTCAGCGGGATCGGCATCGCTGTACCAGGCGTCATCGATAACGGTGTCTGCCGGTTGAGCCACCGGTTCAATTGGGCCGATGTGCCGATCGCTGCGATGCTTGCCGAACGCGTGCGCGTACCCGTCTGGGCGGATGATGACACCAACGCATTTGCGCTCGCGCAACAATTGTTCGGACTTGGCCGGCATCATCGCACCGTCGGGGCCCTGGCCATCGGGGCCGGCATCAGCTGCGCGGTGGTCATCGATGGCTCCGTCCACCACGGCGCGAATGGCGCCGCGGGCAAGATGGGTCACTCGATATACGATCCGAACGGGCCGCCATGCGAGTGTGGCAGGCGCGGTTGCCTGCAGACCTTCTTCTCGGAACCGGCCCTGGTGCGGCGATGGAAGGAGGCCAGGCGACTCGCTGGTGAAGTGACGCGCCACGACATGCTGAACGCGGCCAATACTGGAGACCGGGCAGCCATAGACCTGCTGCAGGAGGCAGGCGAGGGGATTGGACGATACCTGGGCGGCTTCTGCAATATCATCGATCCGGAAGTGATTGTCGGCGGGGGCGAAGCCGTCACCTTTGGCGACTATCTGTTCGGGCCAATGCGCGATGCATTGAAGCGTTATGCCATGTGGGACCCGCCGCCGATTGCACCCGATTGGGCAGACGATTCCTGGGCGCGTGGCGCCGCGGCGCTTGCGACCCAAAGGCTCTTCGACTTCGAAAGCAGCCCCGGAGAAATCGCCGGCACCGGGCTGCAACGATCAACGGTCAAGTAGCTGCAGGACCAAAGCGGCGTCCTCGTCCCGATTTCGGGCCTTCGTCTCCGTCTCTGCGCGCCTTTCCGTAGCCAACTGTTTGGAAAAGCGATGCTTGGCCGATGGATGAGGTTCGTGCAAACGACGCCGGCCGAATGGAAGAAGACCGGCGCGAAGGTGCCGGTCTTGATGTCGTAACGAGCAGAGGAGGTCGGCGACCTCCGGTCTCGGATTGCCTGAGCAGTCAAGCGGCCTTGAGGTTCTTCAAGGCCTTTTCGAAGGCATCCTTGATCGGCATGGATACGTCTTCGGTGGCTCTCAACATCACCGCGTGCAGGGTCTTGGCCTGCTCGACGGAAGTGTCGATCTGTTTGTTCACGAAAGCGGCCTGCAGCTCGAAGAACTCGGATGGCGACTTGACGGCAACCAGTGCTTCGAGGTGAGCGAAGCCGGCTTCGGCATTGGCTCGCAGAGCTGCGATCGTCTTCAGCGACACCTCGTTGCGGGTGGTCTTGGCCACCTCAAGGGTCGACTCAAGAGCCTTTTGAGTCGTCTCGGCGTTCGATTCCAATTTGGAAAATGCTTCCTTCGCCTGCTCAACGCCCTGTTCGGCGACAGCGCGAACCTGCTCGGTAACCTTGTACGGCTCGTAAGTAGCGGATTCCGCGTTTTCGATCGTTTCGGTCTTGCCGGGGATCTTGGACATTTTCCATCCTTTTCCAGAGAGTGGCATTACACAAAGCCCCCCTGTTTCATCTACGAAATCGACACTACGGATTTATGAAGGGGCGACTTGTCGCTCGAGGGCACCACTGCGCCGGCCGGCGCGCTGCTACAAACTTGGAGAGGCAAAGGCCTGAACTGCCCGTTCGCGTGCGGGCCGGAGGCAGCCTTCAGGCCGAGCGCGATCGGCAGGTCGTATTGGCTGTCGTCATTCGGCAGGTCCGCCGGCCGAAATTGAGCATCACCTTCTTAGGAACGGCCTCTTCGGAATCCATCGCTGCCATTCGACCCTGGCGCGACCTTCTCAGTTATCCTTGGACAGCCAAGACCCCGTCACTCCTCATGCCAAAACGGCCAAGGCGTCGGCGAAGAAACGGTCGCCGCCGAAATTGCCTGACTTCAGAGCAAGCAGCAGCTCGCCGTGCGGGCTGCCGAGTGCACGCAGCGCGGGGACACCCGCGGCGATTTCGGGGCCCAACTCGAAGGCGGGAATGGCAAGCTGGTCCACGACGGCGCCGGACGTCTCGCCGCCTGCCACGACCAACCTGCGCACGCCGAGTTCGACCAGACCTTCGGCGATCGTCGCCAGCGACTGCTCGATCGCATGACCGGCAGCCTCACGTCCATGCCCCGCCTGCAGCGCCGAAACCACCTCGGGCGATCCACTGCTGGCGATGAGCACGGGGCCATGGGCCAAGCGGGCGGCCGCCCATGCGAGCGCACGGTGCGTCTCCGCCGCTCCGCTCATCAGCCTTTCCGGATCGAGCCTCAGCACCGGCATCGTCTCTTCGGCGCGGGCAATCTGCGTCAGGGTCGCCCGCGAACAGCTGCCGGCCAAGCACGCCGCGGGCCCCTTGGCCGGCCGATCCCGCAGCACCGTCCGTTGATGGCGCTGCGCGGTGCCGGCGGCGACCAGGCCGCGGGCGAGACCCAATCCCAGGCCGGACGCTCCGACCGACAGGCGTTGTGCCAAGGCTGCGGCGCCGATCGCTTCAAGATCGCTCTCGAAGACGGCGTCGGCGATTGCCGCTCCGGCCCCATCCTGGGAAATCGCCGCGTTGCGCGCGAGGATCGCATCCGCGCCGCGCGCGACCGTCGCGAGGTCGATCGACCCGACCGCTGCCATGCTCTGCCGGGCGAGTACGCGCACCAGATTGGCATCGCGCATGGGATTGAGCGGGTGATCCTTGAGCGGACTCTCGTTGAGCGGCACCGCGCCGACGAAAAGATTCCCCTGGTAGACGGTTCGGCCGGTTTCCGGAAAGGCCGGCGTCACCAAAACCGATTTCTCGTTCACGTCGTGACGCAAGGCGTCCAGCACCGGGCCGATATTGCCAGCATCGGTGGAATCGAAGGTCGAGCAGATCTTGTACATCACATGCGCTGCCCCGCGGGCGCGCAGCCATTGGTCGGCCGCGCGGGCGCGCTCCACCGCCTGCGCTGCCGCAACCGAACGGATCTTGAGCGAGACGACAACCGCGTCGACCTCGGGAAGATCGAGACCTGCGGCCGGAACGCCGATGGTTTGAACCGTGCGCAGGCCTTCCTTCGCGAGCGTGTTGGCCAGGTCGGACGCGCCTGTGTAGTCGTCCGCAATTGCGCCGAGGGCGAGGCTCATGGCGAAACTCCGATGCCAGCCTGGGGGAGGGGCTCGCCGGCAAAGGGGGCGAACCAGCCGAGCCCCTCAAGTGTCGTGCCGCTGGGCCGATATTCGCAACCGACGAAACCATCATAGCCCAGCCCGTCCAGTTCCGCGAAGATGAACCGGTCGTTGAGCTCTTCCGAAGTCGGCTCGTGGCGGGAGGGCACGCTTGCGATCTGGACATGGCCAATGATCGGCAGCAGCCGGCGCAACGCCATGACGACATCGCCATGCAGGATCTGGCGGTGGTAGACATCGAACTGCAGCTTGAGATTGGGCAGGGCCAGTTCGCCGATGAGCTGCTCGGCAAAGTCGAAGTCATTGAGGAAATAGCCCGGCATGTCGCGGCCATTGATTGGTTCGATCACCAGGTCGATGCCGCGATCGGCAAGCTTGCCGGCGGTCCAGATGATCGCTTTGCGATAGGTATCCACGGCCGCCCTGTCCTCGCGAGCGGCGAGCCCCGACATCAAATGCAGACGCTTCACGCCCGTGGCCTCCGCGTAGGGAAGGGCAAATGCCACGGCGGCCTGGAGCTCGGCAAATCGATCGGGCAAGGCGGCCAATCCTCGCTCGCCGGCGGCCCAATCGCCAGGCGGCAAATTGAACAGAGCCTGGGTCAAACCGTATCTGCGAAGGCGCTCGCCGATCGCCTCGGGCGTGTGCTCGTAAGGAAACAGGAATTCGACCGCACGGAAGCCGGCATCGGCGGCCGCCTGGAACCGATCCAGGAACGGCCACTCGCTGAACATCATTGTCAGGTTGGCGGCAAAGTGGGGCATGGGCGATCCAGTCTTCCTCAGGCCGATGTCAGGCCGGTTGGCCAGGTTTGCGGGTGGTAGGCAGTTCGGTGCCGGTGATCTTTGCGTAGAGCCGGGCCACGGATGCGTCGTCGTCGCGGCCCATTCCAGCCGCCGAGGTCGCCAGGAACATCTGTAGCGCGGCCGCGGCCACGGGCACCGGGAATTTGGCGCTGCGAGCCATATCCTGAATGATGCCGAGGTCCTTGACGAAGATGTCGACCGCGCTGCGCGGCGTGTAGTCGCCGTCCAGCACGTGCGGCACCCGGTTCTCGAACATCCACGAATTGCCTGCGGAGGCAGTTATCACCTCGTAGACCTTGCGGATGTCCAGCCCTTGCCGGGCGGCAAATGCGATGGCTTCGCTGGCCGCCGCGATATGCACGCCAGCAAGCAACTGGTTGATCATCTTGAAGGCTGCACCAACGCCCGGCTCGTCACCGAGTTCATAGACGTTGGCGGCTATTGCATCCAGTGCCGGCCGCGCTCTGGCGAAGGCGGCAGGGCTGCCGGAGGCCAGAATGGTGAGCGCACCCTCGGCGGCGCGCACCGACCCGCCGCTGATCGGCGCGTCGAGATAGAGCCGTCCCGTCGCTTCGAGCGGCTTGGCAAGGCGGCGCACCGCATCGGGATCGATCGTGGCCGAGGAGACGAAAACCGCGCCCTCGTCCATGGTTTCGGCGACGCCGTTCGTACCGAACAGGATGGCCTCCGTTTGCGCGGCGTTGACGACCACCGACACGACGACGTCGGCACCTTCAGCGGCCTCGGCGGGGCTTGCCGCGCCTCGGCCGCCCGCGTCGACGAGCCGGGCGACGGCCGCGGCGTCCACGTCGAAGCCAGCCACTTCAAACCCGGCCCGCCTGAGCGACATGGCCATGCCAAGTCCCATGGAACCGATGCCGATCAGGGCGGCCCGGTTCGTCCTTGCCCCGGCGGGGTTTTCCTTGCTTCGATCATAAACGGTCATCACGGAGATCCTTATTCGAAACGCAAGCCGGTTTAGCGATTGACCAGCTTGGGTGGCGTCGTCAGCACCAGGACCGCGCCGAGCACCAGGATTGCGGCGAGCGCATACATGCCGACCTGCGTTGCGCCGGTCAAATCCTTCAGGTAGCCGACGAGATACGGGCTAACAAAGCCGGCCAGATTGCCGACCGAGTTGATGAGCGCAATGCCTGCCGCGGCACCCGTCCCGGCGAGAAATGACGTCGGCAGCGACCAGAACAGCGGCGCGCAGGTGATCGCTCCGGCCGCTGCAACGGACAGGAAGGCGATGGCGATCGTCAGATTCGAGCTGGCGGCCGCGACGACGAAACCGACGGCCCCGAGCAGTGCCGGAACGACCAGGTGCCAACGGCGCTCGCGATGCCTGTCAGCGCTGCGTCCGAACAGATTGATGACCACGACGGCACAGATGAAGGGGATCGCGCTGATCAGTCCGATATTGAAGTTTCCGGTGATGCCGGTCGCCTTGACCAGCGTCGGCATCCAGAAAGTCAGCCCGTACTGGCCCATCACGAAGGTGAAGTAGATCAGGCACATCAGCCAAACTCGGCGATCGCGGAAGATACTGGCTACCGAGTGCCCACTCTCCTTGTGACGCTCCTCGCGTGCGATCTCCTGCTCGAGGGCCTGCTTTTCCGTTTCGCTCAGCCACTTGGCCTGACGAATGCCGTTGTCGAGGAAGAACAAGACAGCGATGCCGAGCAGGACGGCTGGAACCGCCTCGATAAGAAACATCCATTGCCATCCGGCGAGGCCGTGGGCGCCATCGAACGAATCCATGATCCAGCCGGAAAGAGGATTGCCCAATATGCCCGAGACCGGGATCGCGGACATGAACACCGCGATGATCTTGGCCCGGCGATGCGAGGGATACCAGTAGGTGAGGAAAAGGATGATCCCCGGGTAGAACCCGGCTTCGGCGACGCCCAGCAGAAAGCGCAACAGGTAGAATGTCGGCGCGGACGTGACGAACATGAAGCCAGCTGAGATCAAACCCCAGGTGATCATGATGCGCGCGATCCACATGCGCGCGCCGACCTTGTGAAGAATGACGTTGCTTGGCACCTCAAACAGGAAATAGCCGATGAAGAAGATGCCGGCGCCGAGGCCGTAGACGGTCTCGCTGAAGCCGAGGTCGGCCGACATCTGCAGCTTGGCGAAGCCGATATTGACGCGGTCGAGATAGGCAACGACGTAGCACAGCATCAGGAACGGCACGATGCGCCAGAAGACCTTGCTGTAGGCGGTCCTCCTCGTTTCGATTTCGGCTACGGCTTGCGCCGGTAGCGCAGGTGTAAGCACGGTCATTGGTTCCTCCCTTGACTGTGAATGGGGTGTCAGCGCGCCCCGCCGGTGGGTTTTGGCAGCGCTTGCGTAACCGGGTAACATGGATTGGCAGCGCTGCCAACGAAAAAATGGCAGCGCTGCCAACAATTGTTTGAAAAGGTTGCCGCGACATGGCAAAAGAGGATGGACGGAGGCGAGGACGGTCGAGTGCGACGTCGCGCTCCAGCGGGGAGATCGAAAGTGGCCGACGAGCTGGCCGACGGCACGCCGACGGGGACGACGACCCTTACCGATGTCGCACGCGCGGCCGGCGTCGGCGAGAGCACCGCCTCGCGCGTGTTGCGCGGGCACGGTTCATTTTCGGCCAAGACACGCGAGAGCGTCCTCAATGCCGCGAGAAGCCTCGGCTATGTGCCCAATCGCATCGCCGGCACGCTGGCCTCGACCGGCTCCAAGCTGGTCGGGATCGTGATCCCGTCGCTCAGCAACATCGTCTTTCCGGACATGCTGCGCGGCGCCAACACCGTGCTGGTGGCCGCCGGGTTCCAGCCTGTCGTCGCGGTGACGGACTACGAACAGGGCCGCGAGGAAACCCTCATCGAGTCGCTGCTTAGCTGGCGTCCGGCGGGCATGATGGTGGCCGGGCTCGAACACACCGAGCGTACCGTGGCCATGCTCAGGCACGCCCGCATCAGGGTCGCCGAACTGCTCGATTCCGATGGCGATGGCATCGACATCGTCGTCGGCTATTCCAACCGCGAGGCGGGAGGCGCGAGCGCGCGTCACCTGGTCTCGCGCGGCTATCGGCGCATCGGCTATGTGGGCCACGATCTCAGCCGCGATCTGCGCGCCGCCAAACGCTTCGCCGGATTTCGCTCGGCGCTCGCAGAGGCGGGCCTTGAAGTCGCCGCGGAAGAAATCATTCCCTCATCTTCGTCGATCGAGGCCGGGCGCGACGGTCTCGGCCGGCTGCTCGGGCGCGCCCCCGATCTCGATGCCGTCTATTTCTCTAACGACGACATGGCGATTGGCGGTTATTTCCATTGCCTTGCCCGCGGCATCGCCATCCCCGGCCGGTTGGCGATTTTCGGCTATAACGGCCTGGACGTCGCACGCGCGGCGCCACAACCGCTTTCCACCATCCGGACGCCACGCGTCGCGGTCGGAGAGACCGGTGCTCGGCTGGTCTGCTCCGACGGGCCGCCGACGAAGATCGATCTCGGGTTCGAACTGATCGAGGGAGCCACAACATGAGCGAGGCAAAACTTCGCGAAGACATATGCCGCTTTGGCCGTTCCCTATTCGAGCGCGGGCTGACACCGGGATCATCGGGCAATATCAGTCTGCGGCTCGATGACGGCGGCTGGCTTGTGACGCCGACAAACGCATCGCTGGGCTTTCTCGATCCGGCTCGCCTTGCCAGGCTCGACGCGCAAGGGCAACTCGTCGCGGGCGATGCGCCGACCAAGGAAATCCCCCTGCACACCGCCCTTTACGAGACGCGGGCAGCAGCGCGTGCGATTGTGCACCTGCACTCCACCCATGCGGTGGCCGTCACCATGCTTCCCGAGATCGATCCCAAGTCGGTGCTGCCGCCAATGACGCCATACTATCTCATGCGCGCCGGACAGACGGCTTTGGTGCCATATTTCCGTCCCGGAGACCCTGCGGTAGCCGATGCAATAAAAGGGCTCGCCGGACGCTACTCTTCGGTGCTGCTCGCCAACCATGGTCCCGTCGTCGCGGGCGAGACGCTTGAGGCGGCGGTATTCGCTACCGAAGAGCTGGAGGAAACGGCGAAGCTCTATCTGCTTCTGCGCGGCCTCAACCCCCGCTATCTGTCACCGGAGCAGGTCAGCGACCTGGTGCGGACTTTTGGGCTTTCGCTGCAGGAGCATGGTGCGCACGACCACTGAGACCCGATTTCGACCTTCGTGAGGCGCTCCTGGATTGCATAGGTTGGGGGTATTACCTGAGCATGTTGCTAAATTTCAAAAGCTGCAGCTCAGCAGAATTCCTGCCGTCGAGATAGAAATCGGCAGCGTTCCCAAATGGGTCACCACGACGATGCCCACGCCAGCCTGAATGCCCGCTCTTAAGCATTCGCAGCCCGAAGATCTCCCACTTCCCAAGTCCAAAGCATCCCTTACCAGTGCGACAAGGTCGCGGCGGGCGCCTCGCCGTGTCTGCGGCTAGGCCAGCTCAACCCAAGCGCGCTTGAATCCTTAGCCGGACTGCGCGATTGTTGCCCCAGGAAAAGGGGGATGCGCAATGGAAAAGGCATCGCCTTTTGTGCCAGCCGAAATCCATGTCCACACGGTTGCCGATGAGGGGGGCAATCTTGGCATCCTTTCGATCCGCACGACGGAAGGCATCCTGGATATTGCCTTGGACTGCCACGCCGCCGATGCCATCGTAAGCGCAATCAGCTCCATACGACCGAAGCTGGATGCAAGCGAAAAATAAAGCCTGGCGGGAACCGGGCCAGGAGGCCTTCTGGGGGACGATCGGATCAACGTGTTCGGTTGTCCTAACGTGAAGCATGAGCATGACGGCTCGATGAAGCCACGGCAGATCATGTCTGCCATGCGCTGAGCATCAGCAGTAGCGTTGGCCAATAGCGCGTCAGCTCTGTTGAAGATCGCTATTGGTCCAGTCGCATCCGTTCACCCTCATTGCGCTGCGACAGCAACCACGCTTCATGCAATGCGGGCCGTTCGACCGCGCCGCGCCAGGAGATTGGCGATCACCAGAAGCACGATTGACAGTGCCATCATCAGCGTCGCTGCGGCGGTGATCGCCGGGCTCAATTTTTCTCGCAAGCCGATGAACATTTCGAGCGGCATAGTGCGCTGGCTGGCGCTGGCCAGGAACTGCACGACGACAACTTCGTCGAAAGAAGTGACGAAGGCGAAGGCCGCACCCGAAAGCACCCCGGGCAGGATCAGCGGCAGCATGACGCGGAAGAACGATGTCAGGGGTTTTGCGCCGGAGATCGCCGCGGCCCGCATTAGATTGCGGTCGAAACCGGTGAGGCTGGCGCCCACCGTCACCACCACGAAGGGGCTGGCCAGAGCGGTGTGCGCCAGGATGATGCCGGCATAGGTGCTGGCCAGACCGACGCGCGCGTAAAACAGGTATGAGCCGACGGCAGTGATCACAACCGGCACGATCAGCGGCGACAGCAGCAGCGGCATGATAACGCGCCGGCCGGGGAACTTCTCGTCGGACAGCGCAATCGCCGTCAGCGTGCCGAGCGTCGTCGCGATCACTGTCGTGCCCAAGGCGACGATCAGGCTGTTGCCGATTGCCGCCTGCCAGCGCTGCGTGCCAAGCACCACCTCGTACCAGCGCGTCGAAAGGCCTTCGAGCGGGAAGATGAAGAAGGAGCCGCTGTTGAAGGAAAGCGGCACCGGGATCAGGATCGGCACCAGCAGGAAAAGGATTACAAGCCCGCACCACAGCCAGAGCAGGACGATGCGGATGCGTTCGCCGGTCGTGGGGTAGGGGGACAAAAGCATGGCTACACCAGCTTAAGGCGGTCGAGGCCGAGGATACGGGCAAAGATGCCGAACAGCGCCAGCGTGAAGACGAGAAGGATGAAGGACAGCGCCGCCGCCATCTCCCAGTTCAGTTCGACATTGACGTAGTTGGCTATGAAATTGCTGATCAGCTGATCGCTCGCCCCGCCGATCAGCGCCGGAGTTATGTAATAGCCGAGGCACAGGATGAAGGTGAGCATGCATCCGGCCATCACGCCCGGGAACACCTGCGGAATGTAGATGCGGCGGAAGGCGGTGAACGGCCTGGCGCCCAGCGAATAGGCGGCCTTCATCTGCGACGGCGGGATGGTGCGCATGACGCTGTAGATCGGCAGCAACGTGAACGGCAGCTGGATATGGGTCATGGCGATGATCAGGCCGATGCGGCTGTACATCAGGTCGAGCCGGTCGCTGGTGACGCCGATAAAAAGCAGGAAATCATTGACGAGCCCGAATTTCTGCAACAGCACCGTCCAGGCTGCGGTGCGCACCAGGATCGAGGTCCAGAAAGGCAGAAGCACGGCGACGATCAGGATGGCCGCCAATCCCTTCGGCACGTTGGCGATGAGATAGGCGAGCGGAAAGCCGAGGATCAGCGTTGCCAGCGTCACCGACGCCGCGACGAAGAAGGTGCGCAGGAACACCTGGATGAAGATCGCCTGCTCCGGCGGCACCCGTTCGATGCCGCCAGCGGCGTTCCAGCGCAGGTCGAGCGCGCTGAGCAGATAGAACGAAGTGAGGCTGTTTGTGCCGCTCCGGATCGTCGGCCATGTCGACGGCGCCGACCAGAACGGCACCGATTTCATGGCCTCGAGCGCGGCTTGGCCGTCGGCGCTTTCGAGCTTGCGCACCGTCTTCAGCACCTGGCTGCGCGCGCCAGGCAAGCGGGCGTTCAGGCTCTTGGCAAGCTCATAGGCCGTGCCCTTGGCCTGGTTGTCCTTGAGGTCCGCCGCGAGCGCCGCGAACGCATCGTCGCCCGGAAGGCCCTGGCCGCTCCAGCCGGCCAGGGCCACCGTCGTCTTGGGCAAGGCATCCGCGATTGTCGGATCATAGACGGCGCGTGACAGCAGCAGCAGGATCGGGATGCCGAAGCTCAGCGCCAGAAGGACGAGCAGCGGCGTGGCCAGCAGCAGCGAACGCATCCGGTCGCCGAATTCGGCGCGCCGGAGCGCCGCCGACACTGATTTGAGATCCGCGTCGGCGGCTGACCGGTCGCGGGCCAGCGTCGGCCGGTCGAGTTCGCTGGGCTGGAGCGCCGACATCTCGCCTTCCTACTGGGCCAGCCAGGCGTTGAAGCGCTTGACGAGGTCCTCGCCATAGTCGCCCCAGAACTCGGTGTCGGCGACCAGATAGGCGCCTGCTAGATGGTCGGGAGCGTTGGGCAGTTTGGGCAAGGCGTCAGCCGCTACGAAGGATGCCGCGTCGGTGCGCACCGGCCCGTAGGTGATGTAGCTGGCGAGCTTGGCGTTGTTCTCGGGCTGGCTGATGTAGGCGAGATATTTATAAGCGAGCTCCGGATTGCGCGCGCCCTTCGGAATGGCGATCATGTCATATTCGAGGATCTGGTTGTTCCAGACGATCTTGAATGGCTTCTTGTCGGTGTCGATGGCGTTCTGGATGCGGCCGTTCCAGGCGGTGGTCATCACCACTTCCTTGGAGGCGAGAAGCTGCGCCGGCTGCGCGCCGGCATCCCACCAGACGATGTCCTTCTTGATCGTGTCGAGCTTCTTGAAGGCGCGGTCGACGCCTTCCGGCGTTGCCAGCACCTTGTAGACGTCTGCCGGCGCCACGCCGTCGGCCATCAGCGCCCATTCGAGGTTCTGCGCCGGGAACTTGCGCATGGCGCGCTTGCCCGGGAATTTCTTCGTGTCAAAGAGGTCGAGAACCGAGGTCGGCGCTTCCTTGAGCACGGTCGGGTCATAGGCGAGGATGTCGCCGTAAGCGTCGAGACCGACACCGCAATCCAGCGCCGAGCCCTCGATGAACTTGTCGCGCGGCCCGATCTTGGCATAGTCGAGCCGTTCGAGGATGCCGGCGTCGCAACCCTGCAGCACGGTCGCCGTTTCCACCGTCACCAGGTCGATCGGCACGTTGCCCGTCTCGACCATGGCTTTGACCTTGCCGAGATCGCCGAGATATTCCTGCTCGAGGACCTTGGCGCCCGTTTCCTTGGCGAAGGGCTCGAACCAGGCCTTGCGTTGAGCGTCCTGCCAGGCGCCGCCGCTCGCCATGATCGAGAGCTCCTCGGCGAAGGCGGCGCCGGCGATGGTCATGCAGGCCGTGGCGGCCGCGAGGGCGAATAGGCGTGTTCTCAGATGTTTCATGTCGTTTTCCCCTGTTTTGGAATGGCACCACCCGTTCCGGCATCGGCCGGAAAGGCGCGGCAATCGTTGGGCGCGCAGGAGACCGTCACGGTCTCACCATTCGCCATCGTTGCTTCGGGGCCGAGCTTGACGGTCAGCACCTGGTCATTGGCGAGCCTAGCCAGAAGCCGCAGGTGGTCGCCGAGATAGATGCGCCCATCGATAGTTGCCGCCAGTGCGTTGCCGCCATCGGCGGCGGCCGACAGGTTGAGCCGCTCGGGCCGGACGGCGACATGGCAGGGACTGCCTTGCGTCACGCCGACCGCCAGCGCGGTGACCTCGCCGCCGCCGTTCAACTGGACGCGGCATTGCTCCCCCGAAACGCGGTCGACCACGCCTTCCAGCGTGTTGTTCTCGCCAATGAAGCTCGCCACAAATGAGCTTTGCGGGGTGTTGTAGAGATCGTCAGGCGAGCCGAGCTGGGCGATGCCGCCCTGATTGAAGACCGCGACGCGATCGGACATCGTCAGCGCCTCGCTCTGGTCATGCGTAACATAGACGATGGTGACACCGAGCATCGTATGGATCTGCTTGATCTCGAGCTGCATGTGCTCGCGCAACTTCTTGTCGAGCGCGCCGAGCGGCTCGTCCATCAGCACCAAGCTCGGCTGGAACACCAGCGCCCGGGCCAGCGCCACGCGCTGCTGCTGGCCGCCGGAAAGCTGCGCCGGGCGGCGGTCGCCGAATTGCTTCAGCCGCACCATGTCGAGCACGCGGCCGACGCGGGCCGCGATGTCCGCCTTGCTCACCTGGCGGACGGACAGCGGAAAGCCGACATTCTCCTCGACCGTCATATGCGGGAACAATGCATAGTTCTGGAACACCATGCCGATGTTGCGCTGATAGGGCGGCAATCGGTCCACCGGCTGGCCCTCCAGCGTGATCGTGCCATGCGTCGGCCGCTCGAAGCCGGCGAGCATGTTGAGCGTAGTCGTCTTGCCGGAACCGGACGGCCCGAGCAGCGTCAAGAACTCGCCGCGCGCGACGCTGAGGTTCATCCGCGTCACCGCGAAGGTCCGCCCGTCATAGGATTTCTCGACCTCGGCGAATTCGACGAAGCCTGGCCCGGCGCTCGCCAGCACGGGACGCGCAGTGGCAACTCCGTGGGCCGGCGCAACGGCTTGGCTGGCGCTCATCGCCTTCAACCCCGGCTGCCAGCGGGCGATTGATTAAATGGCTTGCGGTCCATGCCTCGTCTCCCGGTACCGGCCCGCCGAACTACGCGCGCCGTCCGACTTGTATGGTCACACAATTAGGCTGGAACTGACCATAGATGCGGACAAGTTTGCCCGTCAAGCCGTAAAATGCTGCATTGTGTGATAATTTTCCGAAGTTGAGTGTAGGACAACTTCTATTGTCGGGATCGTTGTCTTATGCTAAATGCCCGACAACTCAGTATCAGCCGCAGTTCGAAATCCGCATGCTCGAAAATCTTCGCCTCACCGAGGATGAAAGCCCTGTCTATCGCCGCCTTGCCGACGCGATCGCCGAACGCATCGCAACCGGCACGCTTGCCGTCGGCGACCGGCTGCCGCCGCAACGCGAGATCGCGCGCGCCCTGGGCATCAATGTCACGACCGTGACACGGGCGTTGTCCACCCTGCAGGAGCAAGGCCTTCTTGAGGCGCGTCCCGGACGCGGCACAACGGTTGCCGCCCGCGACATCGCCGAGCGGCCGGGCTTCGTGTCAGCGCCGAGCGACCAGAGCGGCGTCATCGACCTCTCGGTCAACCGGCCGCCTACGTCAGCCTATCTCGACGCCGTTGCGGCGCTGATGCCGCGTCTTTCCAAGGATCGCCACTACGCCTCGTTGCAGGATTATCATCCGCCGGAGGGACCGCTTTGGGGCCGTGTCGCGGTCGCCGATTGGTTCAAAACCGTCGCCGGTGAAGGGGACCCGGGCCGCGTCGTGCTCGCCGCCGGCGCCCAGCATGGCCTGGACTGCGTTCTTGGCGCCGTCACCCGGCAGGGCGAGGTGGTGCTGGCCGACGAGGTGACCTACCAGGGCATCAATGCGCTCTGCCGCGTGCACGGGCTTGATCTCAGGGGCGTTGCCATGGATCGCGGTGGGATGCGGCCGGACGCCTTCGAGGCAGCTTGCGCGCAGCTTCGCCCGCGCGCGGTATTCCTCGTGCCGACGCTGCACAATCCGACGACAATCACGTTGAGCCAGGAGCGTCGGCGCGAACTCGCCGCGGTCGCCCGGAGCCACAACGTGCTGATCATCGAGGACGACGTCTACCGGCCGCTGGCCGACGATCCGCCGCCGTCCTTCGCCAGCCTCGAGCCGGAGCTGACGATCCATCTCGGCGCGCTGTCAAAATGCGTCGCGCCCGGCCTGCGCCTCGGCTTCGTCATCGCCCCGCGCCCGATCGCCGGCCAGGTCGCCGCGGCGCTGCGCATCAACTGCTGGAGCATCAGCCCTTTAACCGCGCTGATCGGCGCCAGGCTGCTCGAGGAAGGCGCAGCCGCCCGCATCATCGACATCCAAAAACAGGAACTGCGCCAGCGTCAGGCTATCCTGAGCGACATCCTAGGCCGCTTCGACATCCAGAGCCACCCGACCTCGACCCATGCCTGGCTGCGCCTGCCCGAGCCGTGGCGCGGCGCGGGCTTTGCCCGCACCTGCCTGGAGCGCGGTGTCGCCGTCCTGCCAGGCGATGCCTTCGCCGTCGGCCGCGAGCCGGTCCAGCACGGCGTGCGTATCAATGTCGGCGCGGCGCGATCGCAAGAGGATCTGCGCTCGGCGCTCACCACCATGGCCGAGCTGCTCGCCGCCGGTCATCTGCAACTGCCTGGCTTTGTCTAAGACCATGGCCTCCGCGCCGAAATCAGTCGACATCGCCATCATCGGCGCCGGCGTCGTCGGCCTGGCGACCGCTTTGCGCCTTGCCGGCGAGGGTCGCGAGGTCCTGCTCATCGACCCGCACGAGCCCGGCTCGGGCGCTTCGTTCGGCAATGCCGGCACGATCGCCGAATATGCCTGCATGCCGGTCGGCAATCCCGGCGTGCTGCGCGCGTTGCCGAAGCTGCTGCTCGATCCCGAAAGCCCGTTCTCGCTGCGCTGGGCAGCGCTTTTCCAGCTCGCGCCATGGCTCATCCGCTTTGTCCGCCAGTCGCTGCCGGCGGCAACCCGCGCCAATGCACTGGCGCTTGCCGGCTTGCTCGCCGAAGCGCTGCCGGCCTGGGGCGAAATGGTGCAGGAGGCCGGACTTCAGGATCTTATCCGCCGCAATGGCTGCCTCTATGTCTATCGCCGCGACAGCGATTTTGCCGCCTCCGAGAGTGGACGGGCTTTGCGCGCCGAGCTCGGCGTTCATCAGCAGGTTCTGACCGCCGATCAGGTGGGCGCGCTGGAGCCGCGGCTGGCGGCGTTCGAGACCCAGGGGCTCTATTTCCCGGATTCGATCAATGTCAGCGATCCCAAGGCGGTGATGGCGCGGCTGGCGGCAGCCGCTACCGCCAGGGGTGCTCAACTCATGCGCGCGAGCGTCACCGGCCTCGCAACGGGGGCAGGCGGCGTGCGGCTGAGCGGCCCGGGCCTCGCCGTCACGGCGCAAAAAGTAGTGATTGCGGCGGGCGCGCGGTCACGGCCGCTCGCTGCCCAGGCCGGCGACCGGATCCCGTTGGAGACCGAGCGCGGCTATCATCTCGAGTTTCCGACCACGACACCTTTGCTCAACCGCCCGGTCTGCCCGGTCGATCTCGGTTTCTACATGACGCCGATGGACGGCAGGCTGAGAGTTGCCGGCACCGTCGAGCTGGGTGGGCTCGAAGCACCGGCCAATCCGCGCCGGCTGGCGCTGCTCGATCGCGGCGTGCGGCAGTTCTTCCCCGATCTCGGCCAGCCATCGTCGCAATGGCTAGGCTTCCGGCCGTCCCTGCCGGACTCGCGCCCTGTGATCGGACCCTCGAGGAAATCGCCGGACGTGATCTACGCCTTCGGCCACGGTCACCTCGGACTCACCCTCGCACCAATTACTGCCCGACTAGTCGCCGACGTGATTCACGGAAAGGACAGCACATTGCTGTCCGCCTTCAGCTCGGCCCGGTTCTGAACAGGCGAATCCCACGTTTGACCGCGACTAGAGGTTCCGGCGGCGGGCGGAATCTCGCCCCGGACCGTCACCGTCTATCGGTCGCGTTGCGGTCAGGCCGGCTTCGATGGATCTGAGAAGCTCAAGTGCGGCATTGAGCTTGCGTGTGTCGCCGCCGGCGGCCTCGGATACGGCAGTTGCCCACTCCTTGCGCACCAGGGCGTAATTGTGGGCTCCCCGCCGGGTGCGGTGGACGGTGACGCCCCGGCGATCTTGCGGGTCGACATGGCGCTCGATCAGCCCCTTGCCTTCCAGGTCGCGCAGCACGGTGGAAACATTGGTGCGCTGCAGCCCGGTCGCCGTCGCGATCTGGCTGGGCGTTGCGGAAGCGTGCGCAACCAGGTGGCGCATCACCATGCCCTCCGATTGCGACAGCGACAGCGCTTTTTCGTCCCGGTAACCGCGAAACTGAATCTCACGGGCAATGATGAGGATGAGGTCGGCCAGGTCCGCCCAGCGAACAGCCGGGGGAGCTTTGCATGCGGATGATTCCGGGTCGATTTCCATAGGGCGCAGTTTACAGACTTCAAGCGTCTATGTATATGGACATAATCATTATGACAACATAACTATGGCTGCATACACATCTGGAGGTTCGGATGACAAACTCGACAACCGCCGCCGGGCACGCTTGGCACACACCTCGTTCCATGGCCCGCGCCGGCGGGCTGCACGGGATTGGCGTGTACGTTCTGCTCGCCGGCGCCTTCCTGCCGATCGCCGACTTTTTCATCGTCAACGTGGCGCTGCCGACCATCGCCACCTCGCTGCAGGCGACGCCGGCCGCACTTGAGCTGGTGGTTTCAGTCTACGGTGTGGCTTACGCCGCCATGCTCGTTCTCGGCGGCAGGCTGGGCGATCGTTTTGGACGCCATAGCCTGTTCTTGGTCGGGCTCTCCGGGTTTATCCTCGCCTCTCTCGCCTGTGGTCTGGCACCCACCATCGATCTCCTTATCGCCGCGCGCCTGGTCCAGGGCGCAATGGCGGCGATGCTCGTGCCGCAGGTGCTTGCGACCTTCCAGGCCACCCTGGAAGGCGAACGCAAGACCCGGGCCATCGCGCTTTACGGCGCCACCTCGGGCATCGCCGCGGTTGTCGGCCAACTGGCCGGCGGACTGCTGGTCAGCGCCAATCTGTTCGGCACGTCCTGGCGGCCGATCTTCCTGATCAACATCCCGCTCGGCGTCATCGTGTTCTTCGCCTCGCGGGCGGTCGTGCCAGCCAACCGCTCGCCGCACCCCTCGGGCATCGACGTCGCCGGCACTATACTTTTCGCCGCCACGCTGACGGCTCTGCTGGTGCCGCTGACCGAAGGTCACTCGCTCGGCTGGCCGGTATGGACGTGGACAATGCTGGCTGCAGCCGTCTTGCTTGCCGTCGCGACGGTGGTCGTCGAAAGGGCCGCCGAAGCGCGCGGCGAGATGCCGTTGCTGCCGCCGTCGCTGCTCAAGCTGCCCTCGATGTCGCGCGGCCTGGCCATGATCACGCTGTTCAGCGTCGGCTTCGGCGCCTTCATGTTCGTCTTCGCGCTCACCGTCCAGAACGGACTCGGCGCCAACCCGCTCGAAAGCGGCCTCGCCATCCTGCCGATGGCGGCGATGTTCTTCATCGGTTCAGTGGTCAGCCCGCGCATCATCGGCCGCTTCGGCCGCGGGGCGCTCGCGACCGGCGGTCTCCTGCAGGCGCTTGGACTGGTCACGTTGATCGCAATCACCGTGTCCAGTTGGCCAAGAGTGAGCCTCCTCGAATTTGCCGTGCCGCTGGTCGTGATCGGGGCCGGGCAATCAATGTTGTTTTCGGGCTTGTTCCGGGCCGTGCTCGCCGATGTCCCCAAGCATCTGGCGGGCGTCGGCAGCGGCGTCCTCATCACTCTACAGCAGTCGGGCCTGGCGCTCGGGGTCGCAACCCTGGGCACGCTCTACCTGGCACTGGAGCCGGCGAGCATTTCGCACGCCTTCGGCACAGTCATCGCATGTCAGTTCGTCATTGTCGTCATGCTGGTCCTGTGCACCGGGCTGCTGCCGCGGTTCAACAAGGATCAGACCGACGCCCAGCCCGTGGAGATGTGATTTCAGATGCCGGAACAGCGCGACCGCTCCGAGCCGCGAGGCTGAAGGAAGAGGCCGATCGCGAGCTTTAGGTGGATGATGATCATCGGTCGTTATTCAACTGGGTGATGATGCTGACGGCGAACTCTGAATTGGACGGCGTAACCCGTCTCGGGAACGCTATGCGCGCAAACCGGCCTCGGCGCAAACGTTCTCCGCGACGAGAACGAGCGTACGGACGCCGGTCGCGGCCTCGACGAAAAGCACATGGAGCTCTGGGATGACCGCCCCTCGCAAGATTCTCGATTACCTGTTCGACGGCACCGGAGGTGCGGAGCCCCGGCTGACCAGCGGCGACATCGTCAATCCGAGCCGCCGCGCATTTTTGGCCGCCGGCTGCTTTTGTCTGGCCTGCGGCCTGGCGACGCCGTTGTTCGCTGGCGCGCCCATGGCCAAAAGCCAGGCGCCCCGGTTCCATCGTTTGACGCTCGGCGATTTTGAGGTAACGGCGCTGTCCGATGGCAGCAATATGCTCCCCGCGACGAAGTTGCTGCAGGGCGACCCGGCGCGGATCGAGGAAGCACTCAAACGCAACTATCTCACCGATGTCGTCGAGACGTCGCACAATTCCTTTCTCGTCAATACCGGAGCCAGGCTGGTGCTGATCGACGCTGGTGCCGGGTCCCTGTTAGGCCCAGGCACCGGCCACCTGCTAAGCAATCTCAGCGCATCAGGCTATCGGCCGGAGCAGATCGATGAGATCTACCTCACGCACCTGCACACCGACCACGTCGGCGGTCTCATGGTCGACGGCCAGAGAGCCTTCCCCAACGCCGTCGTGCGTGTCGAAAAGCGCGACACCGACTACTGGCTGAGCGAGGCAAGCATGCACGCGGCTCCCGCTGAAGCGAAGCGGTTTTTTCAGGCCGCCATGGCATCGATCGGGCCATATCTGCAAGCCGGCAAGCTCGCCGTATTCGATGGCAACACCGATCTTGTGCCTGGCGTGCGCGCACAAACCGCCTATGGCCACACACCCGGACATACAATGTATGTGGTCGAGAGCAAGGGCGAGAAGATCGTCCTGTGGGGCGACGTCGTGCATGTCGCCGCGGTACAATTCAAGGACCCGTCCGTCACGATCCAGTATGACGCCGACGCATCGGAAGCCGAGCGCGTGCACGAGCGCGCCTTCGCCGATGCGGCTGACAGCGGCTATATCGTAGGCGGCGCCCACATATCGTTTCCTGGGCTTGGCCGTGTCCGGCGCGACGCCGCGAACGTCTACTCATATGTGCCCCTGAACGGTTAGAACTGGTGCCGCGAGGAAGCCGGATCCATCTGCGCCAGTGACATCCTGGATGTCGCTTCCGCCGTAAGATCATGTCGTTCCCACGAGCGGCGCTTCTCCAACCAGCTGGCCATCGAAGGACGAACCGCAGGCGTCCGTCACGAGCGCGCGAAACCATTGGTGGGCGGGGTGCTGCTGCAGTCGTTCGTGCCAGATCAGCTTGTAGAGCAGCTTCTCGGTTTCGAACGGCAACTCGCACACCACCAGGTCACGTCCATCCGCAATCGTTCGCCACGGTCCATTGAAGAAGCCGAGCGGCACGCAGGTGAGGAGGTCGCTACGCGAGACAATCTTCAGCGCGTCGGCAAAGTGATTGACCACAACGGCGATCGTCCTTGTCCGTCCCGTCAGGCTGAGCCAGCCATCCACCAAGCCGCGTTCCAGACCGGACGGGGTCGCCAAGACGTGTGCCGCGGCGGTGAATCGATCGAGCGTCAGGCAATCAGCCAGGTCATGTCCGCCGCGCATGACGCAGACATAGCGATCCGTCCGCAGGCTCCGTACATGCATTTCTCTTGGCAGCGAGGCAAACATGCCCACGGCGCAGTCAAGGGTGCCGCGATCGATTCCTTCCAGGGAGCCTTCATGGGTATGCACCGCGAAGGAAACGCGGGCGCGCGGCGCCGCGGCCTGCAATTTCAGCGTAATTTCGCTGACGCCTTCCATCGCGAGACTGTCGGTGACGGCAATGCGAAAACTGGTCGCATCCGACGCGGGATCGAACTCGTCGGGCGCGAAAGAAGCGCGAATTGCCGTGAGCGAGCGATGAAGGTCGGGCCACATCGCGACCATGCGAGCGGTGGGCTGGACCCCCGTTGCCGTCTTGAGGAAAAGTTGATCTTTAGTGAGGCGGCGGGCTCGACGCAACGCATTGCTGACCGCCGGCTGGCTCATCGCCAGGCTCGAGGCCGCACGTGTCACATTCCTCTCCAGCATGATGGCCTCAAGGACGGCAATCAGGTTCAGATCAAGGCGCACGTTATTCACCCAGCAAATGATGCATTGGTCGATTCTAAATTGGACGCATTGATGGCGGCAAGCCATCCTGATGCCGCTGATCGGAGGATAAGGCATGAATGATACAGCTCTCGCGGATGTGCTGCCGAAGCTCACCGGCAAGATCAGTCGCGACCGCATTCGACTGATGCGGGTACCGCGCCCGCCGAAGGATCTGATCGACGGCTTCAAGCGGATCGGCGACGCCACCAGCGTCATCTCGGACATCATGGATGAGCTCGGTATCACCGGCGCGGTTGGCGCATCGGTTCTGAAGCCGACCCTGCCTTCGGTGTCGATCGTCGGTCCGGCGCTTACGGTGCGCAACATCCTGCAACGCGAGCATGTCTACGAAACGGCGAAAAACCACGTCAACCGGATGGCGGAGTTCGAGGCCCACAACCTGGCGCTGCCGGGCGACGTTGTGGTGATCGAGGGCGTTGCCGGCGTTTCGAACATGGGCGGAATTTCGGCCCAGACCGGAAAACGGCAGGGCGAGGCCGGAGCAATCGTGGACGGAGGCGTTCGCGACCTTGGGCATTCGCGGCGGGTCGGATATCCGCTTTGGGCCAGCGAGATAACGCCTGTCACAGGCAAATGGCGCATCGAGACCGTGGAGATCAACGGCGAAATCCAAGTCGCCGGCGTGCGCGTTGCTCCAGGCGATATCGTCGTTGCAGACGAAACCGGCGTCTGCTTCATCCCGATTGCCCGGGCCGCCGAAGTTCTGGCAAAGGCGCTGAGGAAGTCGGCGCTTGAAGAGGCCAAGTGCGAAGCAATCGACGCCGGTACCTCCGTTGCGGATCTGCCGGGCAATGCATGAGGCGATAGGTCACCCCGTGAGAAAGCTTCGCGTCGCCATCATCAACGACTACCAGGACGTGGTCCGCACGCTGGACTGCTTCTCCAGGCTGGACGGCCACGACGTCACGATCTGGACCGATATCGTCGAGGATGTCGACATTCTGGCAGATCGCCTGGCGGAGGCGGACGTCCTGGTGCTGATGCGCGAGCGCACCAAGATCGACGAAGCTTTGCTGAGCCGCCTTCCCAAGCTGAAGCTCATAAGCCAGAACGGCCACATTCCCCACATCGATCTGGCGGCCTGCGACAGGCACGGTGTCGTCGTTTCGTCCGCTCTGACGTCGCGTCCGTCCTATTCGACCGTCGAACTCACCTGGGGGCTGATTCTTGCGGCGATGCGCAACATTCCTTTCGAGAGCGCGTCGCTGCGGCAAGGCCGTTGGCAGACCACCATAGGCCTCGGCCTGCGCGGCCGCGTCCTCGGCATCTATGGTTTCGGCCGCTTGGGCTCGATGGTGGCGCGGATCGGCAAGGCCTTCGGCATGGAAGTGCTGGTCTGGGGACGCCAAGGTTCGTTGGATCGCGCTAAGGCCGAGGGTTTCAGAGTGGCACAAGACAAGCCGTCCCTGTTCAGGCTGTCGGATGTTCTCAGCTTGCATCTGCGGCTGAATGCCGAGACCGCCGGCGCGATTGGGCCTGACGACCTGGCCTTGATGAAGCCGACGGCTTTGCTTGTGAACACCAGCCGTGCCGAGCTGATCCAGCCGGGCGCTTTGGTCGCGGCGCTGAAGAGCGGTCGCCCCGGCAAGGCGGCAGTCGACGTGTTCGAACGCGAGCCGCTCACCAATCCGGACGACGCCCTGCTCAGGCTTCCAAACGCCCTGTGCACGCCGCATCTCGGCTATGTCGAGCGCGACAACTATGAGTTCGCGTACGGCAATGCGTTCGACCAGATCGTAGCCTTCGCGGGCGGAACCCCGATCAATGTCCACTCCGCTGGCGGCCAGAAACAGGATCACTGAAATGAACCTCGAGCTCGACGGGAAAATTGTCCTCATAACCGGGGGCAGCAAGGGAATAGGGCTGGCCTGCGCACGCGCCTTTGCCAGGGAAGGGGCCCGCGTGGTGATTGTGTCACGCAGCCAGGAGAACCTCGACAACGCCAAGAAAAAGCTGGCCGCCGAGGGGCTGTCGGCAACGAGTTTCGCCGCTGATCTGTCGGACGGGCTTGCGGCAAAGCAAATGGTCGCCGCGCTCGAGGAGCAGGTGGGGCCGATCGCGTCCCTGGTCAATTCGGCCGGTGGCGCCAGGAGAGTTGCCCCCGACGAACTGACGCCGGACAAATGGCGTGTCGCGATGGACGCGAAGTTCTTCACCTACATGAACGTCACCGACTACGTCCTGCCGCTGATGGTGGCGCGGGGCGCCGGCACGATCGTCAACATAGTCGGCACCGGCGGCAAGATCGCGTCACCCATGCATTTGCCGGGAGGCGCCGCCAACGCGGCGCTGATGCTCGCCTCGGCGGGGCTGGCAGCGGCGTGGGGGCATGCAGGCGTCAGGGTGAACGTGATCAACCCGGCCGCCACCATGACCGAGCGCTTGCAATTGTCGCTTGAAGTCGAATCCAGGGTGACTGGCAAGACGCCGGAAGAATTGCTGCGGCTGAACGAGCAGCGGATTCCGCTGCGGCGCTACGCAAATCCTGAAGAGGTGGCCGATGCCGCGCTTTTCCTCGCCAGCGCAAGATCCTCCTACGTGACGGGCGCTTCGCTGACCATGGATGGAGGACTTACGCCACTGGTTGTCTAGCCGGCGTCGCATCGAAAAACGGGAGGAAAAAGATGTTCACTTGGTACAGGGAGTTGACGTCGCGCGAGCGGAACACCTTCTGGGGCTGTTTCGCCGGCTGGGCCGTCGATGCGATGGATGCGCAGCTCTTCAGCTTCGTGCTGCCGATCCTCATCGCGGCCTGGGGAATGACGACGGCGCAGGCCGGCTATCTGGCAACCGCGACGCTGCTCTCCGCGGCGATCGGAGGGTGGCTCTGCGGCTATCTCGCCGACCGTTTCGGCCGTGCCCGCATCATGCAGTTCACGATCCTTTGGTTCTGCGCCTTCACTTTCCTTGCCGGGTTCGCCCAGGACTTCCAGCAACTGATGGTCTTGCGCATCATGCAGGGGCTGGGCTTCGGCGGCGAGTGGGCGGCCGGTGCGGTCCTCATGGGCGAGATCATCCGCGCCGAACATCGCGGCAAGGCCGTAGGCACCGTCCAGAGCGGATTCGGCATCGGCTGGAGCGCTGCCGCCATATTGGCGGGCCTGGTGCTGGCGCATTTGCCCCAGGATTACGGATGGCGCGTGCTGCTGATGATCGGTGTGCTCCCCGGCGTGCTGGTGCTCTATCTGCGCCGCAAGATCGAGGAGCCGGAGATCTTCGTCAAAACGCGCGAGCTCGTCGAGAAGAGCGGCGTTCGGCCCGGGCTGGGTGCGATATTTCAGCCTGACGCCCTGCGCGTGACGATCCTTTCTTCATTGCTGGCATTCGGCGTGATCGGAGTCGGCGGTGCGATCGTCAACTGGCTGCCGACCTTCATGAAGACGGTGCGCGAACTGTCGCCGAGCGCATCTGGATATTACCTGTTCGTGGTGACCGGCGGCTCGTTTTTCGGATTTCTGGCCAGCGCATACCTGGCCGATCGTCTCGGGCGGCGGCGGACGTTTCAGCTTTTTCTGGTATGTTCATGGCTGATCACCATCGCCTATATGTTCCTGCCGCTCTCCGGCTGGTCGCTGATTATCCTGGGTGCACCGTTCGGCTTCTTCACCATCGGAAACTATGCCGCGCTCGGCCCGTTCTTCACCGAGCTTTTCCCCTCCGCCATCCGCGCCAGCGGTCAGAGCTTCGCCTACAATTTCGGTAAGGCGGCCGGTGCGGCCGCCGTATCCAGCATCGGAATACTGGCGCAACATATCAGCCTGGCTGAGGCGATCGGCCTTGTCGCGCTGTTGGGCTACAGCATCGCATTCGCCGCGACCCTGATGCTGCCCGAGACGCGGGGAATTCAGCTGACGTCCGGCTATGAACCGCCCGCGCCGCATCTCGACACCGGCGCTTCCTCGCCACCCGCGCAAGCCTCGGTTTTGCGCGCGAGACGATAGGTCCTTCCAGCCGCACTCGTGCGCCAGGCATTCAGACCAGCCGTTCACGAATTTCCCGCTACGGATCGCGAAGGATCAGCAGAACCATGCGCAAAAGTATTTCGGTGAAAGGACTGAGCCACAGGCATCCAGTTCCCAATGCCTGCCGGATCGGCAACATGGTGTTCTCGGGGGCGATTCATGGCGTCAGTCCGACGACGCAGGAATTGCCGGCCGGAATGGCGGCTCAGTCGGCCAATGTGTTCGCCAACATGCGCGCCGTCATCGAGGCCGCCGGCGGCAGCGCGGAGGACATCATCAAGGTGGATATCTATCTCCGCGACAGCAGCGACAGGGTCGCCGTCAATGAAGAATGGCTGCGGATGTTTCCAGATTCCGAGTCGCGTCCGGCCAGGCACGTTAGGCCGTTGACACCAGACAGCGCTTCCCTGGTGCAATGCGAATTCGTCGCAGTTATCGAGCTCTAGATTTGCATCTGCTGTACTCAGCGCTCGCAATTTCTGCGTGACATCAGTTCAGGTCGATGCATGCCGGCGCCTGCCGGTGAAGTGGTCACCTAAGACGCCGATCCACACAGCTTTCAATCGTGCGTGCGCTGCTGCCAGAAGGTGACGGCAAGCTGCTCGAGATGCGTGCGCATGGCCTGCTCGGCGCGATCGGGATCACGGGCCGCGATGCCGTCATAGATCGCCTTGTGCGCCTCGAACGCCGTCCTTTCCTGCCCCTTTGCCGCAAGGGTCACCGTGCGCTGTTCCTTCAGCCACTCCGAGATCTGGTCGTGCAGCGCGATGAAGACTGGATTGCGCGCCATCTTCGCCAGTTCGAAGTGGAAGGCGATGTCGGTTGAGGTGAAACGTTCGCGGTCGCCGATCGCCTTCCGGTTGGCTTCGAGCGCAGTCGCCAGCGCCTCGAGGTCCGTGGCCGTCGCGTGCCGGGCGGCCTCGCGCGCCAGCCCAACTTCGAAGAACAGGCGCGCTCCCTGGAAGTAGCGATGTCCCTCCTCGGTCGAAAGCATCTGGCGCACGGCCGGAGCCATGCCGGTGAAGATATGTGAAGCCGTCGGCATCAGCACCTTGGCCCGCGCGCCATTGGTGAGTTCGACCAGCCCAGCCTTCTGCAGCGAGATCAGCGCCTCGCGAATGGCGGGCCGGCCGACGCCGAAGCGCGTCTGCAGGTCGCGCTCCGGCGGCAGCTGGTCTCCGGGCTTCAGCTTGCCGGACAGGATCTGCGCCTCGAGATGCGAGGCCACATGCTCGAAGAGCTTCTTGCGTTCTATAACGAGAGGATCGACCATAGACCTTTCATACCATCATACTTGACAACCATGCAACTGCTTGCAAGGATGACCGCAACATAACCAGACAAGGCCGGATCGGCTAGCGGTGCGCTCGCCGAAAGCGCGTTTCCACAAGATCCTGGAAGCGGCGCCCCGGCTTTGCCGAAAACAACCCGTGGTGGGACAGGGAGCGAAAGACATGCGGATCGCCATTCTGGGCGGCGGCGGTGCCATGGGCGGCATTTTCGGCGGCTATCTTGCCCGAGCAGGCAACGACGTGACGCTGATCGACGTCTCGAAGCCGGCCGTGCAAGCGATCAACGACAACGGCCTCACGATCGAGGAGAGGGACGGCTCCCAACCGGTTATCCGCGTTCCGGCAACCACGGAGCCGTCGAAGGTCGGACCGGTCGACCTGATCATCAATTTCGTCAAATGCTATCACACCGATGCGGCGGTCCGCGCGGCGGCCCCGATGATCGCGGGGGACACGGCGGTGCTCAGCCTGCAGAACGGCTGGGGCAACGCGCCGCGCATCGCCGGCATTGTCGGCGAAGACAAGGTCCTGGTCGGCCTGACTTACCACGGCGGCACGTTGCTCGGCCCCGGCAAGGTGAAGCATCCCGGCGTCGGGATGACCTATATCGGCGAACTGAGCGGCAAGGCGACACCTCGCCTGGACAAGGTGGTCGAGACCTTCCGTGCCGCGCAGATCGAAACCACCAGGTCCGAGCGCATCCTGGACGAGGTATGGAAGAAGCTGGCGCTGAACGCCTGCACGCTGCCGGTCGCCGGCCTATTGCATCTCATGTCGCACGAACTGGTCGCCTTCGACGGCGCCAAGTCGCTGATGGCGGCAATCCTGAAGGAAGTCGTGGCGGTTGCCAAAGCGCAGGGCATTTCGCTCGATTATGACGAGCGCTGGGCCGCCATAACGGGGTTGCTGGAGAAGGCCGTGGGCGGCAAGGCCTCCATGCTCCAGGACGTCGAGGCGCGGCGCCAGACGGAGATCGAGGTCATCAACGGCGCCATCGTCGGCGCCGGCAAGCGCACCGGCGTGGCCACGCCGGTGAATGAAACCATGGTCTGGATGATCCAGGCCAAGCAAGCTCACTACCTTCAGGCCAAGGCATAGCCATGCCGGCCGCACTTGTCAGCGCTTGAGGTCGACATGGCGCCGCGCCTCCACATCTCGCAGCTTTGCAAGACGTTCCCCGGCGTTCGGGCACTCGACGACGTGTCGATATCGGTCGAGCCCGGTGAAATCCGGGCGCTGCTTGGCGAGAACGGTGCCGGCAAGTCCACGCTGGGAAAAATCGTTGCCGGCGTCTACAGCCGCACCGGCGGCGAGGTGCGGCTCGACGACGCCGTACTCGGCGACCTCGACGAGAAGGCCGCGGGCGAGCTGGGCATCGGCATCGTCCATCAGGAAGGCTCGCTGGTGCCGCAGCTGTCGGTCGCGGAAAACATCTTTGCCGGCCGTCAGCCGACAAAATGGTTCGGCCAGGTCGATATCCGGCTGATGCGCGAAAGAGCGCACGCTCTCATCGCCCAGCTCGGCGTCGCCATCGATCCGGCAATGAAAGTGGCATTCCTGTCGCCAGCCCAGGCGCAGATCGTCGAGATCGCCAAGGCATTGTCGCGCGAACTGAGGCTGCTGATCCTCGACGAGCCGACGGCGGCGCTGACGCTGACCGAAACCGAAAAGCTCTTCGAGATCGTGCGCCGGCTGGCCAGGGACGGCGTTTCGGTCATCTATGTCTCCCACCGCCTAGCCGAGATCTTCGCGCTCTGCGATTCCGTCACGGTGCTCAAGGACGGGCGGCTCGCCGGTACGCGCAAGGTCGCCGAGACGACGACGGACGAGTTGATACGGCTGATGGTCGGGCGCGAGGTTCATCTCACCCGCGCGGCTTCGGCGCGGCAAGCGGGACCGATCGTTTTTGAAGCCGACGGGGTCTCCGCGCCGCCGCTTGTGCGCTCGGCTTCGATCACCGTGCGCGCCGGTGAGGTTGTCTGTCTTGCCGGGTTGATCGGTTCCGGGCGGAGCGAATTCTGCGAGGCCATTTTTGGCGCCAGGCGCCACACGGCCGGCGACATCCGGATCGGAGGCGCACCGGTCGACCCTCAGGGCCCGTGGGACGCCAAGCACGCCGGCATCGGCATGGTTCCGGAGGATCGCAAGACGTCGGGTCTCTTCCTCGGGATGGACCTCGTCAACAACATCGCCGCCACTGTGCTTTCGAAGGTCTCGTCCGGCGCCAACTTCTCCAACAGCAAGGCCGAACGGCTCGCAGGCGATTTCGTCAAAGAGCTGCGCATCGCCACCCCCAGCGTGCGCAAGATCGTCGGCGAGCTTTCGGGGGGCAACCAGCAGAAGGTCCTGCTCGCGAAATGGCTGGCCATGGAGCCGCGCCTGCTCATCGTCGACGAGCCGACGCGCGGCGTCGATGTCGGCGCTCGTTCCGAAATTTATCGCCTGCTGCGCGGACTGGCGGAGAAGGGCGTGGCGCTGCTCGTCGTCTCGTCCGAGCTGCCCGAGGTGCTGGCGCTTGCGGACCGGATCGTCGTGATGGCCGAGGGCCGCACGGTCGGGGAACTGCCGGGCGAGGGGGCGACCGAAGAGCAGGTGTTGCGGCTGGCGACCCGGTTCACGTCGTCGGTCGCGAACGTACGCGAGGAAGCGGTTGGAGCATGAGCGTGGCACAGATATCCGAGAACGAAGCGCAGGCCCCGGTCGAACAGCGCGAGGCCCTGCCGCTGCGCATTGTGCGCCGCCTGGCCAACTCGCGTGAGCTGACATTGTTCGTGCTCGTCGTGCTGCTCGCGCTGGCGATGACCATCGTCTATCCGCACAACTTTCCTACCGGGCCCAACATGCGCGCCGTGCTGCTCAATCTGGCACCCGTCGGCATTCTCGTCTGCGGCATGATGCTGCTGATGATCGCCGGCACATTCGACCTGTCCGTCGGATCGACGCTCGCGCTTTCCGGGGTCTGGGCAGGTGTAGTTGCCGGCTGGTGGGGCTGGCCGGCAGAGGCAGCTCTTCTCGTCGGCGTTCTGGTTGGTGCGGTTGCCGGCTTGATCAACGGGCTGATCGTCACGCGCATCGGCATCAACGCGCTGATCGCGACGCTCGGCACGCTCACCATCTATCGCAGCCTGACCTATGTGACGGCCGGAACGGGCGTCACGCCGATCTCCGACAGCTTCGCCGAATATGGCCGCGCCGCCGATCCGATCCTGCGCATCCAGTCGCCGTTCTGGGCGATGCTGATCCTCGTGCTGGTCGGCGGCTGGCTGGTCGCGCGCACCCGCTTCTTCCGCCAGTTCTATTTCGTCGGCGGCAACCCGCGCGCGGCCCAACTGTCCGGCATCCGCGTCGACAGGCTGATCCTCATCGGCTTCATCACAATGGGTGCGCTGGCAGGCATCGCCGGTGTGCTCGGGGCGGCGCGGCTCAACAGCGCTGTTGTCAATGCCGGCGTCGGCATCGAACTCAAGGTCATCACCGCAACGGTCCTTGGCGGCGCCAGCCTCAAGGGCGGCGAGGGCACCGTTCTGGGCGGCATTCTCGGCGTGCTTTTCATAGCGCTGATCGAGAACGCCATGATCATCAACGCGGTTGGCGTTTTCTGGCAGGGACTGGTCGTGGGGCTTGTCCTGCTGTTCGCCGTTTCGCTCGACCGCTTCAAGACCGCGGGCCGCGGCTAGGCCGGCGGGAACCGAGGGGAATCCGGCAAGGCCGGTGGACTGCAAAAAACTGGGAACAGAACCCAATCAGGAGGAAACGGGAATGCGCTTTATGATGAAATCGACATTGGTCGCCTTGGGGATAACGGCGCTCGCGGCAGCCGTGACGGCACCGGCGCGCGCGCAGGAATCGTCTTTCGGCCCAGCCGACGCGAAGGAAACCTATTACTGGATCTCCAACAAGGCCAACCTGCCGCTCTTCGTGCAATACGACTATGTCGGCATGAAGAAGATCGCCGAGGAGCTCGGCGTCAAGGTGGTTGTGGCCGGCCCGACCGATTTCGACCTGCCAGGCTTCATCGCCGCGGTCGATCAGGTCTGCGCCCAGAAGCCGAACGGCGTGTCCGTGGTGGGCGGCTGGGATCCGTCGCTGACGGAATCGGTCAAGAAGTGCCTGGAGCAGGGCGTCCCCACCGTCGTCGATGACGGCGACCTGCCGGACTCCGGACGTCTCGCCTACATCGGCACGAACTGGACGCAGGTCGGTGTCGCTCAGGCCAAGAAGATGATGGAGAAGCTGCCCAATGGTGGCAAGCTGGCCATGATGTCGATCATCAACGCCGGTAACATGCGGGAGGCAGTCGCCGGCTTCAAGGCCTATATCGAGGCCAATGGCGGCGGCAAATACAACATCGTCTCCAACGAGGACGACGGCGGCGATGCGCAGAAGGCGGCGCAGGTGACGGCCGCGATCCTCGCTGCCCATCCCGACATCGCCGGCTTAGCGGGCTTCGATTCGGAGTCGGGCGCCGGCATCGTGACCGCGTTGCGTGAGGCCGGCAAGAATCCGGGCGACATCAAGGTGACGGCGATGGAGCAGACGCCGGACTTCTTCAAGACCGCCAAGGAAGGCTGGGTCGACGGCATAGTGGTGCAGAACCGCGAACTGTTCATCTACTACGCGGTCAAGATCCTGCACGACTACAACCACAACGGACTGAAGTCCGCCGGCCTCGGCGCCAGCGACGGTGGCCGCCCGGTTCCGGACACGCTCGACACCGGCGTGCTGCTCGTCACCAAGGACAATGTCGACAAGGTGACGGCCGCGCTCGGCGTCAAGTAATCGACCACCACCCTGAGGGCTCTGCCCTCTCGCCTCCGGCGTTTCATTCCTTGGCCGCCGGAGGCAGCATCGAAGCCAGCCAACCCAGAAGTCGCGCCCATGGCCGCAATGGTGACAACGGACGAACCGAGCATCCCGGACGAGGTGGACATCCACGATCCGGCGTTCGTTGCCGATCCATTCGCGGCTTTCGAGCATTTGCGCCGAGAATGTCCGGTAGCACGCTCGAACAAATACGGGGGCTTTTGGTTGCTGAGCCGCTACGACGATGTACGGAGCGCCGCAATCAATTGGCGCGACTACACGTCCAGCGTTCCCGGCGTGACGGCCATTCCCGTGATCACGCCGCGGACCGAACCTCAACTGCCGATCGAAATCGATCCGCCCCGGCATTCGCGTTATCGCGCCCTGGTCAACCCGGTCTTCGCGCCGCAGCGAATTGCCGCGATCACACCTCGCGTAAAAATGCTGGCCCGGTCGCTCTTCGAAAAGATGACCGCTGCGGGAAAGGCCGAAGCCGTTGCCGAATTCTGCGTGCCGGTTGCGATCACGTCGCTCGCGGCCTTCACCGACGTGCCGCTGCAAGACTCGGACAAGTGGGTCGGCTGGATCACCAGCATGTTCAACGTGAAGGACCCGAGCGCTGGAGCGACGGCAAGCCGCGAACTCAACACCTATATCGAGACTCTCATTGCCGCGCGACGCGCCAAGCCGACGGGCGATTTCGTCAGCATGCTGATAGCGGCCGAGATTGACGGCGAAAGGCTCGACGACATTCAGATCCGCTCGTTCATGACGGTCGTGTTCGGCGCGGGTTTCGAGACCACGGCGGACGCCCTTTCGGTCATGCTGCAATGGCTGGCCGAGCATCCGGAGGCGCTGGATCGGCTTGCCAGCGAACCGGAGCTTGTTCCGACCGCGGTGGAGGAGTTCCTGCGCTATTCCTCGCCGATCGAGATTTTCGGCCGCAATGCCTCGCATGATTTGTGCCTGCACGGTCGCGACATAAGGCGGGGCGACATTGTGGCCCTTGGTTTCGGCGCGGCGAACCGGGACCCGTCGGTATTCGATGCGCCGGACGAGATGCGCCTCGATCGCAGTCCCAACAAGCATCTCACCTTCGGAGCCGGCCCGCATCTGTGCGCCGGCGCCGGCGTGGCGCGCATGGAAATGGCGGTGACGCTCGAAACGCTGATCGAGACCGGCGCAAGGCTCGCACCGGGATCGGAGCAAGAGCTTCGCTGGAAGACACGCGGCGACCGGCGCGGGCTCGCTCGACTGCCGCTCACAATCGACACGAGAAAGACGAACCGAAGATGACGCTTCAACCCACCACCCGCATCCGCTTCCACGGCGTGGCCGCCTACGAGATCGTGACGAGCAACGGGCTGCGCATCCTTTGCGACCCGTTCCTCGACCAGAATCCTGGAGCCGCGACCAAATCCACCGACTTCGACCATGTCGATCTGGTGATCGTCAGCCATGCGGCGTTCGATCATCTCGGCGACACCGACAAGATCGCCGCCGCGTACGGCTGTCCGGTTGTCTGCGGCGGCGAGGTGAAGGCCTGGCTGATGGATCGCGGCATCCCGGCCAGCCAGATCCGCGCGACGACCTGGGGCATTCGGGTCAAGGTGGCCGGCATTGAGATCCAGCCGCTGGAGTGCCATCACTGGTCGCAGATCAGGCTGATGGACAACTCCTTCATCTCCGGCGTGCCGATGGCCTTCATCGTCTATGCCGACGGGCTGCGCTTCTATCACTATGGCGATACCGCCATTTTCTCCGACCTGAAACTGCAGGGCGAACTCTATAAACCCAATGTCGGCTGCATCGGCATCGCCAATCCGCAGGAGATCCTGCATCTCAATCCGATGCCGGGAGAAATGCTGACGGGCGAGATGAGTCCCTATGAAGGTGTGCTGGCGACCCAGTGGCTCGGACTCGAGACTGTCCTGCCATGCCACTACATCACGCTCGATGGCGACAAGGACGTCGCCGACTACATGGAACATCACGGCGCGGCCAGGGCTCGCGGCGAGGCCATTGCCGATCCCTATCTGCTGCGGGCCCGCGACTGGATCGAATTCGATGCCGATGGCAGGGTCGTGCGCCCCGCGAAGGCGGCATGATGCGGGCCGCCATTTTCGACCAACCGCAGTCGATCCGCATCACCGATGCGCCGAAGCCCGTTCCTGGGCCGGGCGAAGTGCTGGTACGCGTCAGGGCCGCGGGCCTTTGCGCCGGTGATCTCTATATCTATACCGGCAAGAACCCCTATGTGACCTATCCTCGGATCGGCTGTCACGAAATCGCCGGCAGGGTCGAGGCTTACGGGCCAGGAGCGGCCGGTCCGAAGGTCGGGACGCGGGTCGTCGTCGACCCCTTCATCGGTTGCGGCCATTGCTATCCCTGTCGGATCGGCAAACGCAATTGCTGCGCCAATCTCACCATCATCGGGGTGCATCGCGAAGGCGGCTTCGCTGAATTCGTCACCGCGCCCGCGGGCAATCTGAACGTCGTGCCGGAAGGGCTCTCCGACTTCGAGGCGGCGTTCGCCGAGCCCGTCGCCATCGGCGTGCAGGGCTGCCGGCGCGGCATGGTCACGGACGAGGACACGGTCCTCGTCCTTGGCGCGGGTCCGATCGGGCTGGCGATCGTCGAGGTCGCGCGGGCCCATGGCGCGAAGGTCTATGCCACGGATCTGTCGGCGGAGCGGCTGTCCACCGCCGCCGATCTGGGCGCAATCCCTGTGGCCGGCGGTGAAGGGCTGCTTGAACGGGTGACGGAGATCACGAAAGGCGAAGGCATGCCCGTGGTGATGGAGGCTACGGGGGCGGCGCCGGCGATGGAGCAGACCATCGATCTGGTTGCCGCCGGCGGCCGCGTCGTCATTCTCGGTCTCGTCAAGAAAGGACAAGGCGTCACGCTGCCCGGGCTGGATTTCACCCGCAAGGAGGTCACCATCCTCGGTTCGCGCGCCTCCGTCGATTGCTTTCCCGAGGCGCTCGACCTGCTTGCGTCGGGCAAGATTCATTACCCCAAAATCGCCAGCAGCTTTGCGCTGTCCGAGACGCCCACCGTCTTCAAAACACTCGCTGACAATCCGATGGCCCTGCACAAGGCCGTCTTCATCCCGGAGGCCGCATGAAATTCGTCACTTTCTCTCACAGGCAGGCCGGGCATCGCCAGCACGCCGGCATTCTGGACGGCGAGCAGGTCGCCTGCCTGACCGAAGCAGGACTGGCAGCGTCGGTGCTCGAGGTCGTGCAAGGCGGCGGGGCGGCGCTGGAGAAAGTCCGCGCGGGACTTGCCAAGGCGCCGCGCTATGCGCTTGCCGATACTATCCTCGAAGCGCCCATTCGCCCCGGCAAAGTGCTCTGCTCCGGCATCAACTACAAAGGTCATGCCGAGGAAAACCCGAATGCCAAAATGCCGACCGAGCCGTTCTTCTTCGCCAAGCTGCCGTCATCGGTGGTCGGGCCCGATGTGCGGGTCGAAAAGCCGGTCCGGACGGAGCAGATGGATTATGAGGTCGAATTCACGGCCGTGATCGGCAAACATCTGCACAAGGCTTCCGAAGCCGACGTGATGCCGGCGATCTTCGGCTATACGCTGCTCAACGACATCTCGGCCCGCGACGTCCAATTCAAGGACAACCAGATCACCATCGGCAAGAATTTCGCGGGCTTCGCACCGATCGGCCCATGCATCGTCACCGCTGATGAACTGACCAGGCCGGACGACGTGGCGCTCAAGACAAGGCTGAACGGCAAGCTTTTGCAGAACGGCAGCACGTCGGACTGGCTGTTCTCGCTGCCGCGGCTGATATCCTTCCTTTCGCACTACGTGCCGCTGGAACCAGGCGACCTCGTCTCGACCGGAACGCCGGCGGGCGTCGGCGCCTTCCAGAAGCCGCAGATATTCATGAAGGCTGGCGACGTCGTGGAAATCGAGGCCGCCGGCATCGGTGTGCTTAGAACCCCCATTGTGGCCGGATAGAGGACATGGACCGGTCCCTGCGCATCGGCGTGATCGGCTGCGGCTTCTTCGCGCAGAACCATTTGCATTCCTGGAGCGACCTCGCCGAACAGGGCGCCCAGCTTGCCGCCGTCTGCGACGTGGATGCCGCCAAGGCGCGCGCGGCCGGCGAGACATTCCGTGTGCCGTATTATTCGGACGCCGCAAAGATGCTCGAGGCCGAGCGCCTCGACGTGGCCGATATCGTGACACGCCGCGACACGCACAGGCCGTTGGCGGAAATGGCGCTCGCGCGCGGCCTGGCCACAATCGTGCAGAAGCCCTTCGCATCGACATGGGAAGATTGCATCGCGATCGTCGAAGCTGCGCACAAGGCAAATGCGTGGCTTGCCGTGCATGAGAACTTTCGGTTTCAGGCGCCGATGCGCGCCATCCGCAAGGTAATCGACAGCGGCGCGATCGGAACACCGAGCTGGGCAAGGATACGCTTCAGGACCGGCTTCGACGTCTACAAGACCCAGCCCTATTTCTATGACGAGGAGCAGCTCGCGATTGCCGATGTCGGTATCCACATGCTGGACCTGTCCCGCTTCTTCCTCGGCGAGGTCGAGCACATCTCCTGCGAAACACAGAAGCGCAATCCACGCATCCGCGCCGAGGACACGGCGACCATGCTGCTCAGGCATCAAAGTGGCGCGGTGTCGGTCGTGGAATGCACCTACGAGTCGCGCCGATTGCCGGATCATTTCCCTGAAACGCTGCTCGTCATCGAAGGTCCGAGGGGAGCCATTTCGCTCGAAACCGGTTGCAGCATGACGGTGACCAGCGACGGCGCGACGTGGACCGAAGACGCAAGCTCGCCGCTCCTGTCCTGGACCGCTTATCCCTGGCATGTCGCCCAGCAAGGCGTGATCGGTGCATGCGGCCATTTCCTCGACAGCCTGCAGCGCGGCGTTCCGCCCGAAACCAGCGGTGAGGACAATCTCAAGACATACGCGTTGGTCGATGCCGCCTATCGCGCCGCCAGCGAACGGCGCGCGGTCGAACCTAAGCGTTGGAACCCTGGCTTAGCCAATGGCGGAGAGCGGCCATGAGCATTTCGCCTGCCGAAGCGGCCTTTGCCCTCACCGTCGTTTTCGATCTTGTCGAAGGGACCTTTCCCGAATTCTACCGGCTCGTTTCGCAGAACGCGTCTCTGTCGGTGGAACTCGAGCCGGGATGTCTGCGCTTCGATGTGCTGACGCCGTTAGGCACGCAAAAGCCGTCCCAGATATTCCTGTACGAGATCTATCGCGATCGGGCTGCCTTCGACCTGCACCTCGCTTCGGCTCACTATCTGAGCTTCGATGCCAGCACGCGTGACATGGTGAGCCGCAAGACTGTCGTCACCTACAGGGTGGACGAGAATTCCAAGCAGGCGGTGGCATGACCGCCAATGCCGATCTCCTTGCGCTTTACGGCACCGACGAGCCGCTTCCGCAACGGAAGCTTCTTGCCGCCGGACCGCTGACCGCCGTTCTCGAGGACGGCAATCTGCGGACGATCTGTTTTGCCGGCGTGGAGGTGGTTCGGGCGATCAACTATCTTGCGCGCGATGCGTCCTGGGGGACTTACAAGGCCGAGCTTTCCAACATGCGCATTTCCGAGGACGGCACGTCGTTCGAGCTTCGCTATGACGGACTCTGCGCCGGCCCGCAGGGACGTTTCGCCTATCGCATGAAGATTCGTGGCGACGCTTCGGGCGAGCTGACCTTGCAAGCGGATGGCGTGGCGCTCACCGATTTCCCCACCAACCGCACCGGTTTCGCGGTGCTTCATCCTTCAGAGGCGGCGGGCAAAAGGCTGACCATCCGGCATAGCGACGGAAGCATCGAGGAGACGACATTTCCCAAATTGATCAGCCCGGACCAGCCTGCCTTCGACATTTCAGCGCTGACGCACGAGCCAGCACCCGGCTTGGTCTGCGCCGTCGCCATGGAAGGCGATGCCTTCGAGATGGAGGACCAGCGCAACTGGACGGACGCCTCGTTCAAGACTTATGTGCGGCCGCTCTCAAAGCCCCGACCTTATGTCATCGGCAAAGGTGTGAAGGACATACAGCGCGTCACGGTTTCCGTGCACGCCGAAACATCGGCGCCTGGACCGGCTTTCAGCAATACAGCAACCCTGACCCTTGGCGGACCTGCCGGGCGGATGCCGTCGATAGCGCTGTTCGTCGATCCCGACCAACTGCCGGCAGCCATCGCCGGCGCGGCTTCGCTTGGCCCGGTGCCGGAGATCATACTGCGCTTCGACAGCGCGCGCGGGCATGATCGGCGCGTGCTGGAAAAGGCAGCCGAGCTTGCGAGCGCGCTTGGCGCCCGGCTGGCGGTCGAGGCGATCTTTGATGCGATCCACCCCGGGGCCGAGGCCCAGGCCCTTGCAGCTATGGTTCGCTTGGCGGGCGTCGAACCGAGCGCCATTCTGGTTTCACCACGGCGCGAATTCAAGACACGCCCCTCACACCATTTGCCCAACGGTGAGCGACCGATTGACGAGATCGTGCAGGCATTGCGGGCTGTCGGTCTCGCCTGTCCGATTGGGGCTGGTACGCCCTCCCTATTCACCGAATTCAACCGCAACCCGCCGACCGGCAATGCGGATTTCGTCTTCTTCGGCAACAGCGCCATTGTGCATGCCGCCGATGAGCAGTCGGTCATGGAAACCCTGACCGTTTATCCTGCAGTCATGGAGACAGCACGGCAATTGTGTCCCGGAAAGCCGATCTGGCTTGGGCCTTGCACGATCGGCTTGCGGCACAATCCCTATGGTGAGGCGGTCGCAGCCAATCCCCGAAATAACCGGGTGCCAGCCGCCGGCACCGACCCGCGTCAGCGGGCATTGTTCGGTGCCGCCTTTGCCGTCGGCATCGCGGCCCGGGCCGCTGAGACAGCCGCCGAGCGGTTGATATTGGCAGCACCGACTGGCCCCTTCGGTCTCTTGAACGAGGACGGCTCCCGACGACCTTTGCAAGCCGTCCATGCCCAAATCGCTGAGGCCGCCGGCGTCGAACGCTATCGGATTTCGAGTGATTGGCCAGGCGTGGCAGCAATTGCCTTTCGTCGCGGCAACACGATCCGCGTGCTGGCGGCCAACCTGACCCCCGTGCCGATCGACATAGCGCTATCCTCGGATGCTAAACTGCTTTGCGTTGCAGGTGAGGACACGAAGCCGGCGAAGTCCCCGCTGACCGCCCATACATTGGGGCCGTACAACTCTGTCGCTCTTCAGTTTGTCCAAACACCAAGTCGACCAGACGGCAGGCCCAGGAAAAGCTGAACGTCAAGATACGCAATCCAAAGCGGGATGTCTCGTCTCCCAGCTATTTGCGTGGGCGGGATGATGGCGCCCGGCAGGAGCATGGAGTGCGCGGACAGGCCTCAAGATCAGCAGCTTCTGCAGGCGAGCGGCGCCTCTGAAGCGCTGAACCTTCGATTGTTGAGTCGGCGTCGAACCGCCAAAGACGTGTGCGGTCAACCGCCTCCGTACATGAGCTTCGGCAGCCAAATGACGATCGAGGGGAACACGATGCACAACCCTACTCCGATTGCCTGCAGGAATAAGAAGGGAACGGCGGATCGGAAGATCGTCGCCATCGATATCTCCGGTGGCGCGACACTCTTCAAGTAAAACAGTGAATAGCCGAACGGTGGGCTCAGGAACGCCATCTGCATGTTGACCATGAAAATGACGCCATACCACAGCGGCACGTCTTCAGGAGCCACACCGGCTAAGCCGAACGTACCGCCGAATTCGAGGGACTTAAGGATGGGCAGAAATATCGGTACGGTGAGAAGGAGAATGCCCACCCAGTCCAGAAACATGCCCAGGACGAACAGGATGATCATCATCAGAACAAGAATGCCGTAAGGCGCGAATCCAGTTCCGAGAATGGATTCGGCGACGAAGTTCTGCCCGCCCTTCAGGATGAAGAAGCCGACGAACATGGTGGCTCCGAAGAATATCCACATCACCATCGCAGTCGCCTTGAGGGTCGCCTCGCCGGCTTCCCGGATCGTGTCCCAAGTCAGGCGGCGATGGGCGGCGCAGACGATGAAAGCACCGAATGTGCCGATGCCGGCGGCTTCAACAGGCGTTGCTATGCCAAGGAAGATGACTCCGAGCACAAGCAGGATGAGCAGAATGGGCATGAACGTGCGGCGCAGAAGCCTCAGCTTCTCCCCAAAGCCGATGCGCTCGCTCGGCGGCAAAGCCGGGCCGAGCTTGGGGTTGATGTAGCAGCGCGCCGTGACATAGACGACATACATCCCAGACAGCAGCAGCCCTGGGAATACCGACCCGATCAAAAGCTCGCCTAACGACTGTTGCGCGACGACGGCGTAGACGATCGCCATCACCGAAGGCGGTATGAGGATGCCAAGCGTTCCTCCGGCGAGCAGCGAACCGCAGGCGAGCTTTGCGTCGTAGTTGCGGCGGAGCATCGCTGGCAGAGCGATCATGCCCATTGTCACTTCCGTCGCACCGACGACCCCAACCATTGCTGCGAGCAGGGTGCACGAGATTATGGTGGCCGAGGCAAGTCCGCCTTTCAGCCCACCCAGCCATTTATAGACGACGTCAAACAGCTCCTCGATGATCCCCGCTTTCTGAAGGATCGCGGCCATGAAGATAAAAAGCGGCACCGCCGAGAGCTGATAATCCGTCATGAAGGGAAAAATCCGCGACGGCAGCATGTTCAGCATGGCCGCATTACCGAATAAGAAGAGGAAGAGAACGGCGAGGCTGCCCGTGCAGAAGGCCATTGGCAGCCCGAGCAATAAAAGAACGCCCAGTCCGCCGAACATGAGGATGCTCAGCCACAGGATTGGAAGCTCGAGACCCATGGCTTAGCGGAGCCTTCTTGTTGCGGTCGCGATGTCACGCATCAGGCGAGACACGCCTTGAAGCAGCAGCAGCGCGGCGCCAACAGGAATCGCCAGCTTCACCGGCCAATATTGAATACCCCACTCGGTGAAAGAACTCTCGCCCACCGCCATCGCGTCGCTGGCAAAACGCCAGCCGGCAACGAGCATTGTACCCACGAACAGGAAAAAGAATGCCGAGGTGATGATATCGCAGATCGCCCGGCCACGCTCGGAGAGGTGGCTGTACACGATGTCGACCCTGACATGGGTCTCATCGCGATAGGCATAGGCCCCAGCCAGCATGTATTGCATGCCGAACATCAGAAACATGCTCTCGTGCACCCAGTTGGTAGGGGAGTTGAAAACGAAGCGGGCGACCACCTCGTAATAGTACGCCATGACCGCGAGGACCGACCAATAGGCGACGAACTCGCCTGTCACTCTTACAAGCCAGTCGACCGGCCTAAATGGCGCAAGAGGCTGTTTGACGGGCGTCGCGGGCACATCGACGACGATCTCATGGTGGGTTGCGGCGCGCCCAGTCTCACGGGCGCGGGCGCGCCGCACAAGACCGGGTATGAGAAGGGCGTCGCCGACAATAATGAGACCGAGCAGAAGTCCCGCAATCCGGCTGATGCTGCTGTCCCACTCGAGCCCGTGAACGGCCGCCGTCAGATTGTTGCGCGCCGCCGCGGCCTCAGCCTCAGCTTTTGCAAGTCGATCGGCAGCCCCCTGCTTGTTGGCTGCCGTATCTGCCTTGGCACGCGGCAACAGTCTCTCGGCGTGCTCGCTCTGGGATCGCGCGAGTGAAACTGCCTCGCGTCCATCGCGCACCTGGGTGCTTGTCCAAAGTACCGCGATGAAGAACGGGATAAAAAAGAATCCCCACCTGCTCTTCAGATAGAAGCGGTGCATGCCGAGGAAGCCGGCTGTGACCAGGAACAGATAGGCAAGAAACAGGTTTGGACGGCCGGGATCACGCTGTGCCCGTTCTCGATGGACAAAATGCACGGCGGCCAGCGGAAAGACCGCGAGGGTTAACCAGTAGAGCCAGTGCGGCAGCACAAATGTTAGGGAAGGCATCGGCGAACGCCTGCTGCAGGAGCGAGCGCCCGTCCGGCTCAGGACGGGCGAGAAGAGGGTTCACAGGTTGATGGTCAGCCCCTGGTACATGTCCGGAGTGACGTAACCGACTGTCGGGTTCTCCATGACCTCGAGCTGCAACTTAAAGATGCGCGCTGCGTCCTTGTCCTTGTTGGCCCACTCGAACCATATGGGCACCGCGATTTCCTGGAACTTCTGGAGGTCCTCCGGTCCAAGCCGATTGATTTCAATGCCGGCATCCAGGAATTTTTGCCAAGCCTCCATGTCGGCCTTCTGGATCGAGCCGAAATGGGCATTGGAATAGACTTGGATCTCGTCTTCCACGAACTTCTTGAGGTTGTCCGGGAGTTGGTTCCAGACATTCATGTTGACGGCAAAGTCCATCAGGTCGACGGGCTGGTATACGGACATCAGACCGGCTGGACCCATGGAGATGTACTTGGTCACCTGCTGGAAACCGAGGGCCCAGTTTACGGCCGGACCGGTGTAGTCGGCGGCATCGATCGTGCCCTTTTCCAGCGCGGAGAACACCTCGCCGCCCGGCAGCAACGTAGTCTTGGCACCGGCTTTCGCGAAGGTTTCGGCGATCATGCCGCCCGGTACGCGCAGTTTCAGATCCCTAAAATCCTCGATTGAGCGGATCGGTGTCTTTGAGTGGATGATGTTCGGGCCGTGATGAATGCGGTTGACGTAGTAAAGGCCTTGTTTCGCATAAAGGTCGCGCGCGGCCTGCAGACCACCTTTTGAATAGAAAAAGATATCCCATTCGTGCGGATAGCGTAGCCCCAACGTGTAAGAGGACAGGAACGCCGTAGCGGGAAGCTTGCCGGCCCAATAAAGTGAAAACGAGTTCATCGCTTCCAGAACGCCGTTCTTCACCCCGTCGAGGAGTTCGAAGTCACCAACGATATCCTTTGCCTTGAACGGCTGAAATTCGAGTTGGCCTCCGGTTTTTTCCTTGATGGTGCCACACCAGTTTTGGAAGGTTTCAAGTCCGACACCCGCCGGCCACGAGGTTTGGATTTTCCAGGTGATTGCGTCTGCGGCTCCGGCCCTTCGAACCCAGGGCGCGGTGACCGCCGTCGCCGTTAGCCCAGCGACAAGTCCACTCGTCTTCAGAAACTTTCGCCTTGATTGGGAACGCGATTCTCCGTCCATTGCTTTCCTCCCTGTTCGGCAAGCGGGCAAATGATGGGCCCGTCGCCGGTCTCAAATCGCAAAATCAATGACGCAAAGGATGTCCCGTTCTTGTGGGACCAGAGCTGCCTCCTTTTTCGCAGTCGTTTCCAGCCGGATGCCAACGCCACAAACGATAGCGACAGGGACCGGCGCAGCCTGTAAATAACATAACGCGGCGCAATCATTTTCAACCACTGCGCGCCCGATCCATAGTATGCCTGTGCGGCTGTAATAAATCCATTGGTGAGTCACGCCGAATGACGCGCTCGGGGCGTCGATCTGATGCTTCAGAATTGGGATTGGGGTAAGAGCCATCGGCTCGTACTGAGCGAGTCCTTGCAGGCCCGCGAGGTCAGTCAGATGTAGGACGCGCGAGTTGCTGGTGATGAGCTGTTCGACACGCAATGCTGAATTGCGCGATTGAGATGGGGCACACTCAGTCCGAGCGCGTCCGCCATGACTTCCCCATGCGGTATAAACCAGCTCTGGCAAATGGCGTTCGGGCGTCTCCCAGCTATTTGCGCAGGCGGGATGATGGCGGCGCCCGGCGGGAGCATGGAGTGCGCGACAGGCCTCAAGATCAGCAGCTTCTGCTGGCGTCCGGTGGATACGGATCGGTCAGTCGACCGTCGCTTGACCCGTTGCCTCCTTAATCTTGTCCAAGACCGCTTCAGGCGCCACGTCGCGCTTCAGCTCCTTCAACTCATTGTCTGCTTCCGTCGGAACATCCAGGCGCTTCGCGATCTCCTCGACCAGTTTGATGAGCTTGGTCGTCTCATGCTCGTTGAGCAGGCTCACCTGCAGATCGAGGTCTGCCCGCGCATCATCCTGGGCGGCCATGCGGTTCTGGTTGATCAGTACGAACGTTGAGAGAAAGATCGCCTCGACCGAGGCGAACATGGCCAGAATAACCAGAGAAGGATCCCAGGGTTTGATAAAGTTCACGATCCCGAAATTTAGGCCGATCCAGGCGCCAAAGAAGACGAGGTGGATGTAGACGAACATCATGCTGCCGGCAAACCTGCTGATTGCCGCCGCCGCGCGCTGCTCCAGCGATGCTGCCTTGGCATCGCGCTTCCGCCTCTCGACCAGTGCCTCGATGTTCCGCGCCAGGGCAGGGGCGAGCCCTTCCGCTGCCGGCGTGGTCGGAGTGGCGTAGCCCTGGTCCTCTGGAGCGGCTTTGGGATTCATTGTTGTCTCTCCCGTCTAGGCAGCCTAACTCGCTATTTGGCAATTCGCTCCATTTCACCGCTGTCCAGAGTGCCGAACGAGCGTCTTGTCCGGCGATCCTGCCCGATGCAACAGCGGTTGCTGCAGACCGGTGCAGGCTCGCTTCGCGTTGAGTTCGCAGGGCAGGACTCCTACTTAAAGGGATGCCCGCGAGCAGAAAAATCGATTCGACTGCACGGCTGGTTGCAGAGTGGCCGCTATCCCCGGCGGCGACGCTTGGATCGTCGGTGCGGGCGAGGGGCATTTTTCTTGAAATGCGCGCTCGCCTTCCGACGGACTTGAGAAGCCTGCTCCATAGCGAGTCCCGGGTGCTTACCTTGCGTCTGCCGGAGGGCTCCCATGCCAATGTTGAGGCCGCATCGGCGATCGTGTCCAAAGCCATGCAGGACATCGAAGACCTGCCCGTCATGCCTCGCGAGGTCGAGGACATTCTGACGATCTCGGCGGGCGAGCGTCACCGCTGGCTCAAGGCCGGCCGCTTGCAGAGCGCCGGGACGCGGACGGTGAAACTGCGTGGCCGCGCGAGGAAGATCACCTTCCACGTTTTTGATCCGCGCCTGATTGAGGATGTGCTCGACCGTGACCTTGTAGCGGTCTGGCGCGAGGAAGACGCTGCGAGAGCCGCCGAGAACCGACGCCGAGCCGCTGCAAAGGCGGCGCTCAAGCGCTCGCAAAAGAGCCGCGGCGCGGCCGCAACCGACGACAGCCAAAGCGAGGCAGTCCACTCCAACCTGCGCGGCTGGGAAGACTTCGAGCGCAACGGGCTCCTCCGCTGAGGTAGGGAGCGCCGTGTCATCTTTTGGGCGGACCGCAGCGCCCTTTGAGGACAGCGATGTCGGCCTCGCGGTCCCCACCGGGCGGCGAGGAGACCGGCGCGCCGACGAGAAACGCGCCAAGCGCGTCACCCGGCGACATATTCACGATACCCTTCGGTGGTGACACTCGGAGCCACGATTCTGTCGGCCTCGCCTCTCGAAGAAGGCTGGCTAAGATAATTGGCGGCAGTGTGGGAAAGAGCGTGACCATAGAGACATGACAAAGCAGAGAATTCTTTTCGATACCGATCCTGGCGTAGATGATGCCCTCGCGCTGCTTTACCTGCACCGTCATCCGAACATCGAACTGCTCGGCATCACAACTGTCTTCGGCAACGCATCGATATCGGTTACAACGCGCAATGCCAGATTCCTCGCCGAGGCTTGGGGGATCAAAGCGCCCGTTCACGCCGGTGCTTCCGTTCCGCTAAACTGGTCCGGGGCGCCGCACCCCTATCCTGTCCATGTTCATGGCGCGAACGGGCTGGGGGATTATCCTATTGCCCAGGAAGCGCGGGAGGAGAAGGACACTGCCGCGCGATTCATCGTCGATACCGTCCGGCAGAATCCGCGTCAGGTGCGGTTGCTTGCTGTCGGAGGCCTGACCAACTTGGCGCGGGCACTGGAGGCCGATCCGGCGATAGCAGATCTGGTGCAGGACGTCGTCGTCATGGGTGGCGCGTTCGAAGTCCCTGGCAATGTGTCGCCCGTTGCCGAGGCCAATATCTATGCAGATCCGAAGGCAGCCGATCGAGTGTTTGCAGCCTCGTGGAAAGTGACCGCGGTTCCGCTCAATCTCACAAATCGAACGGTGATGACGCGACAGGATCTCGCCGCGGCCTCGGAAGGTGCCGATGCCGCCATGCAAATGGTAGCCGCACTGTCCCAAGGCTACATCGACTTCTACCTGCAATGGGGCGAAGCGGGTATGCTTGTGCACGACTGCAGCGCCGCAGTCTACCTGACCGACCCGCACTTATTCGCCACCCGATCCGGTTCGATCGTCGTATTGGAGGACGGCCCGGCGGCAGGTATGACCGTGCAGAGACTGGGCGCCGCCAGTTATTCACCGAACAAATGGGATCAACGTCCAACGCAGTCGGTGTGCGTTGGTGGCGATGCTGCAGGAATCTTGGCGAGGATTTACGCTGTCTGCAGGGGAAGTTTCGCGGAGCCATCCCCAAAAAGCTAAAAAGGCTCGCTCCGGCGAGAGAGCCGCGATGGCGCGCCCGAGCCTGTGGCGCGGCTTCTACCCACAGCCATCCAACGGGTCGGGCTCGAATGGTTCACCAGACGTGCCCGACCCGAAATGGTCCTCGAACGCGATTGCAAACCGATCCGGTCTGTTCAGATCAGGACTTGTTCGTTGTCGACGGTTCGGTATCGGACAGCCTCCGGTGCACCGCCTGATCGGCTTTGTCGGCAGCGGACTTGACGACATCGCTGACCTTGTCAGCGAGCGTGCCTTCACTCGACGCCTGCCGTCCTGCTTCCTCGCTGGCCGCCTGGTAGGCTTCGGCTGCAACCTGCTTCACCTGGTCGACGCCCTTCTCGAGCGCGTCCTCGGCCCTTTCGCGAAGCTGTTCGCGATAGCCGCCGAGCCGCTCGTCTTCGAGTTGCGTGTGGGGCAGCATCGCGCCGATCGCCGCTCCGATCGCGAGACCGACAGCAGCAACTGCCAGAGGCTGATCCTCCATCAACTGCTGCGCGGAACGAGTGGCCCTCGTCGCCATGTCGGCGGTGGCTGTCGCCGAGTTCGTCAGCGTCTCCGCCGCGCCGCTTGCCATGCCAGATACGCTGCCGGCTGCGCTGCTGGCCATGTCAGACATGGTGCCGGCCGCACTGCTGGCCATTCCCGAGACAGTGCCGGCCGCACCGCTGGCCATGTCGCCGACAGAGGCATAGGTGTCCGAAGTCATGGCTCCGGTTCCCGCCGTGGGTGTGCCGTCATGCCCGTCGGAACCGCGACGGGTCGCGTAGCCGGGCGCGGCGGTTGCGGCGGAAGTGCCGCTGCCCAGCATCAGCCAGGCCAGACCGGCGCCGATTACAGTCAGTGGCAGAGGATTGTCTCGCACCTGAGCCTTCAGGTTGTGGAGCATGTCGGAGCCTGCACCGCCGCTGAAAATACCGGTGAACTCATCGAAGAGCTGGCCGGGCGTCATCTTGCCTCGAATGGACTCGGCGGTCGCTACCACCCTTGCTCGCGTGGCCTCGGCTTCGTGTTCGAGTTCGGCTGCGGATTTGTCGCTCATCTCGCTTGTTCCTTGATTACGTTCGCGTCACGCTTCAGTTGCTCCTGCGTACGGTCCGGCGCGAGCTCGGAGGGCGACATGCTCGCCATGCCGGTCCGCAGGAGGATGACACCCAGCACGGCAACGACCACTCCGACGAGCAAGGCGGACCAGCCGGCGCCCAGGCCGAGGCGGGTCAGGGCAATGACGAGCGCTTGCAGCAGCACTATCAGCGCGGCGAGAAGACATACCGCGCCGCCCAGAACCCCGACGGCGCCGGCCTCCGCTTTAGTCACGCTCTCGGATAGCTCCGCCCGCAGGAGTCTGGCCTCCGTTTGCACCAGCGTGCTCACCTGCTGTGCCAGATCGGCGACCAGAGTGCCGAGGCTTTGGTTGTCTTGAGTGTTCATTTCTTTAGCTCCGCTGCCTTCCTGGGAGCGCCGCCGTCGACGCCCCAATTGGTCGTCGCGTCATCCCATGGCTCGCTCGCCTGCGCACCAGTCTGCCTGCTCGTTTCCCTACCAGTCTTCCGTGGCGTCGCTGCGCTCTGCCCCGCGCGGCGTGTTTCCGGGGGAGAAGCCTTTATGAACCGTCCGAGCGCCAGTCCTGCCAGCACCGAACCAGCGATCAGAGTGCCGGGATTTTGGCGGCCGAAGTTCTGAATTTCCTCAAGCACCTCGCCGAAGGGCTTCTGCTTCAACGAGGAGGACAGCCTCTCCAGTCCGCCTGCCGCATCCCGCATGAAATTCGACGCCGAGCTCTGGTCGCTGTTTGCCAGATGGTCGCTTGCCGCACGCAGAGCGCCGCCGAATGCCGCCAGGCTCGATCCGATGTCGCGCTGCGTTTCCTCGGCCCTCTCCGACAGGACCTCCTGTGCTTCCGACGCATAGTCGACTGCCCTGCGAGCGACCTCGTCGCGGGCATCGTGGAGCGCTTCGCCGGCGCTTTGGGTTTCTTTCTTAACTCGATCGGAAACTTCGGTCTTCGCCTTGGCGAAGTCGGCCGGCTCGCGGCCCTGATTATTTTCGCGCTGCATGACGCCTCCTAGTGAAAGCCGAGAAAGGAGAGTATCGCGAGCACAACCACGATGAGACCGATAAGATAGATGACACTGTTCATGGCGCAGGCTCCTCCTTGCCTGTTCCAACTTCGCGCTGGCCGCGATGTTCCCTTTCGCGACCAGGATTTTTTGTAAGTAGCTACTTACCCCGATCGGCGCCTCCGAAGCCGGCAAGCTCGTCATCCGAACAGAGCAGCCGCGGCTGCGCCGGATCGGAGATATCGAGCTTGTCCCAAGGTATGCGGTAGAGGCCCTCGCGGCAGCGCAGCGCGAAAAAGTCGAGCAATGCGGTGCCGATGGCCGAGGCCGACAGGCGTTCAAAAGCTGCGAAGATGCCGACATGGAATTCGGTGACGACGAGGTCGTCGCCGTCCTGCTCGGCGATGACCTCCTCGATATGGCCGATGCTCCTGCCGCCCTGCGTGAGAACGCGCCGGCCAGCCAGATGCTCGAGATTCACATTTGCCATCCTCAGGCTCCCGGGATTCGGCCGACGATGCGATCGCGCAGCCAGCTCTGCCAGGCCAAGATCTTGGTCCTGCGCACGTCGATATCGAATTCGATGTCGACGCCGATGTCGCGCACCTTGGTCCAAGCGATGCGATGCGGCCGTGCCTGCTGCTTCCCGCTCAGCCTTGCGGCCAGCCGCGCCGTTAATCGCCCAGGCCGAGCGCCAAGCCGTCGGGCCAGCGCAATCGCGCCAAGCTCGACCGCAACGACCCTCGGCGGCTTGCCCTGCCTCAGCTCGGCGACCAGTCCATCCACCTTGCCGATCTTGACCTGCTCGCGGTCGACGACCTGCTTGTCCAGGATATCGCGCAGCAGCTGCATCAGGTGCCTCCGAATATCTGCAGGGGAATAGTCACCACCGCCAGCACGAAGCCGAGCGCGATGACGAAGATCACGGCGGCATTGGAGATGACGCCGTTGCGGTGCTGGCCGACATAGCGCTCGTCATTCAGCAGGAAGAGGAACGGCACGACCGTCAGCGGCAGACTGGCGGCGGTCAACGCCATTGAGAAGATGGTGAGCCTCAGCGGGTCGAGACCAAGCGCTATCGGAACGGCTGCAAGAAAAAGCGTGAGCGTGTAGACGAGACTGAAGCCGGGATCGTCGCGCGGCTTGAGATCCTCGCCCCAGATCCAGCCGAACCCTTGCGCGACGAGATAAGCCTGCTGCAGCGCCACTTCCAGAGCGGCTCCGAAACAGGCGATGCCGAGCGATGCGACGAAAAGGACGAAGCCCCAGAAGCCGAACACCGAGATCAGCATCAGCGGGAGCTGGTTGTAGTCGTCCACATGGTTCACGCCATGGGCGCCGAGCACAAGCGCGGCCACGATCAGCACGGCCACGGAGATCGTTCCTCCGAAGCTCATGCCGAGACCGGCAATCGCCCGATTGGTGCCGAGATAGCTCTTGTCCCATTGATCCTCGACCGCGCCCGAGGAATAGAACATGAAAAGGTAGGGCGAGATGGAAGCACCGAGGATGCTGACGGCCATGAACCAGTAGTTCGCCGTATCGTGTTGCGGCAGGCTGGGCACGGCACCGGCAGCCACCTGTTTCCATTCGGGCTTCAGCATCACCGCGGCGACGACGAAGCAGAGCGTGATCAGGCCAAGCATCGACACGCCTTTCTCGATGAGGCCGAACGTGCCTTTCCACAGCAGCAGCCACGCGAGGAAAGCCGCTGGCAATGCCCACCATTGAAAGCTGATCCCGGTGGCAAGCTCGGCAGCGATGGCAACCCCGCCTATTTCTGCCGAGAGGACCAGGAAATTGACCAGCACGACTGCAAGCAGCGGCCAAAGGAAAGCATTGAAGCCGAAGCGTTCGCGGATACCGTCGGCGATGGTGTGATGGCTCACGGCGGCGAAGCGACCGGCCATCTCGACCAGGAAGATTATGCAGATGGTGCCGAGCACGATCGCCCAGATAAGTTGGAAGCCGAACAGGGCGCCTGCCTGCGCCGCTGTCGCCATCGAACCGACCTCCAGGAAGCCACCGACGCTGGTCACGACGCCAAGCGAAATTTCCAGCAGCTTCTTCATCGTTGCGGCGCGAAATAGCCGCGATAGGCCGTGGCGAGATCCGCCTGCGCGGCGCGAAGCTCGTTGCGTGCCCGGCTGGCCTGCGCCTGCTGTCCGGCCTCGACCGCGCACTCGGCCCCGCTTGCCGCGGTGGACAGCCGGCTGACCGCCGCCTTCAGCGTGTCTCGCGTCGCAGGATCGGACGGCGAGGCCGATTCGACTTGCCGGCCGGCATCGGCGAGCGTCTCGGCGAAGGATTGTAGGGCAGAGGACGCGTAGTGGGACGGCGCGGCGCCGGAGAGCCAGGCATCGGTGACCAGCACCGCCGCCTGCGCGGTCGAGGCGGCACGCTTCGATTGCTGTTCGACGGTTTCAGACGAGGAGCAGGAAGCAAGTGTCAGCGCAAGCACCTGCAGTAAAGGCAGTTTCCGCCGAGCAATGCTGCGCAATGCTTCCTCTCACTGCTGCCGCTTCGAACATGGAGATAAAGCGGCGCCGATCGGAAGGTTCCCCGTCGAAGGCCGGTTGCACGGCACTGCCGCTCATCGGTCGCTCCGCTGCGCGTCCTCGGTGGTCGAAAGAGCGGCGATCTTGTCGATCATGGCGAGCACCGCCTGCGGGGCTGTCAGGTGCACCATATGCCCGGCATCGGAGACGATATCGACTACCGAGTTTGCGAGATCCGCGTGCAGCCGAAACGCCTCGGCCGGCGCGTCGAAAAGCTGATCGCCGGCGCCGGCGATTATCCCAACAGGAACGGAAATGTCGTTGTGCCGAGGCGTCACAAACGCCGCTGCGATCCACATCAGGAAGGACTCCGCCGCGATCGACCGCAGTTGCGAGGGGCGGCTCGCCAACTCCCTCGTCGTTGCGGTGAATGCCGCCGAGATCGCCGCCGGGCCAAATATCTTTCGCATTGACCAAGCCCAGCCAAGCCTGACCAGCGGCGGCAGCAAGGTGTGGCGGAAGGCCGTTCCGATCAAAGGCAAGATCGGCAACCCCGACAGGGCGAGTTCGAACCTTGGCGATGGATAGTGGTAGCCGGAGACAAGCACGACCCCGGCAACGCGCCCAGGGCGCCGTCGCGCCATCTCGAGCGCAACGGCGGCACCCCAAGAGTGGCCAAGAACAATATAGCGTCCAATTCCGAGTTTGGCGGCCGCGGCATCGATCAGATCGGCCTGCGCGGCGGCCGACCAGATCCTGCCGATCGGGCGCGAGCTCCTGCCGAAGCCTGGTCTGTCGAAAGCCAGAACACGATAGTCTGCGGCCGCTTTGTCGACGATGCCGCTTGTCGTGAAATCCTCGGCCGAAGAGCCGTTGCCATGCAGCAACAACAGCGGCATGCCCTGGCCATCCTCGATCAGGTGCAGCCGCGCTCCGTCGACTTCGACGAAGCGTCCAAAACGTCGGCCGCGTAACGCCCGCCGCGCCCGCAGGCCATTGTAGAGGGCAAGCCCGGCCGCTGCCGCGGCAAGGAGGAGGACCACGTCGTTGAACGTGGCGATGTCAGGCATGATCCCGTGCTGCTACGGAGCCATGGCACAAGCCGCTGTTGAGAGAAGCGGCGGATGTACCCAGGCGCTGGCTTCCAAAGAAGGAGCTTTCAGGCCGAGCCCTTCTGAGGCAGCTTCGTCTCCTCATCGACCTGTTCCTGGAGAGCCCTGCGTTCGCGCTCTCTTCCCTGAGCGTCGACCGGTCGATCTTGCCGTTCAAGCTCGCGTTCCACCGTGTCACGCGCGCCCTCGACAGGATCTTCCTGCGGCAGACGCTTATCTGTTCGCTTTGTGCCTTGCTCGCTCGCCCGGTCACTGTCCGATCCCAGTTTGGACGGATCGTCCTTTGCAGAATGCTTCGTCATTGGCTTACTTACCTATCTGGCCTGCCACGTCGGCGGATCACGTGCCGATCTGTTCACAAGCAGCCCAACAGGCGAGCTGTTTCTTTGTTCCGGCTATCCCGTGCGGCAGTTGGTCAGTCCCGATCCTCATGGTCTTCCGCCTGTGCCGGTTCCGACTCCTCGGGAGCTTCAATGACCGGGGCAAGCGAGGTCTCTTTCCGATGATTTGATTCTGTCGGGTCCTCCTGCTCGGCCGTCATGTCGAGCGCCCGTTCGATTGCATCTTCGATATTGCCGATTTCCTCCTCGCGAACCTCGTGCCCGTAGCCCGCGGCGTCGGCGTCCTGCTCGAACTGTCGCACAAGCACCGGAACGCTGACTTGTGTGTCGGCAGGCAAGTTCCCGACGTTCTCCTCGAGCCAGCTTCGAAAGAACTCCTTGGTTGCACTCATGAGCCGCCTCCTTCGAGCTGAGAACGGCCGCCGTCTGCCAATGTTCCTCTGGCGGGGCTTGCGTTGCCGCGTCTTTCGTCTGAGCGGTTACAACGAGGATCTTCGCGGCAGACGGGATCGCTCATCCACGGCCCGACGGGAAGCTGCGCCCTCCAGTCGATCTGGAACGCTTAGCGCAGGAATGGCGGCTCCGCAGCAGCGTTCCTCGATCGACCGGATCACCTCCTCGACACCTCGCAGTCGGTTTCGATTTCCCGCGTGATTAGGTCATCTGGCGCCCTGACTTTCAGGCACCCGAAACGCCTTGCGCATGTTCGGAACGATCGAGTCCAACTGCCGTTACCGACGAAAGAACAGGAGGAACCGATGAGCGGACGCAGAACCCATGACCAGCAAGTGCGCATCCTGGAAGAACGTGAGAACACGAAGAACGCGCCCAAGGAATTCGACGCCAAGGCGGAGCTGAAGCAGCCGGCCGCGGAGCGCGAAGCGCGGCGGAAAGGTTCGGACCTCAGGAGCGACACGCCCGACCTCGTCGACCCCGATGATCGCAACATCCTTCGCGGCAAGAATCAGGAAAGCGGCCACAACAAGCATCGTGGCGACTAAAGCCTGTCACGCACGTCTTGGTCCCGAAGCCGGTTTCGACTTTCGGTGGATATGTTTTAGGCAGGGCGGCTTTCGACATGAGATGCGATCGTCCCCTTGCTGGCGGTCTTGGTTTGGGCACACCTGGTTATGAATTCTTGGGCCTCCGCTTCCGTGAGATGCTCGATGCCGATGAAGTCGTTTTTTGCGCGGCCTGAGCGAATGAGCTCATCGAGCTTCGCCTGAATGGCCACGCCGTCGCGATTCTGGGTATTTTGAATCAGGAAAACCATCAGGAAAGTAACGATCGTCGTCGCGGTGTTGATGATCAGCTGCCAAGTCTCGGAATAATGAAAGGCCGGGCCGGCAATGGCCCAGAGGACCACCGAAACCACGCACAAGACGAAGGCCCATGCACGACCCGCGGCATGGGCGACATTCTCCGCGAGCCGATTGAATGCTTTTTCCAATGTTGAACTCCGGACTTTCACCCTGACGAAATTTCCCGCCAAGCCAGCCTGAGGATAGTGTGCCGGATGAACTGCACCGAAATGCAGCCGTTTATCCTGTCCTTGGCGCTGGGCACCGGCAAGAAATCAACTGAAGGCGGGCGCGACGCCAAGAAGGCGACCGCTCCGCTGCAAAAACTTGCAGCGTTTCGCGAGGAGGCGGGCCCCGTAATCGCGGCCCCGGTCAAAGAGACCGGGGCCGCGTCGCCAAGTCGACTTTTGGCATGCGAATAAGCGTTTATCGGGCGCCTTACGCGGCCGCCTGCATGGCCCGCTTGTTCGCACCGCTTTCGCCGAGCTTGCTAAGTGTCTCGTCGGTAGCGGATTCTTCCTTGAGGGTGTCGCGCAGCAAGGGGAGGGCGTCTTTCAGGCCCAGTTGCTCCGCCCAGGCAATCAGCGTGCCGTAGCGCGCTATTTCATAATGCTCGACCGCCTGGGCGGCAGCCACAAGGCCCGCGTCGAGCGCCGGCTCGTCCTTGTATTCCTCGAGGATCTCCGAACCCTCTTCAATGATGCCATCGATCGCGGGACACGTCTTGCCGCGCGCCGGCTTGCCCAGCATTTCGAAAACCTGCTCGAGCCGGTCGACCTGAGCTTCAGTCTCGGTGCGATGCTTTTCGAAGGCCGCGCCCACTTCCTGTGACTGCGCCGCCTTGGCCATCTTAGGCAGCGTCTTCAGGATCTTTTTCTCTGCATAATAAAGGTCTTTCAGGCCATCCACGAACAGGCTTTCCAAGCCGTTCGCCGCGCCGGACGAACTTTTCTTTGCCATCGACGTCTCCTTCGTTCGACTTTCTTGACCAAACAAAACCGGTGGGATCGACCGATGTTCCCGCGAAATATTTTTTGAAGCTGGGACGACGAGCCGAGGTGCGCGAGCGTTACTTCGGCGTGCCCTTGCCGTTGCGAGACGAAAGTTGGTCGAGCATGCTGAGCGCTGCACTGGGACCCGCATGCTCCAGCAGACCCTGCTCGGCGGCCGCCTTCTTGAAGGCGGCAAAGGCGATTGCCGGCCGGCAAATCCCATTGGTCGCGTCTTCCACCAGCCGGACCGCCTTGCGATAGGCTGGTGAGTCCTTGCTCTTCCATTTCCGGCCAAGCGCCTTCTTGGCGTCAGCGATCGACGACACCATCATCGTGCCGCCGTTGACGAAGTGGATGGTGAGGGGCAGGAATCTGCTCAAGGCTCTTTCACCGTCCTAGCCATTCGCACACAGGCCGGGCGGGCCCGACGAAGAGGTCCGCGGTCGGCGCCGCCGCCAAGGGATTATCGGTCCGAAAGGATTTCATGGTGCTACCGCCTGTTTGAGATCGCATAAAACGAAGCTGCTGCCGGGTAGTTGCATTCAGCCGGCCCGTGGCGGTCAAAAAACGTGCTCCTGACTGATCGCCGTCCGGGTGAGCGGCGCCGGAGGTGGTGGCGGCCGTGATTGAGGTCCCGACGGAGGTCGCGACCGATGTCCGGATTGAGAGCCGGCAGCTTCGGAGCGAGGCCAACCTTTTCTGTTCGCGTGCGTTGTCCCTCGAAAGCGAAGGAGACACTGATGCCGACGAAATCCGCCAGGATGACCGACTCCGCCACACCGATGAAATCGGCCCCGCGGATCAAATCCACCTCCGAGCAGGCGGCCAGCAAGCAGCGGAGCGTGCAACGCAAGGTCGACGCGACCGATCGCGCCAAGTCGAATGGCAAATCCAAATCACAAGGCGCCATGCAGGCCGGCGCGCGGGAATACCCAGTGCCGCCTTTCCCGAAGCAGCATCATCCGAAACCCGGCGAGGAATGGGCGATCGAGCCCGCGCCGCTCTACGACGCGCCGTTCTGGCAGGGGTCGAACAAATTGGAAGGCAAGGTGGCGCTGATCACCGGCGGCGATTCCGGCATCGGCCGCGCAGTTGCCGTGTTGTTCGCCCGGGAAGGGGCGGATATCGCCATCGCCTATCTCAGCGAGGATCGCGACGCGAAGGCGACAAAGCAGGCGGTCGAGGCCGAAGGCAGGCGCTGCATCATCATGCGCGGCGACGTGGCCAGGCGGACCTTCTGCCACAAGGCGGTGGAGCGGACGCTGAAGGCCTTCGGCAGGCTCGACGTGCTCGTCAACAACGCTGCCTTCCAGGTGCATTCGACCGATTTCGCCGACCTCACCGAGCAGCACTTCGACACCACGCTGAAGACCAATCTCTACGGCTACTTCCACATGGCCCAGGAAGCCGTTCCGCACATGAAGCCGGGTTCGGCCATCATCAACACCGGGTCGGTCACCGGCATCGAAGGCTCGAAGGAACTCATCGATTATTCGATGACCAAGGGCGGCATTCACGCCTTCACCCGGGCGCTCTCTGGTAACCTGATCAGCAAGGGCATTCGCGTCAATGCCGTGGCGCCGGGGCCGGTTTGGACGCCGCTGAACCCGTCGGAGAAGGAAGCGGACAAGGTCTCGCAGTTTGGGGCAAAGACCCCGATGAAACGGCCAGCCCAGCCGGAAGAGATCGCGCCTGCCTATGTATTTCTCGCTTCGCCGCAATGCTCCAGCTACATCACCGGCGAGATCCTGCCGATCATTGGGGGCTATTGACCGCGGCCGCCTATATGAAGGTCTTGATGAAGAAGGCGGTTCTCGATCCGCCGGCCGTCTTGGTAATCCGGCCTGACGGCTGCCCAGCCAACCTGATTAGCCAAACGGCCGGCCAGGCAGTCGCAGACGCCGGGAAGAGTCCGAAGGAATTCAGGATTTTTCGGTACAGCCTGAACCTGTCGGCCTTTCGACAGTTTCAAGGCTAGGAGGTTTCCATGAACGAGCACACCGACAAAGGCGACTCGCATGACGGTGCCGTTGAGATCCTGGCCGGCCGATTGGCCAGGGAGGCAGACATTACCGAAGAGCAAGCCCGCGAACTGATCGAGTTGATCGGGACCGATTGGAATTCTCTGCTTCGAGAGGCTCATTTTCTGAAGGCGCAGCATCGCCTATGAGCGAACGCGGGGCCGAATTCTTTGGCGAATGGATTACCGACAACGTGATGCGCGGCAGCGTCGGCGCTGACATCATTTCCGTCGCGGAATTGACGACCAAGCTCTTTGCAGATGCGAAGGCCGCAGGTGTTTCCGAGCATGAGATTGAAGAGGAGATCGGGAGCGCTTACGATGCCATACTGGCTGCAATCGTCGGACTTGAAGACTCGAGCAAATCCGATTGAAAGCCAAGGCAGCCAGCAATTAACCCGGATAGGGGCGCGTTCAGCCCGCCTTGCGCGGAACGATGTAGCCCGTCCCTTTCGCGCCGCGGGATCGGCCGACAGACCGATGCTGCCTATGGGCTGCAGGCTCGATCGCCGGCGCTGTTTCCATCTGCGATCGCTCAGCGTCATCCGACATGACAAAGGAGAGCGCGATCAGATCGTCGGCGTCGATGCCGCCGCGACCGTTGTCCATATGGTCAGCGACCCTTTGAAATGCCTGCATGTCATCCATGCTCACGTTGGCCGCCCGCAGCCTCTCTTGGAGACCCGTCAACTTGGTGGCCAAGACTTTGGATGTTTCGATCATAATTGCCTCCGTTGTTCCAATCTTAAGTGCCAGACCGAGGATAAGAGCCTCGAACAGTGCGGGGCCGATGAACAGACTGATTTGCCATTTACCTGCTATCGCCCAGCCGCTCGGCCTGCCTGGCAACCTTTGCGAACTCTCCGTCTGTTGAGATGACCTCGAGGGTGGCAGGGGCTCATCCTCGCCAGTCGCGACCCAATGAAGTTTCTGGCAAGATGTTTCCTGCCCCCGACCTTTGAGTTGGCCCGTACGACATTTGTCCCGAATTCGCTGGGACCGGTGGCCGAGGTCCAGAATTTTAGGGAACGGTCGCTGTCGGATTTTGTTGATTGGATGCCTGCTGCGCACGTTGCCAGGTTTGCGCACTCAGGTACCAACCTCCAGAATACTCAGCCCGCAGGCTCCGGTCTGCGGGCTTTTTCGATGCCATGGAATGCGGCGCTCGCGCTGCCGCTGCCCGTCCGCATCTGGGACGGCGGCGTCGGCTGCGAGACTTGGCTCTCATTCACTAGCTTCGGAAACAAAAGGCCGGCCGGATCGTTCGCTCTATGCCAGATCACCGGGTGCCGTGCCATGCCATCCACCTCGATCAAGAAAACAGAATATGATCCGGCCAAAGGGATTCTTTCCGTATGGTTTGTGGCCAGCGGGAAACGCTACGAGTTCGAGGGGGGGTGCCGCCGGAGACGTTCGCGGCATTCCGATCAGCCTTTGCCAAGGGACGCTTTTTCAACGCGCACATCCGCAATCGCTTCCGATATCGTCGCGTAACAAGCGATGACAATGATTGACCGGCTATTCAGCGTCCAGTTCAAGCGGCTCGTGCTGCGCTGCTCATGATTTGGCGTGGATCCCGGCGATCGCCGCTGCGTTGGAGCTCTTGGTCATCCGCGAAGCCTTTCGGCCTCGCGTTCCAAGGTCTTCCGGTCGTTGCCGTGCTGTTTGATGAGATCGCGAACCTGTTGCGCCGTCAGCCCGACCTTGTTGGCGAAATGCCGGACTTCGTAGTCATCGTCCGCTGATACCCGGGTGCGGTCACTACCACCACGCTTGCTCTTGTCGTCTGCCATCGCTTGTTCCTCCGGCAGGGAATAACAGCGGCCGCGCAGGAATGTTCCAGGCGTGGCAAGCGGCAATTTTAGCCAGGACTAACAAAAGTTATCGAAAACGGACTGCTGGCTCGTGCAGGATTAACGTCACTCCGCCCGCCACGGCGGAGGATGGGAGGACCGGCCTCAACAAAGCCAAAGGCCGGGTTACTTGGCCCGTTGCGCGGATTCCTTGGGCGCTGCGACGGGCCAAGGTCGCTTGCGTCGGTCTTTCCTCCAGCGGCGCCTTTCTCGTCAAGCCAGTAGTGCACCATTAACATTTGTTACTGCGGACCTGCTAATGAACTGCGTAGATGACTGGGCGGGCTTTGCCCTGGGCTTTGGAGTTGGGTTCGGTTTGCGGCGACAGTGTCACCGACTTGCGAAGCGAACCGATAGCTAGGCCCGTTGTCTTACCTTGGCGGGTCACGGCAACGGGTCTAGCGTTCCTCCGCTTGGGAATGGGATCTCCGGCCGAACATAAATGTGCCGTCTGACGGCGTTCACACTGCACCCGGTACGACCCGAAACACCTTCGCGGCATGAGGAGACAGCCCGCCAGCGCTCACTAGGAACTTTAGCGGCATCTAAAAGTTCTCCTCGGGCAATCCCGCACTCCTTGGGTCGAACGATGGCCGAACTGGCATCAACTTTCGCATATTCATCAGGGCTGACCGGCGATGATATGCTAAGCGCAGTCGTGTCGATACTGGCCGGCCTGCTCCTCTATAATGTCATGCGCGAACCAAGCCGATAGGGCTCCTGCCGAGACGAAATTCACAGACCGCGCAGTGACGCCGGACAAGAGTTCGGTGGGCGGCCGTTGCTCCGTAGCGCAGCATGGAGGCAATCGGCCATTTGCCCGGGACCTCAGTCCGATCCAATTGACTCGTAGCTGACTTTTTTTGGGTGTATCCTTTCCCCGTTGTGGCGTATCGGGGTGAGGTAAACGATGCGTGGAAGCGATCGCAATGCTGTCCCGCCCAAAAGTGCGGGATGCGGTATAGTTGAACCTGCAGAGGTCAACATTCTGGCCAAGGCGGTGAGTGACTACTGCTCCAGTCACAAAATCGAACGCAAGGACGAGCGCGAAAACGTCGCGGTCAAAGTCATGAGCCTTTTTGGACGCGGTGTAACTGACGCTGACCAGCTGCTGGAAGAACTCGAGAAGGTGCGCTAAAGCGAGCCTGGTGCCCTCGGCTGGAACAAGTCAACTAAAGCCGAAGTTCGCGTAGACGGGTTCTGAGCAAAATGAGCGCGTTCGGAAGAGCTTGTGTGAAATGATCCTCAGGCGATGCAGCACTGGGAGAGCGCTCTAGCCGAGAGACGCAACAGATGCCCGTCATTCCAGGAATGGCGGGCATCTATTTCACTGCTGCCGACGAAGAAGGTGACGCATTTCCTCGCCGGCCCTACCAAATGATGCATCGGGCAAGTTGTTTCTAGCATAACGACCAATGCGCCGGCCGCCTAACCTCAGTCGAGCGGAAAGAGGTCGTTCCTCGACGGCACTAGTTGGGATCGCCGGACCTCGAGCCCCCATGGGCTCCGCCGCCATAGCTGTCCCCCCGCGACCCTCCGTTGCCGGATTTAAGAAACTTTGGCTTGGGACCGACGTGACCGTGGTTCTTGTCACCCCATCCATTGCCCGGACGTGTTCCTCCCGATTTGGCAATCGCCTTGGAGTTCAAGCTTGTGCCGAGCAGCAATGTAATGGCCGGAGGCGTCACCGCAGCAAAGCGTCCAGCCTGCTTGAGAAAATCGCGGCGCGCGTTGGCCTCTGATACAAGCTTTTCGGAATTCTTTTCAATAAGCCTTTTGCTCTCATTCGGCATTTTAGCACTCCTTTCCTGCAAGATACTTTAATTGCTGTCTGCAAAGAAAGTAGTTCTCCAAAAGGCGTACACCGCGCCGGTGTCCGGAGCGGCCCGGCTCTCTGGCCGACAAAGGCCAGAATTGAGCCGGGCCTGACCGGCGGGGGCTCGGAATCGCAACACGGCGCCGGCTGACCAATGAGCATATACCCCTGATTGTATAGCCGGAACGCATTCATAAGGATAAAGCCGAGCCGGATCAGTGCAGCCAATATTACGGCTTCAAGCTGGCGCTAATATTCGAGCAGGCTGATGGAACCCGAAAGGTTCGGTCGGGTTGGTAACATGCGACCGCACTCGTTTTCTCCCATTCAGGGTGCGGCCGCTCTACTGCGTAAGCAACAGAAGCCCGTCGCGCTTGCGCCATTGCGCGACGGGCTTTCTGGTCCACTGAACTTGGTCAATACCCGCCACGTGCGAATGCAGCACCACGAAGGCGGCTTGGCGGGTTCAAAACCAAACAGGTACCCGCCACCCGGGGGAGTGTATGGCGGGTACCTGACCTCTCTCCGCCGACGACTGAAGGATTCCGCCGGCCCTACCAAATGTCGGAACGGGCTTAATGTTTCAGTACTGGGACCAATGCGTTTGGATGTCCGACTTCCGTCCGGAGCGACAATGCTTTCAAATCATTGGTTCAAAGAAACCCGCACTAGACGTTGGAAGTGCTCGGCCTGCTCTATGTTTTTCATCAGCGCGATTCGATCGGCGCCTTTGGTCGCCACGCCATCCCAGATGAAGAACGCGGCAAGGCCGCGACGATCAGCAGGATCGGTCGCATGGCTGGAACTCCCTCAAAGCTCCTCGTACGCGCGTGGCCTGATTATCCGCCTGTTCAGCTGTGTCTACAAGCAGTTGCTAATGTATTTGAGAACTCGCCGGGCTCGCCGCCCCATAGCCCAGCCCCAAGCCCGACGAGTGCCGACCCGGGAGGGTACCGGCATCATCCTATTTGCAAGGCTGATGCCAGCATATTCCGTCCTGAAATGAAACAGAGGGTGTGTCAGCGTGCGTAGGCTTGAACGATGGCAAAGCCTATGCCGATGACAACCGGTACGGAAACACTCCTCCCGCCCGAGACAAACGGATCACCAAGAAAAAGTTCCGCCATGGAGGAACACCTCGCATTCGAAGAGGTTTGGGGCGCGGCGGCGCAATTCCCTCCCGATCTCGTGCACAGCCGCCGGGCGGAGCCTCCCATTCTCCGCAGGCCCGCTCCCTGGCTCCCATCAGGGGCGGGCCTTTCTTTTAGATCTCGCGGTAAGGGAACGCTCACGGGAGTTCCATATTGAATCAAATTCGAGTTTCCCCATTGGGGTTCGCATGCGCACGCCTGCCGGCAGAGCCAGGCACGAATAGGAGTTCACCGCCATGGCGATCCGCCAAAGAGCACTGGAAGCGGAAATTTTCGATCCGGAAGAGCTGGAATTTCTGGCCCGCGTCTTCGACCGGTTGAAATATGATGGCCAAACTACGGAGCAGCGCGAGGCGCTGGCCTCTCGCATCATCGCCAACTTCATGGCGGGTATTGTGGACGAGAATGAACTGGTTTCGCTATCCAGGCTACCTTTAGGTAGGTAACGGTCTGAACGGACTGGACTGCCTGCCGCCCGCCCCTTGTGAATATTCGTCATTGTTGCCGCTGGGCTACAGCCCTTTGGGGGCGACTGTATTAGGAAACGCTTGTGCGGGGTTCCCGGAATCGGGCGGACCATCTGGGAAAGGGGCGCACAGTTTTGAGGGAAAATGGCCCGTCGGCTTTGGTCGGCGGGCTTTTCTTTTCTATGGCCTTGTCGTCGAGCAGCGCCGCTTTCCTCGTGCTTCGGCCCTTTCGTCGCTACTTCCGGACCTACATCTTTTTTAAATGACGGTCGGGTGCTGCCTCAGCCAGATCGGCGAGCCAACTTCAGCAAGGGGGATTCGCCATGAAGCGCACTTATGAAAAGCCCGTCCTGGTCAAGCGTGACCGCCTGTCGGCCGTTACGGCCGTGATCGTCGTCTCGCTCGTGAACGGCGCGACGTCCCGATAAGGACGATGCCCGTCACTCCAGGCAGGAAATGGCGGGCATCTCTCTAGCTGCGACCGACCAGGAAGGTGACGCACTTCCTCACCGGCTCTATCAAATGATGCAGCGAGGCTTAGGTTTCAGCATGGGGACCAAAGCGTCAGCCTCTCGGACTTCTGTCGCATCGGCGGAAGGGAACATTCTGCCAATCGTCCCGGTTGGGTCGCGCGGCGTGTGTCTCCGGCAGAGGTTCACCGCGCCGCGCGGAGGCGTAGCCCGTTCGATCTCAGGCGAGCGGGCTCTCTTGTCTGTCTTGGAACAATTCTGTGCCGCTGCAGTTCGCCTTCCGGGCGCAGCTCCCGGCAAACAGGGACGGTCGAGCGCGCCTTGGTCGGGTTGACCCCGACGCAAAGAGCCCGCCCGCGGAGGAGGTGCGGCGGGCTCTTCCGCTGATCCGGCTAATTCAGCCTGGCCGGCGGCTCGCCGGGATAGCAGTAGTGATTACTATCCGCAGGCCGACCGGGGTATAATCTCCAATGGCCGTTCGGATAGCGGTTGTCCTGGCGCTTCTCGCCGCCTTCGCCTACGGGTTCGCAAAACTCGTAGAGCGGTATGGCGGTGCGGGCAATGATCCCGCATCACCCTGCGGCAAGGTGCCAAGCGTCGATTGCCCGGACCCGAATGCGCCGCCTCCCTTTCCCAAGCCCGACCGGACGGAGCCTCAAAGGCAGTCCGGTGCGTCAAGCCTGAAGGCATATTTATAAATTGCGCGGTTTCCCTCATCGGTCACCCGCACCCAGAAATGTTCATCCCGTCTCGCCAGGACGTCTTTGCCGGTGACTTTCTGAGCAGCCTCCCAAGGGGCACGGGCATTGGCAACGTGATAAGCCACCACCTGGTCGCCAACCATCTCTTCAACTCGGTAAGTCTTCATGATCGCTCCAAACAGCGACCCGAACTTGGAGCGAGGAGGGTTGTTCCGGGTCTTCCATTTCGCTGGCCCATAGCGAGGGCGATTGCAGGGCAGCCTTGGGGCCTAGAGGACGGGGCAGGTGGCCCGGTAGCCTGGGTGGCTGTGGGGTGGCCACCGGGCCTTGGCCGGCAGGGGCTTAGGGAACACGATGCCGGCAAACGAGTATATGCACATCTACTAATAAATCAAATTCAGCCAAAAGACCGAGCTCGCCTTGAAACCCAAACATGACGGCTGGACACTCCAAGCGCCGATCGATGCGGGCATGTCTGCCACGGCCGGCTGCCTCGACTGCCATCGTCATCAGAAGCTCGATCACCGGCGATCCGCGACCGCTTGGGTGAACAGGAATCTGGCTCAATCAGCCCGGTTTGGAGAGCCGGTTGAAATTTGTTCGGACCCGGCGGCCGGCAGGTTTCAGTGCTGCGACCATGGACTCGTTCAGCGTGCCGCCGCTTAGAAAAGACGGGCTCCGGCCGGATAGAACTTCCGGCCAAGACCTCAAAGCCGTTCGTAAGATAACCAATTGCGCAGCGGCCATGCCTTCGGCGAAGGCGAGCGCCTTCTCGTTGACCGCAAGCATCGCCTCAATCCCTTTCGGGGCGCGGCTGCTTGCATCCAAAGCAATCAGCGGAAGGCGCATGGCGACGACAGCGGGTGCCAACATCAGGTCTCCACAAAGCGAGAATGCATTTTGGGTGTGGCGCTTCTTGCGAGTTGACATTGTGCCCCCATCTGGACCCGGCTGTTCAGCCAATACGCACCAATCCGGGGTTTGTTCCTGGAGGACGGCGGCCTTCATGAGCTCGTTAAACCGGTTGTCGGCCACCAGCCTGCAACAGCGTCCCGCCCAGCAAGGGCCTTGGCGTTTTTCATCATCGTTCGTATAATCACAATCATCGCCGGCAGCTGGCAAAGGAAGCCGGCGAGAGAACAGCTACCGCGCTCCCGTCTGCAGCAAAGGCCGGAGACCTGCCATGTCCGACGATCCCATATACGAACGGCCGCTCCAATCCGAGCATGACAGGAACGTGATTGCTCAAACCAGAGCATCGATTGACCGTTCAAGAAAATTACTACTCGCCACGAAGCTGCCCGGGGCCAAGCGCGGCACCGTTTCCATCAAGAAAGCCGGGGACGAATGGCACGTTTTGATAGAAGAGACGGGACTGCGTGACCGCGTTCGGTCCTTTGATGTGGAGGCCCATGCGCTCAGCTACGCCGAAGAGCAGAAGGCGCGGCTACGGCTCAACGAAGTGAGGCGCATCTAGGCTGCGTCCACCCCTTTGTGCCGTTTCCAGCAACCTCGACAGGTGCAAGTCGTGGAAGGACTGTAAGCTTTCGAGGACTTCTAGAAATTCTTGCGCTTTGTCGGCCGACAACCCGAGGCGCTCCAGTTCGGCAATACGACCCCGCTGCTCGGCGATGTGTCGCTGGCCTTGTCGAACGTGCTGTCGTGCCATTTGAATGTCATCTGCAAGGGCCATTGCCGATAACGGTCTGGCGGGCGAGGCGTTCCGGCTATTTTTCCTGCCGTCCTCTGGACGTGACTTCGCCACCTTTATGGCACCGGGCGGCTCAGGGCGTTAGATTCGCCAACCTTGGCCGGACTTGCGCTATTAATTCTGGTCCGCAAGGAAGGGACCATGCTCGCCGGCCCAATCAAATGATGCAGCAAAGCGTAGGTTTAGAGGTGTCAGCCTCTCCGACTTCTGTCCGAGTGTGGAACATCGCAATCAAGCAGCGTGACGTCCCGCCGAGACATCGAACAGATCGGAACCTCCCGCCCGCGGCGTCATTGATCTCTGCGGGCCGCGTCAGCCGGACCTGGTGGCAAAGAGAACAGGGTGGTTTTTCCGGCTTCACATCCTGGCCAACGAAAAGGCAGTCGAGCTCTTGTCCCACCCGGCCCGCTTCAGTTCGGTGTCGAGCGCATGGCGGAAGACAGGAAATCGAAGACCGGCTGGCTTCAGGAAGCCTGGCTTCTGCTGAAGGAAAGCGTCAGCGGTTATATGGATGACAACGCGCTGAGCCATGGGGCGGCGATTGCCTTCTATGCCACCACCTCGCTTGCGCCGATCCTTCTCATCGTCGTGGCGGTCGCAGGTCTCGTCGTCGGCAAGGACGCCGCCCAACTCGCGCTATCGGCCCAGATATCGGGCGTGATGGGTCCGCAGAGCGCCGAGCTCTTGAAGGCGACGATCGAGACCGCTTCGCGTCCCTGGTCCGGCGCGCTTGCCACCATTATCGGGCTGGTGACGCTCCTGATCACAGCTTCCGGCGTCTTTGGCGAGATGCAGCAGTCGCTGAATGAGATCTGGAAGGTCGAGCCAAGGGCCATGTCGCTCTCGCGTTTGGTGCGGGCGAGGGCGGCGAGCCTTGGTCTCGTAGCCGCGCTCGGTTTCATGCTCCTCGTGTCGCTCGCGGCGAGCACGGCCATCTCGGTGTTGGCCGATGTCATCAACCAACACCTGCCGTTCGGCGAACTGATTGTGAGTTCGATCAACACGATCGTATCGTTCGCGTTGATCGCGCTGCTCTTTGCGGCGATTTACAAGGTCCTGCCGGACCGCAGTCTCAAATGGCGCGATGTCGCTGTCGGTGCGCTGGTCACCGCGCTTCTCTTCACCATCGGCAAGTCGCTGATCGGCTGGTACATCGGCAGCAGTTCGATCGCCACTTCCTATGGCGCCGCCGGCGCGCTGATGGTGGTGCTGCTATGGGTCTATTACTCGGCTCAAATCTTTCTGTTCGGCGCCGAAATCACGCGCGCCTATTCGGTGAGCAGAGGAAGCCGGGCCGACCTCAGGCGGGTTATGAAGCCGGAGGTCGGAAAGACGGAGAGGTGACGGTCAAGCAACGCCGGAGAACGCAACACTGCGCGCGACCCTCTGGCTAAAGAGATCAGGCGTTGGGCCAGACAGCGTTGGCTTAGGCTGACAACCTGAGAGGGATCGTCGCCACCTGTCGGTCCATCAGGACGTGATTAGGTTGCGAAGCCGCGATGAGGCCGCCGCAACCCAGTCACGCCCGGCGGGCGTCAACCGACGATCAAACAGACCCCGATGTCGTCGTTGTCATCAATGGGCGGTCTGCGAATGAACACCGCCCGGCGCCGAAATGCCGCTCAAAGCCTCTCCAGCCTCCCGTGTCTCACCCTTTCTTGCGAGGTCTCCGAGGGAGATGATGCCAACGAGCCGTTTGTCTCGGTTCAGAACCGGGAGCCGGCGCACCTGCAAGTCTCCCATGTTAGCAAGAACATGATCGACGTCTTCGTCATCGAAGCAATATCTTACCTCTTGGCTCATGACATCGCGCACCTTGGTATCGGGACCTTTGCCCAGCGCTATCCCGCGGATGACCATGTCCCGGTCGGTGATCATCCCCACCAGCCGGTCATTTTCACCGACAGGCACGACGCCGGCGTCGAGCTTGCCCATCATCAGCGCCACCTCGCGGATCGACTGTTCGGGATTCGCGACGGCAACGTCCTTTGTCATGCAACTGCCGACCTTCATGGCTATCTCCCTTTGTTGCGGAGCCCGCCCGCCGAACCTGAACTGAGAAAACAAATGCTCGGCGCTATTGGTTCCTTCAAATCTCGCGCGGGAGAGGGCACGGAAAGTTCCGCCGTGGGGCTCGAATGACAGCCGGACAGGCGACCGGTCCTTGCGGAGGCCCGAGGGAAGCAGGCCGGCACCCCATTGCGCATGTTCGGCCGAGACCCGTTCGTGCTGTTGCCGATCCGGCGATCGTTGCGTGCGCGGCTCATGGAACAGAGTCCTGCCTTCGGCCATTGTGTTATGGGCCGGGGGCGACCTGATAGGGGAGCCATGGCCGACTTTCGAAACCGGATCTCACCTGCCCGCGAGGCCGAGACAAGCTCGCGGCAAGCTAAGGCGCGCAACCGCTGCATCATCGTCATCGGCGCGTCCGCTGGCGGGGTTGAGCCCCTGAAAGCGATCGTGAGCGACCTGCCTGCCGATCTACCGGCGGCCGTGTTCGTCGTGGTCCATGTCGGCCAGGTCAGCTATCTGCCGGAAATCCTCGACCGTGCGGGAGCGCTGAAAGCCTCCGGCGCCAAGAACGGCGAGTCCTTCAAGATGGGAAACATTTATGTCGCGCCGCCCGGCTTCCATCTTCTTCTGCATGACGATCACATGATGCTGCGCCGCGGCCCGCGCGAGAACCTCGCGCGGCCGGCGGTAGACCCGCTGTTCCGCTCGGCGGCGCTGAGCTTCGGCGCAAGCGTCGTCGGCGTGCTGCTGTCGGGCGCGCTTTCCGACGGCACCGCCGGCCTGCGGGCAATCAAGGCGGTCGGCGGCCTCGCGGTGGTCCAGCATCCCAAGGACGCGCTGGTGCCTTCCATGGTGGAAAGCGCGCTGCGTTATGTCGACATCGATCATTGCGAACCCGCCGCCAAACTCGGCGGCTTGCTGGGCAAGCTGGCGGCCGAGCCGGCCGGAGAAACGTTGCCGGCCCCACCGACGGTCAGGCTGGAGGCCGCAATCGCGGCACAGGAGCATTCGACCATGAAAGAACCAGATCGACTTGGGCAACTGTCGGTGTTTACATGCCCGGAATGCCACGGGCCGCTGTGGGAGATCGAGGACGGTGACATGCTGCGCTATCGGTGCCATACCGGGCACGCTTTCACCGCCGATGCGATCATGGAGGCGCAGGCGATCGAGGCGGACGAGATCCTGTGGAGCCTGCTGCGGTCGCATCAGCAGCGGGCGGAGTTTGCCCGGCGCATGGCGGAGCGGGAGAAGACGCGACATCGCTCCCAACTCGCCAGCGAGTTCGGCAAGCGGGCGAGGGAATACGAAGCGGATGCCTCCGTCATCGAGCGCATCCTGGAAAGCAGGCGGACACAGGTAACAGGCAATGGCGCAGGCGGCGAGGAAGGCAAGCACAAGGAAGGCACGGACTAGCCCGCGCCAGGATGAGAGAGAGCCCGCGCTGTTCCCTGTCATCGGCATCGGCGCATCGGCCGGCGGCATCGCGGCGTTGCAGAAGTTCTTTCCGGAAGTGCCGGCCGACAGCGGCTTTGCCTATGTCGTGATCCAACACCTCGATGCCGAGCATGAGAGTGTGCTCGCGAGCATCATCCAGCGCTCCACCGCGATCGAAACGCAGACCGCGGTCGAAGGCGCGGAAGTCGAGCCGAACAACATCTACGTCATCCCGCCGGGCGTCTCGGTGACCATCCGGGGACAGCGTTTCAACATGGCCAAGATGGCCGCCACGCGCGCGAAGCGGACGCCGATCGACGATTTCTTCACGTCCCTGGCACAGGATCAAGGGGAGGATGCGGCCGGGCTGATCCTTTCCGGAACCGGCAGCGACGGCACGATCGGGCTCAGGGCAATAAAGGAACATGGCGGCCTAACGCTGGCGCAGCAGAGCGCCGAATATGATGGCATGATGCGCAGCGCCGTGCAGAGCGGCCTGGTTGACATGGTGCTGCCGGCCGAGGAGATGGCTGCGAAGCTCGTCGGCTATTTCAGCCACGCCAACCGCGATGAAAGCGAACGCGACCGCCGCAAGCGCGAAGTGGGCGAACAGCTTTCGCGGATCACGGGGCTGTTGCGTACGCGCACGGGCCATGATTTCAGCGGCTACAAGGACAACACCATCCTGCGGCGCATCCAACGCCGCATGCAGGTGCTGCAGATCGACGATCCCACGGCTTTCTACGAGCGGCTGCGCGACGAGCCGCAGCAGGTCGACCTTCTGTTCCAGGACCTGCTCATCGGCGTGACCAGCTTCTTCCGGGACCCGCAGGCCTTCGATGCGCTAGAGAGCTTAGTTATTCCGAAGCTTTTCAGGGGCCGCAAGCCGGACGAGACGATCAGGGCCTGGGTGCCCGGCTGCGCCACCGGAGAGGAAGCCTATTCGATCGCCATGCTTTTGAAGGAGAACGCGCCGCGGGGCGCCGCTTCTCCCAACCTGCAGATCTTCGCCACCGACATCGACGAGCGTGCGCTGGAAGTGGCGCGCGCCGGCCGCTATCCGGCGACCGTCGCAAGCGACATCACGCCGAAGCGCCTGAAGGAATTCTTCTCGCGCGAGGACGGCACATATCGTGTTTCCGCCGAGTTGCGGGAAGCCTGCCTGTTCTCGGCGCACAATCTGTTGCGCGACCCGCCGTTTTCCAAGCTGGACCTCATCGCCTGCCGCAACCTCTTGATCTATATGGGGCCGGAGCTGCAGGAGAAGATCATCCCGATCTTCCATTATGCGTTGCGCAATAACGGCTATCTCTTCCTCGGCTCGTCCGAGAACGTTACGCGCCATGCGCGCCTGTTCTCGACCATCGACAAGGCGACCCGCATCTTCCAGAAGCGCAGTGAGGTCGCCGCGCAACGCCTGCCGGAATTCCCACTTGCCGCCGCCGCCAGGCAGGCTGTTCCCAGCACGCGCCCGCGGGCAACGACAGGAACCCTGCAAGAAGTTGCCGAACGCTTCCTGGTCGAGCGCTATGCTCCGGCCTACGTGGTCGTCAACGCCGCCGGCGAATTGATGCACAGCTCGGGCGGGACAGGCAAATATCTGGAACTTGCCGCCGGCGCGCCCGACCACAACGTCTTCTCCATGGCCCGTCGCGGGCTGCGCATGGACCTGCGCGCTGCCCTTCACAAGGCAGTCAGCACCGGACAGATGGCGGTGCAGAACAAGATCAGCATCGGCACCAATGGCGGACGCCAGACGATCAGCCTCGCCGTGCAGCCGCTGCCGGTCGACGGCAATTCGGATCCGCTCTACATGCTGGTCTTCCGCGATATCGGCGGGATAAAGGCGGAGGTAGAGGACGAGCCCGTCCACACGACCGACGATGTCGAAAGCGCCAATGTCAGTCAGCTCGAAAAGGAGCTGCGGGAAACCAGGGAACGGCTGCAGATCACGACGGAGGAGCTAGAATCCTCCAACGAGGAGTTGAAATCCTCCAACGAGGAACTGTCCTCCATCAACGAGGAGCTGCAGTCCTCGAACGAGGAACTGGAAACCTCGAAGGAAGAACTGCAATCGATCAACGAGGAATTGCAGACCGTCAATGCCGAGCTCAACATCCGTGTCGACGAGCTCAGCCGCGCCAACAACGACATGTCCAACCTGCTCGAGAGCACGCAGATCGCGACCGTGTTCCTCGACCGCGATCTTTGCGTCAAGAACTTCACGCCGACGGCGCGGGACCTGTTCAGGCTGGTCGAAAGCGATGTCGGCCGGCCGCTTGCGCATGTGCGGCCGCGCTTTGCCGCGGACCGGCTGCAGGCAGACATGGAGCAGGTGCTGCAGCGGCTGGGGACGATAGAAAGGCAGGTGGAAGTCATTGAAAGCGCCAAGCGATACATCATGCGCGTGATGCCCTATCGTACCGTCGACAATGTCATCGCCGGCGTCGTCGTCACCTTCGTCGACATTACCCAGATCGCGCAGGCGGAGGAAAAGATCGGCGCGCTGTCGCACGACCTGCGCAACCGCCTCGAAAGCCTGGAGACTGTTCTGGATCTTGTGCCTGTCGGCATCTTGATCGCCGAAGACGACGACGGCGATGCCATCCGCGCCAATCGCCGCGCGGCCGAGCTCGCCGGCCGGCGCGCCGCGGACGGCAAGCTCAGCACTGTGCCGGCGGTCCTGCCGCTGATGGTGAACGGCTCCGTGGTGGAAACGCACGAGCAGCCGCTGCAGAAGGCGATGCGAACGGGCAAGCCCGTCCCCGGCTACGAAGCCCGAATCGCCCAGGGGGACGGCTCAAGCATCGACGTGATGATGTCGGCCAATCCGCTGTTTGACGAGTCCGGCAGGGTTCGGGGCGCTATTGCGGCCCTGGTCGATGTCTCGAACCATAAGGAGGCCGAGCGCGCTCAGGAGAGGCTGCTGCACGAGCTGCAGCATCGTGTGAAGAACATCCTAGCCACGATCACCGCACTGACCTCGCGCATGATCCGCTCGTCAAGCTCAATGGGGGAATTCGCGACATCATTCCATGAGCGACTGCACGCGATGGCGCGCACGCATGAGGTCCTGTCTTCCCACAATTGGGGCGACGCCGACCTCGAGGAACTGCTGAGGGCGACGTTTTCCCCCTACAGCAGCACGGGACGCCAGAATCTAGTCGTTCACGGCCGGCCGTTCCACCTCGATGCGGCAACGGCGGCGGCACTCGGCATGGTGTTCTTCGAGCTTGCCAGCAACGCCGCCAAATATGGGGCGCTTTCCGTCGAGACCGGACGCATCGAGGTCTCCTGGAACGTGGTGAAGCCGGGCATGCTTTCGATCAGCTGGAAGGAACTCGGCGGTCCGGCCGTGGAAGAGCCATCCCGCAGAAATTTTGGAACCACTTTCATCCAGCAGAGTTTGGAGTACGAGCTGAGGGGGAGTGTCGAATTGAACTTCCGGCCCACCGGCCTGGAGTGCCTGCTTGAAATCCCCCTTGCCCGAACCGAAGCCTTCGAGCCGCTGCCCGGCTACGCATGAACAAGAGCGCTCCATTATCGGGCCTGCGGATCCTCGTCGTCGAGGACGCTTTCCTGGTTGCGCTCGACCTCTCCGACGAACTGACCGATGCGGGCTGCCATGTGGTGGGGCCCGCGCCCTCGGTTCAACAGGCGCTCGAGCAGATCGATGGCGTCGAACTCGATGGGGCGGTGCTCGACGTGAACCTGCATGGCGAACGCAGTTTCCCGCTTGCCGAGCACCTCGCAGCGCGCCACGTTCCTTTCCTCTTCCTCACCGGCTATGACAGCGCAACGGTCTTTCCCGATCAGTTCCGGGATTCGCCGAGACTGTCGAAGCCAGTAGACTCCAAAGTGCTGATCGAGGCGGTCGCCCGATTGGCGAGCGCAGGCACCGAGGCCGCGCGGCGCTCTCGCCTGTAGCAATCGGGCTCCTGCAAGGGTTTCGCAATCCAATGTAGGTATTGGTCTGCAGGTCTTTTCTACTCCTCCGCTAGTGAATGATCGCAGGATCACGGGCGGCCGGGTCAATAGTCGGACCACGAACAACCTCGGAGCATAACGAGCGTGGTGATCTTTGCGGCCTCGGCGGATTGGTCGCGAGTTGGTTTCTCTAGCTCGAACGGCGACCCCGTTGGTTGGCCGGAGGCGTTCAAGCAAGTTCGTTTACAACAGGAACGATCATCATCGTCACGCATTCTCCCTAATCAATGCCCATCAACTCTCTCTGCTGGGGTGAGAACCGTGTTACCCAAAGGCCATGCCGTGCCTGACTGCGTACCGGGCGAGGTCGCTGTCGTCGACCTCATTCCTGCCTTGCGTGCTTTTGCGCGCACTTTTTGCCGCTTGCCCGATGATGCCGACGATTTGGTGCAGGAGACCCTGACCAAGGGGCTTGCGAACTTGGACAAGTTCGAGCCGGGGACGAGATTGAAGTCCTGGCTTTTCACCATCATGCGCAATACGCATTATACGCGGGTCAAGGCGGCAGCTAGGGAGGCGCCCGGTTTGCTTGACTGCGCCTCCAGCCGGCCGATTTCGGAAGCCTCGCAGGACTGGTCCGTTCGGACCAAGGAAGTCTACCGCGCCATCCAGAAGCTTCCGATACATCAGCGCGAGGTACTGACGCTGATCGGTGTGCTGGGCGTCAGCTACGAAGAAACCGCGGAGATATGCGATTGCGCGGTCGGGACCGTTAAAAGCCGTCTCAACCGCGCGCGTGCAAGCGTCCTGGAATTCCTTGATGAAAGCTCATCGCAAGCGCTGGTCGAAAGACACGACCATCTCGCGGAAGATCACTGGGACAGAAGCGCTGACAGGCATCGATGAGGCTTGCCGTCAGTTCTCCTTTTTGCACCGGCGCTTCTCGATCAGCGCATTCTGCAACTCGATCGCGAGCTTAGCCAGGCGATCAGGAACTTTTTCCTGCTCAATGGCGGTCAACAACGACGCGATCTCTTGGTCTATGCCCAGGCTTGCCTGGCTGACGGGATCGCGCTGGCTCGGACGAGACATGGCATTCTCTTAGCAAATGTGGCCCCTTTGAGATTCACTTGAGACCATACACGGCCGGAGTTTGCAAGGCGCTTCCAGCCGCCGATCAGCTTCAGCCCCGCAGCAGATCGTGGCGGAGCGAAAACCCTTTGCCTGAACTGATCCGTTGCGAGCCGGCAAAGTCTTGCGATAGTCCCCGCAAGATCAGTCTTCCGGAATCCGGTTTGCCGCGTGGTCCTGATACTGATCGGACTTGATCCGATTGCTGTCGAGGCCGCGTTCTTTTGTATGCTGCTTCTTATCCCCGTTCGACAGGACGTCATTTTCGCCATTCATGTCTTTCGGAACCGTCGTCTTCGCTCCGGTCCCGTCACCTTTGCCCTGACTGCCGCGTCCCATGTGTTTCTTACCGCCGGACGCCATCTTGTTCTCCTGGGTCTTCCAGCTTCTGCGCAAGTGGTTTGGGAGCCGAACTTCGGTCCGTCGGTTATGTTCCGCCGGTACGACGAATAAGAAAAACGGTGCCGTCCCATCGACGGAAAGGCATCTCGCCATCGATGAGGACGTCCATGGCGCATATTCGGGCGAGATGGCGGATGTCGGAGGAATCGGCGGCGGGCGACATCCGGTACGAATAATTCAGGATTGCCGCCATCCCTCCCGGCCGCAACACGCGCGCCACTTCGATAAAGTGCCGCTCGGCGACGCCGGCAAGTACCAGGTAAGGGAAGCTGTCGACCGCCAGCACGCCATCAAAACCCGCATTGACGAATTCGCCAAGGTCGAGGCCGGAGGTCCGGCGGAATTCAACATTGCCAAGACCGGCGCAGCGTCGGCGCGCGACGGCAACCATCCTGGGGGAGATATCGATGCCGACGATATGCTTCGCTCTGGCGTGGAGCGCGCATTCGAAGCGGCCGATGCCGGAGCCGATATCGAGTATTGTCTTGTCCGCGCCGGTAAAATCCTGTCGCTCCAGCCAGGAGACGATTTCGGCCGTTGCAGCCGTAAGCTTTTCCTCGTCGCCAAGCGACGAAAGTTGGACGCTGGCCGCCGGAGAGATGGCGACCGCCTCGTCAAAGCCCCCGGCCAGCCGGCGGATCGTCATCTCACCGGTTTCGCCGCGCAGACGGTCATGACAAACCGAAGCTGCCGTTGACCTCAGACTATCGAAGGCATCTGCCTTGCCTGAAAGAAGCACAGCGATGTCCTCGAGCCAGCCCCTTTGCTCGACAGCGCTTGTACGCATGTCCAATGCGACGTCCGCCAATTCTGGCGCGCGCATATCCGTCTCGACTGCCAATCTGGCGACCGCGACTTCGGCGGACAGGTCGGTCGCCATGCAATCCTCGAGGATATGCCTCGCGGTCGACCTCACTCGCTCTGCTGTGGTCATGGCGAGGCGCTCCGGGTCCAGACCCGTTGTATGGTCCATCGGTCCTTTGCTCCCCAGCTGTATTTGTAGCTCTCCCGGCCGCGTAGAAAATCGAACTCTCGCGCGCCGTCCTGAACGGCTTCGGCGATAGCCTTGCCGATCAGAATGGCGCCGGGGCTCTCCGATGCGTAAGCGGGGTCGAAGCCGCCGAGATAGGCATAGGCGCGGTCGTGGTGATGAAAACCGTAATACGCGCCGACGACGGCGCCGTCGATTTCCATCAGCCAGCACCGCGCCAAATGGCTCGCGGCGAGACGGGGCAAGGCATTGCGATGAAACTCGATCGCGCTTTGCGTCAGCACGCCGCCGCCCTGTCCGGCCCAGCGGGCGTCGTGCAGGCGGATCAGCTGACCAAGAAATATCTCCGGCGCGGCCTCCGCCCGGTTGATCGTCACCCGGCCTCTCCGTTGCGCGGCTCGCAGCGCGCGACGCAGCTGGCGTCTTCGCCGCGCGGGAACGCACCCTGCAAGCGTCTCGTCGCCAGCCAAGGCAAGCACGGGGCAGGCGGCATGGCCGGTAGATCGGCTCTCTTCGATATCGGGCAGCAAAAGCTCCAGGGATGCGGCTTCACTCGAAAGGTCCGGCAGGATCCATTGCGACCATTCGAGCGAAAGCACAGTCTCGGCAATCAAGGTACCGACGGCTTCTTCGAACTTGGGTGCGCAAAGAATATCGAGATAGTCGCTCAGCGATATTCCGATCGGAAGCAGGCGCAAACCGGAAGCGTGCCGTTCGAGGTAGAGTGGTGCCAGGCCGACGAGATCGTTTCCGTTCCACACGGCGATCGCCGAGAGATCGCCCGGCGCGAATGTCCGCCACCATGGCAGGAGCCAGGCGGGTGACTGGAAAGGCGTAGCAGAGCTGCATTGCGACCAGAGCGGCCACCAATGCTGCTCTAGACCGTCGAGCGCTTCTTGGTCGCGGATGACATCGGCACGCAGGCCGCTCACCCGGCGACTCCCAACCGTGCTCGGGAATCGCCGAGCTTTGCCAATGCCCGATAGGCATCCATATAGGCCGAAACCATGCGATCGAGCGAAAACCGATCTCGCGCCTCGGCCCGGCATGTTTCGTTGTCGAGGTCGGCCGAAGCGTCGATGGCTATCGCCATCTCGTCGATATCATTGACCAGGAACCCGGTCTTGCCGTGCTCAACGACATTGGGCAGGGCGCCATTCGGGAAGGCCACAACCGGCGTGCCGCAGGCGAGGGCTTCCATGGCAACGAGCGAGCTCGTCTCCGCGGCGAGGCTCGGAATGACCAGGCAGCGGGCGGCGTTGAGAAGCCACCGCTTGGCGAAAAACCCGAGCGGTCCCAGGAAACGCCGCCGCCTGTCGAGGCGAGGCTCCACCTCGTCGGCGAAATACTGAACATGTGTCCGGTAGGGATATATCTGCCCTCCTATTGCAAGCGGCACTCCAGCGCGCTTCGCGGCGTCGATCGCCAGGTGGATGCCTTTTTCCGGGCATATTCGGCTTAACACGAGCGCGAAATTGCGATGCGACCGGGGGGCGGCAAGCGCATTGACGTCAACCCCGTTTGGGATGGGCGCGATCAGTCTCGATCCGGCCGGCGCGGTTGCTTGCTGCGCCTCCGAGACCGCGTGCAGCCACAGGTCTTCACGGGCCGGGCTCAGCACTCCGGCCGGATACCAGGCAAGCGGCAGGTGCAGTGTCACGAGCGTGGGGCCGTCATCGGGAAGATAGGCATCGAAATCGATGCCATGCAGATGGACGACATCGATCGGCCAGCGCGCACGCGCGGCTGCGATCGCCGCGCGGTGCGCGTCCTGGGCGCGGCTCTTTGCCGTCTCGTCGAGCGCGCCTGTTTCGGCAGGCGTCTCGACCAAGGTCCCGGCCGCGCTGGAGCCCCGGCAGGCGACGACGATGGATTGATGGCCTTGCCTGACCAGTGCGTGATCCAGCATCGACAGCACCTGCTCGGCGCCGCCGACCGCATCGAGGCCGACAGGCGCAAGCGGATAGGCGACGTTGAGCACTGTAAGCGTCATGGCTGATCGAGCCGAAGTGACCTCATGCGGCCGAGACCCGCCGCATGGGAATCGCGGCGTCGCGCACGCCAGGTGCGTAGCGGCGCACCATCTTCGCGCAGAATTCGGCGAACTCTTCGGGCGCCTGTGGCGGGCTGGTGTGATGAGGCTGCAGGCCTCGGTGCTCGGGCGTGAAGCAGAAAGTGATGGTGACGTTGAAGTCTGCCAGGGCTTCCATCTGGCGGTCGAACCAATCGAGGGCATTCGGTCTGAAACTGTCGGCCCAAGAGAGGCCGGTGCGCAGATTGGTGACGCCCAGCCGCTTCATCCAGGCGACGGCGTCGTCCAGCCGGTGGTCCTCGAAATGGAACCACTGGACGAGGCCCATTTCCGGAGTGTGCCGCACGAACTCTTCGAGCGCGGGCTTGGGCGAGCCATCCTCGCGCAGAAGACCCATGTAGAAATGACGGTAATAGGAAGAGCCTTCCACCTCGCGATGCCGTGTGGTCGCTCCCCAAGCATGCGGCAAATCATAAAGGCTATACCATTGGACGCGGGGCGCGTTGCCAAGCAGAAGCTCCGCCGTCCGCCGCAGGCCCCAGACCTGGACCTCCTCGGCGCCGAAGCTCGACACGCCGACTTCGCTGATCCAAATCGGCAGATCGGTGACTTCGGCGATCTCGCCGAGCTTTTGCGGCCATTCATGGATCTGCCAAAGGTTCCAGTCGAGCGGGAAGCCGTGCACGGCGACGGCGTTGACATGGTCGAGGACACCATACCCCTTGATCAGCGACATGAAGCCGGCATCGATCGGCGAAATGCCGCCAAGCACCCTGGTGATCGCCGGGTTTTCAAGCCCGATCGCGTCCGCCGCCAGGATAGTCATGCCGGCGAAGCGGCTCCAGTCCGGATCGAGCTCTGGGTCCCAATGCGACTTGTTGTTGGGCTCGTTCCAGATCATGGCGGCTTCAATCATCATTTCGTCCTTTCGACGGGTAGACCGCACCTTCACCCGCCGGCTCATCGGACGCGCGGCAGAAGTAGACCTCGTCTTCCGGGTGAAGCAGGATCTGGAAGCCGGCGCTGCGCAGCATCGCCTCGATGCAGCCGCGGTTCGGGATCCACCAGTTGGTCGGATCGTCGGCGTAGCGGTGCTCGATGAAGTGCAGCTTCGGGAATTCGGTTCGATCGAACAGGTCGAGCGTCCAAAAATCATAGTTCTGTTCGAGCGCGAGGATTTCGCTGCTCCCGCGTTGCATCGACTGGAAGACCATCAAGTCGCGCGCAACATGCTCGCGGATCAGGTCGAGCGCCAGCAACGGGTGGCGTAGATGGTAAAGCACGCCCATGAAGAGCACGATGTCGAAGGTCTCGCCGAGCGCGCCGACGTCGTAGACCGACAATTGCCGGAATTCGATGTCGCACTCGGCGATTTCGGCGGCGAAACGCGCTTGCGTCAGATAGTCCACGTCGAAATCAATGCCGAGCACGCGATCGGCGCCTCGCTTCTTCATTTCAATGGAATAGAACCCGGCGTTGCAGCCGATATCGAGCACCGACTTGCCCGAGAGATCGGCCGGGATCGCATCCGCGAATTTCTGCCATTTCACCAGAGGATAGTTGCCGAGGAAATGGTCGGGAGCGGTCTCCACGCCCGCCAGTTCCATGTTGTGGAACCACGGTCCAAGCGCATCGATACGGCGGCGAATTTCCGCGTCGGAATGCAGCACGGTCAGCCTCCTTCGCCTGGCAAGGATGGCACCTGCGAGCGGCTCGGCGGCACGAATATCGCTGTGTCTTCGTCTTCCGAGGCGTCGTTGTTTTCAAGCAGCCGGAGCGCCGTGCGGTAGCCGTTGAAGGTGCCGACATCGACATAGGCCGAGCCTGCCTTGACGCCCCAGGCTTCACCGCCGACGGCAAGGTAAGCATTGACCAGCGTTCCGAAATACTCGTCGCAGCCGTCCCGCTCGCGCCAAAGCGCCGCGAGCCGCTGAAAGGTGAAGCCCGGCATCTTGAACGCGCCCCAGACCCAGTCCGTGGCTGCGTCCTGCTGCTTGACCTGAATCTGCTCGACGCGGCCGTCCTGATCGACAACCACGGCGTCGAAAAGCTCGGGACGGTCTACAGGAAACAGCAGGAATGACAGCCGGTCGTCCGGCAGATGGCAGAAGCCGTCCTCGGGGAACCAGATCGTGTCCGGCAGACCGATCAGGACGGTCTCTTGCGGCGCGACGAGAGGGGCGGCGCGGAAGATCGCGTCGCAAAGACCGACGGGAGAGGGCTGGGCCACGAAAATTGCGGCCGCGCTGTCATAGCCGGCCGCATAGTATTCGAGGATATCGGACTTACCCGAACCGATGATGAAGCAGATCCTGTCGACGCCGTTGCGCACCATTCGGCGCACCAGATACTCGCTGACCGCGCACGGACGCTCGGTTTGCCCGTCCATCCGGCTGCCAACCGGGAGCAGTTCCTTGGAAAAACCCAGCGGTTGAATGCGGCTGCCGCGCCCCGCCGCAGGCACGATACCCAACATCAGACGGTTTCCTTCATCGGTTCGCTTGCTGGCGCGGTGGCGGCTTCGACCAGAATCCGGTCCAGTTCCGCGGCGCGGCGTGCGGATGTGTGTTCGTCGAGGACGCGTTCGCGGGCTCGGCGGCGCAACGCCTCGAGCTCGCCGTCCGACAAACCGAGCGCGGCGACCACATCGTCGGTGGAATGTGCAAGCAGGATTTCGCAGCCGGGCTCGAAGAAGTCGTCCAGACCCGGCCAGTCGTCGGAAACGATGGCGGCGCCGCAGGCAGCCGCTTCGAACAGCCGGCCGGAGGGGCACCAGCCCTTGCGCGCCATGGCCTCGCGGGTGACATTCAGGGTGAGACGTGACGAGCAGAAGAAGGGCGGATGATCGGCAGGCGGCAAATGCCTGACGAAGAAGATGTTGTCGCTCCACGGAAACTCCTGCGGATATTGAGCGCCGCCAATGACGAAACGGCGATCCGGCAGCCGGACAGCGGGCGCGACGAGCAGCTTCTCGACGCCGGCCTGGCGATCCGCGGCATAAGTGCCGAGGTAGGACAGATCGCCGGCAAACTCGGCCCTGGGCTTTGCCGGCCGATGACGCTCCGGATCGACATGACCGTAGAGCGGCACGACGCGGCGCGCCCCCAGCATGGACTTGAGCGAACCGAGTGCCTCGCCGCCGGTGTAGCTCAGCACCAAATCGAAATCGCGAAGGCCTTCCGGACCGAAATAGGGAGGCTGCTCCCCCTGCTCGATGCGCGCGAGCGTCACCGCGGTGTCAAGATCGTAGAACACCTTGAGCCCACGGCAACTCTCCTGCGCGAGGCGTGAGGCTTCAACAGCATCCGGGCAGTAGGAGGTGACGATGACCGCGTCAGCCTGCCGGACCGCAATTGCCGCAGCCTGGGCAATATCATCCCATCCCGGATAGAGCACCACGTGGCCGCCATCGAGATCGGTGAGATCCCTTGCGCCGGCATAGTAGGGCGTGTCGCGCTCAAAGAAGCTGATCGACCAGCCGAGTGGCGCCAGCGCGCGTATCAGCCCGCGCCAAAGCGTGGCATGTCCGTTTCCCCAGGAAGAGGTGACCGTGAGGCCGAAGATCACCATGCGCATCGGGCAGCTCCAGTCAGGCGATTTCGTTCAGGCGAATGAGCTTAGAGCCCCAGTCGCCATGGACGACGGTGGTGATCGAGGCAGGTTCGATGTCGAAGCGAAAACAGTCGCCGAGCTGAAGGCCAAGCACCTTGCACACCGCAGCCTTGATGACGTCCGCGTGACTGATCAGTGCAACGCATCGGTTTGGGGCCTGTTCGCGAAGCACGTCCATGAGGTCGACGATCCGCTGCTGGGTGTCCTGCATGGTCTCGCCGCTCGGTGTTCGGGCGCTCTGTCGCTGGTCGTTCCACATCCGCCAGGCGGCGTCATCGGCCAGCTCTTCGAATGTCTTGCCGGACCATGCGCCGAAATCGATCTCGTCCAATTCCTGGCAGATTCCGATCTGCTCGATATTGCAGGCGACAGCGATCGGTTTCGCGGTTTCCAAGGTGCGCTTGCGCGGGCTGCTGAAAATGGCCGCGAGCGGTTCCCTCGCCAGACGGCGGGCCAGACGCAGCGTCTGTGCCTGGCCGGTTTGGCCAAGATCGATATCCTGGCGGCCTGCCAGATAGCGGCCGACATTGTCATACGCAGCATGCCGCACGAGGAAAATAGTCGTTGTCATTCCGCGGCGTCGAGCATCGGCTCGCCCCTACCGGCTATGAAGGCGAGGGTGCGCAGGCGGGCTTCGGCATCGGTGAACTGCTCCGGCGGAGACTTCATGAAATAACTGCAAGGCCCGGTGAGCGCCCCAGCGATACCGCGATCGAGCGCCAGCTTGGCGCAGCGCACCGCGTCGATGACCACTCCGGCGGAGTTGGGGGAATCCCAGACTTCCAGCTTGAGTTCGGCATTCAGCGGGACGCCGCCGAAGGTCGTGCCTTCGACCCGGATATAGGCCCATTTGCGGTCGGTGAGCCAAGGCACATGATCGCTGGGTCCGACATGGATGTTGCCGGGCTCGAGCGGTACATCGATCTGGCTGGTGACCGACTGCGTCTTGGAGATCTTTTTCGATTCCAGCCGCTCACGCTCCAGCATGTTGAGGAAGTCCGTGTTGCCGCCGAAGTTGAGCTGGTAGGTGCGGTCGATGCGCACCCCGCGCTCCCGAAACAGATTGGCGAGCAGCCGGTGAACGATGGTAGCGCCGACCTGGCTCTTGATGTCGTCGCCGATCAGGGGCAGGCCGCGCTCTTTGAAGCGCCGGCGCCATTCCGGCCGCGAAGCGATGAAGACCGGTATGCAGTTGACGAAAGCGCACCCGGCCGCCAGCGCGCATTCGGCATAATAGCGGGTTGCCGCATCCGAGCCGACCGGCAGATAGGACACCAGCACCTCGGCCCCGCTTTCCCGAAGGCCTGCGGTCACGTCGGCGACCGGCTCATTCGCTTCCTCGATTTCATCGCGCAGATATTTGCCGATGCCGTCGAGTGTAGGTCCGCGTTGCACGCGCACGCCGATCGGCGCCACATCGGCAAAACGGAAGGTGTTGTTCGGGGCGTTGTAGATTGCTTCGGCCACATCGCGCCCGACCTTGCTCTTGGCGACGTCGAAGGCGCAGACGACCTCGATGTCTTCGACATGGTAGCCGCCGAGATCGGCATGCATTAGCCCGGGGATCGGCTCGTTGCTTTTTGCCTGACGATAATAGGTGAGGCCTTGCACTAGGGAGGATGCGCAATTGCCGACACCGACGATGCCGATGCGAACCTTTTTCGATGTCACGAAACCGCCGCCTCTATTGTTGGAGGTAAGTTCCTCGCGCCGAACTGTGACCGGTCGGGAATGTTCCTTGAGAGGTGGAAAATTCGCCGATGCGGTCGACGTTCGAGACTCCCGTTGCCGGGTTGTCTCCGAGCGGCCAGCGCAGGACGCGAGGTTCGGAATGCGGCTAATGGAATCTCGCCCGCTCGGCCTCAAATCCGGCCCATGAGCGCCATGATCACCAGGATGACAAGTATGACGCCGAGCACGCCCGAGGGCCCATAGCCCCAGCCCGACGAATACGGCCAGGCCGGGATCGCGCCGATCAGCAACAAGATCAGGATAATAATGAGGATTGTGCCGAGACTCATATCGGGTCCCCTTCATTGACGAGGTGGACGTTCGGACCTCAGACTGCGGGGCTCATATGCATATTTGTTCGTCATTCGTCTGAGGCGCTGGGGGCTCAGTCCAGCTTTCGCAGCATGTCAGCTTCCCGCTCGAGGATGGTTGCGACTTCCTCGCGTTGAAGATGCGTCATCATCAGGCTGACGCAACATTCGAGGTAGGTGATGGAGGCTCGTCGCAGGAAGGCGGCGGTTTCCGCGGCCGCCATCTGCTCGATGTCCTTGGCTGATCGCTTCGACTGCACGACTGCGTTCTCCGTGCCGGTTATCGGGCCCAACCAGAATCTCGGTCGGATGTTCCGCTTCGGTGAAAAGAACGCGGGACGCATCGGGATCCTGCGCGCCGCCGGTTTCAAATCCGTCTGCTCCGGGCCTGTTGGTCGCGGCGGCGGGCGACACGGTCGCGCTGCCTTCGAGTTCGGCGAAGTAAACGACCGTTTGCAGCAGGCCCTGCCGGAGAGGTACCTTGGGGGCCCATCCGAGAAGCTCCTTCGCACGGGCTATATCCGGGCGTCGCCGGCGAGGATCGTCTTCCGGCAAAGGCAGGAATTTCACGGGCGACCTGGTGCCGGTCAGTTCCCTCACCAGGCTCGCCAGTTCGAGGACGGTAAATTCCCCGGGGTTGCCAAGATTGATCGGCTGGCGCGGATTGGGCTCGATGTCCATCAGCCGCAGCAGGCCTTCGACCAGGTCGGTGACGTAGCAGAAGGATCGCGTCTGCCGGCCATCGCCGAATATCGTCATCGGCCGCTTTTCAAGTGCCTGCATGACCAGATTCGAGACGATGCGACCGTCGGCGGGGTCCATCCTTGGGCCATAAGTGTTGAAGATACGGGCGACACGCACGTCGGCGCGATCGGCCCGAAGATAGTCGAAGCAAAGCGTCTCCGCGGTGCGCTTGCCTTCGTCGTAGCAGGCGCGCGGGCCGATGCAGTTCACATGGCCGAGATAGTCCTCGCGCTGCGGATGCTGCTCGGGATCACCATACACTTCGCTGGTCGATGCCTGCAGGAAGCGTGCACCGTCGCGAACGGCAAGCTCGAGGAGATTGAGCGACCCGACCACGCAGGTGCGCGTGGTGTGAACGGGATCGGCCTGGTAGCGGGGCGGTGACGCCGCGCATGCCAGGTTGAAGACACGGTCGACCGGTTCACCCAGTTCCAGCGGGCTGCAGATATCCTGCTCGATCAACCGGAAGCGCGATTGGCCGATAAGCGGCGTAATGTTCTCCATTCGGCCGGTGAGAAAGTTGTCGATGCAGATCACGCGATAGCCGATGCCAAACAGGGCCTCGCAAAGGTGCGAACCGAGGAAACCGGCACCGCCGGCGACAAGCGCCGTCCGTGTCTGTTGGGCCTTTCTTGAACGCCGCATCTGTGTGTTCTCCTGTCTGCCTGTCATGCTGCACTTTCGACATCCAGATCGAGCACCGGACGTGTCTGTCTTGCCCGCGCCAGCATCGACGTGAACTCTCGTGCCCGAGCAACTCCGGTATGTCTTTCCAGGACCAGCGAATGGGCCTGCCTGGCCATGGTGAGCCTGGCGCGGTCCGGCTGTCCCAGAAGAATTCCCGTCACATCATCCGCGCTGCCGGCCGTCTGTATCGCCGTAGCCGGAAAGAAACTGTCGAGGCCGGGCCAGCGATCGCTGATGATCGGCGTCCCGCACGCCGCAGCTTCGAAAAGCCTGACGCTGGGCGACCATCCGGCTTCGACCATCGAAGTGCGTGTCACATTCAGCGTGTAGCGCTGCCGGCTATAAAATCCGGCATGCTCGGCCGGCGGCAGGTGCTCGATCCGCTCGACATTGTCGGGCCAGTCGATATCGTGCGGGTATTGCGAGCCCGCGACCACGAAGCGTCGATCCGGCAGTCGACGCGCAGGCTCGAGCAGAAGCGTTTCCAGGGTCTGCTGCCGATCCGGACTGTAGGTGCCGAGATAGCCTAGATCCCATTTGATCACATTTCGGTTTCGATGGTGCCGCTCGGGGTCGACGGAGCAATAGAGCGGTTCGGCCCGACGCGCGCCGAATTCGAGCTCCAGGCGATGGAGGGTCGGTCCGCCCGTGAAGGAGAAATAAAGGTTGAAATAGGGAACCTGCCGGCGGGCGAGATAGTCGCAGTCATCCTCGGCAACCCTGGCCAGCGTCACCGGCGTGTCGATGTCGTAAAAGCAGAATAGCCCGGTGCACAGCGACGCCAGGTCGTCGATGACCGCCCTGCCTTCGGGCACGAACGAGCCGATGACCACGACATCGGCCTGCTGAAGGTCTCGTTCATGGTTGCGACGAAGCTCCTGGACGGTGTCGTAATAGCGCAAGTCGCAGTAATCGGGGTCGCGCAGGTCGCGGTGGTGCGCGTACCAGGGCACGTCGCGTTCGAGGAAGGTGATGCGATGGCCGAGCTCGTCGAGGCCCCGCAGCAGTCCCCGAAAGGTCGTCGCATGGCCATTGCCCCAGGAAGAGGACAGAGAAAGACCCAGGAACACGATGTCGAGTGCCTTCGTCATTCTGCAGCCTCCACGGTCTCGCGCTCGAAATGCGCCTTGAAGATTGCGTCAACCCGTTCAGCCCTCAGTGTGTACGTGTGCTCGGCCAGAACACGCCGAAGTGCTGCCGCCCCGATCGCCTTTGCGCGCCCTGGTGTGAGCGTGCACATGATCTCGACAACATCGGCGCCGTCCCGCGCCACCAGGATTTCCTCGCCAGGCGTAAGGAACAGCTCGACACCGGCCCAGGCATCGGTGATGAGGCATGCACCGGCGCCGGCCGCCTCGAACACCCGCGTTGCCGGCGAAAAGCCGTTGCTGGCCATGCTGTCGCGGCTGATGTTCAGCACCGCCTTCGGCGTGACATTGAAGGCGTTGTGGTCTCGAGTGCCGACATGGCCGAGCCAGGAGACATTCTCCGGCATCGCCTTGTCGCCCCAGCCTGATCCGCCGAGCAGGAACTTCTGGTCCTCCAGCGCTCCGGCCGGCTCGAGGAAGAAGCCTTCCACGCGGGCCTCGCGGTCCGGCAGGCGATTGCCGAGAAAGGCGAGATCGCAGGCGAAGCGGGGATCTCGGGCGACAGGGAAATGCGTCTCAGGATCGAGCGCGTTGTAGATCGGCACACATTCGGCGGCGCCAAGCGCCCTATAGTCCCACACGACCGGATCTCCGCCGCCATAGGTCAGCACGAGGGCGATCCTTTTGAGCTCCTCGTGGAGAGGATGGCCGGCATCGTTCCGCAAGTCGCTGAGCGTCGCCGGGGCGTCGACGTCCCAGAACACCGTCAGCGCGTCATTGCGCGCGTGGTCGAGCACGGCGCGCAACAGTGCTTCGTCTTCGAAGCCCACACCGCTTGCCTTGACGACGATGTCGGCCTGCGCGGCGCAGCAAGCGACTTGCATCAGCGCATCCGGCGTCGCCTCGTAGACGACGACGTCGCACCAGTCGGGAACCTCGATGTCGCGGTGCTTCTGCCGGTCAAAGGCGTCCGGCTCGTAGAAGACGATGTCGTAACCGCGCCGGGAAAGTGCCTTCAGCAGGCCGCGATAATAGGTGGCGGCGCCGTTCCAATAGGACGACAGCAGGCTGGATCCGTAAAAGGCGATCTTCATGCGGCGGCCTCCCTTGTTGGCACCCCGTCAACCGCATGGCGATTGCCGCATGCGGCGAGTATGTCGAACAATTCGTCGGCGCGGCGCCGGCATGTGTGCCGTGCCAGGATGGTTTCCAGCCCGGCTGCCGCCAGAGCCTTCGCAAGCCCGGCGTCGTGCAGCACGTCGCGCAGGTGCTGGCGCATCTCGGCGCCGTCGCGGGCAAACAGAAAGTCCTTGCCGGGACGGAACAGCTCTTCGACGTCCGACCATGGCGCAGAGACGAGGGGAATGCCGCAGGCCAATGCCTCGAACATGCGGATCGTGGGAATGCCCGGCAGATGGTCCCGATAGGGTCGGCGCGGGATGTGCACCGTCACGCGATGCTGCGCGAACGCTTTCGGGACGTCGGCATTGGCGATCCAACCCTCGTGGCGCAAGCCGGCGTCGGCGAGCGCGGCCCGCGCCTGCGCTGGGTAGCGCACCCCGTGAACGGTTCCCGACAGGCCAAGCTCGCGTGCCGGCTCCACGAGGAACTCCTGGATTTCGGCGCTGCGTTCGTCGTCGCCCCAGTTGCCGACCCAGACCAGATCCGATACGGCGTCGACTTCGGGAGAGGGTTTGAACAACCGTTCGTCCGCTGCTTCATGCCAGGTGAAAGCCCGTCGGCCCCAGCCGGCGCGAAGGTAGCTCTCGCGCAACGCCTCGCCGAAGACCAAGACGCCGTCATAGTGCTCCAGGTTCAGTGCCGAGATCGACTGCGTCGCCGACACGGCGCGGTGATGCGTGTCGTGAAACAGCAGCGTGAACTTGCCGCCGTTGAGCTTGGCCCGCCCGATCCGCGCCACAAGATCCGGATCGGTCCATTCATGAACGATCACCACATCCGCCTTCGCAATCCAGGCCTCGTGATCGAAGGACGCATCGTAGGTCACCGGCATCAGCTCGGGAAAATCCTTCCGGAAGCGCTCGACGGCGAAGGGGCCTTGCTCGGCCAGAAGGTTCGAACGACTCCAACCGTCCGCGGGTTCGAGCGCGAGGGCGTGGTGTCCGTTCGCAACAAGCTCGCGCATGATGCCGCGCTGGAAATGCGCATTGCCATGGTTCCAATCGGAAACGACGGAATGGGTGTAGAATACAAAATGCATGCTCAGCGCCCTGCGACGGCCATCGCCGCGCGATCGTAGATTTCACTCATCGCGACCGCCTGCGCCTGCGGCGAAAATTTGCGCGCGCGACGGACGGCGCGCCGGCCAAGCTGACGCCGCAAATTTTCGTCGCGGGAGAGGTGGGCGATGCATCCGGCAAGCGCATGCGGATCGCGCGTGTCGAAGAACATAGCCGCGCCGTCCCAGAGTTCGCGATAGGTCGCGATGTCGGCGAGGACCAGCGGCGCGCCCGAGAGCGCGGCTTCCAGAGCGGCAAGCCCGAAGGGCTCGTAGATGGATGGCGAAACGAAAATGCCGGCCCGCGCCATCCGCTGGCGCACTTGGGCATGGCCGATCGAGCCGAGCGCGACGCAATGATCGAGACACGCCATCTGCCCGTCCGGCCCGCCGAGGGGGCCGGCGGCATGGACCGGCCATTCCGTCATGGCAGCCGCGGCATCCAGCACAGCCGCGTTCTTTCCTTCATCCCACCAGCGGGCGGCGGCCAGGACGAAAGGCTCGCGGCGCGAGGCGACCGGGCCGGGAAGAGCACTGTTGTGGACGACACTTAGCCGCGCGACCGGCCCGTAGCAGGCCTCAAGCATGTCGGCGTGGCTTCGGCTGGGTGCCACCACAATATCGGCGCGATTGAAACCGGCCCAGTTGCGGTCCTTCTGCCAGGCCCAGCCGTCGGTCGGCACCTGACCGCGCACGGCATGCAGCCACGTCACGACGCAGGAGTGCGAGACCGTGAGAATGGGGCAGGGCAGATCGACCTCGGCCGCCTGGGCCGGAGCGTTGAGATGAACGAGGTCCGCGGCACAGGTCGTTGCAAGCTCGCGAAGCTCGCCGGGCAGGCCGTCGAGATCGCTCTCGTTGCGCGTCATCCAGTCCGGAGGGGTCTCGAGCCAGGCGAGCGTCGCGAAGGACTGCGCTTCTTGTGCCTGCTCCCGAGAAGGCCGAGGCCCTAGCCCGGCCAGCACGACGCTGTCCCCTCGGGCGGTGAGCTCGCGCGCCAGGTCGAGCGAATATCGCCAGACGCCACCGACGGAGTCGGTGGTCATCAGGATGCGCCGCGGGCGATGGATCAATGATTGCAGCATGAGGACTCCAATTCGGCCAGCGCGCGCGGGCGCTGATCCTGGATGTCGCTGAACGTCCTGAACGAAGCCAGATAATGCTCATGCGCGCGCTCCCAGGCGAAATCGTCGGGCTCGCCCCACAGCTCGCGGTAGCTTGGCGAGCTCGGATAGGGATAGAGCGGCACCGGCTCGTTGGCCCAGACACCGTTGTCAATGAGGTGCTTGCGCCAATACTCCACCAGGGCCGGATCGTCCTCGACCACGCCGATCAGATTGGCCTGGACGAAAGGAACATGGCGGCGGGCATCGACCAGCAGCGCGGCCAGTTCCTCAGTGCCCAGCCGACAGCGCTTGGCCAGCATTTCGCGGCCTTCGACGGTCAGGCTTTCCAGGCCAGCTTCGATCGAGACGCAGCCGGCCTCGCCCAACAATTCCAGCAACTCCGGTTTCCAGAGGTCGATGCGCGTCTGAACGCCGAATTGGATATCGCGGTCGACAAGGGCCTCGAGCAGCGCCTTCTGGGGCAGGAAAATCTCGTCGATGAAGTAGATGTAGCCGACGCCCTGGGCCATCAGACCGTCGATCTCGGCGACGACCGCGTCGTGGTTCCTGCGGCGGTAGGCGTCGCGAAAATCGATCTTGGCGCAGAAGCTGCAATTATAGGGGCAACCCCGCGAAGCTTCCACCTCGGCACCGGCGCCCTTCTGGTCCGCGTCGAACCGATGATGGTGGTGCGAATGGGCCGCAATCCAATCGGACGGCCAATGAAGTGCCGGGTGGTCGACGAAGCGGCTGACGCTCACGCCACCGTTGCAGGCCAGCACGCCGCTCTCGAGCCGCGCCGTGTGAGGGACGGCGCTCCATTCGCCGCGCCCGGCAAGCTCCGCCACCACCTCCTCGCATTCGCCGCGCACGACGACATCGACGCCAAGCTTGCGCAGGGTAGGGGCCGGCGTCGCCGAGCCATGCGGCCCGACGGCGGCGGTGCGCCCGCCGCGCCCGGCGAGATGCTTCAGGAATTCTGCCGGCACCCGCAGCTCCGGCGGCGCGCAGCGCCAGAACAGATAGGTCGGCGCGGTGGTCACGACGGTCATTTCCGGCCCGTACGCCGCCACGCGCTCGGCAAGTTCCGCGTTGTCGAGATTCTGCAACTGTCCGTCCAGCATCAGCACGCTGTGGCCGTCGGTCTCCAGCAGGGCTTTGCAGTAGCCAAGCTCCAGGGGCAGATGCGGCTGGCGGCAGCCGAAATAGATGCTGTGTTCATATGTCCAACGCGGGTTGACCAGTGCTACTTTCATGCGACGTACCTCGCCACTTCAGCGTGCGGCTGGAGACGGTGCCGCAACAGCCAGCCGGCAAGGTCGCTGATGCCTTCGCGCCACGGGACATGCGCGCGCCAGCCAAGCGCGGCCTCTATCTTGCGGGTATCGGCGATGAAGAAGGGCTGGTCGCCGGTGCGTTCGATATCCTGCCGGAGCACGATGTCGCGGCCGGTCATGATGGCGATCTCTGACAGGAGCGAGCGCAGGCTGACGGCATTCCGCGGTCCGCCGCCAAGATTGAACGCCTGTCCCTTGAGGTTTTCGATCCTGGCCAGCACTCCGCGATAGGCGGCAACCGCGTCGGACACATGCAGGATGTCGCGCACCTGCTTGCCGTCGCCATAGATGGTGATGGGCCGGCCGCTGAGCGCGCTGAGGAGGAAATGCGCGACCCAGCCCTGGTCCTCGGTGCCGAACTGGCGCGGTCCATAGATGCAGCTCATGCGCAGCACCGCCGTCGGCAGACCATAGGACTTAGCATAATCAAGGACATACTGGTCCGCAGCGCCCTTGGAACAGCCATAGGGCGTGCAGAAACGGAGGCCGATCGTCTCGTCCACGCCATTGGCGCGGATGGCTTCGTCGCAAGGCTCGTAACGATCGTCCGTTTCCCGCACCGCGAGCTGGGGCAAGCTGCCGTAGACCTTGTTAGTGCTGGCGAAGATTACCGGGGCGCTCACCTGGCGCGCCGCCTCAAGCACGTTGAAGGTGCCTTTGAGATTGATGTCGAGGTCCTCCGCGGGATCGATCAGGCTCGTGGTCACAGCGGTCTGGGCGGCCAGATGGAAGATCGCTCTTGCTGGCGTCAGCACCGAGGCCAGCCTGGCTTGGTCGCGCACGTCCACGGTTTCAACTCTGAGATGGCTGCCGTGCTTTTGCGCCAGCCATTCGAGGTTCTGCTCGACGCCGGCTCGGCTGAGATTGTCGATGACCAGAACGGGCTCGCCATCCGACAACAGGCTGTCGGCGAGGTTTGAGCCTATGAAGCCGCTGCCGCCGATGACGGCCACCGGCGCTTTGCCAAGGCCGCGATGCCGCTCACTCATGACACCAGCCCCCGCTCTTCAAGCTCGCGCTTCATGTCGGCGCCGCGGTCGATGACGACGGTGTTGCGAACCCAGGCCGCGAATTCACCGAGGGAGTTCTCAAGCCGATGGCTCGGCTCGAAGCCAAGCAGCTCGCGCGCCTTGGCAATGTCGGCAAAGCAGTTGCGGATGTCGCCGGAGCGCGCCTTGCCGAGGATTTCGGGCGGCCGCTTCGGAACGCCCATCGCTTCTGCAAGCAATCGAGCGACCTCGCTGATGGTGTAGGACCGTCCGCTGCCGATATTGATCGCGTGGCCGGCTGCCTGGCGTTGCTCCAGCGCCAGCCGGAAAGCCCGGGCGACATCGCGCACATGGACGAAGTCGCGCTTTTGCTCGCCGTCCTCGAAGATCATCGGCCGCTTGCCGTTGGCGAGCCGCGAAGCGAAGTTGGCAAGCACGCCGGTGTAGGGATTTGCGAGCGCTTGACCGGCGCCGAAGACGTTGAACAGGCGCAATGCCACCGCATCCACGTCATAAGCCTGACCGAAGATCAGCACCGCGCGTTCCTGCGCATATTTGGTCAGCGCGTAGATCGAAGCGAGGTCAGGACGTTTCTCCTCGTCGGTCGGAATCGGCGACAGCGCTTCGCCGGCAGCCGACAGCGGGTCCCATTGGCCGATCCTGATGTCGCTTGGCTTGCGATGGGCATCGTCGATACGCCGCCCGTCTGGTGTCTTGTAGAGGCCTTCGCCGTAGATGCTCATCGACGATGCGACGACAATGCGTTCGACTGGTTTCTTGATCAACGCCTCGAGCAGGGTCGCGGTGCCGAGATCGTTGGTGCCGACATATCGGGCGATCTCGTACATGGATTGGCCGACGCCGACCTCGGCAGCGAGGTGGATGACGGTGTCGACATCCGCTACCGCGTCGGCGACCGCGTCTCGATCACGGACATCTCCCCGTATCAGCTCGGCGCCAGCTGGAATGCTGACGGCTTCATTGCCGTGCACTTGGTCCAAGAGTGCGTCCAGGACACGGACCTCGTAGCCATGCTCGATGAGTTCCTGGGCGACATGCCGGCCAATGAAACCGCAGCCTCCCGTAACCAGGACACGTTTCACGAGAACTCCTTGCCGAGTTAGCGTTGGGGCCGATTTAGCGTTGGGGCCGATTTAGCGTTGGGCTCCCGAACTTCGGGACAAAAGGTTTGTTCCCTGCTTCATCAAAGTTCCCTCCGTGGCGAAGCTGTCGGCGGGTCGCCCGCATGCCTGGGAACATTGCCCTTTGCGCGCTGTTAGGGCCGCTCACCGACGTGCGGCGAGAAAGGGAATGCCATGTCTGAAGCGAAGACGACCACCAATCACGACGAAATTCGCAAATGGGTTGAGGAGAGGGACGGCCATCCCGCCGTGGTTCGCACCAAGGGCGAGGGCGGCATCCTGCGCATCGACTTCGGCGAGCCGGAGGAAGCGCTCGAACCGATCGAGTGGGATGAGTTCTTCCGGATCTTCGACGAGAACGACCTTGCCTTCCTCCATCAGGACAAGGCCGGGAGCGGAGGAAAGAGCCGCTTCAACAAATTTGTCGAGCGGAGCGGGAATGGTTGACGCGGGCGGCGGCAGGTAACCAGCAACGAACGCACGCAAGCGGCCCGACCGGCGGAGGCTGCCGCGCCGCCCCGGTTGCCTCAATCCAATGGCTTGTCGGTTGGGCGCGGGGTGGTTCCGGCCTCGCGCTTGCGACCGGCATTGCGATTGGCAACCTTGCTGTCGAGCGGTGATGTCGACTGTTCCTCGGCGGCGCCGGCTGTTTTGGGAACTGCCGGTCTCGCGCCGGCGTCGCTATCCATAGCATCGCGATTAGGACGCGGAAGGCCTTCAGCGTTCGGTGACCTGGTGGCCGGCCGAGATGTGTTTTTCAGTTGAGCCATTTGATACCTCCTTACCTGATCGCAACGACAGGGCGCCCGGGCGAGTTCCGGGCAAAGACGCGGTCACCCGCGGGGGCGCATCACGACCTTGATGCAGCCGTCCTGCTTATCGCGGAACTTCCTGTAGAGGTCGGGTCCGGCCTCGAGCCCGGCGCGGTGGGTGATCACGAAGGACGGGTCGATGTCGCCGCTTTGGACCTTGTGCAGGAGAGGCTCGAGATAGCGTTGCGTGTGGGTTTGTCCCATGCGGAACGTCAGCCCCTTGTTCATCGCCGCGCCGAACGGGATGTGGTCGACAAGGCCGATATAGACGCCGGGCACCGAAATGGTGCCTCCCTTGCGACAGCAATAGATCGCCTCGCGCAGCACATGCGGCCGGTCGGTGCCAAGATAGACACTCGCCTTGACCTTATCGAGCATGGAATCCGGGGTGGCGCTGGCATCGGCTTCGGTGCCGACACAGTCGATGCAACTGTCCGGGCCGCGACCGTTGGTCATGGCCATCAGGGCATCGTAAATATTCAAGTTGCTGAAATCGAGGGTCTCGGCCTTGCCGTGGTCGCGCGCCATAGCAAGCCGCTCCGGCACCTTGTCGATGGCGATCACGCGACCGGCGCCAAGCATCCAGGCGCTCTGGATCGCGAACTGGCCGACCGGCCCGCAGCCCCAGATGGCGACGGTGTCGCCCTCCCGGATGCCGGCGTTCTCCGCCGCCATATAGCCGGTCGGGAAGATGTCGGAGAGGAACAGGACCTGTTCGTCGTCCATGCCGTCCGGCACCTTGATCGGGCCGACATCGGCAAAAGGCACGCGCAAATACTCGGCTTGCCCGCCCCAATAGCCACCGACCAGATGCGAATAGCCGAACAGGCCCGCGGGCGACTGGCCCATGAGCTTGGCGGCCTGGTCGGCGTTGGGGTTCGACCGGTCGCAGAGTGAAAATAGGCCGTTCTGGCAAAACCAGCATTCGCCGCATGAGATATTGAAGGGAACGACGACGCGATCGCCCTTCTTGAACTTGCTGTGTCCACGGCCGACCTCCACCACTTCGCCCATGGTCTCATGGCCCAGCACGTCGCCCGATTTCATCGTCGGCATATAGCCGTCCATCAGATGCAGGTCCGAACCGCAAATGGCGCAGCAGGTAACCCTGATGATGATGTCGCGGTCGTCCTCGATCGCGGGATCGGCGACCGCGTCGCACCGGATATCGCCCTTGCCGTGCCATGTCAGCGCTTTCATCGTGCCGTTCCTGTCGATTGGAGGATTGAGTGCATCGAACTTGCGCCCGGCTGGAATGTTCCCCGGGCGGCGCCTCGCATTCATCCGTTGTTCGCGGAGCCCGGTTCGGCGGCCTTGCGATGCTGCTCGGCCAGCGTGCCGGCCGGCGTGACGTGGGCCGCGGCAGCCTGCATCTTGTTCTTCAAACCGCTAACGACCTGCTCTTTTCCGGCCATCATGGCGTCATAGCCGTCCTTGGCCACATCGGCCGGATTGTCTTTCTCCTGAGTCCCGATTTCGGTGTCCATCATGTCGGCCCGCTCGAAGAAGCGGGTCTGCGTCGCGCCGGGCATCAGCACTGTCACGGTCACACCGCTGTCCTTCAACTCATGGCGCAGCGCGATGGCGAAAGAATCGATGAAGGCCTTGGTGCCGTTGTAGACCGCTTGGAAGGTGCCGGGCATGAAGCCGGCGATGGAGCCCGTGAACAGGATCCGGCCGCGGCCACGCCGGACCATCTGCCGGCCGAGCCGATGTGCCAGATAGACCGTGCCGGTGATGTTCGTGTCGATGACGCGGCGCGCCTTGGGCCAGTCCTGATCGATGAAGCCCCGGCCCAGGCCTCGTCCCGCGTTGAGGAACAGAAGGTCAATAGCGCGGTCACCAATCCTCGCGATCAGTTGATTGGCCCCTTCCTCGGTCGCGAGGTCGGCTTCTACCGCCTCGACTGCAACGTGGTGAGATTGCAGCGCCTCGGCAGCCCGCTCTATCGCCGGCTCGTCGGCCACGATCACCAGTTCGTAGCCATCTCTCGCGCATAATTTCGCCAGTTCCTTGCCGATGCCGCTGGAAGCGCCGGTCACCACGGCGAGCTTTCCGCTTTCCATTTCGTTCTCCGACCGTTCGAGTGTGGTCCGGCCGAACATGCGCAGAGTGCGATTGTTCCGTTCGAATTCTTGGGATTCGGCAACGCGCGGCAAACGAGGCTCGGCGAGACGGAACCAATTCGGGGCACGGCTGTTCCGCCGTCAATGTGGAGCGACAGCCATGGGCATCTTTTCCGATCTGGATAAGAAACTCACCGACAACCTCTATGAGCATGGCAGCCAGCTGACCGATCCCAGCGCTGATCTGCCCCGTCGGGTCAAGGAGAGGGTCGATCTCCTCATGCCGTTCATCCAGCCAGAGGCGCGTGAGGCGGTGAGGCTGCAAATCCTCGGCATCATTCACGAGCACATATTAGATGAGACCGAGATTGGGCCTGGAGAGCCAGCGGCCAAGGAATGAGAGAAGCTGGCTGGACGCGTCATCGATTTCCGGCCGCCCTAAAGCGGCAGCGCCGAACGGAGCCAGGCGCTAGCTGATATCTATGATTTTTCGCTTCTTGGGCGTCCGGCCCGGCCTGGCCGCGGGAGGAGGTGACTTTGCCGCCGGTGCCGCGGCCAAACGCTGCTCGCGTAGTCGCGCTGTCTTTGCCTGGCGCGCCAGTCGTTCCGTCTCAAGCAGTTCGCGCGCCGCATTCGAGGTGCGCTCACGCCTGTCCTTGTCGATCTTCCGCGTCGCCACGGTCGTTCCAGATCAATTCGCCGTTGGAGCCGTATCCAACTTGCCCGAAGGCCCATTGTTCCGAATGATCCCGCGACGGACGGACGTTTCGAACGAAATGTCTGCAACTCGATTATGTGGGGCCAAGCCCTTGTCGGAAGCTCCCGTTGCTTCTCCCGCCGGGAAGTTCAGCGCTGCTTCGCGGTTCAGCCGGCTGAAGCCGACGCGATGCGCCGGCCTGCGACGTCGGAACCGAAGCGGTGCGTTCGCCGTTCCGGCTGCATTCCTGTCGCCAAGGAGATCGCCATGGCGCCGCGTCCCGCCTGGAGCGGTTATCTCAAACTGTCGCTGGTCACCTGCGCCGTCGAATTGACGAACGTCGTGACCCATGCCGAGAAGGTTTCCTTCCACGTGCTCAATCGCAGGACCGGCAACAGGGTCCGGCGCGTCTATGTCGATGCCGAGAGCGGCAAGCCGCTGGATAAAGACGACGAGGTCAGGGGCTACGAAGTCGGCAAGGACGAATTCATCTTCATCGAAGAGGAAGACATCGAGGCGGTGCAGATCGAGTCTTCGCACACGCTCAATCTCGACGGCTTCGTCGACAAATCGTCGATCGAGCAGATCTATCTCGACGCGCCCTACTACGTCACGCCCGCCGACAAGGTCTCGGAAGAGGCCTTTGCGGTGATCCGCGACGCGCTGGCAGAAAAGAAGATGGCCGGGCTCGCTCGCATCGTGCTCTATCAGAGGGAACGCCCGGTGGTGGTCGAATCACGCGGCAAGGGCATGATGCTGACCACCCTGCGTTATGGCGACACCGTGCGCGAGCCCGCCGGCGTCTTCGCCGAGATCAAGTCGGGAAAGCCCGACAGCGAGATGATCGGGTTGGCCGAGCACATCATCGATAAGCAGAAGGGCAAGTTCGATCCCACCGAGTTCCGGGACCGATATCAGGAGGCACTGCTGGAACTGGTTCGCGCCAAAAAGGCCGGCAGGAAGGCGCCGAAAGCCAAGGCGGAACCCAAGCCGTCCAATGTGGTCAATTTGTTCGATGCGCTGAAAAAGAGCCTCGGCGCGGAGGCCGGGGCAAAACCCAAATCCCCGAAGTCCAGGGGAGCGCCGAAACGAAAAAAGACGAAGAATTCTGCACGGGGGCGCAAATCGGCATAGCAGTTGTCTGTGCGGTGAGCGACATCAAGCTGGCTTGCAGACCGAGGCAAACAAAGCTGGAGGCTTGGCGCCTTCGCCGAGGAGGAATTCGGGTAACGCTCAGCGCGGGCTAAAACACCGTCCGTGGCAGAAGAGCACGAGCTCGAGGATTTCGCGCGCCGGCGGCACCGAGCACGATCCAAAAATCTATCCGTTGCGTTCCTCGCTTTCACGCAACAGCCGCACGATCGCATCGACTGGGGACGGATCGGCCGCCGGCTGGATTTTCCGTCGCCAAAGATGGCGAAGAAGCTTTTTCAACATGGGCATGCACATGCTCCCTAGCTACCAGACCTTGCATCGGGCGTTCCGGGTTGGAGCGCCACTTCCTCGACGAGCCGGCATCGGCATCAACCCAGGCGAGCGGCAAGCAGGAAAGCGGCGCCCGCCAGAACCACGAGCGCTGCAATCACCAGCACCGGCCCGTTTCTGCTCGGCTGAAGGCCGGGCGCGTTCTGGGGGCGCTGCATGGCGTCGGCGAAGCTCGCCTGATTGGTGAATTTCGGTTCATCTGGTGCGACGCGATGGGCGGAACTCGTCGACCCTCCCGCCTCTGCATCCGTTTCCTGCGGGGCGGCAGAAGGGTCGAATCCGGGCGTCTTGTCCCGGGTAATGCCCATCTGCATTTCGCCTCGACCCTCGGCGGGTGTTCGCTTGCTCGGTGAGGTCATCGGACAGCTCCTTCGCTACCAAACATCTGTCCGGCGTCGGTGTTCCCACGGGATCTTGAACGCGAAGTAGAAACGCTGCTGTCCAGGAACTCGTTTCCGGGAAGGGGGAACTATCGCTGCCGCCAATCGCTGAGCGCGGCCGGAACATTTCCTGTTGGGCAGCTTTTACCTTCGTTATCTAAGATGACGAGGCACCGATGCAGGTTCTCGAGACCCAAATAGTTTCCAACTCGGAAGGCGTGGTGACAGTCGAATTTCTCGGTGAGGGCGGCGAAAAGATTGCCGTCACAATGGCTGGATCCGATCCACGGCCGACGTACGGCGACACCGCTCTTATCGATCGCGCCAAAGAGATGATGGTGCAGTGCGCGGTTTTCGAGACCGTGGAACACCGGTCCGCGCAGGAGAGCAACCGCGACCTCAGCGAGCCCGCCAAGCCGGACAGCCCCTTCACATTCGAATATCGCGACCATGATGGCATGCGGCAGCTGAAGGGCGTGGAATTCCCGAATCTGGAGGCCGTGCATGACGAGGCGCTGCGTTCGGCGATTGATTTGCTTGACGACACGGCCGCCGAAGGTGGGCAGCAGGGCTGGGCCGTCCGGGTTCGCGACGCCAACGGAAAGATCGTGCTGGCGATCGACTTCGACGAGGCGAAACGGAAAAAGGCGGCAGCGGAATGAGGACCGCGGGCTGCGTGGCCTGAGAAAGAACCATGCTCCCGTTCCTATCACTGGATATGATATATTCGACAAGCGCCTGCATCTTAGTCCAGCCTGGGCTCGCAACTGAAACGCCGTGCAGTCCTGCACTTGCGGAACCTGTCGATTGTCTGCATTCCAAATGAATTCCGTGTTCATCCGGAACTTTGGGGACGACTGTCAGTTCGATGATTTGCAGGCGCCGCTTTTTGGCGCCTGCCGGAGATCGGTGGGAAACACTGATCGGCCCGCACCTCAGACGCGGGCCTGCCGACCCCGCCAGGACAAGCCGGTCAGCCAAGTATGGACGGGAGCCTATCATGAAACACCAAACGCTCGACCAACTGCACGCAGTCGCTGATATCAATCCGCTGGTGCCGCTCACGACAAGGACTGAAAAGATAGAGAGGTGGGCAGAACTGCTCGAGCGGAATCCGTTGCGCTGTCTCGCCGCGCTCACCGGCACCGAGTATCTCTATCCAGGCATGCGGGAAGAGGCGCGGGCGGCTGGATCCCCGCTGACGGTTGCGTTCGAAGACCCGTTGCTCAGGGCCTCGGGCCTGCAGTCCGATACCTATGGGGAAGCCAAACGCTTCTTTGAACTCTCCGATTGGCAGTTGCATGAAGTCGTCTGCAGCTGCCATGCCGGCGCAACCATGCAGGCCAGTTGGGCTGCTGGACGCGTCCGGAGAATTGTCACAGGCAATCGCATTTTTGCCTGGCTGAGAAGCCGCTTCATACACTGACTGCGTCTCAACTGCTCGCTATCGCGGCTGTTGCGACAGCCGCCGGCGGCGCTCGGACGTTGATCCATCCGCGGAGCGATAGGTCCATGAAGAAGGCATGAGCGCAAATAGTTCGGCGCCGGAGCCTTGCTCGCGCGAGCTCCCGCCGGCTTGTCCCTCCAAGGCCTGGCGAACCAAGTGCGCGCGAGACCGCAATGCAGCGAAGACGGCGATGCGCCGATCGAAAGGCCCTGCCTCAGCCGTTCTGGTCGATCGCGTGGGGCGCTGGCTGCTGGCTCCCGCCGCTCGGGCGCTCGGGCTCTCGGCCGGATCCAGGCCCACACGGTTATCAACAAAATCACCACGATCGCGATCACTGCAACGATCCGGGGCATCAGAAATCCTTTCGTCCGCTGCTAGCCGCCCGGCTTGTTCGTGTTTGGAGCCGAAGCCGCGCCGACTGTCGGATCGGGCGCAACCGGACCGCGCTTGGCCTCCGAACTCTGTTTGCCTAATTGGGCGATGGCGTGTTTGTTCCATCGGACTGATGGGAGCCGATTGCCCGCGTCCCTCATCGGCCAGGTCGGGGAACGCTCTTCTGACGATCTTGTTATCCTCCAGATCAACCCGGAGAGAGTCATGGGCAAGGAAGAGAACCGCCGCGAGACCGGCGCCAGGAAGTACCCGGCCAACACCGATCCGGATCCCTCAGACCGGTTTTCGCAGGCTGCGGCCAGCAACGAAAAGCCTCACGATCGCTTTGGGCTCACCCGCAGACAGGGCGAGGTGGAAGACAAGACACATCAGTCGGAAGGGCAAAACCCTCCGGGACGGGCGACGCCTGGTCGTCCTGCAACGGAAAAGGCTTCCGGAGCGGGCCCATCGGCCGCCGAGCAATCCAAGAATGCAAAGGCGCCCAAAGGCGGCCGCCGGCCTGGTGCCTACGTGAAAGAACAGTAGCGTTCGCTCGCCGCATCACCTCTGCGCCGAAGGTTCCGCATCAGCGCGATGTCGAATGCAACCGTCCATCGCCTACACGCCGAAGGGGTAGGTGTCGGGGACACCGCGCGTCGCATGCTCCGGCCCGAGCGGCGTCACGGCGGTGGTTTCATCGAACCAGACGAAGGCGTCGAATTGCCGCGCAAGCGAGGCGTCGGCATAGTGGCTGTGCAGTTCCGTTTCCGGCCGATAGATCACTCCGATGAACCGTTCCAGCCGACGTTCGGTCAGCCGATCATGAAGGACTGGATCAGCTCCAAGGTCGAGCAGGAAACGAGCGGTGCCGGCGTCGTGGCAAAGCCGCTCATAGCTGTCCTCGCGCGAAGGCCGCACGGACATGATCTCCATTTCGCCGTCCCAATGCTTGGCTGCAGCGACCGTGCCGGCATGCGTGCCGAAGCCGATGAGGGCTACGTCGTCGCCGAACCGCTGGCGGCAGAGCTGACCGATGTTCACTTCGTCCCTGACGATTCCCATCTCCGTGAAGCGAGCGTCGCCGATATGGGAGTTGTGCGCCCAGACCACGGCCTTGGCATCGGGGGAACGCGCTTCGATAACATGTTGCAGCGTGTCGAACATGTGCGTGTCGCGCAGGTTCCAGGATTGCGCGCCGCCATAGTACATCACGCGATAGTAGTGCTCGGCGGAGGCGATGAGCCGGGCGTTCTGCGCGGCATCGAACAATTCGTCGCCGTCCTGGCCGGCGTGATCGAGCTGACGCGACAGCATGTCCCGGCACTGCCGCAGCACCGCCTCCTCGCATTCCCGGTAGCCTCGGGTTAGCGCCGCCCGGCCATAGGTGGCGGGTTCGTGCTGCCACGGCGTCAGGCAGCCGTAGCGTTCGCGGGCAATGCTTGCCGCCTCCGGATCGATGCGGTCGAGATATTCCAAAACCGCCGCGATCGAGCCTCTCATATTGTAGATATCGAGGCCGTAGAACCCTGCCTGGCTTGCCGGTGTTTCGATCTGCTCGTTGTGCGCACGCAGCCACTCCACGAATGCCGCGAATTCGGCGTTGCGCCACATCCAGGTGGGAAACCGCTGGAAAGGCATGTCGGCGCGCGGCGAAGGTGGGCGGTGGCGCACATAGCGGTCGATCGCCGCGGCGTCGGGCCAGTCGGCTTCAGCGGCGACGATCGTGAAGCCATGTTTCTCGATCAGTCTTCTGGTGATCCAAGCCCGCGCCCGATAGAACTCGGATGTGCCGTGGCTCGCTTCGCCGAGCAGCACGATCCGCCGGTCGGCAAAGCGATCGAAGGCCTCCACAAAGGCGGGATCATCGAATTCAGGAAGCGGTTCGGCCGCCGCGGCAATCATCTGCGGAAGACTGCGCGCTGGCAAGAGCGGGGAGATACGGCTGGTTCGGATGCGGTTGTCCTCCTGCCAGCCTTCTTCGCCGATCAAAGGGACAAAGCGCACCGCACCGAAATCTTCCTCGCTGTAGGTGGAAGCGCCAGTGCGGGTGACTTTGAGGAGACGCTGCTCGTCAGGGTCATCTCCGACCGGAATGACCAACTTGCCGCCGACATCCAACTGCTGCTGCAGCGCGAGCGGCGCGCCGGGCCCGCTCGCCGCGACGACGATGGCATCGAACGGTGCCGCTTCGGGCCAGCCCTTGGTGCCGTCGCCGGTGCGCACCTCGATGTTGCGATAGCCAAGCGTCTCGAAGCGCCGTCTCGCGGTTTCCGCCAGGCCGGCGTGCCGTTCCATCGTGTAGACATGATCGACGATGCGGCTCATCACGGCGGCGGCGTAGCCAGATCCCGTGCCGACCTCGAGGACGTGATCGCCGGGCCCGATCTCAGCCATTTCCAGCATGAACGCGACGATATAGGGCTGCGATATCGTTTGGCCCTCGGCAATCGGCAGCGGTCCATCCTCATAGGCAAATTCTTCGAAGCCAGGGTCCACGAAAGTCTCGCGTGGGACCTCGCGCATCGCTGCCAGGATCTCACGATCATGAATGCCGCGGCGGCGGAGATGAACATCGACCATTCGGCGACGTTCGCGGGACAGGTCGAGCATGTGCATCCTCAACAGGAAGTTGGAATCGCAAGCGGCTGCGGCAACGTCATCCCTCGGCCTCCATCATCGTCCTGGCCGGCTCTCGCGCGACGTTCTCCTCGATCCGCTCGCGCCCCGGAGTCTCCGGCAGCGCCTTGCGGAATTCTTGGCATAATCGGGTGGCATCTTCGGCGGTTTTTCCGCAAAGCCTCCATGACGCCGTTGATGCCATCGCCGAGCAGGCCGAACATGACCTCGACATCCCAAGCAACTCGAGTGTCGACGAAGATTTCGGCTGCATTTGGCATGGCAAGGTTCCAATGATTGCCTTCCGAACCAGTAGGGCGGCAGTTGGTTCCCTTGCCCACGCCATCAGGCCACCGCCTCGCAAGGAGCGAATTCGCGGGAACGAGCGAGCCGGACGCGGATTGAATCCCCAGTCGCTGACGAGCAAAGCGCCAGGATTGGCGATTAGCCGGAAGGGTTGATCATGAGCGAGCCACTGAAAACCACAAATCACGAGGTGATCCGGGCTTGGATTGAAGCCCGCGAAGGCAGACCTGCAGTCGTGCGGACTGCAGGCAAGGGAGCGGTGCTGCGCGTCGACTTCGGCGAGCACGAAGAGGATCTGCAGCCCGTCGAATGGGAAGAGTTCTTCGCCATATTGGATGAGAACGAACTTGCCTTCGTGCACCAAGACCTAACGGCGGAAGGTTTGCCCAGCCGTTTCAACAAATTCGTCGAGCGCGGATGAGAGAAGCGCCAGGCGATCAGGCGGAAAGCAACTCGCTCGCCTGATGCTCGCTGCTTACGCCTTCCGCTATTGATTGCCCGGCATTTTGTTGCTGCCTTGCGGATCCTTTTCTATGCCGGCGGCGGGAGACGTGTCCTGGGGTGCGTTTCCGCCCTGGTTCTGCTCGGGTGCCCGCTTCAACGGTGCCGTCGGCCAGCTACTCTGGACATAGGCGAAGGCCAAGTAACATGCCAACAGCACAACCACTGTCAGGATCAGCGGCAACAGCACTCGTCTCACGCTGACTCCTATTTGCTCTGCTGACGGTAATCGCCGGCCCGCGGATCGAATCCGGTCCAACCGCCAGCTTCGTAGTCGTTCCGCCGTTCGCCGATGTCCACCGACCTGGAATCGTGGAGGATCGCTTGTGCTTGCGGAGCGAGGTCATCTTCGACGCGAGCGGTAAGCAGAGTGCCGCCCCGGCGAATGCCTTCGGCATAGACATGGGCGTCGCCCTCCGACACGCCGCCGTCGGTCAGACTGCCGATGATGCCGCCGGCCGCTCCACCGACAACTGCGCCCGCGGCCGCGCCCGCGGCTGTCGCCGCCAGCCAGCCAGCCGCCACGACCGGACCGACGCCAGGTATTGCTATGGCGCCGAGGCCCGTCGCCAAGCCGCCGGCGCCGCCCACGACCGCCCCGATCCCGGCTCCACTGGCTGCATCTTCGGCGGCCGCGGAAGAATGCCGGCCGTCGGCATTGTTGGCGATGATGCTGAGATCGCTCGGCGGTACGCCCATGGACTCCAGCTCGCCCACGGCATCGGCGGCATCGTCATAATCGTCGAACAGTGCGGTGATCGTCTGCATTTTGATGTCTCCTATCGATTACTGTCGGCCGGCAAAGGTTTGCGCGTTATCGGCTGCGACCGCCGGAAAAAACGAGGAGGTAGCAGCGACGGCTAATGGCGCGAGAAGTGTCCGCATGTTCATGGCTTCAAGCTCCTGTGGCCGATGGCCGGAGCCGAACAAGCGACTCAGGGCTTTGTTCCAGTCGGAGTCCTTTGATTTTCAGATGGCGTCTGCCGGAATCCGCAGGCTGCGTTCCACGACAAGCCGACCTCAGAGGTTCTTGCTCGCCGCAGTCGCTTGGACGGAACGGCCTTTCCTGCTGCGGTTTGGTCAAGAGGCCGCTCTCGGCAAGAGACAGCGCGCATACGGCGGGCCCAAACGAACTGGCGGCTACCGTCTGCGATTTCCTTCGGCCGTTTGGCTCAGGGTGCCGCAACGGCCGGACATGGTCGCCAAGGCGATCCCGCCGGGCGCGTAGGCGGCTGACCATGCAGGCCGCCTACTCCGTTGGACAGGAACATTTGCAGCCGTTATCGGTTAGCTCAAGACCAGCGATAGGCTGCTGGAGAAACCACCTTCGACAGGAAGGAAAACGCCATGTTCGGCTCCGATTTATGGCTGTTCGTTGTTGCCGGCGGTCCGCTGATCCTTCTCATTGCGATCATCTACGTGCTTTTCACCCGCCGTCACAGAGGCCCAGTCGAACGGCGCGAGAGCGACCGCGCGACCGAGCGCTTGTACCGCGAGCAAAAGGACTAGCGCACCAGCCAAGCTGTCGCGCCCAAGTCGTTTTCACGCGATTTCGGCAACGCTCCGCGCGCGGCGCGGCTTGCCTGATCTCCGGACGGTGTTGCCGGGCCCATTTCGCAAGCTCCGACAGCGGAACAAGCGGGCCCCGCGGCTGTTATCGAAAGGTCCGAAATCGGAGCAGCAGTTGATGACCAACGACGAGTTGCCGGTTCTGCCAGCATCGCTCCCCGTGATCGACGCGAAAGCCGAGCCAACGCTGAAAAGCGCAGCGGCGGAAGCGTTCTACACCCATGCGATCCGCGAGCTCGCCGCTACCGACATTCCTTTCCTCGTCGCCGGGACCTACGCGGTGAGCGCCTATACCGGCGTGGTTCGGCAAACCAAGGATCTGGATATCTTCTGCAAGGCCGGAGATTGCGCGCGCATACTCGAGCACTTCAAGAACATCGGCTATGCGGTCGAGATCCGGGACGATCGCTGGCTCGGGAAGGTCTTCGAGGGCAAGCATTTCTTCGATGTTATCTTCGCCTCGGCCAACGGCACAATGCAGGTCAAGGATCAGTGGCTGGAGCATGCCCGCCAAGTCGAGCTGCTGGGCAGCCGGGTCCGGATCATCGGCCCAACGGAGCTCATCTGGTCGAAATGCTTCATCCAGGACAGAGGACGCCACGACGGCGCCGACATCGCCCACACCATCCTCAAGGCGCACGACCAGATCGACTGGCAAAGGCTGCTCGCCTATCTCGATGTCCATTGGGAAGTGCTGCTGATGCAGGTCCTCAACTTCCGGTGGATCTATCCCAGCGAGCGGGACCGCATCCCAGACTGGCTGCTCGACGAACTGCTGGGCCGGCTTGCGCGCCAACGGCAGCTGCCGTCGCCCAAAATGAAGATCTGCCGCGGCCGCCTGCTGTCGCAGGTCGACTATGAGATCGACGTCAAGGAATGGGGGTTTGCCGGCGTCGGCGGCGTTGGAGAGATGCGCGATGCCTGAACCAGCCACATCAGCGAAATCAAACGGCAACGATGTCATCAAGGTCGCCGCCATGGGCGACCTGCATGTTCAGGAAGATGCCCAGACCTCGTACCGCGACCTGTTCGGCGAGATATCGCGCGAGGCCGACGTCCTGGTCCTTACAGGCGATCTCACCAATCTCGGAAAACCGCGTGAGGCGGAACTTCTTGCCGAGGATCTGCGCGCATGCTCGATTCCCGTGGTCGCGGTTCTCGGCAACCATGACTACGAATCCGGTTGCGTCGAGCAGATCGCTGCAACGCTCCGCCAGGCGGGGGTCCATCTCCTCGATGGCCAGGCGATCGAACTGAACCATGTCGGCTTCGTCGGCGTGAAGGGTTTTGTCGGCGGCTTCGGTCGAAGGATGCTGGGCTCCTTCGGCGAGCCGGCCATCAAGGCCATGGTGGCCGAAAGCGTCAACGAGGCAATGCGGCTCGAGAATGCTATGCGGCAGGTGCGCGCCAAGCGCACGCTCGTGGTGCTCCACTATGCGCCGGTCCCGGAGACCGTGGCGGGAGAGCCTCCGGAAATCTTTCCGTTCCTCGGCTCCTCGCGGCTGGCCGAAACCATCGATCGCTTCAAGGTAAGCGCCGTGGTGCATGGCCATGCCCATCGCGGCTCGTATGAAGGCCGGACCCCTGGTGGGGCCAGCGTCTACAACGTCGCCATGCATATCGCGAAGCCGACCGGCCGTCCTTACGCGCTGCTCGAAATCTGAGGCGCAGCGCTGCCTGCCGCTTCGGAACCATGCCGGCAGCGATGAGTTGTGCAGGAGACCAACGGAACCAACTTCGATGCCTGACCCCAGACAACCGGATCCCGATCGCGACACGCCGATGCCGGCGCCCAGCTGGAAACCGGAGCCGGTCAGGAAGCCGGAGCGGCACGGGCTGCCGGACGAGGCGCCGCGCCCAAATCCCGATGAAACCGACGATCCGCCGGCGCCTGCCGGGCGCATCCGGACGGAGTAAGCTCGATGGCTGCGCCTCGCGCGATCTGGAAAGGCTTCATGAAGGTCGGATCGGTTTCATGCGGCGTCAAGATCGTCGGCGCCACCAGCGAAGCGTCGAAGATCCATTTCAGGATATTGAACCGGAGGGACGGCCTGCCGGTGAAAAGCGCCTATGTGGATGAGGAGACCGGCGAACCGGTGGACGCCGAGGACCAAGTCAAGGGCTTCGAGACCGACAAGGAGGATTTCATCCAGATCGAGCCCGAGGAGATCAAGGCGCTGAAACTCACCTCCGAGCACACGCTGGAAATCGGCGAGTTCGTGCCGGTCGCAGACATCGACGCGCGCTATCTCGAAAAGCCCTATTACCTCATTCCGGCGGAGGATGCTTCCGCAGAGGCGTTCAACGTCCTTCGGGAGGCCATGAAGAACAAACGGGTGGCGGCGCGATCCTGTGTCGTCCTCTACCAGCGCGGACGCGAGGTTCTCATCCAGCCCTTCGGCAAGGGAATGCTTCTCACCGAGCTGCGGGACCGCAATGAGATGGTTTCGGAGGCGACGGTGTTCGAAGGGCTGAAGAAGCAGGACTACGAGGCGGACCTGCTCGAGATCGCCGGCCTGCTGATCGACAAGAAGGCGACGAAGTTCGATCCTTCGAAATTCGAGGATACATACGAGAACGCGCTGATCGCCATGATCGAGGCCAAGCGCAAAGGCAAGAAGCTGCCCAAGGCGGCGCCGAAACCGCGTGAGAACGTCATCAATCTGGCCGACGTTCTGCGCAAGAGCCTTGCCAAGGAGGGCATCGCCGCGAAAGGCGCGAAGCAAGGCAAACGCAAGTCAGCTTGACGCCAAGAAAGGCCGCTCAGACCTCGTCGAACCGGCTTCCTTCCTTGGAGGGATCGCGCGCGAGGACCCGCTCCTCCTCGTCGTCCGGGAGTGCCTCGTCACTTTCCTGATAGGGATTGTCGTCGTCTTCTTCGGGGAGCGTTCCCTCCGCTTCTTCATCGTCCTGCGGGTCGCCGTTGACGGCGACGCTGTCGGGCAGGATCCGGCCGCCCTCAAGCGCGTCCCAGTCCTGCTGCTCGACTGCCGGAGCCTCGGTTTCGTCCTGATTTGCGGTGCGTTGCTTTTTACGCGGGTCCATCTCGTTCTCCAATGCTGCAAGCCTATCCGGCTCGCGGTTCGCTCAGTTGGAAAACCGCTCAGGCGATTGGTGGTTCCGCCTGTTGCAGCAAGTGGCGGCCGTTGTGGCGTCGCCTCTCGCTGGTAGGTGTCCTACGCGATCTGTTCGAACGTGCATTGGCGCGGCGCCTTGTCGGGCCGCCAGCGCACCAGCCTTGTTCCATGCCGGAATCGGTCGCCGGTGACATGGTCGAAGCGGACCTCCACGACCAATTCGGGCCGCACCGGCTCCCATTCTCCGCTGCGCTCGGTGCTCCAGCGGCTCGGGCCGCCGGGTGCCTTGCCGGTGAAGCCGAGCCCGCCGCGCAACGCTTCAAGCCTCCTGGTCAGCGCCGCTCGCTCGTCACTGGCGATGGTCGAGGTGAAGCCGACATGGTCGAGCTGGCCGCGGTCGTTGAAGAGGCCAAGCAGCAGCGAGCCGATCTGGCGCTTGCCGCTCAGGTAGCGAAAGCCACCGACCACGCAGTCTGCTGTACGCAGCCGCTTGACCTTGATCATGGTTCGCTCGCCCGGGCGATAGGGTTCGGCCAGTGCCTTGGCGACCACGCCATCGGTGGCACCTTGGCCGGCGCCACGCAACCATCGTCTGGCGGTCGCGAGGCTCGATGTGGCCGGCGAGAGCTTCAGCCCGGCGTTCTCTGCCCTGGCAACGAAGTCCTCGATCGCCCGGCGCCGATCGGGCAAGGGCAAATCGAGCAACATCTCGCCTCCCGGGGCAGCCAGTGCATCGAACAGGATCAACCGCGCCGGTGTTTCCGCGCTCAGCTTGCGGATACGGCTCTCGGCCGGATGAAGGCGCATCTGCAGCGCGTCGAAGGAGACGCGCCCGTCGATCTCGATCACGATCTCGCCGTCCACGACGAATTGCCTTGCGGCGAGGTCGCGCAGCATCGTGATCAGTTCGGGAAAATACCGGCCGAGCGGCTTGCCGGATTTGGCGCGAAGCTCGACGGCGTCGCGGCCCTTGAAGGCCAGGCAGCGAAACCCGTCCCATTTGGGTTCGTACTGCCAGGGACCTTCAGGCAACGCGTCCGCGGTCCGCGCCTCCATCGGCGGCGTATCCAAAGACAGCGGAAACTCGGGGCTCGATATCGCCGGTTGGGACGTGGTCCTGGAGGTCTCCATCTCGGTAGAACGTTCGACCACACCTGTAGTTTCCGGTCGGCGGGAACGAGTTGCACGGCGAGGCGTTGCCTCACCAAAGTTCTGAAACCAAATGTCGAGCTTTGACCGCGCCGGGCACTTCTTCACCAGAGCGAACATGAACTTCCGACAGGAAATCCGATGTCGGCTTCCGGCTTGAGCTATGGTCCTCTGGGCGAGCGCTGCGCGCATCTATGCGTCGACATGCAGAAATTGTTCGCGGAACCTTCGGAATGGGCCACGCCGTGGATCACCCGCGTCCTTCCGAGGATCGTCAGCCTCGTCGAATGGAAAGCCGAGCAGACTCTTTTCACGCGCTTCGTGCCGGCTGAAAAGCCTGGCCTGGGTGCCGGCACCTGGAGGCGCTACTATGAGCGCTGGGCGTCGATGACGATCGAAAATGTCGGGCGAGAAATGGTCGGGTTGCTGCCGCCGCTGTCATCCTTCTGTCCGCCGGCGCAGGTGATCGACAAGCATGTTTATTCGCCCTGGCCGGAGGGCAGACTACAGACGGCACTTGCCGCGCGCAGCATCGACACCCTGGTGGTCACGGGAGGCGAAACCGATGTTTGCGTGCTCGCAACCGTCCTGGGGGCGATCGACATCGGATATCGCGTGGTGCTGGTCACGGATGCGCTTTGCAGTTCATCGGACGCGACGCACGATGCCCTGATGACCGTCTACCATCAGCGCTTCGCGCAACAGGTCGAGACCGTCGAGATGGAGACGGTCCTTTCGGCCTGGACCTGAACGTTATGAGACGATCCGCACCGGCTACAGCCGAAAGCGACCGATCAACTGCTGTTTGACGGGAACCGCAATGTTTCTCCGAAATTGCGCAGGCAGGGAGTGTGTAGATGCCTAAACCAGCGAAACGGGAAAAAGCTCGCAAGCCAAATCCGTCTGACCCCAACCCAAAGCAAAAGCCGCCGAGGGACACGCGCGAAAACCCGACACGGAATCCGGATGGTCCTGGCGAATTGCCGGACACGGCCACGCGAGAAGAAGTCGAGACAGTCAGGCCTAACCTGAAACGCTAGTACCGGTAGGCGTGATTTCCGAGGCACGACGCATTGATGTTGTGGAGATAGGCCGCGCGAAGATTGACCTTGCCGGCCCGACAAGACTGCGATTGCCGGCCAAAAAGAAACCCCGGCTGCAGTGGTTGGGTGGGGGGCACCGCAGCCGAGGTCAATGTTTTTCTCAGAACTGTGGCGCCGTTTGCTCCAAACCGCAAATCTCGCTCTTAAGTCGAGACAGGCTTGCGCGCAGCTTTTCAGGAGCATAATTCCTGTTTAGCAACTTCAGGTTGTCATCCTTTCGGTCATATTAGCCACCTAAGATATAATTACCAAATTGTTAACCAGGATTAATGCGCCTTTTCCACAGCATCGTAGTATGCGTTTGAGGCTGGATTACCTCAATGGAGCGGGGATCCCATACGTCCGTGGGTTGGGCCGGCGTATGCACTACTCCTTGAATCTATTCCTCACTAGCAGCTAGTCGCCCGACACAACGGTAAACGAGCGTAACAGTTCATGCCGCTGACAAGCCCTGCGTGGGAGTCAAAACAAAAAGGGGAGAGAGCAAAGTCGGCGGCGGAGAGGAGTAAATAAGGCGATGGGACATCTTCAAATTTCCGAGTCTTGGAAGGATGCGACGGGGTCGTTGCAGAACGGGCATCTGACGGACGTGAACGGGCTCGGCACGTCTGATCTCGAAGAAGGACACCCGACCGAAGGTCTGGTCGTAATTGTGGACAAGCGGGCACTCGAGCGCGAATGTCTTGCTCGAGGCCTTATCGAACATAATCCGGCTTTGCGCGTCAGCGCCGTAGGATCTCTTGATGAGATTCAGCACGTCGCCGGCGGGGCGGAGGCTTCCGCGATCCTCGTTATTCTCGGCGCCCGAAAGGTGACCGACCAGAGCGTTCGGGCGGAACTTGTGCACCTCATCTCCGAGGTCGGCGCCGTACCGGTAATCGTCGTGGTGGATTCCGACGAGCCGGGGGAGATCCTTGCGGCTCTCGAATGCGGCGCCCGCGGCTACATTCCCACGAGCGTCAAGGTCAAGGTCGCTGCCGAGGCCATCGGTCTCGCCCGCGCCGGAGGAATCTTCGTGCCCGCCAGCTGCGTGCTGGCGCTTCGCGAGATCATCCATTCGACGGCAAATGGCGCCCGTCCGCTCGCCGGAATGTTCACCTCGCGCGAGGCCGCGGTCGTGGAAGCGCTCAGGAAAGGCAAGGCCAACAAGATCATTGCCTACGAGCTCAACCTCTGCGAGAGCACGGTCAAGGTCCATATCCGCAACATCATGAAAAAACTGAAAGCCACGAACCGCACTGAGGTGGCCTACAAGCTTAGACAGATGATGCTTTGAAGGCTGCCCAGGCCTGGTGCCTGGCAATAGAACGACGCGCACGCCGATCCTCGACGTGGAGGCGGACCTATTTCAGGTCCGCCTCCCTTCGAGATTCAAGAGTAGGACCGTGCCTGCAGGTCTTGAAACGGATGCGCTCAGGCCGATGCTCAGGCATGTTCCCGGTCGAGCATCTCGAATCCTGCCTTCACGAGAAATCCAACACTGTCGCGGCCCAACTCCGCACCGCGATATGCTGCTTCGGCAGCCTTCAGGCCTCCCGTCAGTCTGCGGATCACCGGAGCCGCTCCGAGTATCTCGAGCGGCAGGCCCAGCTCGCCGCGGTTGGGGCGCTTCGGCGGCCATACCCTCAGGCCGAAATAGCTGGCGGCCGAGCGGTCGATCCCGCCGCTGAACTGCACCAGCAGCGCCTGGCGCGTTCTCCTGGCGATGCGGCCCAGGCTGTTGATGTCCATCGGTGGTTTGGCTGAGGGCCGCATAGCGACGATGATCACCTCCCATGCATCATCGGTCAGCAGAACCGGATGGGAAAAAACACCAACTCTTGCTCCACGTTCGGCGAGCATACGCTCGAGGAATGGTGCGCAGGGCGTGTCGCAGACGACGGCGAATCTCGAGGCACGCTGATCGACGCCGGCATCCTCGAGTAAGACCCGGCATAAGCGCGCGAATTCCGGCATCAGGTCTATGGCCGGGTGACCGAGATTTGGAGCAGCAACCTTGATGCCGGCCTCGTCACAGGCATCGAAGTCCAATACGCCTTGCCGAAGCTCCCAAGGCTCGGCCATGAGCGAAACGACCGCATGAGAGGGCAAGAGCTCGATGAGCGATCTCGAAATCGGTCCGACCTGGGGACAATTGGTGATGAGGTCGACCTCCTGCCATTTGCGGCTTTCGATGCGATTCGTCACTTCCACGCGTTCGGCGACCTTGGCGTATTCGGCAAATGCCAACGTCGCGTCCGCGGCCGCCGCCAGGCTCGGATGTCTGGAGGATACGCGGGTGAGTGCAACGACACGGTCCGCATTGGCGAGCGCCGCGGCTGTCGCAGTCACCGCCTGATAGCCCGTCGCCGCGCCAACCACCACAGTGAGGCCGGAGAGATCAAGATCGAGCAAAGCTATCTGCTTGCGGACGACGGCAAGTGCTTCCGTATGGTCGACCTCCAGAACATGACGAGTGCCCGGTCTTGCGGGGAAGTCACCGGACGAAGGCTTCGGAATGGGCGTCACGTTGCGTGCTCCACTGACAGGCTGGCAGGCATTCTTTCGACGCGGAGATCTGTCTCGTCGAATCTCGTCGCATGCGCGCGCATGGTTTTCAGGCATTGCCAGACGGCTGCCGGCTCGCCCATCCGGCACCAGTGGCTCCAGACATTCTCTCGGCATCCTCGCCATCAGAGCTAGGGCCTGAATTCAGTCGGCGGTCTGGATCGCCCCTAGCCGGACCAGTTGCATTTCGTCGATCACGAATACAGTCGAACTTGCCCGAACTGCTACTGCAGAAAATGGGTGCCAGTGTTACGCCGTTTGATCAGAAGGCTTATCGACACCGCGCCGGCAATACGCGTTCAGGCTAAGAGGCTAACCGGCGCCAGATAGGGCGCTACCTCCTTTGCGGTTCTTGCCGGGAATGATCCGCCGCGTGAAGTTGAGCGCTAAAATCAGCCGTTTCCTTGGCGAAGCTCATGACAATCAGCGCATTCGACACGAACCCCCGCAGACCCGGAATAGGCGTCGGTCAAAACCATCGTCCGCTTGGGGGGCGGCGCAAGAGGATCATGGACGTCGCCGTCGCATCGATAGCGCTTGTGCTTGCCGCTCCGATCATGCTTGTGGTTGCCCTCTTGATTTTGGCGACCGACGGCGGACCGGCGATATTCTCTCACACCCGGGTCGGCTTCAACGGCAGGCGTTTCGCCTGCTACAAATTCAGGACCATGGTTGCCAACTCCCAGCAGGTTCTGGCCGACTATCTTGCGAGCAATCCCGAAGCCGCCAAGGAGTGGGAGCAGAATTTGAAATTCAAGAACGATCCGCGCGTCACCTTCCTGGGGCACATTCTCAGAAAGTCGAGCCTGGATGAGTTGCCTCAGCTCATCAACGTGCTGCGCGGCGACATGAGTTGCGTCGGTCCTCGGCCGGTCGTCCCCGACGAACTGCAACGTTACGGCGCCTGCGCGATCGATTATCTTCGAACCCGGCCCGGGCTGACCGGCGCGTGGCAAGTGACGGGCAGAGACGCAATAGACTATCCCAGCCGTGTCTCCCTCGACAGCCGCTACGTGCGAAACTGGTCCATATGGGCCGACGTCGTCATTCTCGTTCGGACGGTCTTCGCCGTGATGAGATTCGATCATGCGTCCTGACTGGCGAGGCAGGCAGCGAGCATTGGCGGCATCGCCGCTTTAAAAAAGTCCGGCGCCAGCGACGAAATGGCAGCCGCAGTCCGTCAATGCTCATCGGTCACGGCGCGACGCCACACGATGCCGAGGAAGATGCCGAGCAGGTAGGCGCCCTGCAGCGTGACAACGAAAAGCAGGATCGAAAGCAGACGGTCCCAGGCAAACAGGCTGCCGATGCCGCCTGCAATGGCGCTGAACACCACAATCACCGCGGTCATGACGATGAGCGCCGGCGCGCGAACACGAAATCCGAGCAAAATGCCGATCACGCCGACGGCGACAAGACCCCAAAGCACGGCGATCTCCTACGGTGTGAAAGACTCGGTGTGCCGCGCCCAAGTCTCCCACATATGCAAATCCGCACCAACACCGAATCCCCGCCGCGGCTAGACGGGATCTCGACCAGGCAAACTGGAATCGCAGCACCACCAGCCCTTGCACAAAAGGCGTAGGACACCTTGTCCCAATGACGCGTTTTCGCTCATTTCCTTGTCATCCCGCTGCGCCTACGCTGCTTATGAAATAGGTACGCGGAGTATTCACCCGCGGTGCGGCAGCGCGCCTTGAATCACCGTCCTGGAGTGAACGTTGTGTCTCTATTTCTTGGCGTTGCCGTTCAGGACACAGGGGCACCGGACGCAGCCTGGCGAGGCAAGAGCGCGTCGGCCCGCGGTTGTTGCATAGCATTTTCAGCGTGACGTCCATCGATGCTGCAGGCTTCCATCCTTTTGCTGATCGTGTCGATATGGTTCCCTGGCGCCACGCGGATTGCCGGAACCGATGGCTCGATTTCCTTTTTGCTCGCTTTGTTCTGCGGCCTGGTAAGCCTCGTTCCCTACGCCGAAGCGACAAAACGTCTGCATCGCACCGACACGGCCCTGGCGGCTGCTGTGCTGACAACATCTGCCCTCATCATGGTTCTATCGCTGCTGTCGGCGCTACACGCGGACAATCCGGTCAGGACCATGCGCGCTGTCTTCGCCCAGGTGTTTGGTTTCGCCACTATCCCGACCATTGCATTGATCGCCGCGAGGCCTAGGAGTTTTGAGGCAATCGACAGGATTGGGATGACCATGGCCATCATGGTTGCTGTTACATCCTGCCTTGTCGTTATTGGCCTCGGCGATGCTCGATTCGCCGATCGGGCGGAAGGCTATTTCAAGCATGCAAACCAGCTCGGAATTGCCTTGTCGGCCGGTCTGCCGCTTGTCGCCGCGAAGCTGGTCGCTTCTCGAAGGCACCGAATCCTCCTTTCGGTTTGCCTCCTCGCGGGGTTGCTGGGTTTGGTCAAATCGGGATCCAAGACGAATTTCGTTCTTGGGGTCGTCGGTCTCGGCACGTTCTACGGGCTATACTGCATCTATCTGGTGATAAGGAAGCAGCGTCCGGTAACAGTGATCGCGGCGACCGTTACGGCTCCGATATTGTTCCAGGCTAGCTTCATGATGTTGCAGTTCCTGAATCCACGGGCCTACAAGCTGCTGTCGCTTCAGCTCTCCGGCGGGGAGGCACATTCGATCGTTTCGCGGCAACGACTGTGGTCGATATCAATCGATCTGGGCCTGTCACATCCGTTCATGGGCGTGGGCGCAGGGCAATGGGTGGGCGACATCGCTCCGCACAGCCACAACCTGTTCATCGATTATTTTAGAACGCTGGGAGTGCCCGGCCTCGCCTTGGTGGTGATCATGGTTCTGCTGGTGGTGGGTTATCTGATCAGCGCCGTTCTTCACACATTGGTCGACAGGGGCAGGAGCGAACAAGCGACCGAAGTGAATGTCATGGTGCTCGGAACATCGGTCGCCGTATGGAACTACTTGGTCGCCAACCAGATGAGCGATTCCTTCGGGCCGTCAACCGCGGCCTTCTTCTGGCTGCCGCTCGCTTTGCTCATAGTCTACCGCGGCATGCAGCGATCGCTGCAGACCGGCCTTGCCAAGACACCGAGGTTGTATGTCGGGACCGGGTCTCAGCTGCTTGAAGTTGAGTATGCCCCTCGCACATCGCCTTGACTTCATTGGCGTTCCAAGAGTTCATCGTACCACCCGAAATCCAATGACTTCGCACACCGTTGGTGACCTGGCGGCAAGTCTCCCGCCAAGCGTCGAAGCACGCGCGCCGTGGACAGACATTCGATTTGTCGAATTCTTTGGTCTGCCCGGGGTCGGAAAGACAACCACCTCCGGCCTGCTGGCGAACAGCCTGCGACGGTGCGGCCTGCTGGAAGGCGACGTGCGAGTGGCGTGGGAAGGAAGAACATTCATCGAGAGGCAGATACACAGAATGGGCGTTGTCGCCCCTCGGCTGCTAGATCGTGAGTTTCGCTCGTTGCTTGCTCGAATTGCCCGTTTCGTCATCGAAAGCAGGCAAGTGTCGCGCCTTGATGCCATCAGGCTTGTCTGGAATCTTATCAGCCTGGTCGCATTTATCCAGCATGAGAGGGCAAGAAGAAATTCAATAATCATAATGGATCAGGGGTTGCTGCAGGGATTCTGGTCCATATTGCTGAAGAGCAGATGCAGAAAAACATCCGAGAATTGGCTGGATATGCTTTCTGCCGTCGGATTGCATGACATGGTTTTTGTCCACCTGCGCAGCGAGACCGGCATCGCCAGAGACCGGCTCCTGACCAGGGGGGATCGCTCCTCGCGGCTGCAACGGACATCTCCGGACAGCGATCCCGACCTTTGGTCTGCGGCGGATCGGGCTTGCCGCGAAATGGCGGCCGCTCTTGAGCGGGGAATGGGAACGGAAGATCGCATGGGCGTGCTGGCGGCTATCGAGATCGAAAGGCTTGCTTCGCCCGAGGCCGTGGCCTCGAGAGCTCTCGAGGCGGTCCGTTCGGCCTGTCTCGACCGTCATCGGCAATTCGCTTCTTCAGGTCAATGAGGATGAGGATGGACCGCCGTTCATTCATGGGTCTTGCTGGGCTGTCTCCCGTGTTCGCCCTGTTGCCGGGCACGTACCAGGCGGAGGGCGGGCAGATGCCGGAGGGCAAGCAGCTCGTTCTGACGGGCGAGCATGGCTACGAACAACAAATGTTTCGGGATCTCGAAGCCGGGGCGACAATCGATGCCCGGAATGCTTCCTTCACAGTCGCCAACAGCAGAAATCCTGAGCCCAGCGCGATGATGGGCTGCGACGAAGGAAACCTGCCAGTCAATCGCTACCCGGTGGTCATCCGCAACTGTCCGGGCGTTCATTTCATCGGAGGGCGCTTCGACGGCCAGGTGCCGCTGACCTCCGATTGGCGCGACACCTACTGCAACAGCGCGGCTCTGCTTGTCAGGGACGGAACCGCCAATGCGACAATAGAAGGTGTCCGCGCGCGGCGCTGCTGGGATGGCGTGCGGTTCGCGGCGCGGGCCGACGGCTTTCACCTGAAAGGCTGCTGGCTCAGCGAAATCAGGGATGATGCGGTGGAGAATGACTACCTGCTCAGCGGCATTGTCGAGGATTGCCTGTTCGACGGCTGTTTTTCGGGGATCAGCGTGGATCCTGCCTCAAACGAACGGGATGGGACACGGGAGACAGTGCGGATCGATCGAACCCTCATTCGCATGCACCCGTTTCTCTCCAAGGACGAAATCACACATCAGGCGCCGATCAAGGCCGTCGATCAGTCACCCAGGCTGAGGATAACCGGATCGGTTTTCGCATTGGCTTCGGTGAACATGCGTGGACTCCGTCGCCTGGAAAGAACCTGGGGGCTGGCTATCGAAAGCCGGGACAACGTGTTGCTGTGGCTGCCCGACGATCCAATTCCTTCGGAATTGCCGCTGCCGCCATCCGGTTTCAAGGTGCTGACGGGTGCTGACGCGCGCGAATACTGGAACAAGGCTCATCTGCAATGGGTCGCGGCGCATCAGAACGTGGCCCGGTTCTCCGACGAAGCGCTGTGACAAGTCGCACTCGGGGGCAAACATTCGGTTGCTTAGCTGCGTTGGGCGAAGTGAACTCCTGCCGAAAGGCTTGCCAATTCGCCCATTGAACGTACCTGTTTCGCAACGATAGGTTGGACCGCCGTCGCGTTTCGGCAGAGGGGGAGAGGACTACTCGATGAATCACGAGGCGGGTAACGGAACGGCGCCGCCAGGCTCCACCGCTCATATCCCGGCCACGTTTGTGACCCAGGGACGGCTGGCACGCGTCAGGGGGCAGAATATCCTGTTCAGTCCTTCCCAGCGGGCCATCTTCGCCGTCAACGATACTGCTGCCGAGATCTGGCGCTCCCTAGAAGAGGGCACATCGGCGCGGGGGGGGGGGGGGGGGGGGGGGGGGGGGGGGGGGGGGGGGGGGGGGGGGGGGGGGGGGGGGGGGGGGGGGGGGGGG
>NZ_NSFZ01000038.1:0-1050 GCF_002294915.1 Mesorhizobium sp. WSM3879 | reverse complement strand
CTAGAGCGGGATGAAATTGTTGGGAGTCGTTGAGGATTCCCAAATCAGCGGGTTTATGATTCACCATTCATGCTGGGAAGGAGGCCAGCATGGATGGCACTATCGATGGATCTGCGAGAGCGCGTCGTGGCGGCGGTGAAGACAGAGGGAATGTCGCGGCGCGCAGCTGCGAAGCGTTTCGGGGTCAGCTACAGCGCTGCGATCGAGTGGGTGAAGCTCGATGAGGAAACCGGCAGCGTAGCACCGCGCAAAGTCGGTGGTTCCAAGCCGAAGAAGCTATCGGGGGCCTGGCGCGACTGGCTCATTGAGCGCTGCCGCAAGCAGGCCTTCACGCTGCGCGGGCTTGTCGCCGAACTCGCCGAACGAGGGCTTGAGGTCGACTATCGCTCGGTCTGGGAGTTCGTCCACGCCGAGGGTCTGTCGTACAAAAAAAGACGTTGGTCGCGGCCGAGCAGGATCGCCCCGACGTAGCGCGCCGACGGGCGCAATGGCTGGCCTATCAGAACCGCATCGATCCTGCCCGCCTGGTGTTCATCGACGAAACCTGGACCAAGACCAACATGGCGCCACTCAGAGGCTGGGCGCCAGTTGGGCAGCGCATCAAGGCAAAGGTGCCGCACGGCCACTGGAAAACCATGACGTTCCTGGCCGCCTTGCGCCATGACGGCATCACCGCGCCATGGCTCATCGATGGGCCGATCAATGGCGAGCGCTTCCGCCTCTATATCGAGACCGTGCTGGTTCCGACCCTGAAGCCCGGCGACATCGTCGTCATGGACAATCTCGGCTCGCATAAGGGCAAGGCCGTGCGTCGCACCATTCGCAAGGCAGGGGCAAAGTTGATTCTCCTGCCCAAATACTCACCCGACCTCAATCCCATCGAACAGTTCTTCGCCAAGCTCAAACACTGGCTTCGAAAGGCGGCCAAACGGACGGCCGAGACCGTCTGCCAGGCGATCGGCGAAATCCTCAACCGGACGACACCCGCCGAGTGCTCAAACTACTTCGCCAATGCAGGATACGACCGGAGATGACTTCATCCCGCTCTAG
>NZ_NSFZ01000037.1:0-1070 GCF_002294915.1 Mesorhizobium sp. WSM3879 | reverse complement strand
AAGTCCGTGACCGAGGGCGACACGGCAGCGGCGCTGAACGCCAGCGGCCAGCTGACGATCACCGACCCCGACACGGGTGAAGCGCATGTGGTGGCGCAGACCAACGCGGCCGGCACCTATGGCGACTTCTCCATCGACGCCGACGGCGCCTGGACCTACACCGGCAACGACGCGCACAACGAACTGACCGCCGGTCAGGTGGTGAGCGACAGCTTCACGGTGACGAGCCAGGACGGCACGGCGACGGGCACGGTGACGGTGACCATCACCGGCACCAACGACGCGGCGACGGTGAGCTCGGACTCGAAGTCCGTGACCGAGGGCGACACGGCAGCGGCGCTGAACGCCAGCGGCCAGCTGACGATCACCGACCCCGACACCGGCGAAGCGCATGTGGTGGCGCAGACCAACGCGGCCGGCACCTATGGCGACTTCTCCATCGACGCCGACGGCGCCTGGACCTACACCGGCAACGACGCGCACAACGAACTGACCGCCGGCCAGGTGGTGAGCGACACCTTCACGGTGACGAGCCAGGACGGCACGGCGACGGGCACGGTGACGGTGACCATCACCGGCACCAACGACGCGGCGACGGTGAGCTCGGACTCGAAGTCCGTGACCGAGGGCGACACGGCAGCGGCGCTGAACGCCAGCGGCCAGCTGACGATCACCGACCCCGACACCGGCGAAGCGCATGTGGTGGCGCAGACCAACGCGGCCGGCACCTATGGCGACTTCTCCATCGACGCCGACGGCGCCTGGACCTACACCGGCAACGACGCGCACAACGAGCTGACCGCGGGTCAGGTGGTGAGCGACAGCTTCACGGTGACGAGCCAGGACGGCACGGCGACGGGCACGGTGACGGTGACCATCACCGGCACCAACGACGCGGCGACGGTGAGCTCGGACTCGAAGTCCGTGACCGAGGGCGACACGGCGGCGGCGCTGAACGCCAGCGGCCAGCTGACGATCACCGACCCCGACACGGGCGAAGCGCATGTGGTGGCGCAGACCAATGCGGCCGGCACCTATGGCGACTTCTCCATCGACGCCGACGGCGCCTG
>NZ_NSFZ01000036.1:0-1160 GCF_002294915.1 Mesorhizobium sp. WSM3879 | reverse complement strand
ACCCCTTGTATCTGCGCGGAGGAGACTTTGTGCGAGAAGAGCGACTGAGCCTCGAACCGGACGGCCATCCGATTCGAGGCTTGGCGAAGTCGCCCGACACCCCTGCGGTCACAACCGTGGATGAGCCAGGGATCTTCGCCTCCGTCACGTACGACCGAATAGTCGCTTGGCTCCAATCGCACGCACAAGGCAGGTTACCTTGAACAAGACCATCTGTGGAGTGGACGTTTCGAAAGAATGGCTCGATGCCCATGTCGAGCCGAACGGGGCGGCAGGCCGCTTCCGTAACGATGCAGCAGGCATCACCGATCTGGCCGCTTGGTGTCAGGGCCATGGCGTCGAGCTTGCCGTCATGGAGGCCAGCGGCGGCTACGAGCGGGTGGCCTTGCTGCTGCTGTGGGATCTGAGCCTGCCTTGCGCTCTCGTCAATGCGCGCAGCGTGCGCCGTTTTGCAGAGGCGATGGGCTTCCTGGAAAAGACCGATGGGATCGATGCCGCCATGATCGCCGGCTACGCGCAGGCCAAGCGCGTACAGCCGACTCTGCCGCCGAGCCCGGCCCAGCAGCGGCTCAAGGCCTTGGTGGCACGGCTCGGTCAGGTCACCGGCGATCTCACCATCCAGAAGCAGCGCAAGAGTGCTGCCGCCGACACCGAAACCATCGCCAGCCTCGATGAGGTCATCGCGTTGCTCGTGCGCCAGAGCCGCAGGCTCGAGGGCGAGATCGCCTCGCTGATCGACGACGACCCGTTGTGGGCATGCCTTGACCGCGCCTTTCGCTCGCTCAAAGGGATCGCCTCGCGCAGCGTTGCTCGCCTGATGGCCGAATTGCCCGAGATCGGCATCCTGTCCAACAAGGCCATCGCCAAGCTGGCCGGCTTGGCGCCAATCGCCAATGACAGCGGTAAGCGCAGCGGCCGAAGACCGGTGCGTGGCGGTCGCGCCGGGCCCCGGGGCGTGCTCTTCCTCGTTGCCCGCATCGTTGCCAAATACGATCCGCACCTGGCCGCCTTCCAGCACCGGTTGCAGGCCGCTGGAAAGGAAAAGATGGTCATCCGCATCGCTCTCGCCAGAAAGCTGCTCGTCATTCTCAATGCAAAAGCACGCGACGCGCGAAGCGAGTTCGCAAATGCAACTTGACACCTCAGATAGTCGCTCATCC
>NZ_NSFZ01000035.1:0-1644 GCF_002294915.1 Mesorhizobium sp. WSM3879 | reverse complement strand
ACCTGCGCCTCGAACAGCTCGTGGATGCACTTGTGCGACGGATAGTCCGCTTCCGTCCGGTTCAGCTCCTCCAAAAGGTAAGTCCGCTCCTCGCGCGGCAGCAGCTCGATGCGGCCCACCGGCTGCGCGGCATCGGCAACCATCGCCCGCAGCAGCGCCAAGAGATAGCCGCGCTGCCGCTCGATCGTGGCTTCGTCGAACAGTGCGGTCGCATAGTGCAGCTTTCCGGCGAGCTCCTCGCCGCTCTCGCCAAGGCTCAGCTCCAGGTCGAACTTGACCTGGTCGTAGGCATTGCCCACAGCCTCGACCGCGAGCCCGGGCAGGTCAAGCCGCTCGACGGCCGCGTCCTGCCAGGCCAGCATCACCTGGAACAGCGGCGTGTGGTCGAGCGCGCGCTGCGGCTTGACGATCTCAACCACCTGCTCGAACGGCAGGTCCTGATGCTCCTGCGCGGCAAGCGCGGTGCGCCGCGTGCGTTGCAGAAGCTGCGCCACGCTCGGCGCGCCCGACAGATCCAGGCGAAGCGCAAGCGTGTTGACGAAGAAGCCGATCAGCTCTTCGATCTCGCGCCGGCCGCGATTGGCGCTCGGCACGCCGATGACGATGTCGTCCTGCCCTGACAGGCGCGACAGAACCGCCGCCCAGGCCGCCAGCACCGTCATGAACAAGGTCGTGCCCTGCTGGCTGGCCAGCCGCTTCAGCCCGCGCGTCAGCGCCGGATCGATGACCACCGGCACGCCGGCCCCGGCAAACGACTGCTGGGCTGGGCGCGGCCGGTCCGTCGGCAAGGCAAGGCGAGCAGGAGCCCCCGACAGGGCCTCGCGCCAGTGACGGGCCTGGCTCTGCAGCCTGTCCCCCGACAGCCACTGCCGCTGCCAGGCAGCATAGTCCGCATACTGGATGCCGAGCGGCGCCAAGGGATCATCATGCCCGGCAGCGAAGGCCCGGTAGAGCTGACCGAGTTCCCGCACCAGCACGCCCATCGACCAGCCATCCGAGACAATGTGATGCTGCGTCAGCAGGAAGACGTGCTCCTCATGCGACAGCCGGATCAGGCGAGCGCGGATCATCGGCCCGCGCGACAGGTCGAAGGGCGTGTGCGCCTCTTCACGGCACAGGTCCTCAAGGGCCGCCTCAGCATCGGCCCGGCCGCACAGGTCGTGCTCGACCGGCGGCAGACCAGCATCCGCCGGCAGGACCCGGACCCAGGGCTTGCCGTCGGGCGCGACAAAAACATGGCGCAACGCCTCGTGACGCGCAAACACACCATCGAGGCTGCGCTGCAGGGCCGCCCGATCGAGCCGGCCCGTCAGCCGCAAGGCCATCGGGATGTGGTAATTGGTGCCGGCCTCGTCCAGCTGCGCCAGGAACCACAGCCGCTGCTGGGCGAAGGAGAGCGCAAGCGGCTCATCGCGCGAGACGGCAACAATCGCCGGCAGGTCTTTGCGATCGGCGCGGCTCAAATCTTCAACGATGCTTTCCGCCAGATCGCAAAGCACCGGCCTGGCGAAGAGCGTCGACAGCGGCACCTCGACACCGACGGCCGGCGAGAGCCGGCTCAGCAGCCGCACCGCCAGCAGCGAATGGCCGCCGAGCTCGAAGAAGTGGTCGTGGCGGCCGACCCGATCGAGCCCCAGAAGCTCG
>NZ_NSFZ01000034.1:0-1698 GCF_002294915.1 Mesorhizobium sp. WSM3879 | reverse complement strand
CGAGCTTCTGGGGCTCGATCGGGTCGGCCGCCACGACCACTTCTTCGAGCTCGGCGGCCATTCGCTGCTGGCGGTGCAGCTGATGGAGCGGCTGCGGCGGCGGTCGCTCGGGGTCGAGGTGCGCACCCTGTTGGCCCGGCCGGTGCTTTGCGATCTGGCCGCCAGCCTTGGCAGCCTTAGCGAGGTGGCCGTGCCGGCCAACCTGATCGACGAGCACACTCTCGCGATCACGCCACCGATGCTGCCGCTGATCGAGCTGAGCCAGGAAGAGATCGACCAGGCGGTGGCGACTGTGCCGGGCGGGGTTGGCAACATCCAGGATATCTATGGCCTGTCGCCGCTGCAGGACGGCATCCTGTTCCATCACCTGTTGGCCGGGAAGGGCGATCCATATCTGCTGGTCTCCCAGATGGCCTTTGCCGACCGCGCCCTGTTGGAGCGCTATCTTGATGCGGTCCAGCAAGTGGTGGACCGTCACGACGTGCTGCGCACGGCCTTTGTCTGGGATGGACTGTCGAGCCGGGCCCAGGTGGTGTGGCGTCGTGCGCGGCTGGAGGTTGCCGAGGTCGAGCTGGACGAGAATGGCGATCCCGGTCATGAGCAACTGAAGCGCCGGTACGATCCGCGCCAATACCGCCTCGAGCTTGGCCGGGCGCCCTTGTTGCGGTTTGTGATCGCGCGCGAGCCGGGTGGCGGGCGCTGGCTGCTTTTGGAGCTGCAACATCACCTGATCGGGGATCACACCGCCTCGGAAGTGATGCGCGGCGAGGTGCGGGCGGTTCTGGAGGGTCGCGCGCATGAGCTTGGTGCGCCGCACCCGTTCCGCAATCTGGTGGCGCAGGCGCGTCTAGGAGCTTCCTCCGAAGAGCATGAAGCGTTCTTCCGGGAGATGCTGGGCGACATCGAGGAGCCGAGCCTGCCGTTCGGTTTAAGCGAGGTGCATGGCGACGGCAGCGGGGTCGGCGAGGCGCATCGGATGCTGCCGGCCGCGCTCAATGATCGGCTGCGGGCGCAGGCGCGGCGGCTGGGTGTGAGCCTGGCGAGCCTCTGTCACCTGGCCTGGGGCCAGGTGGTGGCGCTGAGCAGCGGGCGCGAGCAGGTTGTGTTCGGCACGGTGCTGTTTGGCCGCATGCAGGCCGGGCCCGGCGCCGACCGCGCGCTCGGCCTGTTCATGAACACCTTGCCGGTGCGGCTCGACCTCGACGGCACCGGGGTCGAGGCCAGCGTGCGGGCCACGCACGGGCGGCTTTCGCAGCTGCTGGCGCATGAGCATGCCTCGCTGGCGCTGGCGCAGCGCTGCAGCGGCGTTGCAGCACCGGCGCCGCTGTTCAGTGCGCTCATGAACTATCGCCACAACACGCCGGCCGCCAGCACGGACGATGTCTTGGCCGGCATCGAATGGCTGGGCGAGGAGGAGCGCACCAATTATCCGCTGAGCCTGTCGGTGGAGGATTTTGGCGATGCGCTCGGCCTCACCGCACAGGTGGTGGAGCCGATCTGTGGGGACCGGGTCTGCGGCTACATGCAGCGGGCGCTCGAAGAGCTGGCTCAGGCATTGGAGCAGGCGCCCGGCAAGCCGGTGCGAGAGCTCGACATCCTGCCGGCCGCCGAACGCGCCCATCTTTTGGAGGAGCTGAACCGGACGGAAGCGGACTATCCGTCGCACAAGTGCATCCACGAGCTGTTCGAGGCGCAGGT
>NZ_NSFZ01000033.1:0-1738 GCF_002294915.1 Mesorhizobium sp. WSM3879 | reverse complement strand
GTCGCCGACAAGATACAGTGGTCCGGCAGCACGACCATCAAACAGAACTGCTCGAGTCTCGGGATGAAGGACATCCCCTCAGCCCAGTCGGTTGCGATCGTCGAATAATCAGGAATCGCTAACCAGAGCCGCAGAGCCGCCGCCATTTCATGCGCAAGGAACGCGCTTCATGTTGCCACCAGACGGCTACACCTCCGGGGTCGGTCGCGTTGCTCCAGACATGCAGTTGATGCATCGAGAGCACTTATCGCGGCTGCTGCGCGTGGCCCCAAGCGGACAGAAGGAACATTCTCGTCCCGCGCGTCTTTCCTTTAGCAGAGGGAGAGGAACGAGGCATGGCGGACGTCAAAAGCAAACGCGATTCGCGCGACCGTGACCGGGTGTCTGGGGATCAGGAATATGAGGTTGGCTACTTCGCCAGCAAATTCGGGCTCTCGATCCCTCAGGTCCGGAAACTGATCGCCAAGCACGGAAACGACCGCGAGACTTTAGAGCGTGAGGCAAAAGCGCTGGGCACTCGATGAACCGCTACTTCTTCGACACGTTCAACGCCTCATCTCAGGTGACGGATGAAACCGGCGCGGAACTGGATGGCATCCATGCAGTAAGACGACAGGCATTGAGGCGTTGGCCGAGATGGCGGTCGAGGTTATTTCAATTGAAGACCGGCTCGAACTCTTTGTACATGTTCGGGATCAGGCGATTTTTACAGCTCGCGCCATATTCGAAATGTTCGAGGTGACCTCGAAATCTAGCCCTGCATAGTAGCCGCTCGTTCACCACATCGCGGCATCGAACTTGAAGGCCCACCGTGGGCCCCAATCTGATCCACGCCTAGGGTGACCCGCCCCGCCCGCGATCTGAGTTCGCGGGCTCACGAATATTTGAGGACCCCTCACCAAGCCGACGGCATATTTTAGGGACGTTAATGTTCAACGCCTATGCACAGACGAGCCCTACTGTCGGGGAAGCAATCAAAGGCCGCACGAGCTCTGTTGAGCTGGTCGCGAGTGCGGCTCGCTGCCAAAGCGCATATTAGCGAACCAACGATCATCGAATTTGAGAACGGATCGAGGAACCCGAACCCCCGCCATGTTGCCGCTATCCGCCAAGCCCTGGAGGATGCGGGAATTGTATTTGGCCCTGATGGGCCAATGCTGCCTCGGTCCGAAATCCCGAACCGTGGTCGACAAACGGACAATAGGATGTGGCGGCGGCGGCAGACGAAACGCACGCCCTGACCTCAGACTCCTTTGCGGTGGCTGGTGTCTGGCGAATAGGTCAGCTTGATACGCCACAGACCGCGCATTTCATCCTCGGCCGCAAGTCCCATTCCATCGCCGGAGCATCAGCGCCGAACCGGTCCCGGAGGGCCGACAGGTTTGATGACGAAGTCCAGCCGTTGTTCATTGTCGGCGATTGTCCTTTTGGCTGAATTTTCTGATCAACAACCAGTGCGCTAGTACTTGCTCGCCGGCCTCGCGTTCTCCTAAACCTAACCGGCCAAGGCCCGGTGCCCCCCTAGAGACAGTGGAAAAGGCTACCGGGCCACCTGTCCGTCATATCGGCGCGACTTAGGCATTCCCGATAGATGGCGCTAGTTCCCGCGCGTCGTGTGCACTTATGCGACCTTGAGGTTAATGACGCGCATTACTGCGACTACTGTTCCATTGTTCGTAGCAGCCTCTTTCGTACTGCCCTTGCCGCAGCTCCAAACGTCGCCTTCCTTGGCCGTGAA
>NZ_NSFZ01000032.1:0-1760 GCF_002294915.1 Mesorhizobium sp. WSM3879 | reverse complement strand
CTTCGTAGAAGCAGCCAAGTTGCGGGGAGAGGGTCTTGGCTGGATCATTTTTCGCGAGATCCTGCCCAATGCAATGTCGCCCTTAGTGGCTGAACTGGGTCTGCGCTTCATCTTTTCGGTGCTGTTCCTGTCGGCGCTATCCTACCTGGGCCTTGGCGTGCAACCGCCGGACGCAGATTGGGGCGGCATGGTGATGGAAAACAAGGACGGCATCGTCTTCGGCATTCCTGCCGCACTCATCCCGGCCGCCGCGATCGCAGGGTTGGGGATCTCCGTCAATCTGGTCGTCGACTGGGTGCTCACTCGCACCACCAGCTTCAAGGGAGGTCGCGACTAATGGCAAATGTCCACGCGAAACCGCGGCGCGAAAGCGGCGTTCTGCTCGAAATCCGTAACCTTAAGGTCGAGGCGACTGTCTACTCACCGAACGAGAAGCCGCGCGACGTCACCATTGTCGACGGCGTGTCGCTGGCTTTGAAGCGAGGCAAGGTACTCGGACTGATCGGCGAATCGGGCGCCGGCAAGTCGACCATAGGCCTGTCCGCAATGGGGTATGGACGCGGCGGTGTCCGCATCACAGGCGGCGAGGTCCTGCTCAACGGCCGGGACATTCTGCAAGGCGGCGTCAAGGGATTGCGAAAAGTTCGCGGCAGCGAGGTGTGCTATGTTGCGCAGTCGGCTGCCGCCGCTTTCAACCCGGCGCATCGGCTCATGGACCAGGTGGTGGAAGCAGCGCTTCTGCACGGTCTCGGGACCAGGGCCGAGGCGGAAAAGCGCGCTATAGCATTGTTCAAGAAACTCCGCTTGCCGGACGCTCAAAAAATTGGATCCCGCTATCCACATCAGGTCTCTGGCGGCCAGTTGCAGCGCGTGATGACTGCAATGGCACTTTGCTCCGAACCCGACCTGATCGTATTCGACGAGCCGACTACGGCGCTCGACGTGACGACCCAAATTGACGTCCTGGCAGCCATCAAGGATGCCATTCGCGACACTGGCGTCGCGGCACTCTACATCACTCACGATCTCGCGGTGGTGGCCCAGGTCTCGGACGAGATCATGGTGCTGCGAGATGGCAAAATGGTGGAGCACGGCGAAACACGACAAGTCATCGAGGCGCCGCGTATTGACTACACCAAGGCGCTCGTTTCGGTGCGTTCAATTGATCATGAGGAGAAGGATCCGGCGCAGCAGCCTCTTTTGTCGGTGAGGAACATCACTGCCGCTTATGGGGGCGATGCCGTGAAAGTTCTGCAGCACGTCTCGGTTGACATCCATCCGGGCCAAACGCTCGCTGTCGTGGGCGAGTCGGGCTCCGGAAAATCCACCCTGGCACGCGTCATCACGGGGCTGCTGCCCCCGATTGCCGGCAGCATCACCTTCGCTAACCGCATGCTCGCGCCCAGGCTCGCAGACCGATCCAGGGATGATCTTCGACAACTGCAAATGATCTATCAAATGGCCGACGTGGCGATGAATCCCCGCCAGACGGTGGGCACCATCATTGGCCGGCCGCTTGAATTCTATTTTGGCATGCGAGGACAGGAGCGCGACGCCCGCGTCGGCGAGCTACTTGATGAGATTGAGATGGGCAAGGGTTTCGTCGACCGCTATCCGGCTGAGCTTTCGGGCGGGCAGAAGCAGAGGGTCTGCATTGCCCGAGCGCTCGCTGCCAAGCCCAAGCTCATCATCTGCGACGAGGTAACCAGCGCGCTCGACCCGCTTGTCGCAGACGGCATTCTCAAGCTGTTGCTCCGCCT
>NZ_NSFZ01000031.1:0-2381 GCF_002294915.1 Mesorhizobium sp. WSM3879 | reverse complement strand
CCCAGCATGAATGGTGAATCATAAACCCGCTGATTTGGGAATCCTCAACGACTCCCAACAATTTCATCCCGCTCTAGCTCGCTTCTCCCACAAGAAGGGGAAGGCGGCTACTTCACCGAACCGGCCGTCATGCCCATGATCAGATAGCGTTCGAGCGCGATGCCGATGATCGCCAGCGGCGTGATGGCTGCTGTCGCCAGGGCTGCCATCGACCACCAGTTGATACCTTGCGAGCCGGTCTGGCTCGCCACCATAACTGGGATGGTCTTGGCATCCGTCGACGTCAGAAGGGCGGCGAAGAAATATTCGTTCCAGCAGAGCACCATCGCCAGGATGAAGGCGGCGACCATGCCGGGGAGCGCGATCGGCATGACAATGCGGAAGAAGGCGCCCCAGATCGACAGGCCGTCGACGAGTGCCGCCTCCTCGAGCTCGACGGGAATGGAGTTGAACTGGTCGCGCATGATCCAGATGACGATCGGCAGCACCATCAGCGTGTAGAGGAGCACAAGGCCGATGCGGGTGTCGAGCAGGGCCACTTCGCGGTAAAGCACCAGGAAGGGCAGCGCCAGCACCACCGGCGGCAGGATCAGCTGCGAGAGGAAGAAGAAGGAGATGTCCTCGTTCTTGAACCAGGCGAACTTGTAGCGGTATCGGGTCAGGCCATAGGCGGCGAGGCTGCCGATGATGATAGCGAGGCTCGACGCGCCGACAGAGGTAATGACCGAGTTCATGAAGCGTTTCAGGAACTCGTCGCGCACCGTCGAGGTCTGGACGATCGAATCCGGCGACAGCCCGAGTGAGCGCCAGCCCTTCCAGTCTGGCTGGAAGTCGACGAAGGGGATGAGGTGCCCCTGCGTGACATCGACCGCCGACTTGAACGAAGTGGTGATCGTCCAATAGATCGGGAAAAGGCAGACGAAGGACCAGAACACCAGCGCGCCATAGATGAAGACGCGGCTGGCGAGGAAGGCCGCCGGGGAGCGGATATCGGAAACGGTGTATTCGGTGGTCTGGACGCTCATATGGACGCTCAGTTGACGTTGCGCACGAAGCGACTGGCGAGCTTCAGCAGCCAGGTGACGAACACGACGATGATGATCAGATAGACCATGGCGAGCATGGTGCCGTAGCCGACATTCGAACGGTCGCGATATTCGCGGTAGATGAAGCTCGAAACGGAATCGGTGGCGCCGCCCGGCCCGCCGGAGGTCACCGTAATGATGATGTCGGCGAGCTTCAGCTTGAAGATGATGCGCAGGATCACCGCCGTCACGGACACCGGCAGCATCAGCGGGAAGGTAACCTGCCAGAAGGTCTGCCATGTCGTCGCGCCGTCGACGCGCGCCGCCTCGATCACCTCGCGCGACATTGCCTGCAGGCCGGCGAGCAGCATGATCATCATGAACGGAATGAAGGTCCAGGCGTCGAGCACCATGATCGAGATGCGCGCGATGATCGGGTCGGAGAAGAAGGCGGGATTGTCCCAGCCGAGATGGCGCGCCAGCGTCGATGCCGGTCCGAACCGGTATTCCATCAGCGACTTGCCGACCATCCAGGAGACCGCCACCGGCGACAGCATGAGCGGCAGCAGGAAGACCACACGGAAGAATTTCCTGGCGCGGATCTGCGCGTTGAGCAGCAACGCCAGTCCGAAGGCGATGACATATTCGACCAGCACCGCCAGCACATAGAGGACCATGTTGAAGAGCGCGTTGCGGTAGTAGGGGTCGGCCAGCATCTGCCAGAAATTGTCGAGACCGTTGAACCTGCGGCCAGCGAAGGAGCTGAGGTTCCAGTCAGTGAGCGCGATATAGAAGCCGAACAGCGTCGGGAAGATCACCATGGCGACGGTGAAGAGCAGCGCCGGCAGCAGGAACAGCGCGCGCTGGCCGTCCTCGCCGCGCGTCAGCACTTGCCAGGCGCCGAGCGCCACGCCCCACAGCACATAGGCGTAGACCACCGGACGCCAGGTATAGAAGCCGATCGTGTCGACCTCAGTCTTGTAAAGGATCTGCATGACGATCGTCGCCAGCAGCACGAGCGTCGCGGCGATCATCAGGGCCCAGCCGAGGCGCTTGCGGCCGGGAGGGATCAGATCGGCCGCTGCGGAGTTAGCCGGCCATGCATTGGCGGTTGAAGTCTGCTCAGCCACGCCTCTCGCCTCTACCTTGCTTTGGATGCAATTCCGGAGGAAAACCGCTTCACGCTTTTCCTGGAATTGCTGGAAGTCCAAATGACCGGCCATTGCCGGTCAACAGGCGGGCCCGGCCGCGGGGGGGGGGCGGGGCGCGGGGGGGGGGGGGCAGCACAAGGCCGGGGGGTGTATGAAAAAGCCAGCCCCCCCGCCCAAAAACCGAGGGGGGATGGGGGGGGGGGGG
>NZ_NSFZ01000030.1:0-2652 GCF_002294915.1 Mesorhizobium sp. WSM3879 | reverse complement strand
CCCCCCGCCCCGCCCCGGGGCCCCACAAACCACCCGCCCCCGGCGTCCGCCCCCCCCCCCGCCCGGCCCCCGGCGGCCCCCCCCGCGGGCCCGCGCCGCCCCGGCGCCGGCGTCGATGGCATCGAGGCAAACAGGCATGTCGAGGCCGCGCTGAGGGATTGGCAGCGGCTGAGCTTGATACGGCCCGACGCACCGCCGTCTGTGCCGGCTCGAGAGGCTGTGAGCCAGGTGGTCGCCATCGCGGGCCTTTCCGTACGCATCGAGTACCCTGCAGCCCGCGCCTTTCCCGCGGTCGCCGTGTTCCGGCATCTCGAGGTCCGGCGAGAGACTGCCGACATTCTGTTCCAGCTGGTCGAGCATGAGGGACGGGTCCACCTGTTCCGGGATGGCGACTGGATTCTGTCCTGCGCGCCCGACGAGCTCCCCGTCATGCTGAAAGGGCAGATGCTGATCGAGGTCCTCGATCGCAGCGCCTACGAACTTGCTCTGCACGCGGCTGCGCTTCTCAAAAATGAGCGCATCGTGCTTCTCTGCGGCAACCCGGGCGCAGGCAAGACTACGTTGACCCTGGCGCTGGTCAATGCAGGGTTCGGTTTCGCATCTGACGATGTGACGCTGTTGGACTCCCGGGGACATGGCATTGGTCTGCCGTTTGCGCCCGCCGTCAAGGCGGGAGCATGGTCGCTTTTGGCCGAACGCTACCCCAATCTCGACGCTGTTCCGGTTTGTCGCCGGCCGGACCGCAGGCGAGTTCGGTTTGCGGTGCCCAGCGAGGTCGTGCCGTCCTCCCCCATACCAATCGGCTATGTAATCCAGCTTCGTCGAGGTCGCGACGCGAAAGCTTGCCTCGAGCCGATCGACCCGGCCAGCGCATTGCGTGTGCTGCTCAACGGGGCGTTCGCACCCGGCCGAGAGTTGAGCGGCAGCGCCTTCGACACTCTGACCCAAGTAATCGGATCGGCGGGCACCTATTGTCTGAGCTATTCGAAGCTCGATGATGCAGTAGAGCTGATCACGAAGGCATGCCGGTGAGACACAGAGGCAACGCGCTCGAGGCTCTGATCGCCGGACTTCGCGGCAGTCCGGCCGACGGGGCCGATTGGCACGCCGTAATCGCTCTGGCCAATCGCACTTTGCTCACGCCGGATTTGTTCTCCTCCCTCGCGCGCGCCGGCCAGATCCACCGGCTGCCGCAGGACGTGTACGAATATCTCCGGTTCGTTCACGACTGCAATCGGGAGCGGAACCTGCGGCTGCGCGCCCAACTGCTCGAAGCCGTTGCGGCGCTTAATGGCCGCGGCATCGTTCCGCTCCTGCTCAAGGGCGCTGTTCCCTTGTTCCTTGCGCCGGCAGGCCGGGCTCCCAGCAGGATGACAAGCGACCTCGATTTGGCCGTGGAGCCGGCCGAAGAGGCCGCCGCCCAAATCTGCCTTGAAGAGCTCGGCTATGCCGAGGTGGCAGGCGAGCGAGGCATGGCGCGTGAGCAGGATGCCGGAATGCTGGAACTCCGGGCGCGCCGGGCGATCGACTTTGAACCCCCTATGTTCGTCCAGCACGACGATTTGCGGGTGAATATTCCTACTGCCCAGTCCCGGGCTCTGCACTGGATCGTGCACGACCTGTTTAAGGAGGGCGACTACTGGCGCGGAAGGATTGATCTCAGGCATCTTCACGACCTGGCACAATTGGCGGAGACCGAGAACGTGGACTGGAGCGCGCTGCAGGCATCCATGTCGGACCGAAGCGCCCGCAATGCGCTGGACGCCCAGCTGCTGGCCTTGCATCACTTCTTCGGAACCAGGATCCCGGCAAGATGCGCCCGGCGTCCGATCGTCCGTTTCCAGCACTGGAGGCGCGTCTTCACGGCGACCCACCCGATCATCGGCGCTCCGTTGCGCCTGGCCGGGAATTTGATTTGGGGAACGCGGCGGTTTCTAAGCGCCAGGGGTTCGGCGAGGGGGGGCTCGTCCGATTTCGCGCGGCGCATCGCTCGTACGCTTTTGCTTCCAAGCGCGAAAATCTAAGCCTTTTGGTGAACTAGTATCCTGGCATCGGGAAACATAAGCTGTTGTGATACTTTGGAACCCGCATGGGAGAATCGTCATGCCAACCGAAAGCACGAAACGCTCGGAAAGGACGCAGGAAGTCCTCGTTTCAGAGGCTCAGGCGCGCCGGGACTTTCTCAAGAAGGCAGGGCGTTTTGCGGCGGTGACTCCACCGGCCATAACGGTTCTGCTCGGCACCAGCCTGAACTCCAGAGCAATCGCCAAATCGGGAGGAACACGCCCGGGCAACGGCTGGGGCGACAAAAACCACATTCACCTCGGGCCTCCCGGCCAGTCGTAAGGTTGACCGTCAGGGTCGCTGAAGCAGCGTTTTGAGAACCAAAAGCGCGTCGCGCGGAAATGGATCCGGGCGGCGCGCTTTCGCGTCTTTGCTTCAATTTTGATACCCCGATCGCTGGCGGCACGCCGCGGTCGGGGTATTTGTTTGTTGGCGGTCGCTCCCCCTGTCAGATCAGGCGAGCAGCCAATCGTTCAAATGGAATTCATAGATCTTGCCGTCGTTCTCGGTCGGATTCGAGTCGTTGTCCACGCCGCGATCGACGACATAGAGGCTCATTTGGTGGCTCGGATCGTCGCTGCTCGGCGC